>NZ_JBHULN010000073.1:0-504 GCF_042684525.1 Spirosoma soli | reverse complement strand
CGTTCTGGGCTGTCACCGTCACCGAGTAAGCACCCGCTACGCTCACTGAGATGCTTGGTGTGGTCGCCCCCGTGCTCCACAGGTAGCTCACCCCGGGTGTGGCTGTGGTGCTGATGGTCGCCGTCAGGGCCGTACAGCTCAGCTCGTTGCTCACCACCGCCGTTACACTTGGCAACGCCGTGTCACTCACCACCGTCGTCGTCGTCACTGCTGTACAACCGTTGGCCGAGGTCACTGTCACCGAGTAGGTACCCGCACTGTTAACCACAATGCTTGGCGTGCTCTCACCCGTGCTCCACAGATAGCTTACACCCGGGCTAGCCGTCGTTGAGATCGTCGCCGTGGGCTGAGCCACCGTCAGGGTGTTGCTCACACTGGCCGTTACTGTCGGCAGGGCCGTATCGCTCACTACGTTGGTCGTCGTTACCGCTGTGCAACCGTTGGCCGAAGTAACCGTTACTGAGTATGGACCAGCCGCACTCACTACGATGCTTGGCGTGCTCT
>NZ_JBHULN010000072.1:0-505 GCF_042684525.1 Spirosoma soli | reverse complement strand
CAGCAAGGTTTTGACTCTGGCATGTGGGGCAGCGCATCTCGTTAATGAAGGCGTTGAAGCGGGACTCATCGACCTCACTATCAAACTGGTATATGGCCTCTGCGGAACACACGGAAGCAAAAAATATCAGTAAAGGAATCAACAGTTTGTGCATCTTTAATGACCTTATTCGTGTTTAAGCGAGTATACCGACCCACCGCATTGTATGCGAGTATACAGCCGTGTATCGGGCCCGCTTTTTAAGCGCATAAAAAAAGTGTAACAATTCAAAAAAAGTGGTTGACGTCAGCGCGCGAATCATTAGAATACGCACCTTCTGAACGCGGGTGGTTAGCTCAGCTGGGAGAGCATCGCCCTTACAAGGCGAGGGTCACAGGTTCGATCCCTGTACCACCCACCACTTAACAGTTTGTACCGGGTTAAGTTTTGCGGACCGGTAGTTCAGTTGGTTAGAATACCTGCCTGTCACGCCGAAGGTCGCGGGTTCGAGCCCCGTCCGGACCGC
>NZ_JBHULN010000071.1:0-515 GCF_042684525.1 Spirosoma soli | reverse complement strand
TGAGCACTAGCAAGTAATATGTAGTGCGAGGCATCGCGCTACTCGCTTCCGCGGGGATGCGGCTCGCACCTTCGGGAAGTGCCATCCCTTCCGCCGCTCGCCGCGGCAGGGCATCACTTTTGAAGGCCAAAAGTGATCAAAAGCCTTTGTCTCCTTGAGGTGCTCTGTCGCACAGGTCGCCCTGCGCAAAGCACCCTGTTTGGCCGAAGCCGGAATAACGCCGCCATCGCTTTGGATGCGATGTCGACATGATTCCATGCTTGCCCTGCACTCATCCCCCCAAACATGCTCTTTGCCAGCCAGCACTGTTAAGGAGACCTAAAAGTTCCGTCACATGCTTTCCTTAATTAAAAGGCTATTGTTCGCTATCGTACAGTATTGCGATCTTAAGAAGATACCCCAGTTATCGCACGTCACTTTATCACCTTTTCACTTTCTCACCCTCTCACTTTCTCACTTTCTCACCTTCTCGCTTCTTCACTCAAGGCACAATAGCTTTAGCATAAGGCGAAAAT
>NZ_JBHULN010000070.1:0-521 GCF_042684525.1 Spirosoma soli | reverse complement strand
GTTTGCCTCCAACCTAAATTCTTTAGTTCTACACAGCGTCGGCGTAGTACTTCATAATCAGCTTGTTTATATTTAGCCATTACCTAAGTAAAGCACAAACGTTTACGGACTTACTCACGGATCAATAACAACGTTCTAAACGTTAATGAGTTTAGTATTGGGTAATATTATTGATCCGTGAGTAAGTTCGTAAACGTTTGTACTTTGCTTGGGCATGTCAAAACACGAACAAGCTGATTATGAAGTTCTACGCCGACGCTGTGTCGAGTTAAGAAACCTGGAGTGGGGGTTACCTACATTCGTACGTTATGGCCTGCCAAAACAGGGTAACTGCTTAATATATAACGTTTCCTGTTAAACCTTGACTACATACTGAATGATATACCTATTCCCACAGATTACTGGACATACATCCATTGGGGTGTCAAAAGTGTTTGAGCAATGGATTCCAAGTAACGGACGAACATAGTTAAAGACTGAACGTGCCCACGCAAACAGGTGATGCCTTGACGAAAAAACGA
>NZ_JBHULN010000069.1:0-529 GCF_042684525.1 Spirosoma soli | reverse complement strand
GCCGATGCTGCAAGTGATCCCCGGTGGGGCCACCGCACGACCGTTTGTTACTCATCACAATGCGCTGGATATTGATATGTATCTGCGCATCGCCCCCGAGCTGTACCTTAAGCGTTTGGTGGTGGGCGGCTTTGAGCGGGTTTACGAGATCAACCGCAACTTCCGCAACGAAGGTGTCTCGACCCGGCACAACCCCGAGTTCACCATGCTGGAGTTTTATCAGGCCTACGCCGATTACCATGACCTGATGAACTTGACGGAAGATATGCTGCGTAAGCTGTGCCAAACCTTAATGGGCAGCACCACCGTTGTATACCAAGACAGCGAGTACGATTTTGCCAAGCCTTTTGCGCGTATGAGCGTGTTCGACTCGATCTTGAAGTACAACCCAGATTTAACCGCTGCCGATATCAGCGACTTGGAGTCGGCTCGCGCCGTGGCTAAACAACTCAAGGTGCCACTCAAAGACAGCTATGGTTTGGGCAAAGTGCAAATCGAAATCTTTGAAGCAACCGTCGAGCATCTGCTG
>NZ_JBHULN010000068.1:0-532 GCF_042684525.1 Spirosoma soli | reverse complement strand
GCAACAACCCAGACCGCCAGCTAAGGTCCCCAATGTTAGTTAAGTGGGAAACGATGTGGGAAGGCTCAGACAGCTAGGAGGTTGGCTTAGAAGCAGCCACCCTTTAAAGAAAGCGTAATAGCTCACTAGTCGAGTCGGCCCGCGCGGAAGATGTAACGGGGCTAAAACTAGCAACCGAAGCTGCGGATGCTTTCGAGCATGGTAGGGGAGCGTTCTGTAAGCCGTTGAAGGTGAGTTGAGAAGCTTGCTGGAGGTATCAGAAGTGCGAATGCTGACATAAGTAACGATAAAACGGGTGAAAAACCCGTTCGCCGGAAGACCAAGGTTTCCTGTCCAACGTTAATCGGGGCAGGGTGAGTCGGCCCCTAAGGCGAGGCAGAAAAGCGTAGTCGATGGGAAACGGGTTAATATTCCCGTACTTGGTAAAGCTGCGATGTGGGGACGGAGCAGGTTAGGTTAGCGTGCTGTTGGATATGCACGTTTAAGTTGGTAGGTGGGGTGCTTAGGCAAATCCGGGCGCTTATTAACACCG
>NZ_JBHULN010000067.1:0-534 GCF_042684525.1 Spirosoma soli | reverse complement strand
ACGGTGACAGCCCAGAACGGAGCCAAGGCGTCGGTGACCACGACGGTCTTCAGTGACACGGCGGTACCTGAGGTAACGGCCAGTGTAAGCAACACCCTGACCTGCGCCGAGCCAACAGCCACGATCTCAACGACGGCTAGTGAAGGCGTAAGCTACCTGTGGAGCAATGGCGCGACGACTTCGAGCATCTCGGTGAGTGTAGCTGGTCCGTACTCAGTAACGGTTACTTCGGCCAACGGCTGCACGGCGGTGACAACGACGACAGTGATTAGCGATACAGCGGTGCCGACAGTAACGGCCAGTGTGAGCAACACCCTGACGGTGGCTCAGCCCACGGCGACCATCTCAACGACGGCCAGCCCAGGGGTAAGTTACCTGTGGAGCACGGGTGAGAGCACGCCAAGCATTGTGGTCAACAGTGCGGGTACGTACTCGGTGACAGTGACCTCGGCCAACGGCTGCACGGCTACGACGACCACTACAGTGGTGAGTGATACGGCGTTGCCAAGTGTAACGGCGGTGGTGAGCAACGAG
>NZ_JBHULN010000066.1:0-553 GCF_042684525.1 Spirosoma soli | reverse complement strand
ACATACGATGGCCGTATATCGCCTTTCCGTATCAGCTGTCCACTCGTCGCTTCATCCAGTCGGTGGCAGTGCGAGCATTGGTGTAGGTAATAGAAACCTGCCGACCGTGCCCCTCTCGCGTATCCGCCGAACTTGGGTTGCGCATACACTGGTGTTTGAGTTCGCAGTGGCGACAGTCAGTCAGCTTTCCTTCAAAGAACAATTTACGTTTTTCATCCGAGATAATGACTTCATTTTTCAACCACATCTCTTTGCCGGCTGGACAGCGACACGTTTTCTTCTTTCTATTAAAGATAAATTCTCTAGCAGGAATTACAGCCTTCACGCCTTTTACCGTGTCTCGGTGGCGCTTGCCGTATTTGTCTTTCTGTTGGGCGAAGATCTTGTCTCGTGAGCGGAACTGATTGTCGGGAATATACGCATTAACACCTTCACGGCGAAGGTATTCATTGTTCACATCGTTCGAGAAGCCGGTGTCGGCGGTAATAATCGCTTGATCTTTGAGAATGTCCGGGCTGATGCCGGTGCGGGCGTAGCGTTGTTTAATGCCGCT
>NZ_JBHULN010000065.1:0-568 GCF_042684525.1 Spirosoma soli | reverse complement strand
AACCCACAGCGCGGCTTGCCCTTGGACGGTGGTGAATGCCAACAATAAAAAACGAGCGCGACTGGCGGTTATTCGCCACTTGCTGCAACAGGTCGAGTCCCCGGTTCGGGTCTTCGATTACGTCGAGCCCAACCCCGAGGTGATCTTTACCTTTGAGCAAAAGCACCTGCACGACGGCCTCATCGCCAAGTAATCAAGGCATAGGTAGCGCGCCACATAACAGCGCGTTACCTTGGCGCCCGCTCAATACGCACTGGCACGGATTTAAAAGCGGGGGTTTGACTGCGGGGGTCGCGCTCAGTACCAATTAACCTATTGGCCTCTGGGTAGTAGGCCAATAAACTACCGGCGGGTAGATCAAACTCACACACGGTCAATGCGTCCATCCGGCCACAGGCAGAAACAAGCGACACCAAATCACCGGGCGTTAATTGGTGCTCGCGTAAATCGTCTTTGCCCATCAACACACACCAGCGGGTTGTGGTACCGCGATAACTGTCGGCTTGCTCGTAAATAATAGAGTTAAATTGCCCTTCGCTGCGAATACTGGCCAACCGGTGCGGGTAGC
>NZ_JBHULN010000064.1:0-570 GCF_042684525.1 Spirosoma soli | reverse complement strand
AAAGCACCCCAAACATTGTAGTTAATAGCGCGGGGGCTTACTCGGTAACGGTGACCTCGGCCAACGGCTGCTTTGCTACCACGACGACAACCGTGCTAAGCGACACGGCGTTGCCAACGGTAACGGCCAGTGTGAGCAACGAGTTGAGCTGCACGGCTCTGACGGCCACCATCAGCACGACGGCCAGCCCAGGGGTGACTTACCTGTGGAGCAACGGGGCGACCACACCAACCATCTCGGTGAGCGTAGCGGGTCCGTACTCGGTGACGGTAACGGCCCAGAACGGTGGCAAGGCGTCGGTAACCACGACGGTCTTCAGTGACACGGCGGCCCCGACGGTAACGGCCTCGGTGAGCAACACTTTGACTTGTACTCAGCCCACGGCAACTGTTACGGCCACCGTACCAGGCAATGGGGTGACTTACCTGTGGAGCACGGGCGAAACGACTTCGAGCATCTCGGTGAGTGTGGCGGGTCCGTACTCGGTGACGGTAACAGGTACCAACGGCTGTACAGCGGTGACCACAACCAACGTTATCAGTGATACGGCCGTGCCAACGGTAACGGCTT
>NZ_JBHULN010000063.1:0-583 GCF_042684525.1 Spirosoma soli | reverse complement strand
CATGGGAGTTGGGGGGACCTGAAGTTCGGGGTAACAACCGGACAAGGGTAAATCTGGCGACTGGGGCTAAGTCGTAACAAGGTAGCCGTACCGGAAGGTGCGGCTGGAACACCTCCTTTCTGGAGCCAATTAAGTGCTACTATTGATGTCAATATGCAAAGTGCTGGGCTTGTAGCTCAGGTGGTTAGAGCGCTACACTGATAATGTAGAGGTCCGTGGTTCGAGTCCACGCAGGCCCACAAGTAAAATGTAAATGGGGGATTAGCTCAGCTGGCTAGAGCACCTGCTTTGCAAGCAGGGGGTCAACGGTTCGAATCCGTTATTCTCCACATGAACCATTCGGGTTCATATGTTCTTTGACCTACAGGGAGAGACTTACACTGGTAAAGCTGGTGTAAGGTGATAAACAAGTAAAGCGTTGCTAGTACGAGTTTTAGAGTAAGAGCGTGCAACACGCAGCAAAAGGGCGCCTGGGGGATGCCTAAGGCTTCTGGTGGCGAGGAAGGACGTGGCAAGCGACGAAACACGGTGGGGACCCGCTGGCAGGGGCTGATCCACTGGTCTCCGAATGGGGCAACCCACT
>NZ_JBHULN010000062.1:0-596 GCF_042684525.1 Spirosoma soli | reverse complement strand
GAAGACAGAGCGGGACCTGAATCGGACCATGGGTCGTACCTAGCCACCGCGATAGGGAAGCCCGCTCTGATGTTTTTAGAAAGCTAGCTAATTCTTAGATTCTTACCATGCCACAAACCTAAAGGCCCATGCGGACGTTACTGTAAATTTCTGAGATGTATTGGGTGTGCTGAAATAATTACTCGTTTAAATTTATATGCTTTTCAACGTGGTTCCGCTGGCTATTTTTTCAATATAGGTACTGTCACGGAGCGGAATGTACAATATGATGCTTCACAAGCACCGAGACTTACCAAGGTATTTTACTATTAGTCTACTGGTTCACTATGCTGTCAGCAACTGTGCTGGCTATTTCGACTTACTAGGTGTATAGTCCCAATATGAGATGGGTTGGATCACGAGTAAAGATAGTTGGTTTTGCTTGCCATTGAGCGCAGACAAATTCGTGCGGGGTTAATCCCTTCCATGCCTTTAACCGTTTGGCATGGTTATAAGCTAGGAGAAAGGCTTGTAGATGTTGGTTCAATTCATCTGTCGTCTGATAGTGGTAGCGATACACGGTGGCTTCTTTAATCGTACGGTTCATCCGCTCAACT
>NZ_JBHULN010000061.1:0-722 GCF_042684525.1 Spirosoma soli | reverse complement strand
TGTGGTCAACAGTGCGGGTACGTACTCGGTGACAGTGACCTCGGCCAACGGCTGCACGGCTACGACGACCACTACAGTGGTGAGTGATACGGCGTTGCCAAGTGTAACGGCGGTGGTGAGCAACGAGCTCAGCTGCACGGCTCTAACGGCGACGATCTCAACGACGGCTAGCCCAGGAGTGACTTACTTGTGGAGCACGGGCGAAACGACACCAAGCATCTCGGTGAGTGTAGCCGGTGCTTACTCAGTGACGGTGACGGCCCAGAACGGAGCCAAGGCGTCGGTGACCACGACGGTAGTGAGCGATACAGCGTTGCCGGAAATAACGGCTATAGTCAGCAATTCTCTGACTTGTGATCAGCCTGCCGCGGCAATCTCAGTAGCTAATGCTCCTGCAAACAGTGGTTATCAATGGCGGGGGCCAGGCAGCTTTAACACGGCTCTGGAAAGCTTTACAACTACTATTGCAGGTACGTATTCAGTGTCTGTAATAATTAATCAGTGCGTAGCTACCAGCTCTGTGACAGTTGTTGGAGATACAATAACACCAACAGTAACGGCTTCAGTAAGCAACACCTTGACGGCGGCTCAGCCCACGGCGACGATCTCAACGACGGCTACGCCGGGTGTAAGCTACCTGTGGAGCACAGGGGCGACCACGCCAAGCATCTCGGTAAGCGCGGCTGGACCGTACTCTGTAACGGTAACAGGCACCAACGGTT
>NZ_JBHULN010000060.1:0-823 GCF_042684525.1 Spirosoma soli | reverse complement strand
GGTAGTCCTCAAGAAGTAATGATGTCAGGTAAGAAGCCGCAACCAAGGGGGTAATTTTGAGTCGCCAAACTTGAATTACCCGTCATGTTTTACCAACACAACTGCCCTGGTTGCGGCTCTTCAAACATAATCAAAAATGGACGCACCTACTACGGAAAACCGCGGGGCAAGTGCAAACACTGCCAGCGTCAATTTGTCTTTATGCGATGCTACCAACCTTTGTCAGCCGAACAAAAACGGCGTATTGAACTACTCTTAGCCGAACGAGTTTCACTGGAAGGCATCTGCCGGGTGATGGAAGTAAAAGCCCATCAGCTTTACGCTTATATGGATGAGCTGTATGCAGAAGTACCTCAGGACTTGGCTTGTTCGACTAACCAAGTGGCTGACGTTGAGCTGCATTGCCTCGATTGTGAGACCGACGAGTTATGGAGCTTTGTGCTTTACAAGCCCAACAAGCAATGGCTTTGGATAGCCTTGGACCGAGCTAGTCGGCAGATTGTGGCTCTGCACATTGGGGATCGAGGTGCCACTGGTGCATTGGGTCTATGGCAAGCCCTGCCGGAGTCTTATCGGCAGAAAGCTACCTTTTATACCGATGATTGGGACGCTTACAAACAGATCATTCCGGTTAGTCAGCACCGCTTCAGCAAGCAAAAGAAGCACACTAACCATGTTGAGCGCTTCTTTTGTAGTTTACGTCAACGGTGTTCGCGGCTAGTTCGGTTAAGCTTATCGTTCTCCAAAAAGTTGACCCGGCACATTGATTCTATTCGGTTCGTGGTCATGCACTACAACCTATCATTACAAGTTTAGGACTACC
>NZ_JBHULN010000059.1:0-824 GCF_042684525.1 Spirosoma soli | reverse complement strand
CACCACCACCGGTAGTGTGAGTGTGGCCCAGGGCACCACCCCGGGAGCCTACACCCTAACTTACTCCTTGTGCAGCACCTTAGGCACCACCACCTGTACCACTGGCTTGGTCAGCGTCACGGTCACCTCTAGTGTGACAGCCAACCCCGATGCCGGTATAGTCGGGGCCGGTACGGGGGGCACCGCTGTGACCAATGTGCGCACCAATGACCTGGTCAACGGTCAACCCGCCACCTCGGCTAATTCTAGCTTAAGTCTGGTTAGCACTGGCTCACCGGGCATCACTCTTAACACCAGTACAGGCAGCGTGAGCGTAGCTCAGGGCACTGCTCCAGGCAGCTATACTTTGGCTTATGGCCTGTGCAGCACCCTGGGAACCACGACCTGCACTACTGGCCTGGTCAGCGTCACGGTCACTGCGGCCAGCACTGCTGCTCCGGATGCGGGTACAGCTCCGGCTAGCGGAGGAGTGGCTATCCCTAACGTAGTGGCTAACGATGTGGTCAATGGGCAGCCCGCCACCCTGGGTGGAGCTGGCAATGCCACCCTGGCAACCGTGGGCACCTACCCCACTGGTATCACTCTAGACCCTACAACCGGCAGCATCAGTGTCGCGGTGGGTACCACTCCTGGCTCCTATACCCTAGCTTATCAGCTTTGCGACAAGCTAACACCCGTCACTTGTACTACAGGTCTGGTCAGTATCACCGTCACCCCAACAATAACCGCTGCTCCTGATGCGGGTACGGCCAGTGCCGGTACAGGCGGCACACCTGTGGCCAATGTGCGGGCCAATGACCTGGTCAACGGTCAACCCGCCACCT
>NZ_JBHULN010000058.1:0-868 GCF_042684525.1 Spirosoma soli | reverse complement strand
TAAGAACGTGTTTGGGAATTGAGAAAGGCTGGGAGCCGCGTCACCTTTGTAGCGACCAAGCAACAGAGATGTGACCAAACAATTTAATGCTCTAACCGACTCCCAGTGGGCCGCAATTTCGCCTTTTCTTGATTTAAAACGCAAACGTCAGCATGATTTGCGACAGATTATGAACGCCTTGCTATATGTGCTTCGTGCAGGCTGTCAATGGCGTAATCTGCCTTCAGCATGGCCACATTGGCAAGCCGTTTATTATTACTTCAACTGCTGGAAAACCGATGGTACTTTGGAGCGAATTAACCGAGAGCTAAATTGCCAAGATCGTCAACGAGTAGGCCGAGAACCATTTCCTTCGGTTTTATGCATTGATTCACAGAGTGTTAAACTTACGCCAATGATTGGTGAATACCGAGGCAAAGATGTCAATAAGCGAGTTAATGGACGTAAGCGTCAGTTCGTAGTTGACACGCAAGGACGTTTATGGGCAGCTGATGTACATGCAGCTAATCAGGCTGATGGCGTAGCGGCTATCCCTTTGATCAAGACTATACTTTGGGGGGCGGGTGAGCGCTTAGAGAAGGTTTTTGGCGATCAGGCTTATAATGGCATGTTTGCCAAAGCGCTTGCCGATTGGAGTATTGATTTTGAAAAAGCCTCACGGCCAGAATCAACTCGTGGTTTTGTACCCATAGCTAAACGGTGGGTTGTTGAGCGCACAATTGCTTGGACTAACTTTTTTCGTCGTCTTACCAAGGATTATGAGTACACGATATCTTCTTCGGTTAGCTGGCTGTATTTAGCCAATATACAACTGATGTTGCAGCGAATTGAGGCTTATCACCAAATCTAATTCCCCAACAACTTCTAA
>NZ_JBHULN010000057.1:0-883 GCF_042684525.1 Spirosoma soli | reverse complement strand
CTTTAACCGTTTGGCATGGTTATAAGCTAGGAGAAAGGCTTGTAGATGTTGGTTCAATTCATCTGTCGTCTGATAGTGGTAGCGATACACGGTGGCTTCTTTAATCGTACGGTTCATCCGCTCAACTTGACCATTAGTCCAAGGATGGGCAGGCTTGGTAAGCCGGTGCTCAATTCCATGCTCCATGCAGACACGGTCAAAAATATGGCGAATGGATTGGGGTTGATGAGCCATGTCACTAAACTGAATGCCATTGTCAGTCAGTAGCTTATGAATAGGGAAAGTAAGCCAGCACTCGTCGGAGAAAGTCAGCGGCTAGTAGTTTAGTAGCCCTTGGGTAGAGTTGAGCAAAGACTAACTTGCTGGTGCGATCAATAGCTACAAACAGGTAGGACTTACCCTGCTGGGTATGGACTTCAGCAAAATCAATGTGCACATAGCCAATCGGGTAGTCTTTAAACTTGTTTTTGTGAACTTGTTTCTTGTCTGGAAGCGGTAAACGGCTGATCCCGTGTCGTTGAAAACATCGATGCAGAGCTGAGCGTGAAAGCTGCGGTATGGTAGCTTGCAGAGCATACAGGCAGTCATCGAGGGGAAGCAGGGTTTGCTGGCGAAATGCTACGGCAATGGCTTCTTGTTGAGGAGTAAGCACCCTCGAAGCGGGCTTAGGCCCCATGGGGGCATCAGTTAGTGTAGTACGTTTGTGCCATTTAGCTACTGTTTTGGGATTGATACAATGTCGCCTGGCTAAGGTCGATAGACTTTCCTGGCTGGCTTGGATAGCTGCTCGTACTAGCGCCGTTGTGCGGGCGCTGCCGTGAAGTAGTTGTCCCATAAATTATCATGAAATTTGTGAGGTGAAGGTACACCATCACACTCTGGG
>NZ_JBHULN010000056.1:0-951 GCF_042684525.1 Spirosoma soli | reverse complement strand
TTAATCTAAGTTGTATGTCATAAGCTTGTTTCGAGGGCATAGGCCAACAGAAACAAGACAAGCTTAATCAGAAAACCCGCTTCCGTAACGGCATGAATCTTCTTGGGAAAGCGCATCGTGATCTGACTCAAGGCCTGCTCAATACGCTGGCGCAAAGCCTTTTTGTAGGCCGCTTGCCAGGTTTGGTCAAGCCGCCTGCTGTTGCTTTTTCGCTGAATCTGCAAGTAAATCTGCTCACACTCGGCATAAAACGCTTCCTGCTCATAATCGGTGTAACCCGCGTCGCCAAACACTTCGCTGCCTATAGGCAAGTTCAGATGCATCATCTGCAAGGCCGTTACGTCGACATACGAGCCAGGCAGCATGAAAAATTGCACGGGCTGCTTATCGAGGGTGGTGATGAGTTGGACGCGGAACCCAAAGAAGAATCGCCGTTTAGAGGCAATTTTGCCCCGGTACTCTTCCCCTTTAACCAACCGGGAGCGCCCAATGCGGATGTTGTCACAAACGGCCACCGGAAACGAGTCGATCAGGTACTGCCCTCTAAGATTGAGGGCTTTGAAGAAATCAGCCAGGTAGTAGAACAGCGCGCTCAGGGTGTGGGCCAGTCGGTGCAGTCGTCGGTTAAAAGCGGACTTCTCCAGCATGAGCAGGCCTTGTTTATCAGCCATATAAAGCATGGCCGAGGCTTGATTACCACCAAAGAAGCGGGCCGATATGATGGCGGTTGTCAGCACAATACTGTCGGATACTTTTGGGCTAGCTTGTGGTTTGCAAGAGCCACGATGGTTGGTTTCCAGAAAGTAATCGTCGAGAAAGCAGTAAATTGCAATCACTTTTTCAGACATAGCCAGAGCAGGTTATCGTTGTTTTCGCAGCTCAAAGGTACGCCTGCTCTGAGCTATGTCTTTTTTGTGATCGTATCAACTGCCTTTCATGCAACTTAGATTA
>NZ_JBHULN010000055.1:0-1071 GCF_042684525.1 Spirosoma soli | reverse complement strand
TATTGATCCGTGAGTAAGTCCGTAAACGTTTGTGCTTTACTTAGGTAATGGCTAAATATAAACAAGCTGATTATGAAGTACTACGCCGACGCTGTGTAGAACTAAAGAATTTAGGTTGGAGGCAAACTGCTATCGCCCAAGCTCTCGGCTTAACACCTGGCTGGGTTAGCCGGACTTTGAAAGCCTACCGTGAGCAGGGACAGACCGCCTTACTGTGGCGTAAACGCACAGGCGCACCAACTCGCTTATCGGCTGAACAACTCACCCAACTCGTCGGCGAACTCAACAAAGGGGCTGAGTATCATGGTTTCCCTGGTCACATCTGGACCAGACCCCGCGTTAATGAAGTCATCAAAAAGCTCTTCGGCGTCAGCTATGATCCATCTCAAGTAGGACGCTTACTGAAAAAAGTGGGCTGGACTCGTCAGAAACCACAGACCAAGGCTCGTCAACAAAACCCGGAGCGAGTCGAGCAATGGCGGAGCGAGCGGTTACCTGAACTTAAAAAAAGCCCAAACTGAAGGTCGTGTCATTTTGTATGTGGATGAATCCGCCTTTTATCTATTACCTATGCTTGGTCTGACTTGGGCTCCCCGCGGGCAGACACCGATCTTGATGGAGCAGGCAGGCCGAGACCATCTCAGCTTAATTGCGGCTATTGCCCCCAATGGGCGCATTTACGTAGCAGGTCAGGACCAAGCTTTCACTGGAGAAGACATCGTTTGGTTTCTCACTAAACTGTGTAGTCGTTACCGTAAGCGGGATTTGTTAATCATCTGGGACGGCGCTTCGATTCATAATAGTGAAACGGTTAAAGCCTTTTTAAGCGAGCGGCCTGGCCGAGTTCATCTAGAGCGTTTGCCAGGGTATAGCCCCGAACTTAACCCCACCGAATTAGTCTGGAATCAGGTAAAGCAACGGCTCAAGAATCAAGTATTTCTGACCTTGGAAGAGCTAACAGTAATTGTTTTGGAACAGATTAACCTACTAGAGAAGAATCGAAAGTTAATCCAAGTCTTCTTCCGAAAGAAGGAAGTCGCTTTCTTTACAGACTAATTCACGGATCAATAA
>NZ_JBHULN010000054.1:0-1150 GCF_042684525.1 Spirosoma soli | reverse complement strand
TCGTCTTACCAAGGATTATGAGTACACGATATCTTCTTCGGTTAGCTGGCTGTATTTAGCCAATATACAACTGATGTTGCAGCGAATTGAGGCTTATCACCAAATCTAATTCCCCAACAACTTCTAAACTTCGCGGGAGGATAGTTTTTAATTTAAAAGAGTCTGAGTTAACAAGTTAAGTTTCTTAACAAGACAGAAAGGTTAATAAATGGAGCATCAATTTTTCATCACTTCAGTTTTTTTCAATGATCACAATTGAAAGGCTTGAACAGCTTGTACAGAAGGGCAATGACGTTTTGCGGACCCATGTTCCAAATGCACCTAATATAATTGGATTTCCTACACTTGATAGTCAGGCGTTCACAGCTTGGCAATCACAAGTACTACACTATTTACAAACCAATTTATCTAACGATAATCAATATGTTATCTCTTTTAGAGAAAATGTAAAAAGGGGGTTTAAAAGCTCTGTTGAACAAGGAATCGGCATTTTAAAATCTTTGATTGAAGATATAAGTTTAGGCCTATTAGATCAGGAACAAGAAGAAAACAGCTTCGATTCAATCAATTCTTTGTACAAAATATTCGACAAATTCCATCTAATAGTCAGGCAATTAAGAAGTAGACATAGTAATAGACCAACTATTGATATTAGCGATGAGTATGATGTACAGGATTTATTACACGCATTATTAACGATTGATTTTAATGATATAAGAGCTGAGGAATGGACTCCAAGCTATGCAGGGAAAAGTAGTCGAATGGACTTCTTGCTTAAAGAGTTCAAAATTGTGATTGAAGTCAAGAAAACTAGAGTAGGGCTAACTGCGAAAGAGGTTGGGACGCAACTAATTGAGGACATAGCAAGATATAGAAGTCACCTGGATTGTGAGACACTTTTATGCTTCGTTTACGATCCCGAGGGTTACGTCGGTAATCCAAGAGGTATCGAAAATGACTTGAGTCGTGATGAAGGTGAAATCAAAGTTAGAGTGTATATCAGGCCTTGACATAATAATATATGGTAGTCCTCAAGAAGTAATGATGTCAGGTAAGAAGCCGCAACCAAGGGGGTAATTTTGAGTCGCCAAACTTGAATTACCCGTCATGTTTTACCAACACAACTGCCCTGGTTGCGGCTCTTCAAACA
>NZ_JBHULN010000053.1:0-1201 GCF_042684525.1 Spirosoma soli | reverse complement strand
CAGATTACTGGACATGAGGGATAAAAGCAGAAAAGTGGCTGACCGATGGTAAGTTTAAGTTCGCTAAAACTTATCTAAACTACCACTATGGCCAAGCCACTTTTTACCAAATGTAGACGGTTCTTTCCGGATCTGCCAGAACATATCTTCCGAAATTTACTTCTGGTCTGCTCGGCCATTGTTCTGGCCCGAACCACCAATCTGAACGTCCTTAAAGATTATCTGCCTCAACTCCTGGCTAATGAGCAGACCAAAGCCGATTCCCATTACAAAAGACTTATCCGCTTTTTTCGAGTGCCAAAACCCAATCGATTAGTCATCTGTATACTTCAGTTCGTTTTCAGGCTCTTCCAAAGTCGAATTACTCACTTAATCCTGGACGCGACCACTTGGCGGGTGGGTAAGAAACCCATTCATCTATTAACCCTGTGCATCCTTTATCGAGATACGGCTATCCCAATCTATTGGATTCAACTTCATAAAAAGGGTCATAGTAGCGAAGTAGAACGCCAACAATTAATGACTGAAGCGCTACATTATTACCGATTGCAGGGTAAAATTCTATTAGCTGACCGTGAGTATATGGGTGAGAAGTGGATTCGTTATCTTCATCTAGCAGGCATCGACTTCGTCATCCGGCTTAGTGAAGGCTGTTATCGGTTAGCTATTAGCGCAGCACCTGGCCCAGCTTATTCAAAACTGATTCGGCAAGCCTACCACCGCAAGCGGGGCGTCATCAAACAGTTCATATTAAATGGATGTACTCTATCTATCGTGATGCTCAAAAACCCCAAGAATGAGCCAAATGAGCCACTTTTATATTTCATATCCAGCCTCACTCACAAGGTCAAAATCACGGAAGTCTATCGCCGTCGATGGCGGATCGAGACCTATTTCAAGCAACTCAAAACGCAGGGCTTCAATATTGAGGACCTAAACTTTAAAGATGATGGCAAGATCATGTTGCTCATTGCCATCGTCGTGATGGCTTACGTGTTATCCCTAAAAGAAGCGTTTGAAAATGGCTCCTTGAAGCAGAAAGTGTATCGAAATGGAAACCGTGCAATGTCGGTTTCGTTTTTTCGTCAAGGCATCACCTGTTTGCGTGGGCACGTTCAGTCTTTAACTATGTTCGTCCGTTACTTGGAATCCATTGCTCAAACACTTTTGACACCCCAATGGATGTATGTCCAGTAATCTG
>NZ_JBHULN010000052.1:0-1222 GCF_042684525.1 Spirosoma soli | reverse complement strand
CTGGTTATGAATCTGTTAGAAGGCAAGAACGTGAAAAACAAAGCGGCTCAGTTGGATACTTTTGCTGATAAATTCCCAGTCTTGATCCAGTTCTTTACTCAGCAAATGGTTTTATAAGAAAGCCCTGTATGCTGGCATATATGTTTATGATAAACTAGCCTATATAAATTACTTAAAAAGTAGAGAACATTTCGAACACTGTGTAAGACTGTACGAAGCTTGTGTAGAAAACAAACCGCACCTTCCATGTGGTGATTGTCTTCAGTTCTGCAACACTCAAGGGTACTGGAACTTTACTCAGTGCCCTAACGTACAAACAAGAAGGTAGACTTTGATAAATAAAAATACCCTGGAAATTTAATCAAGTTTCCAGGGTATCATAAAAAGATTTAGTAATCATTAAATGATAGCTTATATGAACACAATACACAGAAAGTTTGACGAATTATTAATTGAAATTTATAAAACAAATTTTGAGAAAGCTGAATTAAAATTAAACAAATTTAAAGAAGATTTTCTATCTATTATAGAATCGGACATTGAATTAACACAAAGGGTTAATCTATTATTAATTGAAACTTATAAAAGCCAAAACAGACTCCATAGCGCTTTAGAATTAAGTACAACTGTACTACATCAACTTTCACCATCAAACCATAAATATTTAGTTGTATCTTTAATAATAAGCGAACTCTTAATATCGCTAAATAAAATAGATGAGTTAAATGATTTTATTGAAAAATGTTTATTAAAGAATAATGGGTTAGTAGTTATTGACCCTATTAGCTCAATCAAAATTTTAACACTTTATAAATCAAGTAATAATGATTTTCTCATTAGGTTTCAAGACGTTATAAATCAAATTGAGCAACAGTTAGAAATCAGCATTGATAGAAGTAACGTATACCAATCACTTAAAGATGTTAACGAGAAGATAACGAAAGATGGTCATAAGTTGACAGAGATACTAGCTGTTTCCGGCAATAGTACCATGATAGAAAATGTTAAAGCTTTCGAGTCTTTTCTTAAGACTAACCCCATAAAAACTTATCAGCAAGAAGCCTCTAATTTTCTAGAGTTTTTACATTCTGGAAATTATTGATCCGTGAATTAGTCTGTAAAGAAAGCGACTTCCTTCTTTCGGAAGAAGACTTGGATTAACTTTCGATTCTTCTCTAGTAGGTTAATCTGTTCCAAAACAATTACTGTTAGCTCTTCCAAG
>NZ_JBHULN010000051.1:0-1232 GCF_042684525.1 Spirosoma soli | reverse complement strand
CAGGGCTTTCTTATAAAACCATTTGCTGAGTAAAGAACTGGATCAAGACTGGGAATTTATCAGCAAAAGTATCCAACTGAGCCGCTTTGTTTTTCACGTTCTTGCCTTCTAACAGATTCATAACCAGTGTGCGTAAGCTACCCAAGAGCCGACTTACGGATGCCTTAACTGTTCGTAAGGCATCTTCAGCCAGTGTCACGTCTCGTTGGTGATGCCTCACCTCAACACACCAATGTTGGCGGATGGCAGCAAACAGTTCCACAGCCTGTGATTGGCTAGCAGGCTTGGCGTTACTGACAAAATAACTAACTTCCTGACTGACTACACCGCCCTGCTGACGATTCCGTTCCACACGGATCAGCGTTGCCAAACCTGTGGTTTGCCAGCGTGGGGCCAGTACCAACGACACCAGTGAATAACACTGGTAAGTGCGCTGCTCTATGCGTCCATGCTGCTTTTTTTCTGCGTCGACCTGCTCATAATCAGCCGTACCAAACAGAGATCGGCAAATACATTGTCGATACAGACTAGCCTGATTGGCTTTTAGTCCTACCACATAAAGCCCTGTTGCCGTATGAATTGAGCGCAACGTTAGCGGAATCATATGTAGGGCGTCCAACGTGATTTTTTGGTGGCACAGATGCCGCTCATCGAGCAATTGACTTACTGCTGGTCGTTCACTCTCTTTGGTGCCACTATAAAAGGCTTGGCCGACAACCTGTTGGTCTTCATGAGCCACTGCCGAGACGCATACCTCACCCCTCGTATGGCCTGGCTGGATGCTGCCACGCAGTTCTTTTCCATCGACGGCAAACCACCTTTTCTGGTCTTCATCGAGTGAAAACCCGAACCAGTCAAGTAGTAGCCGGGTAAAACGTATTCCATTCACTTTGGCTAACAAGATGGGTAATTGAGCGCGTGAAATGGCCTTATGGTCAGTTAGTTGTGTTGCTTCAAGGAGACTCTCGAAGTGGTTGGCCATGTGCCGATGGAGCCGTGACAAGTTGCCATCCCGTCCGCAGCATAGGGCAGCCACCAGGCCAGTCAACACCAGTGCCAATGAGTGCCGTTTTCCCCGGTTGTCACGCAAATCCAATTCGGGTGTTTGGTTAAGGAGTTGAAAAAACGTAGTAGTTTTAAGCGGGCAAGCGGTAGTAGTCATGGTTTTGTAGTGTTGCAACCACAAAAGTAGAGCTAACTGCTACTTGCCCGTTTTTATAAGAAAGCCCTGT
>NZ_JBHULN010000050.1:0-1248 GCF_042684525.1 Spirosoma soli | reverse complement strand
GGCCTTTAGGTTTGTGGCATGGTAAGAATCTAAGAATTAGCTAGCTTTCTAAAAACATCAGAGCGGGCTTCCCTATCGCGGTGGCTAGGTACGACCCATGGTCCGATTCAGGTCCCGCTCTGTCTTCTTGCCCCCGACTCGAATAGAAATGTGGGACCCCAGGCCCGTTAGCAAGGTATTGAGGATAGGGACAAGTTCATTGCTTCACCCTTAAATAATAGAGCTTATGCAATTCCACTATTTCATTGGCATTGATGTATCGAAAAACACACTTGATTGGGCTGTTTACACATCTGCTGGCTTAGTCGGTCAATTTCAATCTGACAACTCGGCCAAGGCAGTCGGCAAGGTCGTCAAACAGCTAATTGCCTTACCTCAGTTTACTGTAGCCACCAGTATTTGCTGTCTAGAACATACGGGTATTTACAATGCTCATGTGTTAGAAGTACTCTACCAAGAAGGCTTCTTCCTATGGTTGGAAGCGTCAATCCAGATCAAACAAGCCGGTGGGCTGCAACGGGGTAAATCGGATGCCATTGATGCGATCCGTATTGCTGAGTATGCGTATCGGTTTCGAGACCGTTTACGCATTTGGCAACCGACTCGTTCTGTTTTGAAACAACTAACCGAGTTAAGCCAGCTTCGCCATCGTTTGCAAGCAGCCATTAATCAGCTAGCCGTTCCCTTAACGGAGCAAAAACGTTTTGGTGACCGAGCGCTTCAATGCCAGTTAAAAAACCATTGTGATAACTCACTCAAGGCCCTAAGAAAAGATCTTGAGCAAGTGGAAGCAAGTCTGAAAAGCTTGATTCAGCATGACACGGAGTTGAAAACTCTTTTTAGCCTTCTTACGTCTATACCCGGCGTGGGCACTATCGTTGCTACTGAGATAGTTATTGCCACTGACGAATTCAAGGCCATTACTGAACCCAAAAAGCTAGCTTGCCACGCTGGTGTAGCGCCCTTTGAACATCGTTCGGGAAGTAGTGTCCGGGGACGTACCCGCGTTAATCATCATGCCCGAAAATCGCTCAAAACTTTGCTACATCTAGCTTCCATGGCGGCTGTTAAAAGTAAGGGCGAGCTGCAAGTCTATTATCAGCGCAAAGTCAAGGAGGGTAAAAATCGTATGTTAGTTCTAAACGCTGTACGAAATAAGCTAATTCATCGCGTTTATGCCGTTGTGCGCCGGAACGAAAAATATGATAAAAATTATACGCCAATCCTTGTTTGAACCATAGAAATCGG
>NZ_JBHULN010000049.1:0-1254 GCF_042684525.1 Spirosoma soli | reverse complement strand
CCGATTTCTATGGCTTAAACAAACGAAGGGGTATAAAATTTATCATATTTTTCGCCCCGGCGAACTACGGCATAAATTCGATGGATGAGCTTATTACGAATGGCGTTGAGCACTAACATCTTGTTTTTGCCTTCGGCTACTTTACGTCGATAGTAGTCCTGAAGTTCGCCTTTTACTTGAATTGCAGACATGGCAGCCATGTGGAAAAGAGATTTGAGACGCTTACGTGCATGCTGGCTCACCCGCGTTTTGCCTCGTACACTCGTGCCTGAACGGTATTCGAAGGGGGCAACTCCAGCGTGGCAAGCTAACTTCTTGGGGTCGGTGATGGCTTTGAACTCATCGGTGGCCAAGATCACTTCCGTGGCGGTACTCACACCAATGCCGGGAATGGAAGTCACCAACGCAAAGAGTTCTTTGAGCCGATCATCTTGGTCAATGAGCTGAGCGATCAGTTTCTCGACTTGAGCCAGATCCGCAGTAATGGCTTTGAGAGAGGCCTGGCAGTTTTTTACCAACTGCTTTTGCTGAGCAGACTTAGTAAATCCAGCTTGCTCATCAATGGGCTGTTGGAGTTGAGAACGCACTAATAGCAGTCGTTGGCGTAAGGCGCTTAGGCTGGTCAAGTCTTGCAGCAGTTGACGCGGTGGTTGCCAGAGTCGTAGCCGATCACGAAAGCGAAACGCGTATTCAGCGATACGAACGGCATCAATCTGATCGGATTTGCCCCGTTGCAAACCGCCGGCTTGCTTGATCTGTAAACTACTTTCCAGCCAAAGGGGAAAACCAGCCGCTGAAAGCAGAGAAAGAATCAAGGCGTTATAGATGCCCGTGTGTTCGGAACAGGTAATACTGGTTTGAGAAGCAAAGTCAGGAAGCGCTTTAATGAGTTTGAGCGTGGCCTTGATCCCAAGTTCTGAATTGGGAGATTGGGTTTGGAGAACAACAGTTTTGCCATCAAAGACAGCCCAGTCTAGAGTAGCTTTTGATACATCAATACCAATGTAGTAGTGAATATCCATGAGACAACTTAATTTTAGGGTTGAACGATTAGCTTGCTGGTTTACTCGATACCTTGCTAATGGGTCTGCTCACCCGCATTTCTATTCGAGTCTTGGCAAGCACTACGGACTGGCCTCTGAATCGGCCCATGGGTCTGCAGCCCAGCCGAGCGATAGGATGTGCCAGTCCGTTTTACTTGCTGGCAAGCTACTCCATTCTTGGAATAATCTCACCCCACAAACCTAAAGGCCG
>NZ_JBHULN010000048.1:0-1384 GCF_042684525.1 Spirosoma soli | reverse complement strand
CGTATGCTACTGATATAGGTTTACAAAGGGGAACAAAGCTGACTTTCAACCTTATATTGCACATTTCCGTACCGCACTCTTTTATAAGGATACCATCTTAACTTGTGAAAACCTTGTTGTCGATGAGCATGATCAGGTGTCTGGTAGCCCAGGGAAGCATGTGGTCGTAACTTATTATAAGCATCAATGGCTTCTTCCACGGCGGCATGAGCAACAGCAAAGCTAACAAAACCACTTAGTTTGAATTCCTCCTTTAAAGTTCGAAAAATCCGCTCGGCCATAGCGTTCTCGTTGGGATCGCCGGACTCGGTCATACTGATGGTGACTTGAGCTTGGTGTAGTCGATCTACGTAGGCTCCAGAACAGTATTGCACACCTCGGTCAGAGTGATGAATAAGCGATTTAGTTGAGACACGGCAACCAGTCAATGCCATTTCCAGGGCTGCTATTGGGCCTTTTGCTTCCAGTGTTTTATGAAAGGACCACCCAACAATTTTTCGAGAGTAGGCATCCAGAATAACCGACAAGTAAGCAAAGCCGATGCCTACTCGAAGATAGCTTAGATCACTTACCCAGAGCTGGTTAGGCCGCACCGGCTTGAGATCTTTGACGTGATTAGGATACTTCTCCAAGTCATGCCGAGAGTCGGTCGTTTTGACTCTTGATCGCTTCTTTGTTAAGAGTAAGCCATTGACCTTTAGTAAGTTGTGTAACTTATCGCGCCCTAGCTTGATTTGATGAGAAACTAGGAACTCATGCATCAACTCATAGAGCTTAGTGGTGCCTAAGCCGGGAACCTGCTTACGTAACCGCTTGACTTCAGCCAGAACAAGCGCTGCCTGAAAGCCCTTCTTTTCCTGACGCCTGCTAGCCGCATACCAGGCTTGTCGTGTCAACCCAAACAGTCCGCATAACTGCTCCATGCCCACCAGGGGATAGCGACGAGTCAGTTGGTTGACGGTTTGGTACCAGACTTTTTTAAGATTGGTATCTGAAACTGCTCTTGGGCAATTTGGATGGCCGTTTCAAAAGCTTCCGCTTTGAGCTTAAGCAGTTTGTTCTCTTCTTCAGTGGCTGCTAGGCGCCGTTCTAGGGCTTTGACATAAGCAGCTTGGTTGTGCTTCTTCATGGCTTTGTAACAGCGAAAAGGATACAGATAAGGGGCTAGTCGGTGCTTGAAATACCATCGGTTCAGCCGTCTCAATTCGGTCTGATTAATGTGTAGGTAGCGAGCAATGTCGGACGCTTGGGCGATTTCAGCTCGAAACACTTCGACGACCTTTCGTTTGAAGGGAATCGACTTTCTATTTTTCTTATTTCGTTGTAATACGCTAATATACATAAGCTTACTGATTTACTGTACACAGAAATCAGCAGCATACGT
>NZ_JBHULN010000047.1:0-1493 GCF_042684525.1 Spirosoma soli | reverse complement strand
ACGGCACTAGGCGCAGGCAATGTGCGCTGGAATACAAACGAAACAAGTCCAGTGATCTCGGTGAGTGCAACCGGCACTTACTCGGTGACCCTGACCAATGCCAGTAGTTGCACGGCCACGGCTAGTGTAGTGGTCTCGGAGGATGTGATTCCTCCCTCGGTGAGCATCACGGCCAGTCCGTCGCTGACCATCACCCAGGGGCAGAGCGCCACCCTGACGGCCCTGGTCAGCGGAGAAGTCCAGCCCCTGAGCCTGCGGTGGAGTACCAACCAGACCGATCCCGCCATTGTGGTGAGTCAGGCGGGGTCTTACTCGGTTGTGGTGACGGCCCCCAATGGCTGCACCGGGACGGCCAGCGTGGTGCTTAGTCTGACTACGGCACCGGTCGATACCAGCCCCTTTGCCATCACAGGGGTGACCACCATCAGTTGTACCCCGGTGCTGCCCAACCGCTACAGCCTCAGCTTTGCCCCCCGCTACTCGGGGCTCACCGGCCAGCCCATCAGCTTCTCAGTGGTCAACGAGCTCTTCCCCACCACTGATGGAGGACCCTATACCATCCGGCTCTACACCGACAACCCCCGCATCACCCTGAGCGCTGTTCAGGCGGGCACCGCTCAGGAAGCCCTGTTTGTCTATGACTGGCTGGCGGCCTGCCAGGCCTCGGAGTCGAGTAACACCCCGCCAACGGTGGTGATGAGCGTACCTCCCCAGTCGGCCACGGTGGGGGTGGGCTACAGCTACGTCATCCCAGCTGGCACCTTCTCAGATGCTCAGACACCAGGTAGTTTGCTCCTGTCCGCCAAAGGTTTGCCTCCAGGCATCGGTCTGAGTGGCTACACGCTCTCAGGAACGCCTTCGACGACGGTAGGCTCACCTTACTCGGTCACCTTAACGGCTACTGATCCGGGGGGGCTGTCGGTGAGTACGCTGGTGAGCTTGGTGGTCAGTCCGGCCAGTGGTCCAGTGGGCCCAACTCCGCCCTTTGCTATCACGGGGGTGACTACCATCAGCTGTACACCTACCGCTGACCGCATCAACATCAGCTTTGTGCCCCAGTACGTAGGGGTGAACGGGCAGGCCATTGCCTTTGGGGTAGTCAACGAACTCCTGCCCACCAACGAGCCGGGTCCTTATTCGTTGACCTTGTACCGGGACAATCCGGTCATTACGCTCAGGGCTACCCAGACAGGCAGCACCGAGCCGGCCAGCTTTAGCTACCACTGGCTGGCGGCCTGCATGAGTCAGGGTAACGATAACACCCCGCCGAGAGTGGTGAGTCCGGTTACTGACCAGACGCTGGTAGTGGGCCAGATGACCAACCTCAACCTGCAGAATGTATTCGGCGATCAGGAGACGCCCGGTCAATTGAGCTTGTCGGCTCAGGCGTTGCCAGCGGGTCTGCGGTTGGAAGGCCCTTCGCT
The DNA here is from genome assembly GCF_042684525.1 of Spirosoma soli. Taxonomy (NCBI): domain Bacteria; kingdom Pseudomonadati; phylum Bacteroidota; class Cytophagia; order Cytophagales; family Cytophagaceae; genus Spirosoma; species Spirosoma soli. The sequence continues at coordinate 69 of NZ_JBHULN010000047.1, read as the reverse complement.
GATGGGAGTACCCACCGGGCCGGGTAGCACAACGGTGGTGCTGGTGGCTACTGATCCACAGGGGCTGAG
>NZ_JBHULN010000046.1:0-1724 GCF_042684525.1 Spirosoma soli | reverse complement strand
AGGTGGCGGGTTGACCGTTGACCAGGTCATTGGCCCGCACATTGGCCACAGGTGTGCCGCCTGTACCGGCACTGGCCGTACCCGCATCAGGAGCAGCGGTTATTGTTGGGGTGACGGTGATACTGACTAGACCTGTAGTACAAGTGACGGGCGTTAGCTTATCACAGAGCTGATAAGCTAGGGTATAGGAGCCAGGGGTGGTGCCCACCGCTACACTGATGCTGCCGGTTGTAGGGTCTAGAGTGATGCCGGTGGGGTAGGTACCCACGGTTGCCAGGGTGGCATTGCCAGCTCCACCCAGGGTGGCGGGCTGCCCGTTGACCACATCATTGGTAGTTACGTTAGCGACGGCTACCCCACCGGTTCCAGCACTGGCTGTGCCCGCATCGGGGTTGGCTGTCACACTGGGGGTGACAGTGATGCTGACTATTGCTGTGGCACAAGTCAACTGAGTCAGGCGGTCGCATATCTGATAGGCTATTGTATAGCTACCTGGGGTAGTCCCCTGAGCTACACTGACGGAACCAGTGGTGTTAAGGGTAATACCCGGCGGATACGTGCCTACCGTAGCGACAGTAGCATTGCCCCCTGTGCCCAACGTAGCAGACTGACCATTTATAACATCGTTAGCGGCTACGTTAACTACCGCCGTGCCGCCCGTACCAGCACTAGCTGTACCAGCATCTGGACTAGCCGCTGTACCGGCGATTACAGTTACGCTTACTACGGTAGTAGCGCAAGTTGCTGGAGTTAATCGATCGCAGAGTTGGTAAGCCAGTGTGTACGATCCGGGTGCCGTTCCCGCAGCCACACTCACTGCACCATTTGTTGTATTAAGCGAGATGCCAATCGGGTAAGTACCAACCTGAGTCACCGTAGCGTTTCCCGATCCACCTAAAGTAGCGGACAGGCCATTGACTGCATCGTTAGCAGCTACATTGGCGACGGCCGTACCGCCGAGTAACGCGCCGGCCGTACCCGCATCAGGGTTGGCTGTCACACTAGGGGTGACCGTGACGCTGACCAAGCCAGTGGTACAGGTCGTGGTGCCTAGAGTGCTACACAATGTGTAAGCTAGGGTGTACGAACCTGGGGCAGTACCCTGGGTCACACTCACACTACCGGTAGTGGTGTTGAGGGTGATGCCAGACGAGTTGCTGCTAACCAAGCTCAAGCTAGAGTTCGCCGAGGTGGCGGGTTGACCGTTGACCAGGTCATTGGCCCGCACATTGGCCACAGGTGTGCCGCCTGTACCGGCACTGGCCGTACCCGCATCGGGAGCAGCGGTTATTGTTGGGGTGACGGTGATACTGACCAGACCTGTAGTGCAGGTGGTGGGTGTTAGCTTGTCGCAAAGCTGATAAGCTAGGGTATAAGAACCAGGAGTGGTACCCACCGCTACACTGATGCTGCCGGTTGTAGGGTCTAGAGTGATGCCGGTGGGGTAGGTGCCCACGGCTGCCAGGGTGGCATTGCCAGCCCCACCCAAGGTGGCGGGTTGACCGTTGACCACATCATTGGTAGTTACGTTAGCGACGGCTACTCCACCGGTTCCGGCACTGGCTGTGCCCGCATCAGGGTTGGCTGTCACACTAGGGGTGACCGTGACGCTGACCAAGCCAGTGGTACAGGTGGTGGTGCCTAAGGTGCTGCACAAGGAGTAAGTTAGGGTGTAGGCTCCCGGGGTGGTGCCCTGGGCCACACTCACACTACCGGTGGTGGTG
>NZ_JBHULN010000045.1:0-2212 GCF_042684525.1 Spirosoma soli | reverse complement strand
ATCAGTGATACGGCCGTGCCAACGGTAACGGCTTCAGCCAGCAACACCATCACCGTTAACCAGCCCACGGCCACCATCAGCACCACGGCTACACCCGGGGTGAGCTACGTGTGGAGCACGGGGGCGAGTACGCCAAGCATCTCGGTGAGTGCCGCAGGCACCTACTCGGTGACGGTGACCTCGGCCAACGGCTGTACGGCTGCTACGACCACGACGGTAGTGAGTGATACGGCGGCCCCAACGGTAACGGCTTCAGTGAGCAACACCCTGACCTGCGCTCAGCCCACGGCCACCATCAGCACCACGGCTACACCCGGGGTGAGCTACGTGTGGAGTACGGGGGCGAGTACGCCAAGCATCGTAGTGAGTGCGGCTGGCCCGTACTCGGTGACGGTGACGGCGCCCAACGGCGCTACAGCCCTCGCCATCACGAATGTCTTTAGCAACACAGCGGTGCCAGTAGTAACGGCTTCGGTAAGCAACACGCTGACCTGCGCACAGCAATCAGCAACAATCTCAACCACGGCTAGCCCGGGCGTAACCTATCTATGGAGTACTGGAGCGACCTCGTCAAGTATTGCAGTAGGCACGGCCGGTCCGTACTCAGTGACAGTGACCTCGGCCAATGGTTGTAAAGCCACCACATCCGTGAGCGTTGAGCAAAATATTGCTCCACCAACGGGTGTTGTAGCCAGCAACACGGGGCCGCTAACCTGTACGCTGACCACGGCGACGGTATCTGTAACGGCTGCTGGACCGGTGACCTATCTGTGGAGCAACGGACAAACGACGGCCAGCTTCTCAACCAGCATCGCCGGTACGTATTCGGTGACGGTAACCGCTCCAAACGGTTGTACCGCTACGGCCAGCACTATTGTTACGCAGGATGTGCTTGCTCCAACAGTAACGGCCACGAATACCGGTCCGTTGACCTGTACGCTCACTACCGCGACGATCAGTGCGAGCAGCTCAACCCCAGGCGTAACGTATCGGTGGAGCAGCGGGCAAACAACAGCCAGCTTCTCAACCAGTATTGCCGGTACGTATTCAGTTACGGTAACCGCTCCAAATGGTTGTACGGCGGTAACCAGCACCACTATTCAGATCGATCAGACTCCACCGACGGTAACAGCGAGCAACACGGGTCCGCTGACTTGTACGCTCACGACGGCCACGGTCAGCGCGACTGCAAACGGAGCGATAAATTACGTGTGGAATACAGGTGCTACGACGCCAAGCATCACAGCTAGTGCCGCGGGCACCTACTCGGTGACCGTAACGGCCGCCAACGGCTGTACGGCTACCACCAGCAGCATCGTTCAGCAGGATGTGTCCGCTCCGAGCGTAACGCTGGCTAACACGGGGCCTTTGAACTGTACCCTGACCAGCGTCAGCATCACGGCTACAACCAACGAGCCAGTAAGCTATGTGTGGAGCACCGGCGCGACCACGCCAAGCATCACGGCCAGCGCAGCGGGCACCTACTCGGTTACGGTGACCTCGGCCAACGGTTGTACGGCGGTGGCCAGCAGCAACGTTACTAGTAACACGGTAGTACCGACGGTGACGGCCTCTGTGAGCAACACTATCACGGTTAACCAGCCTACGGCGACGATCTCGACGCAGGCTAGTCCGGGCGTAAGCTATATCTGGAATACCGGCGCGACCACGCCAACGATTTCAGTGAGTGCCGCGGGCACCTACTCAGTGACGGTGACCTCGGCCAACGGTTGTACCGCGGTGGCGACCACGACAGTGGTGAGCGACACAGCAGCCCCAACGGTAACAGCTTCGGTAAGTAACACCATAACCTGTACTCAGACAACAGCTGTTGTTAGTGCTACAGTCAGTGGTAACACCGCTAATTATCTCTGGAGCACAGGCGAGACAACATCAAGTATAGTAGTGAGCGCGGCTGGACCATATTCGGTAACGGTGACGGCACCTAACGGGGCTACCGCTGCCACGACCGCCACGGTGGTCAGCAATACGGTCGTGCCCACGGTAACGGCTTCGGTGAGCAACACGCTGACCTGTACTCAGCCCACGGCCACCATCTCGACGACGGCTAGTCCAGGCGTAACTTACCTGTGGAGCACGGGGGCGACGACTTCGAGCATCTCGGTGAGTGTGGCGGGTCCGTACTCGGTGACGGTAACAGGTACCAACGGCTGTACAGCGGTGACCACAACCAACGTTATCAGTGATACGG
>NZ_JBHULN010000044.1:0-2377 GCF_042684525.1 Spirosoma soli | reverse complement strand
AAATCTTTTTTGTTGAAGGTGAACAGTTCAACCGGATACGTTAAAGCAGTTGCCGCAATAATCATGTCGGCTATACCCGGTCGCTTGGCGTAGTGTTCCCAAGTCAGAGTGAGGAGTCGGCGCGAGATTTCGGCGTCCAAACCAATTACATTGAACTTGTTAATGGTTTCGACCGTCTTGCGCTTTTCACTTCGCTTCATGCCCACGTACATTTCCGCTTCCGAAATCACACTCAGATAAAGACGGTCAAAACCAAGCTCATCTAACTCCTGAACCATCGCCTGCACTCCTCGGAAATAGTCAAACAACACGTTAGAATCGCACAGGACTATCTTCTTTTTGGCCATGCTTTCGCCCGAATTGAAGCCATTGTGCGTTCATCATTAGCCCAAATACCACCGAAAGCGGCTGGAGTCTCGCTGGACTTGGCGTTACTCTTGCGTAAGAGTGGGATGGCGACTTCGGGTTCTGGCTCAGTTTGAATGCCGTTTTCGATTAACAGCTTTAACGCTTTGGCGTAATCTTTATCGTTGACCGTTAATGTTTTCATCGTCTTGCAGCCTATCACACAATATTACAACAACTTGAGCATTAATTTGGCTCGCCACTGACCACTTTTGCGCAAGCTTGAATGTTGGAAAGGTCGCCTTGTCACCAGAGCGCAACCCCGGAAGGCTAACTTTCCCAATCAGGGTGTTCGCCTTGGCTGACAAGGCCTGGAAATGAAAGCGTATAGCTGCCTACGTGGGGCGTGCGGCCTGTCGCCCGACAGCCGCCCGTGCGAAGCTTACTTTTTAAGCAAGTCTCGGACTTCCATCAGGGCAAAGCCCAGCAAATTTAATCCGTTCCATCGCTTGGGATTCTCAGCCTTGTCGCTGTCAGCCGCCAGACCAATGCCCCAAATCTTGTCTATCGGACTGGCTTCTACTAACACCCTCTCTTTGGTATTGACCAAGAACTCTTTAAGGTCTTGATGTTGAGTGAATTTCTGCAAACTGCCCTCAACTACGATTTCAAAACGTTTGCTGTTCCAAATGGCTTCATCGAAGTTACGAACTTGCCTACCAAGTGTTTTAGCTTCGGCTGGCGATTTGGCAACGATGATTTTTTCATAAACTTCTTGGTCACCAAACAACAAGGCTTTTTGGGCCATCATCCAATGCTCTGCCGTATTGTACTTGACCTTGTCAACGATAAATGGTGATGTCCACCATTGGCTGAAACAAGACGCTGTTAAATCACCGCTTTTACTTTTCTGATGCCCCCAAAAGAACAAGTACTTAATTCGTTTCCCTCGTTCAAAATTTTCTGTCAACCACTTTAAACTGTATGTCATTTCGATCATTTTCTTGTCACGCGAAACCCAGCTTTGATGTTGGGTTGGCCTACACAGGCGTTCACTTTGTCGCCGAAACCCAGAAATGGAAGCAAAACATATCCCGTGAGCCGTGCGACCTGTCGCACAGACGCTGGCATTCACGCCCATTTTGGCCGGTTCACCCAACGCCAACAGGGGCTGATGGATGATGATACTACGTGCCTGAACGACCACAACTGCCAACCTTTACACCCTCGTTTGGTTGGGCTGCCCCGCTTCCTTCGGGACGCGCTCCCTGTCGACGGAAGGCTGCCCCATAGAGTGAATCTAGCTATTCTTAGTTATTAATACTTCTTTACTCATACACCTCGACAACTAATCCAATGGTAGTTCTTTCCAACCATCAGGGGGCACGACAACAATTGTATCGGGTACTGCTTTTTCCAAATCTATTTTAGAATTAGATGGGTCGCCACAATGAAAGGCTACAAAATAACGCCGGTTGAGAAAGTAACTTTCCCCTTTCCGATAAAAATCACCTTTATCTAGCAAAGTACCCCCTTCATATTTTTTATTATTATACACAAAAGTGTAGTCTAAAGTAAGCCCAGCGTTGCCACCTCCACCTGAGAAAGAAATTGCTCTGGCAATTGAGTAGCGATGACAGCTATCTAAAAGAAGTCCACGGTATAGGGTACGAAAAATAAAAAACGCTAATACTAAACATACCAGAATGGTCCCCGTCTGCTTTGTTATCTTCACTTGCTTTTCACTACGTTATTTGCTTTAAATTTAACCTGTTAAGCTGTTACATTGACTAACAAGGTATTTCTCTTGTCAGGCAATACATGGCAAACTCGCTTTTTTGGTTATCCGCACAGAGACGTTTTCTCTGTCAAACGCGACCTGGCAAATACACGTTTTCTCCTACCACAACTAAGGCGATTCTCGTGCCAACCGAAGCTGACAGACGAGCCCTAAAACGGCCTGCGGAGACGGCTCCTTTGTCGCACGGAAGCCCACCACTACGTTACGGCCTGCTCGGAACACCCAACGACC
>NZ_JBHULN010000043.1:0-2494 GCF_042684525.1 Spirosoma soli | reverse complement strand
TTCCAGTCCGGCGGGTGCCAGATTGAGGTCGGTCAGGGAGCCGTTGGCTTGTACGGCGTACTTTCTGAGGGTGGTGCCGTTGATGACCCACAGGTTGTCTTGCCCATCAACGGTTAAGCCAGCAGCATCGTTAAAGAAAAGAGTTTGCACCAGTGCCCCCGAGCTTTTATCAAACACCCGGATTTCGTGCCGTTTTTTATGCGACACGAATAAGTAGCGCCCATTTTTCTGAACGGCCAGGCCAGTTATCACCCCTTCGGCATTATTAATAACGTCAATGCAGGAGCTATAGGTGCCACCCATTACCATCTTCAGCGGCTGTCCATTGGCAAAGTTTTGCTCCTTGTCATCGCTAGTCCGGGTAGCATATACAAACCACTTATTTCCGTTGTCGTAGCCGTCATAACCGGCCCAGTATACCGTCATTCCGTCCGTTGCTACAAATAAAGTAGCTTGGTCGGTCGAGCCTTTAGGTGTGAATTCGTTTCTGAATTGCGGTCGCGCCAAGTCAAACTTAGCCTGAGATGGGTTTCCCTCGGCGTAGCCTATCCCGTAATAAGCGGTATTACCGGTAATGGCCATACCCTGTATACGCAGAAAGCCTCGTTGAAGAGCGTTGCCCTGACTCACCCCAAACGAAGAGTTACCAATTACCCCTTCCCAGGTATACGAAACATTATTAGAGAGAAGTCGGATGTCGTAGCTGGCCGTTGGGGCTTGCTGCCCCTGGTCGTCTAGCCCATCCCAGTTTTTAACGTGTGTACCTGCGGGGAAATTGACGCCACTCCAGAGCGTCCGGATAAGTATACCATCCTTAGTAAATACGCCAGCGCTGGTGCGGGCACTATTGTTCAGATTGAACGTGAAGGGGAAATTACGTTTTTGCTGAGCTGATGTTGGCCTGACGAAACTTAGGCACAGCAGTAGCCACAAGATTGCTGAAAATCTCTTGCTAATCATGTTCATTAAAAAAGTTACAGTGGTAAAGCGTATTAACGGGTAATGACTGACTCAAAAACTCACAAATGTACGGTCACTTGACAATTAGTCCATGTAACCTAAAAAGCCTATAGCTTTTCTTCTATCCTCTCTCTCTCTCGTTACCAGGGGGTTAACTCGTCAAGGAGCATTTATTTTTTGCTGAATTATTTCAAAACGCATACGCAGCCAGCACACAAGTCTGCGAGCCCGCATTAAGCATCTGCTGAAGAATAAAAGCTACTTAGGCACAGTTCGATTTTAGGACAATTCCAATGGAGCCGATTTGTCTTTCTTCATAATCTTTTCTTTTTCTGGTCATTTTCTGAAAAGCGCCCATCTGTGAGCTTACGCTTACTAAACAAAAACCGATTTCCTTTTTACAAGTGACAGTGCTTGCCCTCAATGTTGGAAACATTCAATTCGATCTAAGCCTATGTATAAAATACAAGTTTTGATACCAATATATACTTTTTATTAACAATAATATTAAATATGTATCTTAAAAGTGTACATATAAATTACTAATATTGATATAAAATATATTTATCTAATGAAAAGGGTAATAGTATTACTGTTTCCATATTTAATAGTATACATTCTGTTTCCTATAATCTCTGTAGGCCAAACCTCTATATCAAAACCATTTTCATTTTCACTAGCTCAAAAGGCTCGTACCAGTGCTGGTGTATTTGCTCAAGATGGTACCTTGATTAGGACTTTATGGAGTGGCGCTGAGTATCCATCTGGTAGCCACACTCAAACATGGGATGGGCTTGATGACCAAGGTAGGATGGCTCCCGATGCCACCTACAAGGTCAAGGTACTATCTAACAACGTGACTTACACATGGGAAGGGGTTATTGGTAACTCTTCGTTCGGCGTAAGTCAGGGCAATGCAATCCAGCGAGGCTTCTTACAAATTCAAGGTATGGCAATTACTGGCAATACCGCTTATTATGGAGTAGGCTACGCCGAAGGTCATCCTTCGCAGGCCAAGAGTTTATTGACAAGTCCACAGTCTAAAGTGGAATTCTTCCCTAAAGGCGAGACGGCGCAGGCCACCCGATTTGTCGCTGCTGACAAAGCAACTGTATACTGGGCTGGTTATGACGGCTATAGTAATGGCAAAACCTGGTTTGTTTTCGCCACCAGGGTGAGTGATGATACCGAAAAACCGTTCGAGAAAGGTATTTCTTGCCGGATGGAGTTGGGTAGAGTTTACAAATCTTGCCTCGATATAGGTACTACGCCCAATTCGGCCATAACCGGCTTAGCCGTCCAGCAAAACGGCAATTATCTATTCGTCGCGCACCAGCTTCTGAACAAATTACATGTTTTTGATAAAACAACGGGAGGGTTAGTCCAAACGCTGCCTATCGACTCTCCCCGTGGCTTAGCTATTGATGGGCAAGATAACCTGTGGGTCATCAACGGCACAAACTCGGTAAATAAATATATTGTACAGACTAATGGTACACTTTCCGCTGCAACTCTAGCGCTATCAGGTCTGGAG
>NZ_JBHULN010000042.1:0-3166 GCF_042684525.1 Spirosoma soli | reverse complement strand
ATCAGTGATACGGCCGTGCCAACGGTAACGGCTTCAGCCAGCAACACCATCACCGTTAACCAGCCCACGGCCACCATCAGCACCACGGCTACACCCGGGGTGAGCTACGTGTGGAGCACGGGGGCGACCACGCCAAGCATCTCGGTGAGTGCCGCAGGCACCTACTCAGTAACGGTGACTTCGGCCAACGGCTGTACGGCTGCCACGACCACGACGGTGGTCAGCGACACGGCGGCCCCAACGGTAACGGCTTCAGTGAGCAACACCCTGACCTGCGCTCAGCCCACGGCCACCATCAGCACCACGGCTACACCCGGGGTGAGCTACGTGTGGAGCACGGGGGCGAGTACGCCAAGCATCGTAGTGAGTGCGGCTGGCCCGTACTCGGTGACGGTGACGGCGCCCAACGGCGCTACAGCCCTCGCCACCACGAATGTCTTTAGCAACACAGCGGTGCCAGTAGTAACGGCTTCGGTAAGCAACACGCTGACCTGCGCTCAACCTACGGCAACGATCTCAACGACGGCCAGCGTACCAGGTAATGGTATAAGTTATGTGTGGAGCACGGGTGAGACCACGGCCAGCATCTCGGTGAGTGCGGCCGGTCCGTACTCAGTGACGGTAACAGGTGCCAATGGCTGCTCAACCGTAACCACGACCAACGTAGTGAGTGACACGGCGGCCCCAACGGTAACAGCTTCGGTAAGCAACACCTTGACCATTGCTCAGCCCACGGCGACCATCTCGACCACGGCGACCCCAGGCGTAAGCTATCTGTGGAATACGGGTGAAAGCACCCCAAACATTGTAGTTAATAGCGCGGGGGCTTACTCGGTAACGGTGACCTCGGCCAACGGCTGCTTTGCTACCACGACGACAACCGTGCTAAGCGACACGGCGTTGCCAACGGTAACGGCTAGTGTGAGCAACGAGTTGAGTTGTACGGCCCTGACGGCCACCATCAGCACGACGGCCAGCCCAGGGGTGAGCTACCTGTGGAGCAACGGGGCGACGACTTCGAGCATCTCGGTGAGTGTGGCGGGTCCGTACTCGGTGACGGTAACGGCTCAGAACGGTGGCAAGGCGTCGGTAACCACGACGGTCTTCAGCGACACGGCGGTACCAGTGGTAACGGCCTCGGTAAGCAACACTTTGACTTGTACTCAGCCCACGGCAACTGTTACGGCCACCGTACCAGGTAACGGGGTGAGCTACCTGTGGAGCACGGGGGCGACGACTTCGAGCATCTCGGTGAGTGTGGCGGGTCCGTACTCGGTGACGGTAACAGGTACCAACGGCTGTACAGCGGTGACCACAACCAACGTTATCAGTGATACGGCCACGCCAACCGTGACGGCTTCAGCCAGCAATACGTTGACTTGCGCTCAATCCACGGCCACAATTGCCACCACAGCCACACCGGGTGTGAGCTACGTGTGGAGCACGGGGGCGACCACTTCAAGCATCTCGGTGAGTGCTGCGGGTACCTACTCGGTGACGGTGACGGCGGCTAGCGGCTGTACGGCAACGACGACCACCAATGTAGTGAGTGACACGGCGGTACCAACGGTAACGGCTTCAGTGAGCAACACCTTGACCTGTGCTCAGCCTACGGCTACTGTATCGGTTAGTGCTAACGCCAATGTAACGTATCTGTGGAGCACGGGTGAAACCACGCCAAGCATTATAGTAAACGCTGCAGGACCATATTCCGTAACGACGACAACCGCCAACGGCTGTACGACGGTAACGACCACTAACGTTGTTAGCGATACAGTAGTACCGACGGTAACGGCCAGCGTGAGCAATACGCTGACGGTTAATCAGCCGACGGCGACCATCTCGACGACGGCCACACCAGGGGTAAGCTATCTGTGGAGCACGGGGGCGACCACACCGGCAATTTCGGTAAGTGCCGAAGGGCCGTATTCAGTAACGGTAACGGCTGCCAATGGCTGTATTGCCACTACCACAACAAACGTTGTGAGCAACACGACCGTGCCGCTGATAAATGCTAGTGTAAGCAACGTGCTGACTTGTGCTGAGGGAACTGCTACGGCTACCATCAGTACGACGGCAAACACGACGGTAACCTACCGCTGGAGCACGGGTGAAACCACGCCGAGCATTGTGGTAAGTGCCGAAGGGCCTTACTCGGTGACGGTGACTGCACCAAATGGAGCAACGGCTTCTGTGAGCACAACCGTCTTCAGTGATACGGTAACACCGGCGGTAACGGCTTCAGTTAGTAATACGCTAACCTGTGGTCAGCCTACAGCGACGATCTCAACGACGGCTAGCCCAGGCGTGAGCTACCTATGGAGCACGGGTGCCACAAGCCCGAGCATCCTGGTAAGTGCCGCCGGTACGTACTCCGTAGTAGTGACGGGTACCAATGGTTGCACGGCAGTAGCTACTGCAACTGTTGAGAGCAACACCGAAGTGGCAGCGGCAACGGCGAGTGTGAGCAATACCTTAACCTGCGCCAATCCAACGGCTATTGTAAGTGTGAGCGCCAGTAGCGCTGCGACAAGTTATCTGTGGAACACGGGTGAAACGACGGCTACTGTCTCGGTGAGTGCAGCTGGCACCTACTCGGTAACGGTAATCACAGCTAATGGATGTGCCACTACAGCAACTACGGATGTTGTGAGTGATACAGCGGTGCCAACCATAACGGTTAGTGTGAGCAACACCTTGACGGTAGCGCAACCTACAGCCACCATCTCAACGACGGCTAGCCCAGGCGTGAGCTACCTATGGAGCACAGGTGAGGTTAGTCCAAGCATTGTGGTCAACAGTGCGGGTACGTACTCGGTAACGGTGACTAGCGCCAATGGCTGCTTTGCTACCACGACCACAACCGTGGTGAGTGATACAGCGCTGCCAACGGTGGCCGTGAGCGTGAGCAACGAGCTGAGTTGCACCGCTCTGACGGCCACTATCAGCACCACGGCGACACCCGGGGTAAGCTACCTGTGGAGCACGGGCGAGAGCACGCCAAGCATCTCGGTGAGTGTGGCCGGTGCGTACTCAGTAACGGTGACAGCCCAGAACGGAGCCAAGGCGTCGGTGACCACGACGGTCTTCAGTGACACGGCGGTACCTGAGGTAACGGCCAGTGTAAGCAACACCCTGACCTGCGCCGAGCCAACAGCCACGATCT
>NZ_JBHULN010000041.1:0-2823 GCF_042684525.1 Spirosoma soli | reverse complement strand
CACAGCAAAAGGGCGCCTGGGGGATGCCTAAGGCTTCTGGTGGCGAGGAAGGACGTGGCAAGCGACGAAACACGGTGGGGACCCGCTGGCAGGGGCTGATCCACTGGTCTCCGAATGGGGCAACCCACTGGTTTGAAGAACCAGTACCTGGTGACAGGGGCAAACGCGGTGAACTGAAACATCTAAGTAGCCGCAGGAAGAGAAAACAACAGTGATTCCGCAAGTAGTGGCGAGCGAACCCGGAACAGCCCAAACCCACTACGTTACGGCGTGGTGGGGGTAGTAGGACCCGACAGCAAGCAACCAATCGAACACGAATGACTTGGGAAAGTCAACCGCAGGGGGTGAGAGTCCCGTAGTGGTCAGGGCGGTTGTGGGTTGGGGATCCTGAGTAGGGGGGGACCGGCGAAATCCCCTCTGAATCAACCGGCACCATCCGGTAAGGCTAAATACGACCAGAAGACCGATAGTGGAGAGTACCGTGAGGGAACGGTGAAAAGCACGGGGAGTACCCGGGTGAAATAGACCCTGAAACCAGGCGCTTACAAGCGGTCGGAGCTACCAGTGGGTAGTGACGGCGTGCCTTTTGCATAATGAGCCTACGAGTAACCGTCACTGGCAAGATTAATTGACTAGAGTCAAGCAGTCGAAGCGAAAGCGAGTCTGAAGAGGGCGCTTAGTCAGTGGGGGTTGACGCGAAACTTGGTGATCTACCCGTGGCCAGGCTGAAGGGGTGGTAACACACCGTGGAGGGCCGAACCGATAAGCGTTGAAAAGCTTCCGGATGAGCTGCGGGTAGGGGTGAAAGGCCAATCAAACTGAGAAATAGCTCGTACTCTCCGAAATGTTTTTAGGAACAGCGTTCCGTGTTACTGTCTGTGAGGTAGAGCCACCAACAGGATGCGGGGGAGTCACATCCTACCAACTTCTGATGAACTCCGAATGCGCAGAGAGGTGCGGGGCAGTGAGGGCTTGGGTGCTAAGGTCCAAGTCCGAGAGGGGAACAACCCAGACCATCAGCTAAGGTCCCTAAGTGAGTGCTAAGTTGAACAAAGGCGGTCCGGCTGCTGAGACAGCCAGGAGGTTGGCTTGGAAGCAGCCATTCCTTTAAAGAGTGCGTAACAGCTCACTGGTCGAGCGGGGCGGGCGTCGATAATAAACGGGCATCAAGCACATCACCGAAGCTATGGACATGCACATGAGTGCATTGTGGTAGGAGAGCATTCTATGGGGGGTGAAGTTGGGGCGTGAGCCCTGGTGGACCGCATAGAAAAGCAAATGTAGGCATAAGTAACGAGAATGAGGATGAGAACTCCTCACACCGAAAGGCTAAGGTTTCCTCTGCGATGGCAGTCAACGGAGGGTTAGTCGGGGTCTAAGGGGCAGCCGAAGGGTGGGTCCTGAGGGGAAACAGGTTAATAGTCCTGTACTGGTTGCACAGGAGCACTCATGACGGAGCGCTGGGGGTGCTACGTCCGGACGGAAGTGGGCGTTGAGGGGAGGTTTCGGCCGAACCGAAGGACTGAAGGGGCTTCCAAGAAAAGTGAGTGTTCGTCAAGCGTGCAACTACCCGTACCGCAAACCGACACAGGTAGCTGGGCAGAATATGCTAAGGTGCGCGAAAGAATCATGGTTAAGGAACTCGGCAAGATGACCCTGTAACTTCGGGAGAAGGGGGGCCTACCTCAGGGGTAACTCTGGGGAGGTTGCAGAGCAAAGGCCCAGGCGACTGTTTACCAAAAACACAGGACTCTGCTAAAATGAAAGTTGACGCATAGGGTCTGACACCTGCCCGGTGCTGGAAGGTTAAGGGGGGGGCTTAGCGTGAGCGAAGGTCTGAACTGAAGCCCCAGTAAACGGCGGCCGTAACTATAACGGTCCTAAGGTAGCGAAATTCCTTGTCGGGTAAGTTCCGACCTGCACGAATGGTGTAACGATCTGGGCACTGTCTCAACCATGAGTTCGGTGAAATTGTAGTAGCGGTGAAGATGCCGCTTACCCGCCACGGGACGGAAAGACCCCGTGCACCTTTACTACAGCTTAACATGGATCGCCGGTCAGGCATGTGTAGGATAGGCGGGAGGCTTTGAAGCGGTGTCGCCAGGCATCGTGGAGCCAACCTTGAAATACCGCCCTTGGCTGACTGGTGGTCTAACCCTGAAGAGGGAACAGTGTTTGGTGGGTAGTTTGACTGGGGTGGTCACCTCCGAAAGGGTAACGGAGGTTTCCCAAGGTTTGCTCATGCCGGACGGTAATCGGCAGGGGAGTGCAATAGCAGAAGCAAGCTTGACAGTGAGGCCCACAAGCCGATCTGGTGCGAAAGCAGGGTATAGTGATCCGGTGGTTCCGCATGGAAGGGCCATCGCTCAAAGGATAAAAGGTACGCCGGGGATAACAGGCTGATCTCCCCCAAGAGCTCACATCGACGGGGAGGTTTGGCACCTCGATGTCGGCTCGTCACATCCTGGGGCTGGAGAAGGTTCCAAGGGTTCGGCTGTTCGCCGATTAAAGTGGCACGCGAGCTGGGTTCAGAACGTCGTGAGACAGTTCGGTCCCTATCTGTGGTGGGCGTGGGATGACTGCGGGGGTCTGTCCTTAGTACGAGAGGACCGGGATGGACATACCGCTGGCGGATCGGTTGTTTGGCCGCAGGCACGGCCGAGTAGCTACGTATGGTTAAGATAAGCGCTGAAGGCATCTAAGTGCGAAACTGGCCCCAAGATGAGTCATCTACGAAAGGGTTGTGCGAGACGAGCACGTGGATAGGCGGCAGGTGTAGGGGCAGAGATGTCTAGAGCTGAGCCGTACTAATGAGCCCGGGAG
>NZ_JBHULN010000040.1:0-6247 GCF_042684525.1 Spirosoma soli | reverse complement strand
TACCATCATAACTCATGGACAAATGTAAGGTGTCATATACTCCTACAAATGAATTGAGCAGCTTTTTATCGAGTTTAGCTAATTGTTGTTTATACCACTCGACATCTTTACGGCCTTTATTTTTTTTGCCTAATAAGCCATCGAGAGCCACTAATACACCAGCATAGGCGGTATGGCCAGCCATCTTCACATATTTGCTATCCTGGTAATAGCCATCTTCCTTACGAGCTTTCTCACGCAGGATTTCGCGGGCATTATCCAGATAGCGTTTAGCTTCTTGTACAGTATTGGTCATCGACTTTTAATCAAATTTTAGTGCTTCCTGAGAGAATAAGTCTAGCTGACTGTTGGGTACTTTTTCTTTGTCTTTTTTCTTCTTGACATATGTCTTAGCAAACGTAACTCTATCGCCGTTGAAAACTACTAACGGATTGATAAAGTACCTGACGCTATTACTACTACGGGCAATGATTGAGCACTCGATTAGATTGGATAGACCTGTTAATACGTGGTTTCTATGG
This sequence comes from Spirosoma soli, assembly GCF_042684525.1. NCBI lineage: Bacteria > Pseudomonadati > Bacteroidota > Cytophagia > Cytophagales > Cytophagaceae > Spirosoma > Spirosoma soli. The sequence continues at coordinate 5,726 of NZ_JBHULN010000040.1, read as the reverse complement.
CTGTAACCTGTGTATTTTAAACAATCATCCATTATAAAGTAAAAGCTGTCTTGCTTGGGCTTAAGCACACTGAGTATATATCCGAAAACTCTGATTGCAGGCTTAGATAGCTCCCAAAATGAGACAAACTGGCTTAAATAGATTTTAGCAAACTTTTCCTCGTCAACTTCTACAAATCTCATGAAAGCAGAATAGCCTTCTACCTCTCCATCTGACGAAACTATCATTTGTATTTCGTCTTTGTTCTTTGGTCTTACAACCTGTTGACGCTTAACTACTCTAATGTCTTGAATAGCCTTTTCTACAAACGGGTTCTCCTCAAACTCCTCATGCTGTGTTATCGGTTTATACTTCATAAAGGTAGCAATCCGTTATCTTTTATAGCCTTGCAAAGATAACGAAAGAATACTAAAGGGATAACAAATTGTTATCTTTTTTTATACTGAAAGGATAACGAAATATTATCTACTAGATAACGCTGTGTTATCTACTAGATAACAGACCCCCCATGATTATCAGTTAGTTATCCCTGTTTGCTTCTTAGACTCTTAAAACACCTCAAAAACACTCGTTTTTTATCCCCTTTAAAACGGTATAATTCTATGGTTTTTCTATCCTCTTTTCCACGGGTTTGCCTTCTAGCTCGTTGGCCTGTTGAGACAGGGCTTTAGCCTGTTCAGTGGCTTTGCGAGCTAGCTCCCGTTTTTGGTCGGCTTCCTCCTGCTCAACTATCCACTTAGTCAGCTCTGGGTCTTTAAACTTACCTTCCATGAAGCTGTAATAAGTGGGGTTGGCCTGTTTGGTGTAGCGTACCCGCCAGTTGTCCTGGGTGTAAGCTTGGGCATACTTGTTCCGGTCACTGCGCCAGTCTAAGGCTAACCAGGTCGTGGCCACCAGCAGCCCTACCATTAACCCAAACGCATAAGCCCCGTATTGGACATACTGGCTCATCTTGTACTCGGGCCGTTGACGGATCTGCTGTTTCAACTCCGTGAGTTGGGCCATGATTGGACTTAAATCAACTATAGTCGTTGGGGCGGCAGGCTGCGACCTGGCTTGTAAACCCTCCACTGCTTTGGTTAAAGCCGCCAGCGTAGCGCTATAATCCTTGGGGGATTGCCTGGCTAACTGTTCTACGCGCTCTTGAATCCTTTTCACATCGTTAGTTAGGGCCTGCAATAGTTCGCCCGCTAGATCTTCCTGTTCCATCTCACATGTCTAGGCCATAGCCTCGTTTTAGTCGTTTATCTTCGATTTGCGGGGTTTTCTGGGTTTGCTTAGGCTGCTGCTGCTTTTTTTCCTTCGCGGCCTCTACAGCCTGTTTTTGAACTTCTCGCAGCTGGGCGTTCTGGGCTAACTGCTGTTGGAGCTGACTCAGGCCTAAGTGCTGGTGCAGCTTGGAGCCTTTGAAGGCTTCCCGGATGGTTTCACCCTGCTCATTCTGGCTCACTCGCTCAAAGCTGATGCCGCGGGGCTGGCCGGCTTTATCTCGGTTAACGATCAGGCTAATGCCATGCCTGGCTAAGGCCTCGCGTAGTTCCTGCCCGGTGGTGGACTGACTCAGGCTCTGACGTACCTGGTCGCGGATCTCCAGGCGACTGCGGTCCCGATCTGGCAGGTGCTCGACGCGCAACCGTTGGGCCTGTTCGACCAGGGGGGTTAACCCATATTTGGCCTCGATCTGCCTCAGGAGGCTTTCGGAACGGCTGAAATTGTGGCTGTCACTGACGGTCTGGCCTTGGTTGGTTACCCGGTTGGCCACAATGTGAAAGTGGCTGTGCTGGGTATCCCGGTGGCGGATCACCACGTACTGCGATTGCTCTAAGCCCATCCCTTTGAGGTAATCGCTGGCCACCTTCTGCATGAGCTGAGGATCAGCCTGCAAGCGGGCCTCATCTTTCGGGTCGAAACTAATGGCCGTATGCCATACGCTGCGGCTTAGATCGGGGTTCATTTGGGCTTGGCGTACAAAGTCGGCCACCATAGCCCGGGTGTCATAGTCGCGTACACCTTGCGACAAAATCACCTCCCCTTTGCCCTCTTGCACCTTTTGCATGTTATAGCCGCAGCAGCCTTTGAAACTGCGGCCAATGCTGGTCTTGGCAATCATGGTGCAGCCGGTTTATCTAGTAGGTCGCTCAACTGACGCAGTAGACGCTGGGCCTCGAAAGCAATGCTGCGAATGCCATCAGCGTTGGCTTTGTGAGCGAGCTGATTCAGGTTATTGCCCAACTTAGCCACCTGATTAAGGGTGGCGTTTTCTTCCGCACTTAGCCGTACCTGGGCTTTCCCAGTCAGCACCATTTGCCGACCATAGTCCGACAGGTTCAGCCCGGCTTTCTGGGCTCGTCGCTGGATGGCCAGTTTCTCGAGCTTGGTCAGGCAGACCGTCATTTGCTGGTCTCGTTTGGTCTGACTGGGCGGTCGTCCGCCCTTCTTTTTGAGGGGTTCAGTTGGGTTCATAAGCAAACAGGGTTGGCGTTTTTTCACCCCCGACAGTCGGAGGGGGGACAGCCGTTTTACCCCCAAAAAGAGGGAGGAACGACCGAGTTTTTTAGGGGTAAAACATGGCTGGCTACTCAATAGCGAAAGTACGGGATAAGACCGCACTGCGCAAGTGCAAGGATAGTTTTTTATTCCTAGCTGTTCCGTTTTAGCTTAACTGAATAGACGTTTCCAGAAGGATTTCTTATTTTGTTGCTCGGATTGATTAGGCCCGTTATCGGGGGTAACTGGAGTGGCTGGAAAACTAGGAGGGGGCAACAGTTTCAGTTCTCGGTTCTCCTCTCGAAGGCTACTGTTCTCCGCTCGTAAGTAAGCAGTCTCACTTTTCAGCAGTTCAATGATTTCATCCTTGGCTGCTAAAAGGGCTGTATAGTCTTGTACAGGCTCTTTGTGTAGGCTTGTTAAGTCATTGTCTACCCTTGTATAGGCTGGATTTTGGGTAGGTTTTAAGGGTGGATAAACGTCAAATAAATAATTGGCTTGAATCGTGTACATATCCCCTTGTTTGCCCTTTTTCATCTGAATAAAGGGTTTACTGGCTGGTTTTTTACACAATCGCCGTATGGTTGCCTCATTTAAACCAGTGGCTTCCGAAGCTTCTTTCAAAGAAAGGTAGTTCATACGGATGTATAGGGTTGTACAGGCTTTGTATAGCCATTGTATAGGCTGCAAATCAAGCTTGTACAGTCTTAAATCACAACTGTAGCTTTACATAATCTAGATTATATAACAGTTCAATTATATTTATCATGGGTAAATCTCGTCTCGCTCTCCTTATTCGGTGCGTAGCTATTCTCTTCGCTCTAGTAACCCTGTGGAGCTGGCTTCAACCGGCTCGCTTTCCAACTTGGGTTTTCGGCGTTTCATTATTAGTTGCTCTGAGTTTAGCAGAGCTCAGTACATTTATTGGAAAAAAGAACTCTGACTCAAGTCAAAGCTAACTTAACATAAGTGCACTTATACAACAAATATGTTCTGTATGCAGCATGTCATAAATTGGAGTTGTTTTTTGCTGAGTTTAACGCTCCTAGCTCCGACTACTTATGCTCAGTCGGGATATCCCCCACCTTGTAATGATGTAAAACAAGTTAAGTTAGATACTGACCCTAAAAGGCGTCAAATTCTGGTTGATTTCATTCGCGATTGTGAGCGAAACCAATGGAAAAACGACAAGGGCATTGTTCTGTTACGAGAATACCAGAATGAACAAGGTAAATCCTGTTGGTTACTCTTACCTAGTATTGATGATAGCTATAAGGATAACCCGCCTAATCGATTTGCTTCCTTTAATGGGGACATTATCCTTATTTTCGATGCTGAATCAAATGGGCTTGTACTCAAACCAGCTGTAGGCGATAAAGACCGCTTAAATCAATGCTTAGAGAAAATTATTGGTGATCGTGTTTACACTCGACCAACGATTAAAAGTCGCTGGACCGACAATGTCATGCCATTTACAAATCGTAAAATGGAACGAGGAGCTGGGCGAATTTATGGGGGCAATGGCGGCAGCTTAATTATTATCTTTAATCCTGATGGCAGCTACGAAAAGTTATTGCCTGTATAAAACTATTTCAAGCTATCATATTCTCCATTGCCTATTCGAATTCTATCTTTAATCGAATAACATATTCATAGTTATAAAACCACTCTTCAAAAAGTGCAAAGCTCAGCTTTCTTGATAAGAAGCTGAGCTTTGCACTTTTTGAAGAGTGAAGACCTACGCGGGCTGCTAATATTTCTTCATAAAAATGGAAAACGGCCACAAAGCAATGGCTGCAACACCCTTGCTCTAATCCGGTTTCTTAGGATTTTCTTTAACAGCCTTATTACCATACCATACTAACAATGCACCAACTAAAAGCCATATCATTGTCATCTGAATTAGGGTTTAAAGTGTTCTAACGTTAGATTAACAAAGTACAAAAATTTAGAATTGTTTCGTTTGCACTTTTTGAAGAGTGGTTTTATAACTATCATTATGTTACGTAAAAATTCTATTAATCATTTATCCTTCCATAACTGTTGATTATTAAAATAAGACAAGTTGTCATCTATCAGATTATCAATAACAGCTTGTTGGGTCAATATCAAAGAGTCATGAATCAAAGGATCTTTTTCAGTATTAAATAAAGGTATTCTAGCTAACAGATTAGGTTGTTTTTGAAACTCGAAAGCGCAAATTCCGGAATGTCCTTTTGGTAAAAAGTTAGTTTCAATTTTTCTGTTTACAGAAACATATTTCAAGACTGCCTTTGTATGTACTAAGTTTTTAATGTCTTGGGGGCGGAATAAACAGTCAAAAGTCGCTCCAACTTCAATATCAGAGTAAGAGCTAACAGCAAATACGAGAAAGTAGTCCGATTGTAATATATCTGTCTTAATCCCTTTCTCTAATTCGCTTTTTGTCGGAAGGTCTAGTAGAAGAGCAGTTGGATTTGAGGTAAATAACCCTTGTTCGTAATATTTAATGAATCTATCGAATACATCGTCTTGTGTCATCATGTTATCATTTATGCTTGTTGTATAAGTGGCTTTATGTTAACCTAGAGCCTTCAAATAACCTCAATAAAGCTTATATAGGTGTCTGCGACGCTGTATTGATAATTGGGGCTGACTGCCCCAAACCCCGTAGGTTTTTCTAGGCATAAGTCACCCCTAACTGTACACGTTTTTTTCCCTTTCCAGCCATCCGGCGTCAGCCCTACGTACAGTTAGGGGTGACAATGCCTAAGAAAACCTATCACTACTTACATCCCGCGTAGCGGGTCCGCTTAGTACTTGTCTCAACAGAGAGCGAGGATCTTTACCCCTCGGTACCCTCAAGAGTACTTATAAAAAGCCCCGATCTGGCTTGGAGCTATCAAGATCGGGGCTATCTCGATCGGAGGCTTGGAGCTATCAATCCAGCCGAGTCTCGTACGGTTAGTACGTGAATTAACCTATCCCTGGCGGGTTGCTCCTCAGCAGAGCCCGTTTCCGTTTCGGTTAATATCTTTGGGGTAGTTCTAAGCTGTACCGCTACGATTTTCTACCCAATTAATGATTTGTTCGGCTTCTTGTAATCCAGCGCTAGCCACACTAGCCAGTGGATTACCATCATAACTCATGGACAAATGTAAGGTGTCATATACTCCTACAAATGAATTGAGCAGCTTTTTATCGAGTTTAGCTAATTGTTGTTTATACCACTCGACATCTTTACGGCCTTTATTTTTTTT
>NZ_JBHULN010000039.1:0-6473 GCF_042684525.1 Spirosoma soli | reverse complement strand
TTGGTTAAGGAGTTGAAAAAACGTAGTAGTTTTAAGCGGGCAAGCGGTAGTAGTCATGGTTTTGTAGTGTTGCAACCACAAAAGTAGAGCTAACTGCTACTTGCCCGTTTTTATAAGAAAGCCCTGTACCGTGTAGTTATATCGAAGTAACTAGAATAGCCAATTCCAGCACCGCCCGATGAATAAACCAGCTGGCTCCCATTGCCATCATTACCGTAGAGATTCAGTAAAAGATTATTGATCTGAGCCGGGTTTAATACTACTTTCTTAGTGACAGGAATCTCAAAAGCGACATTCGTATTAGATACATTTTTTAGCGGCTCGCTTTGGTATAGGACCACACTTGGAGTTGATGGCGGACTTTGAATAGGGCGTTGACCGAGCTCAATCGTTAAATCGGCTCGCTTACCACCTGTCCAAGTTGGTAGCTCCCCAAACGCATTCCAGTTTAACTGATTAACTGTAATTCTCTTTAAAACTTGATCAACTACCTGGATAGACTTCTTACTCACTTGCTGGGTTCCTGTTGAACTAGTTGTCGTCAAGGTAATTGTATAAGTACCAGCCTTAGCGTAACTAAAAGTCGGCGTTTGTTGAGTAGAACTATTACCATCTCCAAAGTCCCACAAATAGGAGCTAGCGTTTGTGCTATTATTGGTCGTTTTAATGGCATAACTCACTGGGTAGACAGACAGATAATTGCTCAAACCTGGGTCTGCCAGTGTATAGCTAAACTCGGCTGTTGGAACAATTTGGTGTTCTCGACACGCTATTAAGACGCTAAAACAAAGTAGGCTGATCAAAAGCTGAAGAATGCTTATCCGTTCCATAAGACTTATCAGTTTACATTACACAACCGCATTAGGTTAACTTAATTCTCTAGCGACAGCAGGGGTAAAAGTTGTTTCAAGGTAAGGTCTACATTATAGCGGCCAAACAAACTTGTTGTATTGTTGAAAGGAGCTGTCGTAACTTGGTTTGCATTCATATCAGCAGTGATCCTAAATCGATAAGTAACACGGGTTTGCCCATGAGCTTAACTACACATATAAAGAAAAATTGAGCAAAAAAGCCGTATCGTTTTCATATTACTTTTAGTGCAGCCTCCCATTACGATAATCTGTATCGTATTAGTATAGTTTATTAATATATGATTAAAATTATATTTTTTATATCATTAAATTTGATGTTATGTTAACTTAAGTTGGGATCATGTAACTGATTGCTTTACTTATCATTTTGTTAAACAGAGCAAAGATTAGTTCTTAGAAGCCGTTTCCCAATAAGTCGCATACACTCATGTATAGATCTTCACTGCAACGGCGGACTGTAAACTGTTGTTTACTAGATCGTTGGTCGCCATATAGTACTATCTTTTTAACGCGAAGGGAAAGTCTAAGCCAGATCGTAATAACACGCTTTAAGTAGTCAACTTATACCTTATTGCTTTTAGGCGAACAGTTGAATGAAAAAGAACGAGCTATGATACTACGCACCTTCGTTTTTGTGGTCTTACTCGCTACCGGTTTAGCAATGGCGTTTCGTCTGGCTCCTGCCAACATTAATGGAGCCTGGCGAAGCTCAGAAACATCGGGAGCGGCTTCCGTGCTGACGATTATTGACAACTACCTGATGCAAACCACTTACGAGCCTAACCGCTACATAAGCACACGAGGTGGCGTTTGTCGCCTGGACGATACTAAACTGAATCTAACCCTTGAGTTTGATTCGCAGGATAGCGCCCGTGTCGGTCAGACCGAGTCCTATCAGATTGCGCTACGTGGTGGTCAACTGGTTTTGACAGGTCCATCAGGAAGTCGAACGTTTAACCGGCTTGACGAGCCTACGGCGCAAACGCCGTTGACGGGGTTATGGCGTATTACCGGACGGGGCAACGACGCTGGTCAGATAACGACTATGCAGCGGGGGGCACGTAAAACGCTAAAGCTACTGACTGGCACCCGGTTTCAATGGGCCGCCATTAACCCGCAAACCAAGCAATTTTCGGGCGCTGGGGGAGGAACGTACGTGCTGAAAGACGATCAGTACACCGAAACAATTGATTTCTTCTCCCGCGACAACGGCCGGGTGGGCCGCTCGTTAACCTTCAAGGCTGAAGTAGACGGAACGCAGTGGCACCATACCGGGCAAAGCTCAACGGGGGGAGCCGTAAACGAAATCTGGAGTCGCGAGAAGTAAAATCGTGCCCGTTATCGCGTCGGGCGGCTTAGCTGCCATTGCCACAAGGCTCCATCGTCGGGGTCTTCAAACGCGTCGGTAAACGTCATGCCGCAATGTCTAAGGACTTTAACGGAGGCATTCTCTTCGGCTAACGTGTGCGCTTTAACTAGGGTAACCTCCGGGTGTTCAAAGGCCCATCGGATCAGGCCCTGCGCTGCCTCGGTCGCTAATCCCTGGTTGCGGTACGGTTCGTAGATCTCGTAGCCAATCTCCACCACGCCCTGTTCGTCGGGTTTGCCTTTGTAGCCGCCTATGCCCACTAACGCACGCTGCTCTCGATGAATGAACAGATAGAGCCACCACGGGCCTTCACTAGGGTCTTTACCGATTCTGGCGTACACGTAGTGAAATGGCTCGTTACCGAATTCGCTCAATACGTCCGGGACGCTAATGTCAAGATGGAACCCTAAATCGGATGGGCCAAGAAAAAGCATGCCGTAGGTTAACAGATCGGGCGGAAGCAGTGATAAACGCTCGGTGGTGATTGGAGACATCAGGATAATAGGAATGAGCAGGCAAAGCTAATGGTTGATGCATTAAACTGTACGCGCCTATTGAAGAGGCCTACTGATAATCACGGCGAAACTGCTCGGGTGTCACACCAGCTTCTTTTTTGAAGAAGCGGTTGAAATACGAGTGATCGAGGAAGTTGAGCCGATCGGCCACCTGCGCCACTGACAGTTCTGTGTGTACCAGTAGCCGCTTGGCTTCCAGGACCAATCTTTCCTGAATAATTTTTTGTAAGGATTTTCCTAGGGCTGTCTGACAAACGGTGTACAACTGTTTTTCTGACAACGCCATCATATCGGCATAATCGCGCACGGTTTTGTGCTCTACGTAATGTTTCTCTACCAATAGCTCCAACTGACGAATTTGGCTTTGGGCGTGAGCGGAAAACTGGTATGGATGACTCGCCAGGCTGAAGCCGCTGAGCTTGACTAAAAGGATATTTAGGTAGGATCGAATGATGTCTTCCCGGCGGTAACCACTGCCTAGGGCTTCTTGATACACCCGGACGAAAATCTCTTCGATTTCAGCCGCAGCGGGGTCTGACAAATACGCAACGGGAGGGGTTGCTAGTGAGTGGTAGAGTGGAAGATCAAACAGCTTTCGGGCGGAATAGTCGACCAGGTAAAACGCCGGATTAAAGAAAAACAGGTAGCCATCTGCGTCCTCCGAATACGTCCAGGTATGCACCTGAGCCGGTGACATGAAGAACACGCTACCCGGCCGGATAGGATAGTCTATGAAATCAATGGTGTGCGTGCCTTGGCCTTTTGTGAATATGGCAAGCAGGTAAAAATCGTGCCGGTGCGGTGCCTGAACGATCTGGTACTGCGCTACGTGTTCGCGGAATAATTGCACATACACATCAGGGTAATGTCTGGGAGCTTGTTCAAAGTCATCAATATGAAGAATCGGCAGGGACTTCTCTTTCATAGTCAGCTTCTATAGGGCGCAGGTACTCCGAAGCAGCAAGATAATCATAAGCTGGTGCGCGGAGAGAATCTATGCTACGAATAAGCTGATTTGTCCGGCAAAAGCCGTTACCACGCCAGTAGCTTTGTTGCATCAATAACCACAATACCAAGCCGATGAAAACGATTCAAGTGCCAACCAGAGATCAAGTAAGCGAAGCTTCACAAGTCTTGTTCGACCAACTGCAAAAACGATCCGGCAAAGTCCCGAATCTGTACGCTACCGTTGGCTATTCGGCCACCGCTCTACAGGCATTTCTTCAGTTTGATGAGCAGTTCAATCATGGCGTGTTTGCGGCCAAAGAACGGGAAGCGATTGCCTTAGTGGTTTCGCAGGTCAATGGCTGTAATTATTGCTTAGCCGCTCACACACTGGCCGCTAAAGTACGCGGCTTTAATCTGGACGACACACTAGCGATTCGCCGGGCCGAAGTGACCGACGGTAAACTAAATGCCATTTTACAACTGGCGAAATCTATCGCCGAAAATCAGGGGCATGCTGAGTCTGAGTTGGTTGAGAACTTTTTTGCGGCAGGTTACGATGAAGGTGCTTTGATGGAACTGGTGGGCCTGGTAACGGTACGCATCTTTACCAACTACGTATACGCTTTAACTAATATACCAGTCGATTTCCCAGCCGCGCCAGTTCTAGCTACGGCCGAATTGTAAGTCTTCTCTGGTGCAATGAAAACAAACAAACTACGGAGAGATATGACGTTGATCACAACAGGATTTGGATTTAAAACAACGGCTCGCGAAGTCGTCGAAGGCATCACGCTGACCGCTCGGCGGGCGATTGTGACCGGCGCAGCATCGGGTATCGGTGTCGAAACGGCCCGAGCGCTGGCCCAAACAGGAGCCGCGGTTACGTTGGCCGTTCGGGATGTAGAGGCTGGCCAAAAAGTTGCCGATGATATTTCGGCAACAACAGGTAACCCGTTAGTTCAGGTAGCTCAGCTTGATTTAACAGACAGGACATCCATTGATCGATTTGTGCGTGATTGGCAAGGTCCCCTGCATATCCTAATCCACAACGCCGGTGTTATGGCTGTCCCGGAGCTACGGAAGACATCAGAAGGAATAGAAATGCAATTTGCAACGAATCACCTTGGCCCATTTGCCTTGTCCGTTGGCTTACAGGATGCTCTGGCTGCCGCTGGTAACGCCCGGATTGTCGTCGTGAGTTCAAGTGGGCACATGCTGTCACCGGTTATTTTTGATGACATTGACTTTAATTTTCGCTTCTACGACCCCTGGTTGGCGTATGGGCAATCTAAAACGGCCAGCATTTTGTTCGCGGCTGGCGTTGCCAAACACTGGGCAAGCTACGGAATTACGGCGAACGCTCTGAATCCTGGTGCTATCGCCACCAACCTCCAGCGCCATGTGGGTGGGAAGCTTGTAACACCGCCCGAGCGCCAGAAGAATACCGAGCAAGGGGCGGCTACATCTGTCTTGCTGGCTACTTCACCTTCGCTGGAAGGCATTAGCGGCCGTTATTTTGAAGACAATAACGAAGCGACTCCCGTATCGTACCGGCACGACGACTATCATGGCGTTGCTCCTTACGCGATTGATCCTTCAAATGCTGACCGTCTGTGGGAGAAGTCGTTACGTCTGCTGGGCAGGTAACCCAAGTCTCAATTACTATTCATGGTAACTGAATAGTGCCTGATTAACCTCCAAAACAAAAAGTCCATGAACACGAACAAATCTGACGACGAACTACCTTTTGTGCACGAAGAATGTGGTGACACTATGTGGGATGAAACGGTGTTGAATGAACTCACGGTTGCGCTGCCCCAACGTACAGCTAAACCAGACACTAGCCAGTCTTCTAACCAACCAAGTCACCATGGCACAAAACTATCCGGCACTGGCCTTCACGGACCCAGTCAAGAAACTACAGGAGCGCTTCGGTAGTCGCACGGCCTACGCCCGTCAGGAGCATTTTGCCTATCAGGATGGCCTGACGGAACAAGAAATCGGTTTCATCGCCGAACAGGATAGCCTTTACATGGCCAGTATCGGCGAAAATGGCTTCCCGTACATACAGCACCGCGGTGGCCCAAAAGGATTCGTGAAGGTAATCGACAAGGACACCATTGGCTTTGTCGATTTCACGGGCAACAGACAATACATTTCGGTAGGCAATATGTTGACTCACCCGCAGGTGTCGCTCATTATGGTAAATTACCCTCGACGGGCACGGTTAAAAATCTATGCTGAAGCGCGCATCGTTGAGCTAAAGGATAATCCTGCGCTGGTTGACCTACTCGACCCCGCTGACTACCCGCACCGGCCCGAACGGATGATTGTGCTGGTAGTGAAGGCCTATGACTGGAATTGTCCTCAACACATCAAACCCCGTTACACCGCCGAAGACATAACCGAAGCCATGGTGCAACGGGATGAGTACATCCAGCGTCTGGAGGCTGAGCTAGCCGAATTGCGGCAGGTAGTAGCAGTAGCCAGTAAGCCTTAATTATAGGGGTGTAAGCATTTCAGGGAAAGCATCAGACAGCCATTAATTCCCTTGTTCAGCTGCAATACTCTTTGCTTATGTCGCAGATAACATTTAACTAGTCCTGTTTAATAAACATTTTCTGAAGTTTTAGGTGTATAGACCCAGAGTGTGATGGTGTACCTTCACCTCACAAATTTCATGATAATTTATGGGACAACTACTTCACGGCAGCGCCCGCACAACGGCGCTAGTACGAGCAGCTATCCAAGCCAGCCAGGAAAGTCTAT
>NZ_JBHULN010000038.1:0-7092 GCF_042684525.1 Spirosoma soli | reverse complement strand
GTGTTAGCTTGTCGCAAAGCTGATAAGCTAGGGTATAGGAGCCAGGAGTGGTACCCACCGCGACACTGATGCTGCCGGTTGTAGGGTCTAGAGTGATACCAGTGGGGTAGGTGCCCACGGTTGCCAGAGTGGCATTGCCAGCTCCACCTAGTGTGGCCGGAAGCGTGTTAACTACATCGTTAGCCACTACGTTAGGGATAGCCACTCCTCCGGTTCCGGCGCTAGCAGTGCCTGCATCGGGGTTCGCTACTACCGTAGAGCCAACAGGCGCTGAGAGTGCCGCAACGTTATTCGTTACGCTAATTTCGGCGGTCGTAATGGCTACAATAGCCGTAAAGCTTGAGGTTGTTCCGGCCGTAGCAGCGCCCGGTGTTATGGGCACACTAATCGTTGTACTGGAACCGGTAGCGATGGCCGCTGAGCTAGTACAGGTAACATTAGCTCCTGTGGTGACGCAGGCAAAACCACTGCTGGTGAAAGAGGCTGGCGTGGCAATGTTCGCTGGAACCGTCAGCGTTGTGGTAATTGGGCCGCTTGTGGCAGCTGAACCAACGTTGCTAACAATAACGGGCAAATTACTGGTGCGCCCGGAAAGTAAGGAGGGCGTTGGCTGAGCCATAGAAATTGCCGGATCGGCCAGGCCAATCACGGCAACTGTCGACGAGCAGGTACCCGTTGCTTGGGCAGACGTTACCGTCAGGGTCCGGGTTCCAATGGCTCCCGAGCCATCATAAGCAATGGGAATAGATAAGGCTGTCTGGCTGGTAGCTAGTGATGTAGTTACGGAGGCCGGCGTTGACGTAAAGCCTGGACCGGTCACCGAAGCTACGACAATTTGGCCGTCGCGGGTTGTTGTGATTGGAATAGTTAGAACTCCCGTTGAAGGAGTACCGATTACAAACGTACCACCCACAGTTGCATTGGCACAGTTACCGTAGATAAAGGCGCCTTCTTTAATTCGCCATAAAACCTGTGAGCCATTAGATGGGTAAGTAGCAGTCGGATTGGTTATTCCCGCGTTGGGTGGGCCGAATGCAGCATCATTCGTATCGATATTGTTATCCAGACCATCCCTGTCGGTATCGGCTGCGGCTAGCGTTAGGTTAGCCTCGTTAGTATCCGTTTTGGTATCGTTGTCGCTGTCAAGATCCAGGTAATCGGCGGTATCTGTACCATCAGTATTAACGGGGGTTAGGCCACCCGTTGCCGAATAGGAAGTAGGTAGACCTGCCAATGAACCTGATGCTACTACGGTACTACTAGGGATAATATACCCACTTGTCGTTTGTGCTTCGATGTTATCTGGAATGCCATCACCATCCGAGTCCAGGTCTACTGCATTTCCAATACCGTCGCTGTCCGGATCGGCCAATATACCTTCTGCATCATCCGGAATACCGTCGTTATCATCGTCTATATCAACGGCGTTGGCAACGCCGTCCCCATCCGTATCAAGTACGGGAACGCAGGTTGTAGTTGTGAATACAATACCGCCCTGACCATCCATAGGGAAGTTGGCCGTGTTTGTAGTTGCCCCCGTTTTAGCATACGTAATGTCAAATGAAGATACTCCCACATAAGCCAAAGCCACTGTAAAGGCTGGATCAACTCCATCGGTTCCCGGCTGATCCTGGGTTCCCTGAAAGCGAATTGTGGAGGCCGTAGGCGTGGTAACAGATGTGTTAGTTGGGCTACTTAACTTATATGAGTATAAATCATTATTACCAACAGTAACTGACTCTGTGATTCCACTTGTAAGATTATTGTCAATATCTGCAATTGTAAATGATCCCTGGAATGGTACGGGTGTAGTAGTGCCAGTTCTCACTACAGTCCAACGAACGGTTGACGACGCCACGCCACCATTAATGGCAAAGCGGGCCAGTCTAGCCTGTGAGTTGGCATTGGTAACTACGTCAAAGCGTGGGTATGTAGCATCAGCGACCCCAGTGTAGGTTAAAACTTGACCTATCATATCGACCGACTGGCCATTTATAGTCGCTACGTTAGGATAACGCGCCGTACGTCCAACGGCTGTTGTTCCGGTTGGCCCACTGAGGGTAGGCGCTGTAACAAATGAAAATTGAGTAAACCCGTTTTGGCCTGGTACTGGACAAGGAGAAGTTCTGACGGCAACTGTAGCCGAGGTCGTAACCGTACAATTGTTGGCATCTGTTACCGTTGCGCTGTAGGTACCGGTTGTAACATTGCTTATGTTTTGCGTAGTGGCTCCGTTGCTCCACCGATATGTGTAAGGCGAACGCCCTCCTGACGCAACGAGGTTCACCGCGCCGTCGGCCGTTGTCGAACTACTGGCATTCGTGACAATGGTCGTTGCTGTCAAAGCACTGTATTGGACAAAGGAATAGTAAACCGCTGTGCTTGTGGTCACGCCAACCGCATTGGCAATAACAATCTGTATTTCATCAAAGCTTAATGTCGTTGTAAAGCCCAGTGCTCGCTGGCCTGCCCCCGCCAGTTGAGTCAGGTCCATTAAGGTAGACGCTGTAGACGATTCCCGAAGGGTTCCATCCAGATATGTTCGAATGGTTACAGAAGGCAGTAGGTTATTGCCTAAATCGGTGTTGTTACCGATCAAGAAACCAGCAATAGCTCCTCCTCCGAACACGGTAGTACCGCCGTTCGCATCAGCGCTCACGGAAATTTGCCCACCACTACCAGTACCTCCCTGCGAGTTGATCGAAGCAAAGTTGGTCAGGTTGGCATCAGCAACGTTAGCCGCATTAGTGACACTGCCGGCACCAATGCCAAACAGACCACCACCTACGCCACCGGTACGGGCGGTGATTACCCCCGTATTAGAAAAATTATTAATGGTTAACGTACGATAGTTACAGGGCAGAGTTTGTGCCTGTATCGGGGTCATAGGCCCAACGATGATGAAAAGTAGACAAAGCGACGCTAACGCTCCCGTAAAACGATGGCGAGACTCCTTCTGCTCTGCAAGGAAGTGTCGTAAAGCGCTCTTCGGAACACTTCCCTGCAAAAGCCATGATAAGGTGAGAATGAAAATAAGGTAAAGGATTAGATCCATATGGAATAATTAGGACACTGATCTGGCTTATATTAGGCTGATTAGTTGAGCATATCGGCATTATTTCACCCTACCCGATGAACGACATATCGACCATTAGAGAAACCGGATCTTTTCAGTAGACAAAATCGACGTAAGCTGATCGTAACAAGTAGTCAGTAGGTACTGACTAGGCTGTTATAGGTTCAAAGGGTTGCGGTGGGCAGGCTTAACGCGAGCCGTGGACTTGGTATCCAAGCCAGGCATCTATGCATTGGTATAAGCAGGTGCCGCCTTACTAAATGTAAAAGGTGAGTACTCTGATTAAAGACGTTTACCCGAGCAGAAGCTAATGCATTGCTCGTGGAATAATTAATAGAAGTAATTATAGTGACGGTGGGAGTACAGATAGATTTCATGAGTTTGCTCAAGTCAACATCTCTAGCCTCTTACCTGCAAAAACATTGCTAGAGTGAGCAACAATGAGAAAAATCATAAATAAATGAATGTATAATCAGTGCAAGAGATAATCAACGTGTTATTTGTAGTAAATAATTTTATAAAAAAGTAACATCAATTGTTGTGCCAAAAATCACATATGTGTGTATTATTAATTCAATAAAACCAGAAACCATTTTCAGCCGTATGTAGACTACTTTTATCTTACGCAATGTTTCAGGCTACTTTGGTTTCAGAGTAGCCTGAGTTGTAGTATAGCCTTAAAGCGTGGTTAGTTGGCAGTGTATGTGAACACCAATGTGGTTGTATATGCTCCGGCAGGCTTCATGAAACTCGGTCCGCCTACTGCCCGGTAACGGATCAGCATAGCAGCATTAAGCAAGGAGGCTGCAAAACATGAAGCCTTTAGAAACTGGCTGAAAATAGTTAATTGAGCCTCCTGAGCAACATCGAAACATAGAGAGCCGACTCACAATTGCGCGTTAGTTTCTCGTAATCTTTCGACAAGCGTCGATTAAAACTAAGCCAGGCAAAGCTGCGCTCCACCACCCAACGGGGCTGTAAGAGTACAAACCCTTTTGTAGCATCGGTGCGCTTGATGACCTGCCATAGCCAGCCCGTCAAGTGGGCCACCCAATCATAAAGATCAGCACCTCCATAGCCCGCATCGACCCACACAATCTCAATTCGTCCACAGCGTTCTTTGAGCCAACTTGTAGCCCAAATCTTTTGCAATAAAACTTGGGCACCTGCCTTCTCTGCCATGTTGGCCGCTACCACTTTGACCGCCAGCAGCAAACCTGATGTATCCACCAGGATGAATCGTTTACGTCCCTTTATACACTTGCCCCCCTCAAAACCACGGGCCTCTCCACCTACTTGAGTCGTCTTAACACTCTGGGTGTCAACACTAGATGCGGTGGGCCGTTTCTTGCGTCCAGCCTTCTTGCGAACCTTCTTAACCAAGGCTACATGCCTCTTTTCCCAGGTGTTATCCTTACTCCACTGATTAAAATAGTGATAAACACTTTTGGGATGGGGGTAGGCATTAGGCACCATCGACCAGCTACAGCCACTGCGCATCACATACAGGATGGCATTAATGACCTGCCGCAAGTCCAAGGGGTTGCGCCCAGGGCCGTCCGGTTTCTTTTTGGGCTGAGGCAGTAGTTTCCGTAAATGCTTCCATTGTTTTTGACTCAGTTCGTGAGGGTATTTTTTAGGGAGTTTGGTAGTTTTGTGCGTTGGCCTTGACTGGTTTTGTTTTCGCACTTCAAAGTTCAGTCATTGGCTACTGCCAATCACTATCTCAACCCATTTTCAGACAGTTTCTTACAAATAATAAAGGAGGTATTACGTATCGAAATCTTCCACTTGGTACCTATGCTGTCTCGGCGGTAAGCGCGGGACGAATCGGCGACCCGGTATTATACAATGAGAAAATTACCGTTGGCCAATCGGTTACTAAACGAATTGCCTTGTCCCGAACATTTCGTGTGAGAGGGCAGCTGCAATGTCAGTTAAATGCTTATGATCGTCAGCCGTGTCAGTTCAACCGATTTACCATAGACATACAACGCGATCAGCAGACAGTTGCGTCGGCCAAGCCGTTGCCAGACGGATCGTTTGGCATTCCTTTATCGCCGGGAACCTACACCTTATTTCTACGAGACTATGGTCGGCAACCGCCGACCATAGTGAGAACAATGTCGTTTACATTAACGCCAGCAGGGCAACATCCTGAGTTAAATTGGACGGTTGACGGCTCGACCCGGCCGGTCGACATCAAACGATTCAAAAGTAAGTAAAGTTAAGAACTACATTGGCTCGATAGGGCTGACGAATGCTACCCATGTTCGCAACGAGTAGGGTTTCACTTACAACTGCCCAATCATTGCGCGGATCAAAGCAGTCAGATTAGGTTCAGCTTTCTTGGCAGCCGCGATGATTTTGTTGATGTTCGCTTTTTCCAGCGTGTCAGGAAGGCACATGTCTGTAATTACGGACACACCAAAAACAGTCATCCCCATCTGGTTAGCAACAATAACTTCGGGCACTGTAGACATGCCTACAGCATCGGCTCCCCACTGACGTAGCATTCGATATTCAGCCCGAGTTTCGAGCTGAGGTCCGGTAGCACTTACGTACACACCGCGCTGGAGCGTGATGCCCAACTCGGCCGCGAGGTTCAAAGCCAGATCAATGAGCTTGTGGCTATACGGCTCACTCATGTCGGGAAACCGGTCACCAAACTCGGGAAGGTGGGGCCCAACCAACGGGTTGGCCGGTAGCAGCAAACTGATATGATCGTCAATCAGCATTAAATCGCTGAGTTGAAAGGCGGGGTTCATGCCACCGGCAGCGTTAGAAACCAGCAACGTCTGTACACCTAAAGCGCGCATTACTCGAACCGGGAACGTTACCTGCTGCATAGAATAACCTTCATAATAATGAAACCGCCCTTGCATAACAAGAACAGGTTTGTCGGTAAGTGTCCCTAAGAGCAGCTTGCCCGAATGAAACTCGACAGTCGACACCGGAAAATGCGGAATCGTTTCGTAAAGCAAAGTTGTCTCAATGCGTATATCATCGGCCAACGCGTCCAGACCTGTACCGAGGATGATACCAATCTGAGGAACTAACGAGGTTTTGGATTGTATAAATTGAGTGGCCTGCTGAATTTTTTCGAGCATAATGAATAAGGTATTAACATGATTTAGCTGCAAGTTAGCGGTTCGCCAAACAGCACAGCTATTGTCGATAGTGCGTCTTTTTCACTCAAAAGCGAGTTTGGGCAAACCTCCGCAGCCAAACTACTTTTCCATGCCCAGCAAACTAATAAATTTTATGAAAGCTTAAAGATTATGTAAATATGATCGAACTAAAGAGGGTGCTTCATCCGTTATCCCTTCGTAGCAGCGAAAAGCTAAAGCAGATTCCAAAAATTGGGCATATTTTTTCTGATGCTGGAACCTCCGCTCAACCCTTCCTGTTCTACATATATCATCTATTAAGGCTCCGAAGAGATCAGGCACTAGCTTATCCGCCTTATAGATTGGTTGATGGAGTTAATTTTCTTGAATTTTTTTGCCAAGAGAACTCCAGTAATCCTACTCGTGTTGTATATTTGTAGCGTCTTAAGGCTCCCAAGAGATTTATAGTCCGCCGGTAAGACCGCTCAAGAAAATAACCAGTCACCAATTAGATAGCCGAAAAAGTTGTTAATTGGGAACTACAGGGCCTAGCCCACTTGTTATTTACTTGGTTCTGCAGAGTAGGTAGAGTAACCTCCCCAAACATACGATAAGTAAGCAAGGCCCGAGAGCTGATAGGTTTTTGGCCCCTTATTTTGTCACCGCGCTTCGGCCAACGGGCCAGGCGATTTGTTCTTTGACAAACGGTCAGCACAACAAGCAACTCAACCATACGCCTTAGGCGTCGGTTGAACAAGACAGTTTCACCTGCGGGTGAGACACAACTATTTACGATGGAGAGTTTGATCCTGGCTCAGGATGAACGCTAGCGGCAGGCCTAATACATGCAAGTCGAACGGCTCGCAAGAGCAGTGGCAAACGGGTGCGTAACGCGTAAGCAACCTG
>NZ_JBHULN010000037.1:0-9768 GCF_042684525.1 Spirosoma soli | reverse complement strand
TCGTCTTACCAAGGATTATGAGTACACGATATCTTCTTCGGTTAGCTGGCTGTATTTAGCCAATATACAACTGATGTTGCAGCGAATTGAGGCTTATCACCAAATCTAATTCCCCAACAACTTCTAAGTGATCATAAAAAGCCAACCCACCTGTTGCCGTATGAAACCTACTGACTTAGAAAAAGTAGCCTCGCAGGTACGCCGGGACATCGTGCGCATGGTACATGGCGTAGCCTCCGGACATCCGGGTGGCTCACTGGGTTGTACAGATCTGCTGGTCAGTCTGTATTTTGACGCCATGGACCTGAAAACGGACGATCAGGGTGCCGTCATATTCGACATGAGTGGCTCGGGTGAAGACATGTTCTTTTTGTCTAACGGGCATATTTCGCCGGTGCTGTACTCCGTTCTGGCTCGTCGGGGCTACTTCCCGGTGTCGGAACTCGCTACGTTTCGCAAACTCGATTCCCGCTTGCAGGGGCACCCCGCTACGGCCGAACATCTACCAGGTATTCGCATCGCGTCGGGGTCGCTCGGGCAGGGGCTCTCAGCAGCCGCCGGAGCCGCTTATGGGAAGAAACTTCGTAACGATCCGCATCTGGTGTACTGCCTGATGGGCGATGGCGAACAGCAGGAGGGGCAAATCTGGGAAGCGGCTGCTTTTATTCCGCACCGAAAACTCGATAACCTGATTGCCATTGTCGATTTCAACGGACAGCAGATCGACGGGCCGACGGATGTTGTGCTAAACAATCGGGATTTGGGTAAAAAATACGAAGCGTTTGGCTGGACGGTGCTGGACATGGATGGCAATGACCTAGCCGACGTAACGGCAACGCTGAAAAAGGCAAAGCAGGCGTCGGGCAAGGGTTCGCCGATCTGTATCATCATGAAAACCGAAATGGGACAGGGCGTCGATTTTATGATGCATACCCACAAGTGGCACGGAACCGCCCCCAACAACGAACAGTTGACGGCCGCGCTGGCTCAACTGGACGAATCCCTCGGCGATTATTAACCCCGACGCAGCATGAAAACCTACACGTACACCGAAAAGAAAGATACCCGTTCTGGTTTTGGCGCGGGTATGGCCGAACTGGGTCGGCAAAATCCCAATGTTGTAGCGTTGTGCGCCGATCTGGTCGCTTCGCTCAAGCTCGATACGTTCATCAAAGAAAACCCGGAGCGGTTCATTCAGTGCGGCATTGCCGAAGCCAACATGATTGGCGTAGCAGCTGGCCTGACTTTAAGCGGTCTGATTCCCTACGCAACGACCTTCGCTAATTTTGGCTCCAGCCGGGTGTACGACCAGATTCGGCAGGCTGTGGCGTATTCAAACAAGAACGTCAAAATCTGCGTCTCGCACGCTGGCCTTACGCTGGGTGAAGATGGAGCCACGCACCAGGTGCTGGAAGATATTGGTATGATGAAATCGCTGCCCGGCATGACCGTCATTAACCCCTGCGACTTCAACCAGACCAAAGCCGCCACCATCGCTATTGCCGACTACGAAGGGCCGGTTTATCTACGATTTGGTCGGCCGGTGGTTCCTAACTTTACACCCGCCGATCAGACGTTTGAGATTGGGAAAGCCATCACGTTGAATGAAGGGGCCGACGTATCAATCTTCGCTACGGGCCATCTGGTCTGGCAGGCGCTGGAAGCGGGAAAGTTACTGGCCGAGCAGGGCGTCGATGCGGAAATTATCAACATTCACACGATCAAGCCATTGGACAAAGATTCCATCCTGAAATCAGTTTACAAGACGGGCTGCGCTGTAACGGCCGAAGAGCATCAGATGAACGGCGGGTTAGGTGATAGCGTAGCGCAGGTTCTTTCCTTAAACCATCCGGCTCCGCTGGAAATGGTCGCCGTAAACGATTCGTTTGGGGAAAGCGGTACGCCGGACCAACTGATGGAAAAATATGGATTAACTGCCGCTTCCATTGTGGCCAAAACGCTAACGGTCATCCAACGGAAAAAGTAATGGACATTGAATCATGTACAAGTCTGGATTTTGCCGCCAATAGTCGTATGCGATTCGTCTTGGCCGACTTAGGTTTTATCATAGGTAAAGTAGTTAGGAAAGCTCCACTGTATTGCAGTGGAGCTATTCTCGAAAAAGTCTCCCATCTTATTCCCTGATGAGATTGAAGCAGGTCTAAGAAGGCCCAATAAGAAGGGTGCATAAGATGCACAATGAGTGAATATGAGTGCCTCTATATTTGAAATACGTACGTTATTAGTTGTACAATTTGATGTATATTTATATTTTTTCTTATTTATAGCTTACTCATATCTTTCTACACTTCATGACTCCCGAAGACCACGTGTTATGGCAATTATACCGCGAGGGCGATCAGCAGGCATTTGGTCTGTTAGCCCAACGCTATTATCGCATGCTAAGACACTATGGCCTAAAGTTCATGGTGGATGAAGTTGTCGTCGAAGATTGTATCCAGGAATTGTTTTTACAACTCTGGCAAAATCGCTTACAGATTAATCAAACCGAGTCGGTTAAGCACTACTTGCTAAAGGCACTCCGACATCATGTCATTCAGTACCTACGAAACCACAAACGGCTCAACGAGGAAGAGATGGACTGGGATAGTTCAATCGGGGAGGAGATGGATTCCGAAACACTGTTGATCCGACAGGAGTCTCTTACCTTACTAACCCACACCTTACAGGCTCAATTAGCGTCTTTACCCGCTCGCGAACGAGAGGCTCTCTACTTACGCTTTTACGAAAATTTGACCATAGCCCAGATGGCCGAAGTGATGCATGTCAATCGACAGTCGGTCTCTAACTTCTTACAAAAGGCGCTCAATAAGCTTCGTCATCAGTGGCTTGTCCATACGTTTGTAAGTTTTTGCATTTTTTTTGAGAAAAAATTGCTTTAAAGAGGGTATTGTCGATGTGATTCTTCATACTATCAATGAAAATCGCAGAAAAGTACCAATGAGCCTACCCTTCGATAATCTTTCTACCGTTGAAGATTTTTTAGAAAACGACGCTTTTCGGACCTGGGTGACCCAACGACGGCCGGAGGATCGGCTGCTTTGGCAGGCCTGGTTAAGGCGGCATCCTGACAAAAGAGATCTTTATGAGCAGGCCGTTGCTGCTTTTCTGGTACTACAGGGGAAGCAAGTTGACTTATCAGACCAGTACGTAAAGGAAAATACAGAGAAGATTTTGAGTCAGCTAACTCCACCGGCCACTGTGGTGAAACCCTTATTTAGCTGGCATTGGGGGCGATGGGCTGCTGCAGCTGCGGTAGTCGGCGTACTGATCTGGTGGCAAGCAGGTGCCCCCATCTCCAAACAAACAGCAGTAGTCAATAAGCAGGAAGAGCAGCCTGTACAGCACACCAACTGGAAGATCGTAAGGAATGTAACAGGACAGCCATTAGTCATATTGCTGCCGGATAACTCCTCCGTACTGCTGTCATCGGGAAGCCAGTTACGTTTCCATAAACAGAACACCGCTAAGCTCCGGGAAGTGTATCTGCAGGGCGAAGGTTTCTTCGAGGTAAGCAAAAATCCAGCTAAACCCTTTATCGTTTATACGACCAATCTGACCACCAAAGTGCTGGGAACCAGCTTCCAGGTCCGTTCTTTCGACAAGGAGACGGCTACGTATGTGAAGGTAAAAACAGGTAAAGTTACGGTTACTCCAGTCGATTCGCCCGACAAATCGACGCTGCTGACGAAAGACGAACAACTCAGTCTTGAAACCAAAACGGATAAGGTTGTTAAACGAGCCATCATCCCGTCAGAAGAGGGTTCGGCAGCCATTGTCAATCAACAGTTCAGCTTCGAATTTACGCCTGTGTCAGACATATTTGCTCAACTCGAGTCTAGCTATAACATGCCTATCCGCTATGATCGGCAACAGCTCAGCAAGTGTACGTTTACCGGACAACTTAACGACGTTCCTTTTCTGGAAAAAATCCGCCTGATATGCATGACTACTGAGTCTACCTTTAAAATTGTGGACAATCAAGTGGTTATTCAAGGTCGCGGTTGTGATTGATCTGCTCCTTAACTCCTAACCCTTAACCAATCGGCTGCCTATGATATAATACTATCACTTTTGAAAACAAAAGCGATAGTGCTACCAACACTATCGCTTAAGGATTTACAAATGTGTCATACAAACACATTGTCCCTAATTAGAAGATGGGACACGTTTTGCCAATTCTCCCTAAAACCAACAAAACGCATAAATGTATGCATTACAGTTTCATCAATTGCAATGTTTGGATCAGGATCATGAAAATTTCAAGCCTGCAAATTTTGCTTGCCCTTACCTTAACCCATGTTGGCTTTGCTCTTGACGGCAAGGCGCAGGAACTTCTGAGTCGACGAGTTAGTATCTCAGCCCAAAATGAGGACGTTGAGGTCACAATCAGGCGCATCGAAAAGCAGATCCGCGTTCAATTCTTGTTCAGCCGGGAGATCATTCAGTCAAAGCGAAAAATCAGCTATTAGGCTAAAAATGAGCCACTTTCTCAAGTGTTAGACCATATTCTGGCTCCGCTCAATTTAAATTATGAGGTTGTAGGCCAGCAGATCGTCATCAAAAGGGAACTGGACCCGGCTCCTGCTTATCAGAACAAAACTTCTGATGATGGTAAGCTCGATCAATCAGTGGATGTACAGGTTGTAGGCCGGGTTACCGACGAAAAAGGCGAAGGTCTGCCTGGAGTCAACATTCAAATTAAATCTACGAATCGCGGGACAACAACTGATGAGCGAGGGAACTATAAGCTTTCAGTTCAGGATGCCAATGCTGTTTTGGTGTTCTCGCTCGTTGGGTTTACTCCGCAGGAGGTTACGGTTGGTTCGAGAACTACCCTCGACATCACAATGGTGCCCGATAACAAGACGCTCGATGAAGTTGTGGTAGTGGGCTATGGTGTTCAACGTAAACGGGACGTAACGGGCTCAGTTGTGTCGGTGAATGAAGCCACGCTGAGAGAAGTGCCTGCTCCTAACTTAGTCAATCAGCTGAAAGGTCGTGCTGCTGGGGTAACTATCATTAGTAACGGATCTACCCCCGGTTCTCAGGGACAGATTCGGATTCGGGGAAACCGAACCTTAACCACCAGCTCGGGCTCTAGTGATGGACTTGATGGTCCGTTGGTCGTTGTCGATGGAATACCCTATGGCGGACTCAATGACATAAACCCCGATGATATTGCCAATCTTGAGATTCTGAAAGATGCCTCTGCTACAGCTATTTATGGTTCAAGAGGATCGGGGGGCGTTATTCTGATCACAACCAAACGGGGTAAAGTTGGAAAGCCGGTAATCAGCTATGACGGCTATCACGGCGTGACCGACATCATGGGCAAATTCAACGTAATGAATGGCCAGGAGTATGCTCAGTTTAAAGACGATGCGATTAAATATAACCGCACCAGCCCTGGAACGACCGCTTATCCGCTCACTCAGAAAGAAAAAGATGCATTGGCGGCCGGTGTTTCTACGGACTGGCAAGATCTGCTCTACAAGCAGGGCTTCAATACCAACCATCAGTTGAGTGTGGCAGGAGGGGTTGAAAATACGCAATATTCGTTGGGGCTGGGCTATTTCAATGAGACGGGTATTATTCCGAGTCAAAAGTTTGAACGCTATACCATTCGGGCAACAATTGACCAACGCCTTGGCAAGCATATTAAGATTGGCTTGAACACCCTGAACACCCTTACATACACCAATACACCAGGCGGTGGGGGTGTTCCGGGCGGACTGGTGCGGTTAACCCCACTGGCATCGCCTTATAATGCCGACGGTACAGTAAACCTGTTCCCGGCGGAGGGTTCCATTGATGCGGCTATCGTTAGCCCTTTGACAATTATTACTAAAAAAGACTCGTATTTAGGTCGTACACGCTCCCTGCGGACCTTCAACAGTTTATATGCGGAGGTGAATATTTTGCCTGGGCTACGCTATCGGATGAATGCAGGCTTGAATTACAGCCAGTCGAATTACAATGGCTATGGCGGTCCACTCACCTATTTTAATAACGCTACGGTTCAGTCATCTTCCTCTGCCGAGATTAGTAACACTGAATACTGGGACATCAACCTCCAGCACTTGCTATATTACGACAAAACGATTGGGAAACATAAATTCGGCGTGACCGGGCTGTATGAAATCACCAAAAACCATTCGCTGGGTAGTCGATTTACCATAACAGGCGTTCCCGCCGATTACATCAAGACGTCTAACTTCTCGCTAGCTTCCGGAACGCCCGTTGCTCCTTCGGATTTTGGTAACTCATTTTCAGAACTTGGTCTGCTTTCCTACATGGGCCGGGTAAACTATAGCTACAACGACCGCTATCTGTTAACCCTGACGCTGAGACGAGACGGGTCTTCTACGCTATCGCCCGGCAACCAGTATTTCAATTATCCAGCCATCGGGGCTGGCTGGAATATTATCGAGGAAAACTTCATGAAAAGCGTTCCAGCCATCTCGAACCTGAAAATACGCGGTAGCTGGGGTATCTCTGGTAACAGAAACGTTGGGGCGTATGCTACGCTGGGTGCGTTGTCTGCCGGTTATTACAATTTCGGTACGAGCACTGCCGGACAGCAGCTGGCCTATACCGTTACTAGTTTACCCGCAACAGATCTGGGCTGGCAATCGACGTCTCAGGTGGATCTTGGCATTGATTTTGGCTTCCTGAATAACCGAATCACGGGTTCGGTCGATTGGTACCATCAGCAAACGAAAAATATCCTATTGTCGGTGCCGCTACCACCAAGCAATGGAGCCGGTTCGACGCTGAGAAACTTAGGTAGAACCGAAGGAAAAGGGTTGGAAACAGCGCTGACGTTCGAGATTTTCCGGAATCCAAAAGGCTTCAATTGGAGCGCCGATGTTACGTATTTCTTCAACCGGGAAAAGATCACGCAGCTCACTACGCCAACCGAACTGGCCAATCTGGGTGCGGGCTGGTTTGTTGGGCAACCTCTGTCGGTAATCTATGATTACAAAAAGATCGGTATCTGGCAGACATCGGATAAAGAGAATGGTACGCTGGCCAAACAAACGTCACCGACGCAGTTTCCTGGTCAAATCCGGGTGGAGGATGTAAATGGCGACAATAAAATCGATGCTGCTGACCGGCAGATTCTCGGCAATTTCCAACCCACCTGGGAGGGAGGTTTGACTAACCGGTTCAGCTTCAAAAACTTTGATTTGTCTATTGTGACGTTTGCCCGCATGGGCATGAAGGTGATCGTGCCCTACCTGACGGGTAACTCTACGGGCTCAGGCGGTTTTGCATTTTACAACCAAGGCCGGGTAAACCAGGTGAAGACCGATTACTGGACAGAAACAAACCCAACCAATGCCTTCCCGGCACCTGATGCTGGTCAGGCGGTCGCCTGGTTTGGCTCCACATTAGGCTACTACGACGGTTCGTTCATTAAAGTCAGAAGTATTAACCTGGGCTATACCTTTTCCAACGAGCTGATCCGGAAAATTGGGATGAACTCGGCCCGAGTTTATTTCAACGCAACCAATCCGCTTATTCTCTATTCACCATTGGTAAGCCAGAAGTTGGCAATTGATCCAGAAGGAAATAGTTACGCTAGTGGGCAATCGACCCTAAACCCGCAGGGGGCCAGCGAACGGGGTACACCAGAGCGTCAGATCGCCGTAAACCTGAACAACCCACCCGTACGACAATTCACGCTTGGGGTAAATCTTAAATTCTAACCGTTGATAGAACAATGAAATCAATAAAAGTTTGGTCTATACTCGGCCTGGCAGCATTGCTTAACACGGGTTGCGAAAAAATATTACAGGAGAACCCGCAGTCTCAAATTGTTCCTGCTTACTTCAATAGCCCCGCTGGAGTATTAGGAGGTATTGCCGGTGTCTACAACGACATCCGGGGCCAGTGGGGTACGGAAGGATTCACGGTAGAAATGCAGGCTGGCACCGACGATTTTATTCAGGGGTCCAGTAGCGGAGGAGTTCCGCCTTACACCTACAATGGCTTAAACGGAAGTAACTTCGGATCTGCCTGGGGCACAGCGTTTCAGGATATTAACACGCTGAACGGCGTACTTAAATACGGGCAAACCATTGACTTACCCGATGCTACCCGAAAGCAGTATCTGGCTCAGGCCAAGTTTTTGCGGGGGTTCTGGTACTTTTATCTCGTGCAGACGTGGGGTGATGTCCCGCTGAGTACCGAATTTATTACGGTTCCTTCTCAAGCTGCTTCTCGCCAGCCGGTAGCTCAGGTTTATGAACAGATCATTAAAGATCTGACCGAAGCCGCGGCCGATTTGCCAAATACGCCAACAGCACCGTTCCTCGGCAAAGCCGCCACGAAACCGGTAGCTCAGTTGCTACTAGCCAAGGCGTATCTGACCCGTGGCTGGCTCAACAATACGGCTGCCGATTTTACGCAGGCGGCTACCCTTTGCGCCGATATCATTGCCAATAAGTCAACGTACGGCCTCGATTTATGGCAAGACTTTGGCGATGCGTTCGTGCCCGCCAACGACTACGGCAAAGAAACCATGTTTGTTAGCGACCACGTACTTGATCCCAAATATGGCTATTATAGGGTAGGGGCTGCTGAGGGAGGAGGATTTGCTAATAACCTTTCTCCGTGGTTTACGAACTGGAATTATCCCAACTTCAGCGGCATCAATTCTTACAAAAGTGCTGCGGGTACTATTGTTAATAACGGTACTTCACTAATGATCCGCGATTCACAGTATGGACGTCCCTACAGTCGCATGCGTCCGAACAGCTACAAATGGCCATCCGGTGCCAATGCTGGTAAGAGTTATTTTCTGGATCAGGCATTCACAAACCGGAATGTTGATTCACGGTTTATGAGTTCGTTCTATACGGTTTACATCGCCAATACCTCCGTTACCAACACACCTACGGCTGCCAATAATAGACGGGGCATCGGGTACACAACTGTGGTAGGGGCAGATACCGCCGTTTGGCTACCTGACTTTGAAGTTGAAGGAGCACCACAATTTGTTGGAACGCGCCCTTTCAAGGGCATTGTTGTTCCACCTAGCTTATGGGATAATAACGTTTTTCCCGCGTTGAAAAAATTTATGGATCCTAGCCGGGGAGCAAACTTTAATGATCCGTCGACCCGTCCTGTTGTATTATACCGCTTTGCGGATGTGTACCTGACAGGTGCTGAAGCGTACCTGAAAGCAGGCGATCCTACCAAGGCGGCTGCACTGCTTAACGTAGTCAGGCAACGAGCCGCTTACCGCAAAACCAACACGGCCGCTCAGAATGCAGCCGCTGCAACGGCCATGACCATTACACCAGCCGACGTAACGGTCGACTTTATTCTGGATGAGCGTACCCGAGAATTGTTCGGTGAATGGCAGCGGTGGCATGATTTGGTACGTACCCGGTCGCTGGTAAGACGCGTGAAGGCCTGGAACCCAGAAGCCGCCCCTTATGTACAGGATTACCATATGCTGCGGCCAATTCCGCAATCGCAAATTGATCGGGTAGTTGAGGGACCTAAATTTCCTCAAAATCCTGGTTATTAGCCATTAGGATGTAATGTGTCTAAAGCAGAACCTGTTTAGGATTTCAGTTCGGGAGTATTTTGTCATCCCGACGTAGGACCGGGCCGATTTCTATGGCTTAAACAAACGAAGGGGTATAAAATTTATCATATTTTTCGCCCCGGCGAACTACGGCATAAATTCGATGGATGAGCTTATTACGAATGGCGTTGAGCACTAACATC
>NZ_JBHULN010000036.1:0-13945 GCF_042684525.1 Spirosoma soli | reverse complement strand
TGGTTATTCAGATTGGCTAATAGCGCGTCTTTCTTGCTGCGCCCGTACATATCCTCAATCTGGCTGATGTCCTGCGCCCCGAAAATGGTCGCAATCTGATTACTGCGACCGGTAGCGGGTAACTGCTCAAAGTTGGGAATGAACAGCGTAGGGGCTTCATCTAAGATAACCGCCGATGGCGCTTTACCCTGTTGGTTCATCTGTTTTAGGGCGACCGTTGTTAATAGGGCGATAACCGGCGCGAACGTACTGGATAGGGTCGGCGAGTTGCCTAGGGTGACAAACTTCGGCTCCTGGGGATCGTTGATGTTCAGCCTAAAATCATCCCCTGATAGGACCCAAACGATTTCTTTAGTATTGATTTTCCGTAGGGCTGTTTGCAGGGTCGAGACCACGCCCGCCGTTTGGCCTTCGGCTTTGCGCTGCACCGACTCGCGCAGGCTGGCCACGGTGCCGCGTGTTTCGGGGTTGGTCGAAAGCAGGGCTACCACGTCGGCGGTTGGCTGGAAGGCTAACGCCATCACGTGCGGCAGGGTGCAGTACTGTGGGTACTCTTCCCGCAAAAACCAGATGAGCGCGGTTAGATAGCTTTGGGCTGAATCAACCCAGAAATCAGGCTTTTTGATCGCATCGGGTTTGAGATTGTAGAGTATCGCCCTGGCGTATTCGTCGGCGTGGCTCTGGGTAGGCATCGTGTCTGGATGCAGGGGGTTGACCCGGTGGGAGCGGGTCAAATCCTCAAACGTAACGTAGTACTTCAGTCGGGGCCTATTCGTCTCCCGCATGGCCTGATCCGCTACTTTAGCCAGGGTGGGAAACTTGAAATCATAGAGTAACCCAGCGTAGCCCTGCTGAATGGTTTGCTGAATAATGGGCTCAATCAGGCTGCGACTCTTGCCCGCTCCGGCTCCCCCTAAAATCAGCACACCCCGTTCCGGCTTGGTTAAGTGAATCCGGGGGATAGCGGGCGTATGGGTCTCAAACGTGTAAACACTTTGCTGCACCTTTCGCCCCGTCTTGCTTGTGGTGCTGGCCTGGCCAACGGCGGGGCCTTGCTTGGGTCGGCCTTTAATCAGCAGGTACACCCCGTAACCGGCTGCGGCAAAAGCCCCTAAATCCTCTAGGTTGGTGGCCAGTTTCGCTAGGCCAATTTTATAAAGTCCCAAGGTCGTAAAGACCACATGCAGTAAAAAATGAATGGCCCAATACATTAGGCAGGGTACCAGCACATACCCTATGATAATGCCTACGTAGTACGAAAGTCCTTTGTTCATAACGGAATCAGGTTAACGGCTTAAATAGTTGGATTGGGTTTGTTCAGCTGTGCGGTCGCGGGTCTGCGGCTGCGGTCTATCCTTTTCAATCTGCGCCTTTATCGCCTGCTCGCGGGCGGCTAACCGGTCGGGTTGGTGCTCGCTCTTGGCAGCTTTGGCATGGCTAAAGGTTTCGGTCTGCTCGCGCTGGTAGTTAAATTGTTGGTCAAACGTGCGCTCGTTGGCCTGGATGAAGTTCACCCGGTCAAACCCGTTGCCGATGGCTCCCCCTGCCTGCCGGTGGTTGGTCAGGGGAGAAAGTGACATGGTGCGCTCCCCTTCCTGCTGGCGTTCTTTGAAGCGGCTAACGATAATGTGAATATGGGTCTGGTCGCCCTCCTTCGGCTGGCCCTTCTGAGCAGTGCCTTCCTGCACGGCTTTATCCTCGTGGGTGTACTGGCGGCTATACTCGATCTTGGCGTACCAAACTAGGTCTTTACTCTCAATCCCCTTTCCGAAGTTCTGGGCGTAGTTCTCCATTACGACCCGCGTGTAGTCGCGCAATTTGGCCGGGTCTCCCCCGATGTGGGCTAACTCTTTTTGGCTTGGGTCGATGGTGAACGTATAAAACCGGTCCTGGCCGCTTTTCAGCCCCTGGGCGGCTCCGTTTCGGTCAATTCCGGCTACTACCTCGGTTTGGCTTACTTTGTCGCTCTGAGCGCAAAAAAACGCTTCCTGCTGGTGGGGTGGCAGTTGGTTGTTTTCTTTCTCCAGATACCCGGCTAATCGCTGGCAGCTTCCGCCGTTGGCTCCCTTGATCGGACTTGAAAAATTCGTCACCATCCGCCTACTCGGTTACGCCTACTTTCTCGGCTACCTTCCGCAATCGTTCGTTTATCTTCCGTAGGTGCTCAATCTTACCAACGCCGTTAGCGGGGTCGTCTAACTCGTAGAGCTTGCGGCTAATTAAAATCAATTCGTCTTTGATGGGCCGTAGCTGCTCCTTTTCCTGCTGCTTGATGAAGCTGATTAGCCGCCGGTCGAGTGCCTTAATAGCGTCTGTAGGATTATCGGCTTTAGGGTCGCGGGGGTCGGCTTTGGTCGCTTTGAAGTACTGCACCATAGCGGCTAATAACCCTTTATTGGTTAGTCCGTACTGCTGGGCCAACTTCTCAAAGTCGGCGAAGGTCGCCGGGGATGCCGTGACGTGGTGGGCCTTCGGGGGATCGCTGGTTAACTGATTCATTAACAGTTGAGCTTTGATTATGAAAGGGTTATAAAAAATATTAATAAAACTGTAAAGGACAATTCATATCCCTTTTATATAGTTAATTGATCGTCAGTCCCTTACGAAGTAAGGCAAGTCGTAGAATGCTGCGTAGCGGCATTCCGGCTTGCTCTTTGCAAGACCGTATCACGCCCGCACTCCGTAGGAGGGCAAAACAGCACGCCTCGCGCTTTTCAGTGGCTTTCCAACTAGCTTAACCCGTTTAGGGTCTACCAGCTTGTAAGTGCCATTAGTCACCACAACCCTTGTATCTATGACCCGTAAATTAAGGCCTATACTGCTTGGTATTTTGTGGGTATGCCTGCTTAGTTGCCAACCCAAAGAAGAGCCCCTACCAGTTAGCGTTTGGTCCCAAGCTTGTGTCGAGTTAGCTCCCTATCAACAAGGTTACCGCCTAAGTGGGATATGTTGTGAGTACATCATTCTGCCCCAACTTAGACTCGACCGAAACAAACAGTTTTCCGTTAAAGCGGAGTATTTCACCTTTACCGGAGCTGGCTTCGCTGGCCGGCCAATATCGGTAAACGGCAACCTGTCCGCCAATGGGCAAGTCTTAACCATTAGCTATTCGACGGGGGCGACCGTAACGACTCATGAGCTAAAACCAGGTGCAGCTACTGCGTTTTGCTATTGCGGATGTGATTAATCAGATCCGGCCTTGCATCAGAACGATATTCCGGTAAATGGATAACCGGTAATCGGCCTCCTGCAACCGCTCCTCGGTCTGCTCCTGGAACAAGGCCATATTGTGGCGCATCACTTCAACCCCGGCACCCTGCGGCCCCTGTCGCTGGCTTAGTTCTTCAATGCCTGCTAAAAAGCGCCGGGTCGTATCTTCCCCGTCTGCGGCAATCGCTTTCTTAGCTTTCGTCCATCGCTTTACTTCTTCAATGCCGTACTCATACCGGCGTCTGCGGTCGGCTTCTTCTTTAGTCTGGGTCGTGTCGAGTCCAACCCACTTTAACAGATTCATGGAAAAGGGGATTAAAATAGTTGGGTTTGCTAATGGTATTTGGTCATATGTATGACCACTTGGTTTTATGTTACTAATATAATATTAGGATAATGGTTAGCAAAAAAAATGTTGATAACTAAAAATATAGTTACGGGCCTTTTCCCCTTTTTTAGCAAACGCGCGGTCTTCTTTGTTTTTTGTTTTTTCGCTCGTTTCGGTTCGGTGTATTTTTAGTCTTTTCGACTTATCCACAAAATTTTTAGCAACGCGCGACTCGACAACTATTATAGTAGGAAAATTTACTTTATAGTTAAATACTATATAAGGAGTCAATCCGAATAAACCGAGAAATACCCCCACTAAAGAGGTTGAATAAACCGAGAAATACCCCCACTAAAGAGGATAATAAACCGAGAAATACCCCGGTTTATTCAGAGTAATATTTTATATCTCTGTTTTTTCGTTTTATCTTCGCTCTACGCCTGATGAAAGGGGGCAGAATGGGATTTGTGAGAATGGACGATAAACGAAGCACTCAGTTGGTACTACCCCTCGGCTTGACATACGAGCCAAAACATAAGGACTTAGTTAAACAGCACTGGAACGTAACGTTTGCTAGGCAGGGCCGTATGAG
Organism: Spirosoma soli; assembly: GCF_042684525.1. Classification (NCBI taxonomy): domain Bacteria; kingdom Pseudomonadati; phylum Bacteroidota; class Cytophagia; order Cytophagales; family Cytophagaceae; genus Spirosoma; species Spirosoma soli. The sequence goes on along the minus strand of NZ_JBHULN010000036.1, from coordinate 9,815 downwards.
CGTTACGGCTAAACGTATTATGGCTCGCGTCATTGACCAGATACGGGATGATGATTTTAAGCTGCGGCCCTTCTACCAATTTCGTATTGTGGACATCGTGACTGATGCTGGGATAACAAAGGAAACGGCTTACAAAGAGGTTCAAGGGGCGTTACGTGAACTGTCTGCGGCAGCCTGGGAGTTTGAGAGCTTGGACAAATCTGAATGGTATATCCGGCACCTCTTGGACACAACTAAGGAACGGGCCATTGGGTATAAAGACGGAATTATCACGGTGCTGCTCAACCCTCAGCTAGAACCGTACTTTGTTCAGATCGCCCACTACTCGACCTATCAGCTTAACAATTACATGGGTCTTAAGAGCTGGTACTCGATGCGATTCTTTGAAATTCTGTCGGCCTTTCGGGATACGGGTGTGTGGTGTCCTACCATCGAACAGTATCGGCAACTTATGGACTGTTCAGAGGAAAAGGACAAGCGAGGTAAAGTCAAACGAGATAAGGACGGAAACCCCAAAATGAAGTACCCCGACACCCGCGACTTAATTCGGTTTACCATGACAGAGCCTTTAGAGGAGTTGGCCAGTACAAATCTGGCATTTGCCTATGAACCGGTTTACGAGACTGACCGCATGACGCGGGGCCGCAAGAAGATAACCGGCTTTAAGTTCACTTTGAAACGTAAGCAGGACGGAAAGATACCGGAGTACTGGCTGCAAAATACCGTTGTGTCTCAGGTAGTGGCCAGCCTGCGGGCTTGGAAGGTAACAGATAAAAACATCGCTTTGTATCTGGAAGATATAGGAACAAAAGCGGCCAACAAGTTGCTGCACGAATGGCAGTTAAAGGAAAATACAGATGACCGAATAAACGACCGCGTTAAATATTGTAACGCGGTGTTCGTTCGAATGGGTAAGGCTGCTCAGGAACGGCTAAAACAGGAGATCCAAGCGGCTTTAACCGTTATATAGTCATCTTATTAGTCAGTGTTTTTGCATACTTTCGCTCTAGCTCGCATCAACGTCTTCATCATCTGAGGGACTTAAGGAAATTGGAGGACCGAAATTTAGCTCGCGTTCTAATAGAATCGCAGACAATGTAAAGCCATCGGGAATAATTCCTGTTTGAAAACTTTGAACTTGAGTCAGTATACCTTGTGCAAATGATTTAATGTCTGCTGATATTCTCATTTTCGGCTGGCCTTGAACATCATAAACCCTGTATATATGATAAGTACTAGGTGCACAGGCAGCCTGTCTAACCTCGTTAATAGAAAGATGAAAAGGTTCCTCAAATCGTCTCGAGGTTGCTTTTACATCGATTAATTCGCCCTCTTCCTGATCTACACGCTTAAAATCATATGGTGATATAGCGTTTTCTTTCGACGACCACTCAAAAGAACCGATACTAGGATTATTACTAAAATAAGCTTCTACCAGTTCCTCACCTATTTTACCATTCTGTTCCTGATTTACTTTGGCCGTTTGGAATGCTTCTGCACTTACCCGGCGCTGTGAGGGTTTAGCCGATTTATTGAAGTCGCTGGTCCTATATTTTCTGACATTAACCGTCTTTTTTGAACTAGCAGGCTCCTCATTACTATAACTGTCAATAAAAGCAGCTCCTATACCTATGTCAACACCTTCCGCTAATAACTCAAGGGCATCATTATCGGCAACCAAAGACTGTAATGAGTGATCTTCTGGCAGAATGTCTATAACATCTATCAAAATCTCTTCAGGAAGTAAGGCCATCGAATCCCTTTCAGAAACGAACCCCTTCAAGGTTTGATAGATGTTTCTGTCAGTCGGCAAGACCTGACTTATTAGTATGATATTGATACGATCAGGCTCTCCACTTGGGTTATCGAAAAATTCAAGAACAGCTAAATCTCCAGGATTAATGTTTTCGTAACGGTCTGGAATTGAATGGGCCTTCTCAGGGTCATGTATGAACTCTCCATTCAATCGCCAATTTTTTGCTTTGAATATAATCTTCCTAGCCAATATCTGCGGCTCAGTGGCTAATCCAGGACCTTGAATCTTTAGCCCCAAATAATACCTCTTGTCTCTTGACAAATAAGGGTATAGCTTATTTATAAAGATTTTGGCAGTAAGGTTGATTGCTTTCTGATTGCTGGGATTTACGCCGTTCTTATTTTTGTCCTCAAAGTACCGCTTGAAGAATGTCAGATCGGAGTGTGTCAACTGCTTCAACGCGAGTTTGCGTGGCATTTGTATTAGCGCGGATTTGGGTAAGAGTATGAAATATTGAACGGGCAACGGCATTGGCCAATAAGGGCGGCACGGCATTGCCAATCTGTTTAAAAGCTGGATTCATTGTTCCGGAAAACACAAATCCATCAGGAAACGACTGCAACCTAGCAGCTTCGCGTACCGAAATTGTACGAGCCTGTTGACTATCGTAATGAATATGTGAATAACTGTCTTTCCCTAAATGAGCCATTAGTGTGCGAGCGGGCTGATCAGGCTCCATTTTACGCCACTTATTGGGAAATTTAGCAGGGTCATAAGGAGGCACAATTTTATTATACAGATTCTGATATTCAGGACTGTCAACAGCGGGCAGTTTCCTTCCATATCTTTTCCTTAATTCTTCTTCAAACATCTGCCGGGCATGGCTATAAGCCTGCGGATACTGATCTCCAGGCAACATTCGCCGAAAAATAGCATAATCACGGGGAAGGCTACGGATAACATGATCACTAACACCCTTCGTACTCTCAAACCCTGGCCAATTGCGCATTAAATAAGCATAAGTCCCAGGTTCTGCTTCATTAGTATATTCCTCAAGCTCATCAAACCGTCTAGCTCCCCTTTTCATACCTCCAGGAGTGAGGTGATTAACTTTGGATGGTAAATCACCTAACGCCTGCTGAGCTGTAACGGCTAAGGGTAAATTATTAGCGATACGTGGAACCTCTACATAATGACGGGTATCTGAAAATAAATCAGCAGCCACCGTCTTAAGCGCCACCTGACGGGAACCATGATATCCCCTAGGTAGATCAATCCAGTATTCAGAATCAGGAAAATTTACCTCAACATGAAACTCTTCACGGTATGCCACTAGGAACATACGCTCTCTCATCTGAGGCACCCCATAAAACGAAGAATTGAGTAAGGTATATCGACAGGTATAACCCAGTGATTCGAGCACTTCACAGGTTTCCTCGGCTACATTATGGCCGCCATAATTAAGTACATCAGGTACATTCTCCATGACTAAAGCCAAGGGCTTTAATCGTCTGACGTACTCTAGGTATCGCAGATAAAGATTGCCTCTGGCGTCTTGCTTATAAGCTTCGGGATGTTCAGCCACTTCACGAAGTTTAGCACGGCCTACCCTTGTGTATGCCTGACAAGGAGGCCCCCCTACGATAATGTCAACTACCTGATCAGCAGATTCAGTAAATCCTAACTCTTCGAGTAAATCTTCTGGCTCAATAACAGTAATATCACGAGCGCGGCCATGAATCTCACGAATCTCTGCTGGTTCATGCCGACAGAAGTTCATTGCATGGGTACGAGCAGCATCGGGGTCAATCTCGACAGCACCTATTATCTCAAATCCTGCTAATTGAAAACCTAAGGATATTCCACCACAACCCGCAAACAAGTCTAATACCCTTAAGGACCCTCCGTTAAAAAATCGCTCTAGTTTCTTTTTGTACATTATGTTATGACAAGTTTATGAGTCAGAGAAGTAACTAAGTTTTTAATATTATTCGCCATCAAAGCCGTCATGCCCGAATTTGGCCAAGCTGGTCGAGCAGGTTTTGTAGTGTTCGCTCACGGCTGGCGGGTTTAAGTTCACATTCATAGACAATTATAATGCGCCAATTCGCTGCTGATATTTTGGCGTTGTTGTCTGCATCCCGTCGCCGGTTGCCGTTAATTTTGTCGAGCCACCATTCTGTACGGGTCTTTGGTACGACGAAGTACCGGCAACCCTCATGCCCGTGATAAAAACAGCCATGTACAAAAATGACCGTTTTATACTTGGGCAACACTATATCAGGTTTGCCCGGTAATTTTTTGTCGTGTAATCTGTACCGGAATCCTTGCGCGTGTAGAAACTTCCTTACCACTAATTCCGGCTTAGTGTCCTTACTTCTAACGCGGCTCATATTAAAGCTGCGCTGTTCCGGTGTGTGTACGTCTGCCATGCTCTCTTATCGCTCCCCTCTGTCAGTCGTAATAATCAAAATACAAAAGGTTCAAATTCTGCAACGCCTTTGTAAACAGCGTTATAGTACCCTTTTTTAAGCTGCGGGTTATCGCGGTCGTCAAAAACGTATGTATACTCTAACGAGTCTGTTAGCTGCTTTTCGCTAATCAGCCCGGTATCAATTTTGGGAAACTTACCCGTTTGCTTATCGGCAAGGGCAAACCGGGATTTTGGAGTGTATCGCGCTGCCATTATGTTGTTACCGGGTCGCCGGTGCGATTGAGTTAGTATTTGGACTGTTGCCGTTAATAGCGTTCATCAAAGTACTCCTGTCCATTTATAAACGTGCGTCGTAGCTGGCCAGAAAATCGCAGCGTACAAACCAAGTGGGATAAAAAGTAAGCCGCCTTAACACTGGTAGCGTCAACCTCAAAAGACTGCTCGTCATATTCCATGGGTTGGCCTGTTAAAGGATTCTCGCCGGGTTCGCGTACCACTTTGACGCTGTACGTTTTTACAATCGGTTCCATACTATAGGAACTGTTCAAGCGCTTCCGTAACCATTTCCTTTAGGCTCTTATCTGCTTCGACTCCTTTTACCTTAAGGCGTTTCATCAGGTCTTTAGGAATCCAAACGTTTAGCTGCTGTTCCTCTTTTTGGCTGGCGGCTGGCTCTACCGGCGTAACTTTCTGTACAGGTAATTGTACCGGTTCTGTCTTTACCCTGTCGGCAAAACCCTGTAATTTGTCTGCAAATGCGGTATTCTTAGCCATAGCTTAGAATTCTATATTTATGTAAATCTATAATTCTAAACGTTACAAACCTAATACAGTTAAAATTTCGTCCGCTAATCCGGTTATTTCTTCCTTTGCCTTTTCGTCCTCGCTGGTAAAGATCCCGCTTGTGATGGCGGAACGTGTATAGCTTACCCGATCTGCTACGGTAGTAGTTAGCAAAATGGCCCCGTAACTGTTTAAAATATCCTGCACCGACTTATTGAGCCCTGTCCGGGGCTTAACCATATTTAACACTACGCCGTATTTGAGTTGTGGCCGTTTCTGTTGGGCTTGCTTCAAAAACTCAATCGTTGCTTTAATAGCCATTACATCAAAAAACCCAACCTTAGACGGGACCAGTACGAAATCTGAAACGGCGAATAAGTCAGGTAGCTGATTAGTCAGGTATGGGGGTGTATCAATGATGAGTATATCAAACGGCTGTTCAGCCAACCGGCTTAACTGACCATCGAAAGAGACGAAGGTAATACCGTCTAAATCGTCTTTGATGCCGGATAGACTGCCCTGTACATCTGTATCTAGTATGCCCACTTTCAACCCCTGCGCGAAACAAGCCGCAAGGTTCAGAGCCAGCGTAGTTTTGCCTACTCCGCCTTTCTGGTGGGCTACCGTTATGATTTTCATTGGTTTAGAATTATAGATTTCTACAAATGCAAAAGTACATATTTATAGAAGTTACTCATCTATTCTCTTTTCTCTTCCAGCCTCGTTGCATTTTTCGGGGTTCAACGATCGGTATAGGTTATATGCCATTATGTCTTGTTTCTATGAATAGTTTCTTAACATAAGATTGTTTATACAACAATCCCCAAAAAGTACAACGCCCGGCTACCTTCTTCAAAGTCGTCGGGCGTTGTACTTTTTGGGGATTGCACAAAAAAAGCGAAGTATAAAACTTCGCTTCCGGAATAAGTTTATCGTTACTCAGAATTGGGGCAGACTAAGCAAGTTGTCTTTCCTGGTAGAATCCGGCTCTGTTTTTATATACTCATTCCCAGCTGCGCTCTTCTGGTGCGTTACATTAACCTGACGACCTCCCGCTTGTACGTAAAATACGTAGTTCTGTTTTAAGTAATCAATCACGGCAGGTACAGTTAATGTAAACTCGCCATTCGAGCTTACACCTTTCACATGGGTAATATGTTCTAACGGACTGTTGACGTTAGGCTTGCGAATATGCGTAATACGGTTCGACATCTTGATAGCAATACATTTAAGGGTGAATTATGACAAATCTTCTGTTGGTGCTTGAGGAGCATCCCGTTTAACAGCTTGAATTCCATTTTCTCTAGCTGTGGAAGTAGTGTAGTTCTCGCTTATTCCTATAATTTCTCCGTTACTGGATTTCAGATTGAAGGTGTAGCTTCCAAAAGCATCTTTGCGTTCATAACGTGCATCAAAGGGCGCATTCACTTTAACTGAGGCAATGCCATTTAAACAAGACTGCTTTGTGGTATAGCCCTCACTGCTCAGAATAACCTCACCGTTGGTAGACCGCAATCGGTAATAATATTGGCTGTTGGCTACAGATTTGAAAACTTGAAACTTAGGGTTAGCTGCCATAGTGCTTTTTTAAAAGGTGGTTATAATAGGGTATGTCAATTAGCAGTCATTTTTTGCAGGTGCTTATAAAAATAATTTTTTAAGTTACTTATTACCACTAGTAGTATACTTAATATATTCAAAAGATGAGTAGGTAGATAGCCGGTGTGCTGTACTTCTATTATTAATATTTTTTGGATGGATAAGCAAATTTCCCATTTATAACCGTTAATCAAGGGAAAACCCAAAGTCATAACTTCTGTCTTTTGCTCAGCTTATTTACAAATAAAAAGTAGTTTTTGAATGATTGAGTAAGCATTATATCCTACACTAAATTTTAAATTCATGACTGAAATAAAAACAGATAAAGATTGGGAAGACTTGTATGAATGCCTTTATATTTTTACTCATAAACTTTTGAAGAGTAAACGCTGGTACAAAAAATTGGATAGCCACTCTTTCATAAAAGGCAAACAAGTTCATGATTATGTATTAGCAGGAGTCGAAGAGTATTATCTTAACGAAGAAAAATATAATCCTAAAAAAGGATCGTTAGAAAATTATATAAAGTTTAATATTATCAGGAATTTAGTCAGGCAAGATGCTGTTTCATTAGAAAACAAAACTAACTTAGATATATATAAAAAAAGTGCCTCATTGGAAACAGACGAACTTGATAGTAGTTATGTCGAATCGCTTTTCCCTTTTGTAGAAAATTATTTTGGAGATGAAATAGACTATGATATAATTACTAACCACATTAATACTGAAATCGCAGGAGATACTATAGTAGAAGATATTTTTCTTGGCATCATTTCAGACTTAAAAAGAAGTAAAATTATTGAAGAATTTGGGATGAGCGCAAGTGAATATGATAATGGGATGCGAAGGTTAAAAACAGTACTAAAGAATACCGCCAACAAATTCAGTTTAAAACAACAAACAATATGAGCCAGACCAAAAATCAAAAAAAATCTGATTTTCTTAAATTGATAATGTCAGATTTGGAGTTTACGAGTTGTGATAAAGAAGAAGTTGCCAGATATATGGAAGAAGAGGGTCTCGATCGGGATTCAATTATTAAAGAGGGCATGAAAGGTATAAAACAAATACGTCTACATGCTCAAGCAATGAAAACGCAAAGAGAGATGAATTCAACACAATACATTAAAGATAAAGCCCTTAAATGGGTTGAAGGCCTACTAAACAACGTTAATTTCTCTTTTCCCGAGTTTGCTAAATCTCACGAATTAGTCCTACATAATCGAAATATTGAAGCCTTCACAGAGGAGGATATTAAAAATACATTGACGAGTTATTTTTATCTAAAGTTCACAGATAACGAAGGTAAAAATGTTAATGAATAATAAATTTACCAAAGCCGAATTAGTGGCAAAATTGGTGTTAGATGAGTGTGGATTAGATGATCCAACGGAGGTGACATTAAAAAATATAATTTTAGGCCGGAAGGCATATTATGAAGAAGCTCCTCTAACAGGTAAGGAGGGAGAAATAGTATCTGTAGGTAATCGCTCTATAATTACAATCAATTCAAATATTATTTATGAAACAAAAAAAAGGTTTGCTTCCGCACATGAGTTAGGGCATTTTGAAATGCACAGAACTTTATCGCCTGTATTCACTGACACAGAATATGATTTAATTAATTGGTATAAATCTGGGCCTCAAGAAATAGAAGCAAATGAATTCGCTGCTGAGTTTTTAATGCCGACAGACTTTTTCTATAAAGAGTGTATTTTTAGAAAGTTTGGACCTCATGTTATTGATCATCTTGCCAACAGATTTCAAGTAAGTAAAACTGCTGCTATTCTTAAATTCGTAAAAAGAGGTAATCATCCAGTATGTATAGTTTATTGCAAAAATAATAAAATGAAATGGTGGAAATCATCTTATGATTTTCGATATTTCTTGGAGTTTAAGTTTGATGAATGCCCACCAACGGGTTCAGTTGCTTATGAATGTTTCACGAAGGGAGTTACCTATTCTATGAACGAACAAAAACAACAAATTTGGAAATCTGATTGGTTTAGAATGCGTGATGACGAGCAAGATTCGACTTTTTATGAATATTGTTTGTTTGCAAAGTCGTATGACTACACGATAAGTATTATTTGGGAAGATTAATAGCTAATAAACTGAGCGGGGTAGGAGTAGTGCCCGGAGAGAATAGATTACTATTAACAGAATAATGTTTGGTAGCTGCCGCCAATTTTGACGAACTGCGGACGGAGTTTGCGTCCGATCTGGCCCTGCTCCTAGCCATGTCTGACCCTCGGTAGGGTAGTCTCTCCAAAGATTATTTGGTGCATAACAAAGTGACCAAGCCGAATTGGACAGTTTTTAACTGTCCAATTCGGCTTGGTCACTTTGTTATGCCTGCTCCCCGCTAAGGGGTCGCCGAAGGCAATACGCAATTAGCAACAGGTTCTTTGCTGTTGTAACGGAGGGCATTTTATCGAACCGTAAGAGCAAAATACGCAGCAATCCCCTGGCTTTGGTCGTAAAAGTGTCTTACAACCTATACACTCGTAAAAGAATTGGCAAGCATCGGTTGGCATTGTTTCCGTTTGCTGGTGGCTACACTGTGGGCAGGTTATTGCCGCTTCTAAAACAAGGGTCATAGGGGTTGATTACTTTGTCTTTAAAAATCTAAACTCTCGCCGGGGTGCCGGGACTGGCCGTTATACTGTGCCTGACCGTTGGCAGGTGCGGGCGTACTGGGCTGGGGGGTAAGCGGCTCGACGGCTCGTCCTTGGCCGGGTCGCTGGCTGGCCAATACGTTTTCTATTTCTTCCTGAATCCGGATAAAGTTGTTCTTTACGGCTTGGCTGGTGGCGGTCGTAACTGGTACAATTTCGGGTACTGATCCCGGCTCTTGGGCTTTTATCTGGGCTTTGAAGCTGCTGAAATCGGAATCTACAAGCTGGCCGTAAAACTCGCCCGTCTGTAATTCTAACACGTCCTGAATCCGTACCCGGCTCCGCTCGGTGTAGCTGTGGGAGACGCTGCGGCCCTGGGTCGTTTCAAAATTACGGCTGCTCTCGTTCTGGCCTTCGGTGCGCTGCTGCACGTACTCCCGGCCCCATAGGTCCGCAATGTACTGCGCCGTTTCCCGGTGGCCAACCCGCCCGTAAAACTGGTTATTCAGATTGGCTAATAGCGCGTCTTTCTTGCTGCGCCCGTACATATCCTCAATCTGGCTGATGTCCTGCGCCCCGAAAATGGTCGCAATCTGATTACTGCGACCGGTAGCGGGTAACTGCT
>NZ_JBHULN010000035.1:0-14342 GCF_042684525.1 Spirosoma soli | reverse complement strand
CACTAGCCGTGGCCGTGCAACTACTGGCATTGGTCAGGGTCACCGAGTAAGTGCCGGTTGCACTCACCGAGATCACTGGACTTGTTTCGTTTGTATTCCAGCGCACATTGCCTGCGCCTAGTGCCGTTAGACTCACCGTAGGACTAGTACACGTCAACAGAGCCGATGCAGGGCTGATGCTGACGGAGGCTGCGCTCGTGCTGCTCTCGACCAGGGTACTGGTCGTACTCACACAACCGCTGGCCGAGGCCACCGTCACCGAGTAAGTGCCCGAGCTGGTCACCAACGCCTGGTTACTGCTGCCGATCTGACTAGCTCCGGCGCTGAAGCTGTAAGAGGAGCCGCCCCCGGCCGTCAGCGTGACGCTGGTGTTGGCACAAGTGAGCGTGCCGCTACTAACCAGACTGGCTACTGGCAACGCATTTACCGTCAGGGTGGTGGTAGCCGTGGCCGTCTGTCCGTTGCCGCTCACCGTCAAAGTGAAGCTTTGACTGCCCGAGCCGCTGGCCGTTAGACTCTGGCTGAAGGCAGGTGTGCTCGCCGTCCCATTGAGCTGAACACCATTGCCGTTGGCGAGCGTGTAGCTATAACTGCCCGTTATGTTGCCTACTGTGGCGGTAAACCTCACGGGGCTACCCACGCACACCGAGTTAGGACTTGCCGATAAACCGGCGATGGTTGAGGCAGCCGGAATAATGGTGTTGATATCGGTTGCGGTATTATTACTCGGACTAGCGTCAGTAAATCCGGTTGGAGCCGTCACCGTGACGGTGTTGGTCAACGTACCCGTAGCCGTCACACTCAGCGTAGCCGTCACGATGAACGTTACTGAAGCGCCCGTCGGCAGGTTTACCAGCTCGTTGATGTTGCCCGACCCTGAAGCCGCCACACTGCCTCCCCCACTGCCCACCGCCGTCCAGCTGATGCCGGTCAGGCTGGTTGGGAAGTTATCCGTTACCGTCGCCCCTACTACATTGACTGGCCCTGCATTAGAGACGACAATGGTGTAGCTAACCGGGTTACCTGCCCCTACAGACGTCTGACCATCGGTGCAGATGATCGCCAGATCGGCCTGGGGTGCTTCGATGCTGACCAAAGTGGTGGCCGTAAACGAAGGGCAACCTCCGCTGGCTTCGATGGTATAGCTAACCGTATAGCTGCCGGGAGTGCTACTGGCCGGGGTGATCTGCCCCGTACCGGCGTTTACGCTCAAGCCAGCCGGACTGGCGGAGTACACGCCCCCAGCCGCACCAGTACGGCTCACATCGATCGCTGGCCCATTCGTAAAGAAAGGCGCACCCGTGTAGGCAATCGTCGCACTGGGCGGAGTCGTAACGGACAGGCTGGTGGTCGCACTAACCACTTGGTCGTTGCTGCTCACTGTCAGGGTGAAGCTTTGGCTACCCGAACCACTGGTGGTTAGGTTCTGGCTAAAGTTACCGCTGGCCGTGCCGCTGATGGGCCCCGAGCCGTTGGTGAGCGTATAGCCGTAACTACCCGACACGTTGCCCACCGTGGCCGTGAAGGTAACGGGACTACCGGCGCAGACTGGATTGGGCGTAACACTCAACCCGATCAAGGTAGGGGCTGCCACACTGCCAACCGTCAGGTTGTAAGCCGTGCTGGCCACACCTACACAGCCGTTCTGATCACGAGCGCTGACCAGCACCGAGTAGCTGCCCGCTACTGTGGGCGTACCACTCAACACACCACTAGCCGACACACTCAGGCTGGTGGGTAGGTTGCTGCTCACTACGCTGAAGCTGTAGGAACCGCTGCCCCCACTGGCCGTGAAGCTCTGGCTGAAGCCTTGCCCCACCGTAGCCGTGCTGACAGCCGGGTTCGTTACCGTTAGCGTAGTGGGGTTGCCCTGGTACTCGTAAGCCCCCCGGTCAATCACCCCACTGTTGAAGAAGCGGGGGTTACCTGCCAGATCGGTCTCGGGGCCACTGACTGTGCTGTAGGCCTGATTGCTGCCGGTGTTGATGGCCGGTGCACAGTCCCGCAGTTGGGTAGAGGTGGTCGAGGTAAAGGGCGAGAGGGTGGTGGTCAGGTTGTTGCCTGCGTCGGTGTAGCCCGTCACACTTGGCTCGAAGAGGCTGTAGCTGACTGATAGGCTGACTCCGTTAGTTAGCACAAAGGTGTTAGCCCCGCCGTTATTGAACAGCACCGAGTTGACCAGTTGGCTTCTATCCCCTTCCGTATACATCGCGCCCCCCTGAGGAGCCTGGTTGCCCTGGAACGAACTGTTGGTAAGTTGCAGGGAACCAGAAGCATCATAGATGGCCCCTCCCTGCCCAGTAGCTACGTTGTTGACAAAGGAGCCGTTGGCTACCTGATGGTTCGTTCCATAGAAGAAGACTGCCCCCCCATTCGTAGCCGTGTTGCTCACAAAGGAGGTGTTTACTATAGTGCCTAAGTCACCATTGACAAAGACCGCACCGCCCCCGTCTCCTCCTTCTCCCCGGTTATTCTCAAAGAGAGAGTTGGTCAATGTAAGAGAAGATCCAGTAAAAGAGATAGCCCCCCCTTCCTCTACTGCCGAGTTACCCGTAAAGCGGCAACCCGTAACTTCTAAATTGACGTCACCTTGAAAATAGACTGCTCCCCCGTCCTCTTGAGCCCGGTTGTTGACAAACTGGCATCGGGTGAGCTTCAGCGAGCCTTCACTTTGACTGTAGATAGCCCCTCCGCCATTATTAGACGAAGTGTTGTTTTCCAACAGGCAGTCCGTTAGCTCCAACGCTGTGCGATCCCCACTGCGAAAAGCTCCACCTGAGTAACCCGTGTTCTGACGAAACGTGCTGTTACTGACTACCACTCTAGCGGTGCTAAACAAGCTGCTATAGATCGCTCCGCCCTCATTATGTTTCTCAAACAGGCAGCCGGTGATGGTGATCGTACCCGTATCCCGAGTAAAAATAGCCCCACCGCTAGCTGCAGTATTAGACTCAAAGCGACAGTTGATAATCGTGGGGCTACTGTCATCAGTGTAGATACCTCCTGCATCGGAACCGAAGTTATCGATGAAGAAGCAGTTGCGGATAGTCGGATTGGCATTCGTATTGAAGAATCCTCCACCTGAGCTTTCAAACGTCCCGGTTACAGGTGTGTTTGTGGCATTGCCCTTTGTAATGACAAAGCCATCCAGCACGGCACTGGCCGTGAGGCCCGGCTCGCTACGGACCACATGACCACTGTTGTCACTGTTAGCTCCTGAATCCTCCGGTGTGCCAATGTCACCCGAGAGCGTGCTGCTGGAAGGTTGCCCCGTGACGGGGTTGACCCCTGGGCGCTCACCCAACTGCCCTTCGGTTCCTCTGAAGCCCCCGTAGATAGCCACGGCCGGTTTCATCACAAAGCTGACCCTGGCATCGGTGCCGGTGGTGGGTTTGTAAATGCCTTGGGCCACCCATACTTGGGCTCCACAGGTGGCTGCTGTGTTGATGGCCGTTTGCAGGGCCACACCCGCAAAAGCATTGGCCCAGCTGCTGCCGTTCTGCAAACCGGCCCCATTTTGGGTCACGTATACTACCGCTCCACAGGGGGGAGCCGCATTGCCAACCGTCAGGCTGTAGGCCGAGCTGGCCACACCTACACAACCGTTGGTATCGCTGGCCTGCACCAACACCGAGTAGCTGCCCGCTACTGTGGGCGTACCACTCAACACACCACTGGCCGACAGGCTTAGACTCGAAGGCAGGTTAGAGCTAACCACCGAGTAGCTGTAGGAACCGCTGCCCCCACTGGCCGTGAAGCTCTGGCTGAAGGGCTGATTGACCGTAGCCGTGCTGACAGCCGGGTTGGTCACCGTTAGCGTAGTGGGGTTGCCCTGGTACTCGTAAGCCCCCCGGTCAATCACCCCACTGTTGAAGAAGCGGGGGTTACCTGCCAGATCGGTCGTGGGGCCATTGGCTGCGCTGTAGGCGCTGTTACTGCCGGTGTTAATGGCCACTGAGCAGTCACGCAGTTGGGTACTGGTGGTACTCACAAAAGGCGTTAGGGTGGTGGTGAGGTTGTTGCCCCCATCCGTGTAGCTGGTTACGTTAGGCTCGAACAGGCTGTAGCTGGCCGATAGGCTGGCTCCGCCCGTCAGCACAAAGGTGTTGGCCCCCCCATTGTTGAACAGCACTGAGTTGATCAAGTTGGGATTGCTGTTGCCCATGTTGTAAATAGCCCCGCCATTAAGCGTCGCTGAATTGTTTTGCAAACTACAATTGATCAGGCCAGGACTACTGATATTGTTGTATATGGCCCCGCCATTCATCGTGACTGCATTAGCCTGAAGCAAGCAATTGACCAGACTTGGATTACTGACGTTGTTATAGATAGCTCCGCCATTGGAGGCCGTGTTGTTTTGCAGACTACAATTGATCAGGCTAAGATTGCTACCTACGTTGTATATGGCCCCGCCATTGAGTGCAGATGAATTGTTTTGCAGACTACAATTGATCAGACTGGGACTGCTGTTAACGTTATAGATGGCCCCGCCCCGCATGTCAGGCGTGCCGTTGCCATTCGCATTGCCGCTACTGATGACAAACCCATCCAGCACCGCTGTGTTGTTCAGACCGTTATCATCGTTTTTAATAACATGGTAACTATTGTCAGAACTATTAGCGAAGTTAGATCCGTCATCCCCTTTCAGGTCACCCGAAAGCGTCGAGGTATTAGGCTGACCCGCTATGAGTGCGATAATCGGCCGATCACTCAGTTGCCTTTCAGTCCCCACAAACCCCCCTAGAATCTTAACTCCCGCTTTCATCACAAAACTGATACTGCGGTCAGTGCCGGTGGTGGGTTTGTAAATGCCCTGAGCAACCCAAACCTGGGCTCCACAAGTAGCCGCCGTGTTGATGGCCGTTTGTAGGGCCGTACCGGCAAAGGCGTTCTCCCAGCTACTACCGTTTTGTAAACCGGCTCCGTTTTGCGTCACATACACAACGGTCCCGCAGGGTGATACCGGGTTTTGCACTTCCAGCGCACCCATGTCTACCCGGCTTCCTACAATGCGGGGGTTAGCAGCGGCATCGGTCTGGGGCAGGTTAGTAGCTGAGTAAGGCCCATTGGCTACGGTCACGCTGGCCGGGTTGCCCGCGTTGACGGCGGGTGAGGTATTGGGTAGGGTAGGGTCACTGGCCGACAGGAAGGGCGAACTGGTGGTGGTCAGGTTGCCGGGGCCGCTGGTGAAGCCGGTGATGGCTTGGTCCAGCAGGCTGTATTGCGCAGTTGCCGTGTATGAGAAATTCGCATCCTCCGTTCTGAAGGTATTATTGCCACCCGTATTCCACAACACACAATTGGTGAACCGAAAATCAAGGGAAGAACCATTCACTGGGGGTGCTGGAGAGAAAGAAATACCATTCGGTACGTTCAAGAACGAGCAGTTAATGAACTGGGGCTGGATTTGCCCTCCGTTTAGTAGGTTTAGTAAAAACGAATCACCAGTATGATTTGCGATCGCACAGTTGATGAACTGAGGACGTACTATACTGTTGGGAAAGGATACATTATAAAATCGCCCGGTCAAATTAATGGCTTGATTATCACGGAACACACAGTTAACAAAACTGGGGCTTACTTCGCCACCCGAGCTAGCATCGTTTTGAACAAACAAACCACTACTGGTTGCTGCGTTACCTGTATCAACATATCCTCTAAACAGCAGATTTCGGAACTGAGGGCTACATACCTGGCTATTAAAACTTCGGTTGGTGATCCCTGAAGAAAGCGAACCCGAGGTCGGAATGGTGATTTCCACTCCGTCTAGAATAGCCGTATTCGTCAGGCTACCTATATTCTGAATTATATAATAGAACCCCGAGTTAAACGGGCCCTGGCCCGTGAGGGTTGTGGATGGTGGGTTACTCAGGTTGATTAGGGGCCGCTGACTCAGATCGGTTTCGGTACCTTCGAACCCTCCGTAAATGGCCACATCAGGCAGCATCGAGAATGGCTGAGCCCCCCGATTGTATACCCCACGGGCAATCCATATCTCGCGCAGGCTACCCAAGCAGGGGTACTTCAGGGCCGACTGCAAATCGGTGAAGGCATCCTGCCAGCTCAGCCCCGTGTTGGCCCCCGTCGCGTTGGCTTTCACGTACAGCCGCGCCACGCCCGACTGCCCCACCGTAAGGCTAGTCACGGCCGTGGCCGACTGGCCACCACTGCTCACGGTCAGCGTATAGGGCTGTACACCCGAGCTGCTGGCGGTTAGCGTTTGGCTGAAATTGCCGGTGGCCGTGCCGGACAGCGGACTGCTGCCGTTGGTGAGTGTGTAGTTGTAGCTGCCCGTTACGTTGCTCACCGTAGCGGTGAAGGTGACGGGACTACTGGCGCACACGGGGTTGGGGCTGGCCGCCAAGCCGGTGATGGTTAGGGGCGTTGGATTGCAGTACCCCACTCCTCCATTGGTAGCGGCATAGATAACGCCCCCGGCCACGTGTACTCCACTCACGAAATTGTTGCCCAACCCGTTGGCGGTCGTGTAATTGGTAAACGTATTACCCCGGTCGGTGGAGATGCTCAGTCCGCCCTGCACGGCTGCGTAAACCGTATTCCCCAGCACAAACACGCCGTTAGCCGGGTTGCTCCCGCTGGCCAGGCCCAGGCCGCTGTTCGCACTGGTTCGGGTGGTGAAGGAGGTGCCGCCGTTGGTGGATATGCCCAGCCCACCGGTCACGGCCGCGTAGACAGTCGTGCTGCTGGGGCCCGACACCGCATATACCCCATTTACGGTATTGGTGATCAGGCCGTTGGTCCGATTCGTGAAGGAGGTGCCGCCGTTCGTAGAGATGCCCACGCCAGCATTCGTGGCGGCATAGACGGTTGTGCTGCCGGGACCCGACACCGCATAAACACCGTTTACCCCATTACTACCCAGGCCGTTGCTGGTTGTCCGGTTAACAAAAGTCGTCCCGCCGTCGGTCGAGACGCCGAGTCCACTGGTGGTGGCGGCATAGACGGTTGTGCTGCCGGGGCCCGACACCGCATAAACACCGTTTATCGAATTACTACCCAGGCCGTTGCTGGTTGTCCGGTTAACAAAAGTTGTCCCGCCGTCGGTCGAGATGCTCAGTCCACCGGTGGTGGCGGCATAGATGATGCCGTTCAGCACAAATACGCCGAAGACCTGGTTGGCTCCCAGACCACTGTTGCCGACAAGACGGTTGGTGAACGTATTGCCGCCATCGGTCGAAATACCCAGCCCCATGTTCGTGGCTGCGTACACGCTCGCGCTCGTGGGACCGGCCACGGCAAAAATGCCATAAATGGTGTTGCTGGCCAGACCACTGTTGGTGACGTTGCGGGTGACGTACGTATCGCAGGTGGGACCGTTCTGGGCGAAGGTCGCCAATTGGGTGCTGAAGCACGTCAGGGTAAGCAAAACAAGTCGGTGAAGTAAACGATTGGCACGCATATAGTTGATTGAGTGAATGAACAGTGAGCTATGAAAGAAGGGACGGAACCGACCGGCCACGCCCGAATGAGCGTAACCGGTCGAGGTGGATAGAAGGGAATGGGTTTCTACTGCTTTTTGTAGAAATAGATGGGAACCGACGTGCCACCTTTCTTTTCGCTGATCGTGTAAAAGCCCGATCCGTCGGCCGCCCAGCAGATGGCTTCTCCGCTTCGTTCGGTGGCGTTGTTTTCCTGGTCGGCAACGTAGGGCGGATTGCTGGGTGAGGTCTGGGTCAGGATCGCGGTAATGCTCTGCGAGTTGCTGGTTCGCTTCCAGGCGTACACTTTATCGTAATTCTGGATGAGCACCTCGTTCCCGTCGGGCGAAATGTCTCCGCCCGTTGCCGTCAGGACGTTCACGGCGCCAAGGCGGCCCAGTTGGGTGGTGCGGGACGTACTCTGCGGGTAAGCGGCCCGGTAGATACCCCCTTTGCTGGAGTAGGCGTTTTGTTCCTGCGAGGTGTTGTCTTCTTTTGTGATGATGTACAGGTCCCGCGTTTGGGGATGAATCATCAGTGTCTCGGCATTGCGGGGTTTATCGGCGTACTCAAACTCCAACTGCTCAACCTGGCTGCTGGCAAGGGTCACTTTGGCGTTTGCCGCCAGGCCGCTCACCGAAGGCTCCTGAATTCGATAGACGTAGAATCTGGTGTTATTCGCACCGTTATCACCAATGTTGGCCAGGTAGATGTACCAGGTCCCTGAACTGGGGCCAGGTCCCACCGCTATATCTTCCCAGTCGCGGGTGCTGATGTCCTGGCCCGCTTTGGTTTTAGCGGGTAGTGTGAAGGTGGCCCGGGTAGCGCCGTTCTCGGAGAGCAAATACAGTTTGTTTGGATTTCCGCTGTCTTCATTAACCCACAGAAGTCCCGGATTGCGCCGACTGGCAGCTACGCCCGATATTTCATCGAGGGTGGGGTCGGCCACCTCGCCCTTCCTGACGCGGGGGGCGAAGCTTGACCCGGCGGCAACCCGGGCGCTGCCCATCGGCCCGTCGGGTACGGTAAGTTCCTGAGGCTGGCAGGCCGTGGCCAGATACAGTAAACCAAGGAGGGGGTAGAATGTATGTTTCATACGTTTCTTTGATTGAACGGGTTGATACGTTTATGAAAATTATCTGATGAATTACCGCTGCTAAGTACTGGCTTAGCCCGGCCAGGTGCTAACGCTGGTGTTACATTCTTTGCCACTTATGTTACATACGCATAAAAAAAGCCCACGTAAATGGGCTTTTCGGGCAAAAAGTACGTTCATGGGGCCAAACGGTCTGCCGCTCGCGCAATCGGCAAGGCTCCCGGTCCAGGCTTTGTCGGGAATCGGTTTGACAGGCGATGTAGCGCAGGTTTGCGTAACGCGCGGAGTTAACGTTTCAACCCTGACACCACGCGTAGAACAAGACCGGGAACAAGCGCTATACAGAGGTTATAGTCGGTCTGGATTGACCCGACCGTATTGTGAGGGAAGTACTCCATACCGCTCCTGAAACACTTTGGCAAAGTATGACAGGTTATCGAAGCCCACCGCGTAGGCCACCTGCGAGACACTTTCTTCTCCGGTCATCAGCAGTTCGGCGGCTCGGGCAAGGCGTAGGTTTCGGATGTAGCCAGTAGCCGTCGAGTTGGTCAACGCCTTGAGTTTTCGGTGCAGTTGAACCCGGCTCATGTTAACGGCTTCGGCCAGATCTTCAACCGTAAAGTCAACCTGGTCAATGTGCTGGACAACTACTGCCATCAGCCTATCCAGAAACTGCTGCTCAGCCTTCAGCAAGGTCGGTTGTGGTGGTTCAACGGATTCGCCGGGCGTTACTACGTTCATGGCACCTGCCGGTTCCGGTACTACCCTGGCAAACCGCTGGTACAGGCGCTGCCGCTGTTGAATCAGATTCCGTACCCGGGCCTGTATCTCGGCCCGGTTGAAGGGCTTGGTCAGGTAGTCGTCGGCCCCCAGCTCAAAGCCTTCGATCCGGTCTTCGACAGCGGCTTTGGCCGTAAGCATCACGACCGGAATGTGGCTGGTTGCCTCTTGACTTTTAAGGACTTTGCAGAAACCAAACCCATCGAGCCGGGGCATCATCAGGTCGCAAATGACCAGATCGGGTAAGCTGGCGGTAGCCTTTTCCAGGCCGTCTACCCCGTCGACGGCTTCCAGAATCTGGTAGTCGGCGGCAAAGATGCTTTTGACATACCCCCGAATGTCCGCGTTGTCGTCGATGATGAGTAGCATGTTCTCCGTTCCATTTGGCCGGGTCTCGCTAACGCCAGTCTCCTCCAGCTTATTGTCGTGCTCGTCGTTGAACGATACCACGACTGATGAGCCAGCCGCCTGGGTTGTTGGCGCGGGTTCGGTGCGGGTAGTTTGCCTGTTATCCAGCGGTAAGCTGACAACAAAACTCGTCCCGACGCCTTCCGTACTGGTTACGTCGACGGTACCGCCCAATACCTTGACCAGTTCATGTACCAGGGCCAGTCCGATGCCTGTACCTTCATAAGCTCGGTTCGAACGACCATCGACCTGGTAGAACCGCTCGAAGATATGGGCTGCGTGTTCAGGAGCGATCCCAATGCCCGTATCAGCAATGGTGAGCTTTACACGTTCCGGTTGGCCCGAGGGTTCGTAGTGGACACTCATGCGTACTTCGTTGCCCGATGGCGTAAACTTGAAGGCATTGGCCAGCAGATTCGTAGTAATTTTCTCCAGTTTATCGACGTCAAAACTGGCCGGGCATTCCTGCCGATTCTGGCTGAAGGTAAAGCGAATCTGGCGGCTATCAGCCAACGAACTGAACGAAGCCGCCAGCGTCCGAAAGAATGCGGCCATATCGCCCCACTCCGGTTCGGCCTTGAGCTGACCCGCTTCGAGCTTGCTCAGGTCCAGCAGTTGATTAATCAGACCCAGCAGCCGCTGCCCATTCCGCTCCATCAGCCCCAGCAGCGGCTCGCCTGGCAGCCGCTTTGTAAGATCGGTCAGCGGACCCAGAATCAGCGTGAGCGGTGTGCGGAATTCGTGACTGATATTGGTGAAAAACTGGGTTTTTAACCCGTCGAGCTCCGACAGCCGACTGGCTTCTTTCTGTTCGTAGACAAGGCGTTGTTCCAGTAGCAGCCGCTGCGTCTGCACCCGGTATAACTGCCACCCACTCACCCCGACAATGATAGCGTAGAACAGATAAGCCCACCAGGTACGATACAACGGCGGATGAACCCGAATCTGAAGCTCGACGGGTTTGCTCCAGTTTTGCCCGTCTGATGAGCCCATCATTTGCAACGTATAGCTGCCAGCGGGTAGCTGGGCGTAGTTAGCAAAGCGGTTGGTGCCCCCTGCTACCCAGTTGTCGTCGATGCCCTTCAACCGGTAGCGATACCGATTTTTGGCTGGATTGGTAAAATCCATCACCGCAAACTCCAGTGTGACTCCGTTCTGATCGTACGACAAATCGATGGCGGGTACAGTTTCGAGGCTTTTGGATAGTATGCCATCGGGAGCGCCAACCGCTACAGGCTCGTTGTTAATCCGTAAGCCTACTATATGCGCCTGAGGAACCGTTACTTTACCCGCAATGTCTCGCGGATTAAACTCGGTGAGCCCATTTATACCCCCGAACATCAGTTTCCCCGAAGCTGCCTTGAAAAATGAACCCGTATTGAACTCATCGTCCTGCAAGCCATCCGCTTTGGTAAAATTCCGGAATGTGAATGTTCTGGGATTGAACTGAGCCAGGCCCCGGTTGGTGCTCATCCACAGGTTCTTAAACTCATCGACCAAAATGCCATAGACTACTTTATTAGGCAAGCCCTGCGCTTCGGTAAAATGACGAAACTGCCCCTGGCCGGCGCTCCGGGTTTGTTTGTCCAACCGCTCCAGGCCGCCCCCTTTGGTGCTGACCCACAGGTAACGAAGCGGTTCATAAGGATCATCGACCATGTTCGACACCGCATTGTTACTGAGGCTCTGTTGATCAGCATCACTGTTTTTATACAGCGAAAAACTTGGTTTTGTGAGGGGATGATCGGCCCGGACTAGCCCCCTGGGTGTGCCAATCCAAAGCGTGCCTGATTGGTCGAAATAGAGGACGTAGGTTTCTGTTTCGGCTCCGCTTTGAGGCAGCAGATGCGCATAACTGAACACCGTGAACGTTTCCGTTACTGGATTGAAGCGTAGCAGGTTACCTTTCGTAGCGCCAATCCAGAGTTGCCCCATTTTATCTTCAATCGTTTGGTTTAGATAAATACCCAACACGGTCTGAGTGGGTAAAGGGTAGGTATTCAACAACCGCCAGTCGGTTGAGTACTTGAGCAAATAATATCTTCCGCGATTATCATTGTTGGAGGTCCAGAAAAAACCTGCTTTGCTTTGCATTAAATAACTCTGCCATTTACGTGGCGTCTTCTCGTTTAGAAATGGAACGAGTCGGTTTTTAACGCGGTCCAGCTGACCATAATGGTCCATAAAGTGCGCATACGAACGCCCCTGCTGGTCTTCAAAAAGATAAGTCAAAGAGGTATTAGGCAGGTAAGTCTTAAACTGTTTGACCCTCGGGTTGAAGACGCGTAGGCCATAGCCTCCAGTACCGATCCAGATCAGCCCGGTGTTATCTTTGTTCAGCGTTCGCAGGCCATACAAATTCGGCGGCATAACCGTAAAGGCATTATCTGGATTCAGGCTCTCCTGCGCCAGTAGCTGAGCTGGAGACATTAGCCAGAGATACTCCAGCGTAGCTACCGCCACCGTGTTGGGGTCAATCTTCTTCACGACCACACTGACGGTTTGGTCCGGCAAACGAATGGCTTTATGCGTGGCTCCCTGCCAACCGTGGATATGATGATTCGTGGCTGAAAACCAGTAATCGCCCATACTAACGTTGTCGCTCAGCTCCCAACTTCTCGGTAGGATATTGATTGGCTTCATATCCACCATGCGTCGCCAGTTGAAGGTGCACAAGCCCGAGGTAGTTCCCACGATGGCCGTGCCATCCGCCCGAAATCGAATGTGGTGAGCAGAAGCATTGCCGACCATGCCTGCTAAGGGAATTTGCCTAAAGGTTGCCTGATCGGTAAAATTTGTACTCTTAGGATAACCCGTTTTCAGTTCGTTCGGTAAGGTGATCCTGAAGAGCTTACCCTGATCGGTATTGACCCAGATATTTTCTTCAGGGTCCTCGGCCAGGAACCTTACTTCGTAGTTACCCGCGTTGGCGGAATGCCGATCACTAATATCGATGTGGTAAAATCGTTGCGTTTGGGGATCATATAAATTCAGTCCCTGGTTGAGCGTTCCCACCCACAATCGCCCCCGACGATCGATCATCAGCGCCGAGCAGGCATTGTCCGAGAGGCTGTATTTATTGTAGGGATTGTGCGTGAAAACGGTGAAATTATGACCGTCGTAACGATTCAATCCGTCTTTGGTAGCCACCCAGACGAATCCTTTCTGATCCTGTGCGACGCCGAAAATCATGCCCTGGGACAACCCATCCGAGATGGTTAGCTCCTGCCAGCCTTTGGTTATGTGCCGGGTTGGTTGCGCAAACCCCCAAAAAGGAATTAACAGAAACAAGCAGACTAGACGCATGGCGACTAACATTGACTACTAAAGTACGTAAAAGCAGGTCGCTTCGATTTACGATCAGCAGCAACCATAAACCGGGATAGCTACTCCTGTTCATACAAGGAGCATACCAAAACTACGGCCCATACGTCTGTTCGTCAAACTAAGTATGCCCGGCTTATGGACACTCTTCCACACACCGGGCATACTCAACCATACACTGATAATCAACAAATCAAAAAGATTACGTTCGGTATCATCCAGCGATACACTCCCCGATGGACAGACACTGGCGGGAGTCTCCGCTCGTGTCGGTCATCGCTTAAGAATCTTCACCGTCTGGTGCTGGTGGCTCGTGCTCACCTCCAGTACGTACACCCCGGCCCCACGCCCTAACTCTACCCGCACCGGCTGGGCTACCCCATCCGCCGACACCCGCTGCTCGCTAACCCAGCGCCCTCGCTCATCGACCAGCCGCAGCTGCACCGACTCGCCACCGGCACCTTCAATGATCACGTCTACACTTTCCCCTTCGGTGGGGTTACCCAACACCCGTACCCGCAGACCTGGCTCAAAGGCACCTCCGCTGCCCAGCCGGGCACTCGGTTGTGTCGGACAGGCCCCCAGCCAGTTATACAGATACGTGGCTTCCCCAACCGTACCTTGCTGAGTCGCTTTTAGGGTAATGGTCGGGTTGTCAGTGTACAGGTTCAAGGTGTAAGGACCGGCTTTCTCAGTCGCCACCAGTTCGTTGACCACCGAAAAGCTCACAGGGGCTCCGGTGATCCCTGCGTACTGGGGCTGGAACGTTACCTGCCGCTGGCCGCCACTCACCACCTCACAGCGCACCGTCTCTACCCCTGTGATGGAAAAGGGCCCGGTCTGGGGCTGGGTTTGAGAGCTGGGTTCGGCCACCGTCACGCTCACCCCCACGCTCAGCTGCTGAGGAGTCGGTTGACTAGCGTCCGATACCACCACCGTAAAGGACTGCTCGCCCAGGGGCAGGCCCGAAAACACCGCTACGTTGCCCACCACACTCAGACTACCCGGCCCTGAGAAGCTGAAGTTGTAGGGAGCCGTGCCCCCACTGGCCTGCGCCGTCAAAGTCGTGCTGCCCCCGACTGTCACCTGGGTGGGGCTCGCCTGTAGCGCCACCGACAGGGCACTGGCCGGAGCGGCCACGACTCTCACCACAAAGCTCACGCTGGCGCTCAGCCCCTGTGGATCAGTAGCCACCAGCACCACCGTTGTGCTACCCGGCCCGGTGGGTACTCCCATCAGCGAAGGGCCTTCCAACCGCAGACCCGCTGGCAACGCCTGAGCCGACAAGCTCAATT
>NZ_JBHULN010000034.1:0-16759 GCF_042684525.1 Spirosoma soli | reverse complement strand
CAATACCTGGGACTCTTCGGTATAGTCTTTCAGAATCTCTGCTAGGTCGTTGTTGCCAAAGGCCGTCAGGTGATGGCTTAATACGTCGTTTGTTATTGCTTCGTTTGTGTTCATTGCTAAAAAAATGGCTGTGAATTAGCGCTTATCACGCTGTTTTGCGGGGGAAACTAGCCCCTTAAAAAAGGCAGCATACTCGCCCAGACTGCCGAAAAATTCGTCAGGAACGCAGGATGGGGGGCATCGGGAATAATGCTTAGCTGTGCCTTTGGTATCATTTCATAGGCTGCTATGACTGTTTTCAAGGGAGCATTTTGATCCTTTTCTCCCGCCATCACCAATACGGGGCATTGAATCTTGCCTAGTACCGGTTTCCCGATACTAACGGTACTATAGTAGTGGTTGACCGATAAGAGCCACTTATCAAAGCGTTCAGGCTGGGGCAGTAGGGCTAATTGCTGGGTAAAGTAGAGGCTGTCCAGACCGAAAAGTGATTGGCGCGTATTGTCGAATTTCCGCCAACCGGGCTTCCACTCTCCAGCCCCAATAGCAATCAGCTTTTTAACTTTATCCGGGTGCGACGCGGCAAGAAAGTAGCCTGTATAAGCCCCATCACTAAAGCCTAAAACAAGCACGCTGTCTTTAGTTACCGCTTCGATAATGGTCTTGACATCCTCCGCTTTACGCTCATAAGAGGGTACGCCGGAACCCATTTCCGATTTACCATGTCCGCGGGTAGAGATGGCAATGACCTGATGGGTTTTGGCTAGGCTATCAATAAATTGAGCCATCTCGTAGGTAGACCCCACGATACCGCCATGCAGGATCACCAGAGGTTTTCCCTGCCCATAGACTTCGTAATAAATCTTGGCGTCTTTCGTCTGCGCATACTGGCCCGCTTTGGGATTGTTCCCGTAGGGAATCGCCTGTGCCGGTGAAGGAGTCTGCTGCATGAACGCACGCAGTCGGCTGGGACTTTGGCTAAATGCGGCTGCGTTGGTGAGCAGCCATAAGAAGAAAAATAGGTATTTCATTTTGGTATTGAAAACCAGGCAGAGCTGGGCTTTCTAGTTTGTCGAGGAGTACGCTTTCTTAAAAACAAGGCCGCATGGCTACGTAGAGCGAGTTCCTTTGTCCTACTTAGCCAAGTCGGGGTTCAGGAGCTTTTCTTTAGCTTCGTCTAAAAGGACCGTTTTGCCTAACGCCCCAAATTCATGAAGATCACCGAATACTTCCAGGCGAATGGATTGATCCAGCCCACCAACATGTAGGGGTTCAAACCCAGCATCGATAATCAATTCCTCGATGGCTGACTGAATAGAGTGGTCATCCGTGGCGTAAAATAGAACTGCCTGCTCCGGCGTTTGCCCGGAAGCCTGAGCCAGCGATGCTGCCCCTAGTGTGCCGAACGCTTTAGCGAGCTTCGCCCCTTTGGGGAGTAAAGAAGCGTTGATCTGACCGGCGGACTCGGTTTCGCCAATTATCTTGATAAAACCACCTTTAGGGTCCGGTGCAATTGGGTTAGACGGATCAACAATGATTTTGCCATCTAGCTGAGTGGCGAACTGCTGTAAAAACTCGCCAATGGCATCGAACCAAATGGCTAAAACAATAATGTCAGCTTCGTCAACAGCCGCCGATAGTTCCCTCGGTTGTGCGAAGTCTCCTAACTCGTTAGCCAAACTCTGTGCCGCTGTATAATCGCGAGAGGCTAGCATAACCGCCCGAAAACCTTTTGTTAGATTGACAGCTAGTGTACGGCCAATAGCGCCTAGACCAATAATAGCTACTTTTAATTCCTGGGTTTGTGACATGGTCTTTTGTTGGTTAAGTATCCATGCAAAGGTCCGTCCAACGGCCCAGGTGCGCCAATGAACTATCTTAAGAAATAGGCTTAAACTAGTTTAAGCCCGACGGCATCAGGAAGCAATGTCTTTCCTGATTTTGCTCAGAAACTCAGGGGTAATGCCCAGATAAGAAGCGATCTGTGTATTGGGTAGCCGTAAGGCAAGCTTGGGATATTGGTCTAAAAAGGTGAGATAGCGTTCCTGAGCCGTTGAGCTGATGCTTTGCAAAACCCGGTTTTGTAGCTCCACGTACTTATTCTCAACGATGACTTTGAAGATCCGATCCAGCTTGGGAATATGGGTGTATAGAAAGTAGAGATCCTGCTTTTCGATTTGTAGTACAACAGCAGGTTCGATGGCTTCAATGAACAAGGCGCTGGGCCTTCCGGCATGAAAGCTTCCTATATCAGCGATCCAGTCCTGTTCAGCCGAAAATTGTAAATTATGCTCGGTGCCTTTCTTATCGACGGCATACATCCGAAAGCAACCCTCAACAACGAATGTGTAATGTCTACAGGGAAAGCCCTCCTGTAAGATGGCTTGTTTTCGTTTAATTTGCCGATGGATTACCCGACCTTCCAGCAACTGTTTTTCCGTTTCCTTTAGTGGAATGTAGCTTTCAAAATGAGCAATCAGGGGCTGTATAGACATTGGATGAAGGGTACTTTCCTACAAATCTAAAAATCTATTCACTAGTAATGGTGCAGTATTAATTGTCTCATTATACGCTTGATTCGTACGAAGACTATTTACACTGGACCGCAACGGCGCACCGTAATTTATCTCCCTTTCTGCAGAACTACCCCTTGTTGTAAAAATTCCTGATAAAAGACAGCATCAATAACTAAAAATATAGTTGGCGTCCTCCTTCTCTTTTTTAGTAATCGCGTCCCTTTTTGTTTTTTGTTTTTTACTCATTCATTGTATTATTAGCATTTTCTCATATGTTTTAATTATTCACACCTTAAATGCTAAAACGCGACATCAAAACTATTGTAGTAGGAAATTTTACAATTGTAGTTAGTATATATATACTGAGTGATTGCTAATAAAAGGACAAATACCCCTAGTAAGAGAGTTTAATAAAAGGACAAATACCCCTACTCATAAGATGAATAAAAGGACAAATACCCCTGAATATTATGTCAAGTAATTTATATGCCCTTTTATTATATATTTGAATTATGAAGCAGGAAGATAAGCGCACCACTCAGCTAACTATACCGCTCGGCCTTACTTATGAGCCGCAACATAAAGACATTATCAAGCAACACTGGAATGTGACGTTTGCTAGGCAAGGACGTATGAGTGTGGCGGCCAAGCGCATCATGGCTCGCGTTATAGATCAAATTCGCGATGACGATTTTAAGCTGCGACCATATTATCAATTTCGAATAGCCGACATTATTACTGAAGCTAGTATAACCAAAGAGACAGCGTATAAAGAAGTACAGGGAGCCTTGAACGAGTTAACTGATGCTAAATGGGAATTCGAAAGTATAGATGGCTCGGAATGGTACGTGAGGCACCTACTAGACACAACTAAGGATAAAGCAGTAGGATATAAAGATGGCGTTATCACGGTGTTGCTTAATCCGCAGTTAGAACCTTACTTTATTCAAATTGCTCATTATACCAAGTATCAGCTAAATAACTATATGAGTTTAAAAAGCTGGTATTCAATGCGGTTCTTTGAAATTCTGTCCGCATTTCGAGATACCGGTATATGGTGTCCAACGGTTGAGCAGTACCGACAACTCATGGATTGTTGGTATGAGAAAGATAAACGGGGAAAAGTAAAGAAAGACAAAGATGGAACTCCTAGAATGAAATACCCGCTAACAAAAGATTTGATCGCTCGCACCATTACAGAGCCATTGGAAGAATTAGCGGGCACAAACTTAGCTTTTAGTTACGAACCGGTGTACGAAACCGAACGAATGACGCGAGGGCGAAAAAAGATAACTGGGTTCCGTTTTACACTTCAACGAAAACAAGATGGTAAGATACCCGAGTATTGGCTGCAAAATACGGCCGTTTCGCGGGTTATTGCAGGCTTGCGTACCTGGAAGGTCACCGACAGAAATATCGCCCTGTATTTGGAAGATATAGGCACAGAAGCGGCCAATAGGCTTGTGTACAGTTGGCAATTAAAAGAAAACTCTGAAGAGCGGATTAATGATCGGGTGAAGTACTGTAATGCGGTATTCGTTCGAATGGGGAAAGCAGCCCAAGAACGATTAAAGCAAGAAGTTGAGAACGCCTTAGATCATCCAGTCGTTTAAAATACAACCACAATCAGTAGGGGATAAAACATATGGAAACGAAGAAACCATTAGAGCCAATTCCTCCTATGCGAAGGGGTTCTAATTCTTACAAACCTGAAGATATTCGGCGGTGGGGCGTCGAGCGGTTTATGAATGAGATTGCCCCTAAAGAACCCTTGGAGATACCAGATCTGGGATTTTCAGCGGAAGAGAATCAACGTATGGATGAATTGCTAAAACAAGAGCACGAAAATTCGGCCAATGGTCTTTGATACTAATTTGATCATCGGTCATGTTCGTCGCTTAGAACGGTTACCGGCTCAAGCTATCATTCCTATGGTTGTCGCCGGCGAATTAGAGGCCTTTGCACTAAAGGCCGATTGGGGTTATCAGAAAGTAACCTTCCTGCAAACGATCTTAGACTATTATCCTTTGGTTGAAGTATCACGGTCGCTGACAAGTTTGTACGCTCAGGTAGATGCTTTCAGTCAAGGTAGACTGCGTACTAACCCCTTGCCACTAGGTATGTCCGCCCGAAACATGGGGAAGAACGATTTATGGATTGCAGCAACAGCATTATTCTTTGACATGGATCTGCACACAACAGACAATGACTTTGATCATTTAACTACATTCGGCCTAAGATTGGTTAAGCCACAGAACTTTATCTAATCCATTAATTAACAGATATTAATTCTTATATTTTAGGTGTAGAACCACACCTAAAATTAGGTTTAAGAATAGGTTCAATTATGCACCTAAATTGTATTTCTTTTTTTCCCGTTCTACCTTTTCTTCAATGGCTTCAGCAATCCAGTCTTGAAGCGAAACGCCCAGTTTAGGGCTCGTTGGTTTACGGGGTCGTTTAGCCCGTAATTGGTCGATGGTAGCCAGCTGACTCGACATAATCTTCACATTGAAGTTCTTAACTTGATCAGGCTTTTGCGGTTCAGCTTTACTGACCGTTGAACTTCCCCGGTTTATTATTTTCTCAATCTCCTTTTCATTACCTCTGCTGGCCAATTCAATAGGCGCAGGCTCTGGAACTTTTTTCTTAGGTGGTGCTGATACTGCCATTGTCTTTGTGTTTATTTTTTGATACCAGTGATATGACCAAACAATGCGTCTACTTCACTGACGGCCTTCTCATCTAAGGGAATCATTTCAAAGACGGAGAGTCCTTTGCTGGCAGCTGTGGCAAACGCCTTACGGTTAATAACAGGGTAATCAACAAAATTCAATTCTTCGTTCTCGCGTAACACGTCGGTAGCTTCGCTATTATCGGCTCCTCTTGTATCGGCTTTATTGAGAAAAGAAAAGACTTGTAAGGGTGTGGCCCGACCTCCCATAATCTCACCCAGTAAAGCTTGTACTTTGGAAAGCGTCCAAATCTCATAACTACGGGGAGCAAATGGGATTAAGTAGATGTCTGAGACAAACAAGGCGGCTCGCTGACTGGCAGTATCCCGACCACCGGTATCAATCACGATGTGGTCATACTTGGGCCTTAACTGCTCGATCTGCCGGCGCACCGTCGCTCCGTTCAGTTGAACGAGTGTATAGCCTAATTGCCCTTTCTTAGTCTCTTCACGCCAGGCTGTAAAGTCGCTGGCGCTCTCTTGCTCATCAGCGTCCACAAGCAGGA
The DNA here is from genome assembly GCF_042684525.1 of Spirosoma soli. Lineage (NCBI taxonomy): Bacteria > Pseudomonadati > Bacteroidota > Cytophagia > Cytophagales > Cytophagaceae > Spirosoma > Spirosoma soli. The sequence goes on along the minus strand of NZ_JBHULN010000034.1, from coordinate 11,003 downwards.
CATCCGCTCCCTGTTGAGAAAGCCATACGGCTAAATTAGTTGATATAGTTGTTTTTCCGGTGCCACCTTTTATGCCTCCTACGGTGAAAATCATGTATTTACGAATCTATTAAGGGTGTAGTTTTAGGTGTAAATTAAGGTGTAAAAACAAACCTTTTTCGAGGTGTAATAATACGCATAAATAATTAAGTTAAACGCTTCAGTATCGCATAAACGTTAGGAATGTGCCACTTGCTGCCAGACCTGTAAGTTGGAACCTCCTGCCGATTCAGTTCGTCACGGAGGGCTCTAACCGTATTGAATCCTTCGGCCTGTAGACGCTCAATGGTTGGTCGGAGTTGTTCGGCAAACGCCATAGCTGCCGCTGCATTTTCCTGGCTTAAGACCTCTTTGCCATAGGTGCCTAAGGACACACCCCGCCGTTTGGCTGCGGCTAAGGCATCCTTCGTCCGAGTGCTGATCTGTTCCCGCTCGTGTTCAGCAAAAGCCGCCAATAAGTGCACCATGAGCCGATTGGCATGAGGATTATCAACGGCCTTAAAATCAACCCGACTTTCCATCAGGTTGGAAATGAAGGCAACGTTCCGGCCTAACCGGTCGAGTTTAGCAATGATCAGGGTAGCTTTGTCTTTACGGCACTGGGCGAGGGCCGCCGACAGCTGCGGTCGTAAATTCTTTTTACCACTCTCCACCTCCGTGTAGATGGCAACTACACTATACCCTTCTCTTAAGGTAAACTGGTTGACAGCTTCGGCCTGCGCTTCCAGTCCTAATCCACTTTTACCCTGGCGGTCGGTCGACACCCGAAAGTAAGCAATGGCTTTCTTCATAGGGCTAATATAGGGTTATATAAGCTATCTTGTTACTATGTATACCAACGTTTGTATAGTAACAAAACAAACGCCCGAAAGGGCGCTAACATACAAACGCTCGTTTACTTGTGTACAAAGATTAAAATAAGAAACCCGCAAGAGCGGGTTTCTGTCAGTTTCCTGCGTATTATTTCACCACTTTTGCATTGGCAAATAACATCGTGAGAAATTTTACAGCTTCATTTTTCGCGATTTCATGCGTGATGTTTTCAAGTGTGTAGGAACCTCCGCTAACTTGAGATTGAACCCCTAACGAAAGATGCCCACCGCTTTCCAGTTCTCCTGATGTGAACATATTATAGATAGCGTTCACCTGACGACTATCAGCAGCATCTGATCGAGCGTTAAAGAAAACATGGGGTTCTGTTTCCCGCTTCTTCTTAATGCCTTTCATGAAAACAAGCAGGGTTACGTTCACGGCCGTAATCTTGTCCTTTTCTCTGCGATAGGAAGCTTCATCAAAGGACCTAATTGAAACTCTTCCTTCATGCCCATGTCTTTTTATGCTTTCCAAGGCTTCTTCAAAAGCTGGCGTAATGATCGTTTGCGCTATGTTCTCAAAATCTTTCAGGAACGAAATTACTTTATCTTCCTTATTCGATGCACTGGCTATTTCCTCGTTTAAAGCATCATCGTAATTAGATAATGCTGTATTCAATGCGTTCAATTCGTCCATATTCTTAGGTTTTTAATTATCATTCAGCTTCAGCAATACCGAGAAGAGCTAAGTATCTTCCTGAGGACCAACACCTAGTAAGCACTCAAAAACTTGGTACGGCTGCGGTGGAAAAGATGCAGGAAGTGCCACAGAAAACCGCTGAGATTTAGAATCACAAATTCTGCTCCGACTTCTTCGCAAAGCTGTTGGTCGTTTACTCGTAGACAAGGTAAAGATAACAAATGCCCCGAAGGGCATTTATCAATAGACCGGCACACCGTGTTTCAGTTTCTGGTATCTCTGGGCGGATTTGGATCATTGCCATAAGAGTCAGAGTCACGGATTTTTCCGTCGCGACCATGAATTACCACCTCCGAATGTTGGTTCTTGGCTATCTCTTTAGCAATCTCGATAGCTTGTTTCTGAGTATCTACAACTCTTGTGGGCTTCTGGTTACCAGCACCCTTAACTTGCCATCCGTCCTCGTGTTTTGTGACGTGTTGATTTTTACCCATGAACTTTCTGGTTTGCGATATGTACAAAAATTTGCATACGTACCCGTCTTTCCACCGGGTTCTTCTTTAAAAGAAACCCGCTCTCGCGGGTTTCTTTTGACTATGTACTCGATTAAGCAGCTTGTTGATTATCAGCCGAATCAGGACGATTTGGGAATAAACCACTGATTTTCATTGGCCAACCTTCCGTATGGACAATTCGATCCTGGTGCAGTTTTCCGTTTAGGATTTCTTGCTTAGTAAGCGTTGATAAACGCTCCCAATTTTCTCCAAAAACATACGTTGCGTTGCCAGTATACCGACTTTCCAGTAAGTACAGGTTTTGTTGTTCGAAGCAAAAGATTACATAGCCATCGAACCCTGCCTCTCCAATAACGATTCTGCTCGGACTGAAATTAGTTACTAGTTTGAACCGAGCATCAACGATTTCCCGCTTCCAAGCCGGCAGCGTTTTTGTGACACTTTGTAAAACGTCTTTTGCTTTTTCCCAAGGATACTCGCCTTGTGGAAGTACCCGCCAATTGCGACGCTCTATATTGAATGCGTGTAATTGAACCAGTACTTCAGACAGTATGTCGCATTCGCCGAAAAGCTCCAAAAAGAGATTGATGGTATGCTTGATTTCATCCATCTGGTTAAGTTGATACTCGAGTTCTGTGGAAATAAGAACTTTTTGACCGTCTCGAACATCAATCGTTAACTCTACTTCTGGTGCCTTGTAATGTACGCGAGGATACCGTTCATAAGAGCGCGTTACATATTGCCATGAGCGCCCGAATACCCGTGTAAAAACGGTACGATAACACGTCTCCTTAGGCTGGTCTTTCTGTGGAACATCCTTGCCATCGGCATTAAAGCGAGAAATAGGTCCAACCACTTTGGGTAAGAGTTTCTCGCCGGGTCTTAGCTCAGAACTAAAGCCGATTTTTTGTAACCGAGCAGAATGAGCTTCTATATTCGTCAATATAACTTGGAATCGGCTACCTGTTGGCAGAGAATGCAAGAAGGTTTGCGGACTCTGAATCCGTTTTTGTTGAATGCGCATAGCGCTGATAAGTTAAAAAATTAGGGCTGTACGCTTGTAGCGTACGCATATGTTAGGCGGGTCCCTATGTTACATAGGTAGCGTTAGAAGCATTATAGTAGCCGAAGAAGGAGTCCTAAACTCTAGGCTAGATCATTGAAGCGAAAATAGAATTGGCGGCTAACTGGCTTAAGGTCAATATTATATACATCCCTGACCATTCCCAGCAGGCATTATTATCAGTAGTGAAAAAAATGTCCGGTATACTTTGGAGATAAATCTCACGTTGTTACCTTTGCGGACCCCAAAAAATCTCACTTGGAATGTCGGGCAGGGTACGAACCTGTTCCGGTACCTAACATATAGAGAGTTGGCGTTGATAGAAACGGACAGGGTACCAACCTGGACAATCTATCGTACGCTTCATGCATCTATATATAATGCGTGCGCGTTCCAAAGACCGTGCCAAGCCAATGTATCAGCACAGAGAGCTGACATATTGGCTTTTATTTTACCAAAAAGCCTGCCATCTTATTGTTTATTCTGTATAACATATAAACGGCCAAAGATTATTTTCTTAGTCTATAGAATATATAGATATATGACAAATAGGCTTAATTGGCAGGTGTGCCCCTGTGTGATCGTTTATGTTTTCACTTTATGCTGATTGCAGGTTAGATCCTCTTGGAATAAAATGTTGAATTGCGGCACGGTTTACTTTTCGCTCGGCATACCACAACTCGTAGTTCTTTTGCAGATTCACCCAAAACTGTGCGGTGTTGCCGAAAGCCTCCGACAGCTTCACAGCCAGTTCAGGGCTAATGCCTGCCCGCTCGTTCACTATGGCCGACAGGTTGGCGCGAGCAATACCTAAACCCTTGGCCACTTCGGTAATCGTCAAGCCGCGTTCCTGAATATATTCTTCCCGCAAAATCTCGCCGGGATGCACGGGGGCTAAATTACGCTTCATAGGTTGTCCCTTTCGTTAATGATAATCGACGTAATCCACGTCGTGAATGTCTCCGCCTTCAAAGCGGAATATGATTCGATAATTCGGCGTGACAGTAATTGACCAAAAATCCGCCATATCGCCCGTCAATTTGTGAATCCCTGACCCCATTTGCTGAATATCGCTGACCGATGAAACAGCGTCTAACTGGTCAAGAACACGATTGATCTTACGTAGATACTGCGCGGGGAGCTTCGATCCGTTGCCCTCTTCATAGTATTGCTGCAAGCCTTTGTGCCGGAAATTTATAATCATAACATTATTGTAACGTGTAATATTACGCATTACAATAACTAAACGAAAGGGCAGGTCAAACCTGCCCTTTTTTATTGAGATGGCACAGCTATTTAGCAGGGTACTTGGTTTGGTTCAGCTACTCAAAATTAACAATCTTACTAGCAAAGTCGGGACGTGCTGTCTGTATCAGAAGATGTGGCAAGTAGAGCAAAATGATGATTCCAGTAAGTGTAATGCCAATATGGATAGAAAGTAACCTCTACTGTTTACTCATTTCTTATTGACCTTATCCAAATACGCTTTCCATACATTTGGGTACTTTTCTTGAATCCACCCCACAAACTCTTTCGTAGCGTTATCCTGTACGCGCATAGCATCAACCTCGTCATTGAAATGATTAACGTACAGAGCCGTTCCAACACCAGTCAATAGTAACAAGACATACACGCAGGCAGCTGCTTTCCAAGAGGTGAATCCAACTTGATTGACAAAGGCATCCGCTTTGCGCTGGCCAGCCAATCCAATACGATTGACTGTGTTCGTACCTGTTTGCTTAATTTGCTCGGCGGTAGCAACTCCAGCGGCCTTGATGGCACTAACCGCTTCTTCAGCAGCCGCCTTAATATCCGCTTCAGTAGGTATACCTTTTGTTAGTTCGGGCAATAACGTCTGGGCGAGCTTCTCAATGTTTACACTGGTGCGGACGCCCTGCTGAGCTTCCTTTAACAGTAACTCTAGTTCTGATTGTGTGGCGGCCTGAGGCTGTGTCGCCTGTTTATCTAGCCGCTTAGTTAGCTCCTCTATGGCCTTGCTGTGACGGCTCAATTCATCAGCCAGTCGTTTAACTGGGTCGTACTCTACAACAGCTGGAGCTGGCGGTGGAGTACGGCGGGGTGGTACAGATTCGGCGGGCGGGTTGGTAAAAGCGGGCAGTTGGTTACCAGTTTGATTTAGGTTTTTCAGGAATTTGTTCTCGTTCATCGGCGTAGACCTCGGCTTATCCTAGGTTTGTTTTGTTGTTCTTCTTCTTTCGGTGCTAATTTTTGCTGTTGTTCTACCTTCTGCTGTTCGGCTAACTTAGCGGCTAAAGCCTGTTTTCGTGCTTCCTCTATCTGTTGCTGACGTTCGCGTTCGGCTTGAGCGGTGGCCAGCGCCTTGCTCAATTCGTTGACATCCTTTTGCTCAAAAGCCTCACTAAGTTGGTCTCGCAAATCGGCGGCAACGTCTCTTTCAGGCGTTAGCTTGACGGACGGGAAAGCATCTGCGACTAGGGCATCTTGTGGCTGCTGAACCCGCTTCTGAGCTTCCTGAAGGGCCTGTCGTTGCATTTTCTCTTTGGCTAACTCGTCGCCGTATTTCATGCAATGCAAAAACTGGAAGGATTGCGTCAGCGGCCGTTCGTAGCCAAACTCCTGGTCAAACGTCTGTTCAACGCGCTGACTAAACGCGTTCCGTTCAAATCCACCCACTACTGGCCCTTTTGTGGTTGCCTTATGATTTGTTTTTGGGCTTAGATGGTAGGGGTTCTTCCGCTCGTGCTGGCCGTTTTCTTTCCCTTCCCGGTATTGCTTTAAGTTTTCGGTGCGACTCACTAGGACGTGAATGTGTGTCTGATCACCGGCTTTCGGAACGCCTCGTTCCTGCTCACCGAGCTGGACAATCCGGTCCGTATGGTCATAGCTGCGGCTATGTTCGACTTTAGCGAACCAGACCAAATCTTTACTTTCTATCCCCTTTCCAAAATTTTGGGCATACTGTTCCATAGCCGCTCGGGTGAAAGCTTGTAGCTTCTCGGGATCGCTGCCAATGTGAGCCAGCTCCGCCTGGGAGGGGGCTAGGATGAGCTGGTAGTACTTGTCATCCTGCCGGCCTAGGTTTTTTTTGTTTTGGTCAATCTCGACCACTACCTGGTGGCCAGCCAATAGCTCCTGTTGCCGGTCGAACCATAAGCCGGCTACTTCTTTTTCCAGGTACTCGACGAGTCCGCCACAGGACCCGGCACCGCCCGATGGGATCTTGGTCATCATCGCCGGTTGCCTTGTTGCTTGATCAGTTCATCGGTTTGCTGTCGGTACTCAGGCCGCAAGGCGTTATCTACTAAAGCGGTTCGAAACGAAAGCCGGATAAGCGTTTGGAACGCTTCCACAACCCCCGTCAACTGCTCTTCCAATTGCTCGGCGGTAAGGCCCGCTGACTTGGCTCCAACTCCTGTGCTTTGGCTGATCTGAGTGCGCGTGGCCCGCACTTCGGACAGAATAGGCTTTAATAGCTCCTTTTCCTGCTCACGGATAAATCCAATTAACCGCTTATCCAGCCCATCTACTTTATCCGCCATTTTCTTTAAGGCTACGCTGGGAGCGTCTGCTTTGGGGTCGCGCGGATCAGCCTTGGTGACGGAGAAATATTGGACCATAGCCGCAATCAAATCCTTGTGAGAAAGCCCTAACTTCTCGCCTAATCGTTCGAGCTGCTGGTGGGTACCGGCGCTCACGGATATGCTCTTTCGTTCGCTCATGCAGCAAAAAAGTATACAGTTTAGAATTGACTATCAGTAAGTTATAGTATTTTTATACATCACATATACAATACACAGAAAATAAAATATGCTAAATCTTTGATTTTCAACCCCGTAGGGCGAGATGAACGGTATGCAGCGTAGCGGAATAGCGTTCCGTCTCGCTCCCTAATTGGACCGCTTCGCGCTACGCTTCCGGATGGCTTACCGTTCTTAAAGGGAAAGTGATAAAGATTTGTCAGATTTGCAAATAAAGCGTCGGAGATTGGGATCAGTAACAGTGTCTCGAGTAAAACGCTACAAAAGGGTTGAAAAGGGAAAAGAATACAGAACTAACTCTACAGTTAATAATAGGCCAGCGATCTTAGAGATAAAGGCACTAAGAAAAATACAAGACATCAAATTTCACTATCAAGTAGTTTTGCCATTTCGTACAGCAGCGGACCGCCAGGCGACCTTGCGTAAAATCTGTTACTTGCCATTAACGAGTTCGCCTAGTTGAGTGGTCTGACTTAATCTAGTTTAAGCCTGTTTCTTAAGATAGTTTATTGGCCTACCCATTAGGCTACCGCAACTTTGCATTATCATTTAACCAACGATAATGAAGAAGAACAGCCTATTTTTTGTCCTTTGCCTTGGTTTGCTAGCAGCATGTAAGCCGGAAGTAAGCCTCAACGATCAGTCATTTGAGCTAGTAAATGTGACCGGATCTGTCGTTGATCTTAATGGCGAGGAAGTTCTGAAGGTAGAACGAGATTTAGAAGCATTGCCCTTTGATGAGAAACGGTTAGGGGCCACAGTGAACGGTCCACTCTATGCAAGACTAAAAAATTCCAATTTTGAAAACGGAACAATCGAAGTTAAGGTGCTGAGTCGGATACAGAAGAACACGCCCTATCGCGATTCTTGGGGATTTATTGGACTTGCTTTCAGAATCAACAGTGACAATTCTGCCTTCGAGTCGATGTATATACGGCCTAAAGTGGGCCGGGTAAGAAACCCAGTTATTCGAAATCAGGCGATTCAATATTACTCGTACCCCAACTATAAAATGGATAATATTGGCCGCTCGCCGGGCGGTCCCTTTGAAGCAAGTGCCGATATAGGTCTTGATGAATGGATAACCCTACGTATCGAAGTGGAGGGTCAGCAGGCATCCCTGTATATCAATAACAAAAAAGAACCGTCTCTTTCTATAAAACAGCTAAAAGGCAACCTAAAATCCGGTGCCGTTGGCTTGTGGGTAGACATCGGAACCGAAGGCTATTTCAAAGACTTAAGGATTACGAAAAAGTAAATCGGATAGGCTCACTGTGAATTGACGTAGGTAACGACTTTTATTGCCTGGTAACTTTCAGGTCAGCAAAGTAACCTTCGGTGCCTACGTCAACCCATAAGCCAATGCCCCCCGCTGTTACAGCGCCTACGCCATGCTTTAGATCCTTGACCAGCAGGGCGGGTTGCTTTGTGTCATTCAGGTAGAGTTTCGCTTCCTGCCCATTCACGACAATTCTCATTGTGATCCATTCGTTCAGGGTCATATCGGCATACGACTCGTAACGCTCTGGTGTTTCATTCCGTAGACGATCAAATTTGTAGTCAGGGTAGGAAAAGTACTGGATGGAGTGATTACGACGGATCTGATCGTCGGCCCGGCCATTGGTGGGGCGGATGTAGATACTCTCGAAGCTCGAATTGGTTTCGTTGATCCGAAACGCAACCCCAATAAAACCACGGGCTGTCTCCGGTGCGTTTTTCAGGAGTCGACTCAGCACCTTAACTTCGATGGTACCGTTCTTAAAATCAACGCCGCTGATTCGAACAAACGTAGGCTCGTCCACCTGTTGTAGGGTAGAATCCTTAATGACCCGGAGCGCATCTTTGCCCTTTATTCGCTCAAATGACATTGATACCAGGTTGGGAGCCAGTTTAGCTTTATCCAGCTTTATGGCTTGAGCATTCACACTCATTGAGCCTAGTAGTAGGCTACTTATCAGCGCCGATACGATCCGTTTCATATACTGAAATGCATGTGGGTTAATTGATTAAGTGTCAATCAAGGTAGTACGACAAGCTTACCCGTGGCCAGGTTGCTATCCATGAATTGGTGAGCCTCGGCGATTTGCTCCAGCCTAAAAGTTCGGCTAACAGGGAGTTTCACCTGACCGGCCTCGACTTGACGGATAAAGTCCTGAAATACGCTCGTCGGACTGGTAATCTGACCGCTGTCATAGGTTGTCAGTCGAACGGTAGCCGGTATATACTCCATGGGCGCAAAATCAGAAATCGTCCAGCTTTCAGCCAGCATCCCACTCATACAAGCGGTGCCACCGGGTTTAAGACAGCTTAAGGAGTCATGCAGCGTGGCCGTGCCAACCAGTTCCAGTGCCTTGTCGATGCCCTGCGGAAAAAGAGTTCGGACCGATTCGGTTACCTGGCCCGAATCGATCAGCACATGCGTGGCACCATTGTCCAGTATGGCTTTTTCTTTTTGGGAATTTCGGGTGGTCGCTACTACCGTCAGACCCGCCCGGTGAGCGAGTTGTGTTGCTAGCATACCCACCGATGACGTGCCCCCCCGGATCAATAGCGTTTCTCCGGGCTGAATACCTAAGGCCGGATACAGCGAGCCATAAACCGTTTGAAACATTTCGGGGATAGCGCCTAGCGTCTCCCAAGGAAGCGTACTCTCAAAGGGATGGAGCAGGCCCTTTGGTAACAGCGTATACTCGGCATAGCTACCGTCGAAATCCCGTCCCATACCACCCATTAAGGCCATTACCGGTTGACCTTTTTCATAGTGGCCAGAGGGGTCATGTTCTACTTCGCCAACGCACTCGATACCAAGCACCCGCGGAAATTGAACACCAAGCGAGTAGCCTTTGCGCGTCATCAGCTCCGAGCGGTTTAGGCCAAACGCGTTCACCTTTACCAGTACCCATTCACCCGTTGGCGTGGGTAGCGGGCGTTCCTCCAGAACAAAGCGCTCAGGACCTCCGGCTTGATATAATGCGGCTACTTTCATGAGGGGTCGGTATGTGCTACAGAAAGGGCTATGGCTGCTTCAGATTGGCAACTAGTTGGCAGTCTATTTTTTAAGATAGTTGATCCATCCACCAATCAACGACGTACTGGCTGGTTCGTTCAGTCTTACTGCGATTTTTACTCGTAGTAGTTACTTCATTAGCGAGGGGTCAATCAAGCCAGCCCCATACTGAGGGTTTACCTTTTTGTAGAGCGTTGTCGGCTCAACGGTGAGAAACACTTCCAGGGTAGGGCCGGTAACTAGTTCAAGCAGATGGCCACCCCGAACGGTGCCATCCTCGGCGGCCACAGTCGCGTGAATATGAACGATGGGTTTACCATTGAGTACGGCAATGTTACCCGTTAATGAGGATACTTCACAGGGTTCGCTAATGGGAATACTTTTGAAGAGTTTACGACCGTAATCAAAGAAACCAAACATAGCTGAGGTGGCGTCGCCAATGGCGGTAAAGTGCGCTGTCTTCACCCCGTACTGTTGAGCAAATTCCGTCAAGCCCGACCGTATTTCATCCCCTAGGGCAAAAATCAATACGTAGTTTTTGATGGGTCCATTGGTGCTCAGTAACTTGATCTTTACGCCGGGTGCTTTACCCACCTCAACGGGTTGTATGGGCGAGATATACGCTTGTGCATAGGCAGTCGTCTGGCTGGCAAGCAGCGCCATGACGAGGGCAAGTGTATAGCTAAATAAGATTGTTTTCTTCATGAGACCGGGGTGGTTTTGGGGCAGCAGAAACGTTTCTGCTGCCCCAAAACTGTTATTTCATTATTCGGTAATCGGCGACGGTGTGAACGATTATTTTATCTCCCTTCAAGAAGAAGGTATCGGTCCCCATCGGGATTTGAGCAATGTCCGAATCACTAGCCCAGGCAACATAACCGACCTGATGACTAACCGTCAATTGTTTCATGGTAAAGGCCGAACCCGTTGGTATGGCCAAAAAGTATTCAGCAAAAAACTGGCGGATAGCGGCTAATCCTGTTAAGGGGCCGTTTGGAGTCAATACCTGGGACTCTTCGGTATAGTCTTTCAGAATCTCTGCTAGGTCGTTGTTGCCAAAGGCCGTCAGGTGATGGCTTAATACGTCGTTTGTTATTGCTTCGTTTGTGTTCATTGCTAAAAAAATG
>NZ_JBHULN010000033.1:0-20198 GCF_042684525.1 Spirosoma soli | reverse complement strand
ATCGTATGTTAGTTCTAAACGCTGTACGAAATAAGCTAATTCATCGCGTTTATGCCGTTGTGCGCCGGAACGAAAAATATGATAAAAATTATACGCCAATCCTTGTTTGAACCATAGAAATCGGTCCGACCTCGACCGGTCAGTTGACGCTGGGTATAACATGCCTGACCTGTTTGTCGGGTTTTGCCCAATACTAAGCGCTGTAAAACTGGCAAGATAGCGTCTATCCCCCCCTTTAAAGAGATAAGGGCAGTAGTTGTCCTGGTAAAGTCATTCTGTTTTAAGCTTCTGTCCGCTTCGGCGGTCCGATCAACTTGTCATCTCACTAATTTAAATCAAAATCTCACATTTTAGATGAGTTTGTGACCGGGGTGGGGCGCCACTGCGATGCCGGAGCAGACTGATTATTCTCCCAAATGACGAATTTGACGGTCCGCCAGCGGACCGTTTTTTTTAATCTACCTACAATAGAGATAGTCATTGATGGTCATTCATCGTTTCGCTATAAATAACAATGAATAACTGCTTAATGGCAGCTAATGGCCACCTCTCCTGATTTTACCACAGCCGCTGCTCAATCCGTTGCAGAAACGTACTGCGGTACGTATCACTGATGGGAATCTGTTGCGTGCCGATCCAGATGTGGTTGGCGACAACCTTCTGAATGCAGTTTCGGTTGACGATATAAGACAGATGCACCCGACTGAACTGATCGGGTAAGCTTTGCTCCAGGTCTTTCAACCGTTTGTAAGCGATAATCCGGGCCGTTGCCGTAACGACGGTGACGTAGTCTTTGAGCGCTTCAATGTATAAAATATCGTCGTAGGCCACTTTCAGGTAATCTTTTCCGGACTTAATGTAAATCGACGTTTCTCGCTCGGTAGAGAGCGTTACGGGCGTTGATGGCGGAGTTTCCAGGGCTTTGCGAGCCTTCATGGCCGATTTCAGAAAACGGTCGAAGGTGACGGGTTTGAGGAGATAATCAACGGCGTTGAGCTCGTAGCTTTCGACGGCGTAGTCGGAATAGGCCGTCGTGAAAATAACGGCCTGATGAGCTGGTAACAGGGCTTTAAGCTGAATACCTGACAGATAAGGCATGTTGATGTCCAGACAAATCAGGTCAACCGTGTTTGTTTCGAGCCACTTGAGTGCTTCCAGAGCGTGGTAGCAGGTATACGTGTGCGTCAGGAAGGGCGTCAGGCGGATGTGCCCTTCGAGTAACTGAACGGCCAATGGTTCATCATCAACAATCAGGCAGCTTAGGTTCATGGGTGGGTGATGGCTAAGGAGGCATAAAAATAACCTTGCTGCTCGAAAACGCGCATCTCGAACCGTTCGGGATACACCAGTTCCAGTCGTCGTTGCAAATTAGCCAATCCGCCCCATGACCCTTGCGATGTAGTAAACACCTTGTTCTTCACCAAAAAGGTAAGCTGTTCCTGCTGGTAACTAATCTTGATTTCCGCTTCGTTGTCGGGCCGGGCTTTGTCGATGCCGTGTTTGAACACATTCTCGACAAAGGGAATCAGCAGCATCGGCGGGATAAACGGAGCCGGTTCCTCTACGTGCACGCAAACCTGAACTGGCAGGGGATACCGCAGCCGAATCTGCTCCAGTTCGAGGTAATTTCGGATGAACGTCATTTCCAGCGGCAGCGGCACCCGGTCTTTAGGCGCTTCTTCCACAAAATACCGCATGATGTCCGATAGTCGGGCCACAACTTCGGCCGTTTGTTCCGATCGGGCCACGGCTAAGGCGTAGATGTTGTTGAGCGTATTGAACAGAAAATGAGGCTGCACCTGTGACTTCAGCAAAGCCAGTTCGCTGGCTACCTGCTGGCTTCGGAGCCGTTCCTGCCGCTGCAGGAGGTCGAGATAATTCAGGGCTACCCGAAGCAGAAAACCGAACAGAAACGCCAGCAGAATGGTGATGGCATCGAAAGCGCCGTGGGCGAAGTTCCAGCCGAAAAACTGGTGCCGATTCAAGCGAACGAACAGGAATTCATATTCCAGCCACATCCGTAACCCAACCATTCCAATGAGCAAGGCTACGGACAGTATGGCGTATTGCGTATAACGACCGCGGTAGAAGTAGCGAGGTAACAACCAGTTGGCGTGTAAATACACCGTTGCAACGTAGAACACGATGCCGATGGTGGTATAAACAAAACCGTAGGGCCAGTCACTGCCTTTCTGGATGGTATATACCAGCAGCAGCAGATAAACCATGACCCACAGACCCACCTGAACGAGGGGCAAAACAGGCTTTTTCATACCGGTAAGTTAGCGTAAATGGTACTGACCGCGTCTGGTTTTTCGATGGGTGGCTCCATTTTTTCGACGGTTGGCGTTCGGGGGCGCTGGCCGAAAAAAACAGGGGAGGGGTCTACTTTAGTTGCGGAATGATTGCTGAATAAGGATTCTTGTCGACGAGAAAATCAATCATAACGATGAACAAGCACCTATTTGTTGGTTTCATGCTTCTGCTGAGCGGTCGACTCACTTTTGGGCAGCAAACCGAACGTCAACGCGTCGAAGCGACCGTACTCGACTACCTCGACGGCGGAACTTACGGCGACACCACCCGCCTGATTCGGGCCTTTCACCCGTCGGCCTCCATGAAGTTCGTCGACAAAACAACCGGTCAGTTCCGCGATGCCCCCATTGCTGAGTACCTGAACCGAATGAAACCATCGGCGGGGCAGCGGTTGAACCGAACAACCCGCATCCTGGCCGTGGATATCACGGGTACGGCAGCTCAGGCCAAACTGGAAATCGATGCCCCAACGCATATCTTCATCGACTACTTCAATCTGCTCAAGATTGATGGCCGCTGGCAGGTGGTGAGCAAGATTTTTAACCGGATTGACAAGGCCCCGCGGTTTGCGCCGGACACCATCGCCACTAACGATATGTTTGGCTTGACGATCTCGCCCGATGGGCAAACGGCTTATTTCGTAAAGTCTTATGGTGGGCGGGATACGTTGCACCTGTACACAGCGCGACGGCAGGACGGGCGTTGGCTGAAACCTACTAAAGCGAGCTTTTCGGGCCGCTATAAGGATATTGACCCGTTCTTTTCGCCGGATGGTAACGTGTTGTTGTTTAATTCTAACCGACCAAAACCGGGTCGTAAGGACATTAAAGATTTCGATATTTGGACCGTTAAGAAAGGAACTAAAGGGTGGAGCCAGCCATATCATTTGGGAGATCTGATCAACTCCGACTCTTCTGATTTTTACGCCACCGTGGCGACCAACGGCAATATCTACTTCACATCGACGCGTCCGGGCGGACAGGGGAAATCGGACCTTTGGCGATCAGTAAACCGCGATGGTGTCTACCAGAAACCCGAAAATCTGGGTGCCTCGCTGAACACAACTGCTGGTGAATCAAATCCCTGTATTTCGCCAACTGAAGATTACCTGATCTTTGCTGGCGATACCAACTTAGTCGGCTACGGTGATGGTGATTTGTACATCAGTTTCAACCAGAATGGCCGGTGGAGTATACCGCAGAACCTGGGCGCCGACATAAACACGGCCGACGCTGAATTTTCGCCTACCCTGACCGACGCCGGAAAGACGTTGCTGTTCGGGCGAATCAAACGGGGCAAGCCACTGGTCGAAAATGTGCACGTCGTTCGGCAGTTCGACAAACTGGTAGAGCGGCTTCGGGCGTCGGCCCGGTTTGATAGTTAAATGGCACAAAATTAATGGGAGCCCATAAGGCTAATTTCCCAGCTACGTACTCGATGCGTATCGTTTCTGCGCTCAGTAGTCTGCTGAGCGCAGAAACGGTCAATTCGCCTTTATCGACTTCCTTCCAGACGGTACACCGGGTACCGGGTAAAGGTCTTTTCAAAGTACGGCGTTTGCTTGTAAATGAACTCCAGCTGAGCGTTGGCACTTTCGGCGAAGGCTTTGTCGGACGCTCGTTTATCGGCTAGCTTCTGACGTAGAACCGGGTCTTTTTTGAGCAGTTCGGCGGCCGTATCTTCAAAAATGTAGTCGGAGAAGTACTCTTTCTGATCCAGAATACTATCGAAGAAATTCCAGGTGAAGAACGAGTCGGCTGCCTGCGGCTCAAGCGTTTCGATGAGGTAGCGATTCGTGGTTTGGTCCGTGGGGATGAGGTAGTCTCCTTTGTAAAATTGAATCCGTTGCGACTCCGTCCGAACTTTGACCCCCGAGTGCGGATAGTGCCCCTCATACGGACGCTGGCTGGTTCGGTAGTCATCAATATAGTAGGCCGATACGGTCATCAACGTATCGTTTGGGAGCGACTGCATCCGGACGCCGTTGCGGGTCAACAGAGCGATTACTTCGTGCCAGGCCTGCGGAATCACGTATGCCTTAGGCTTGGTTAACTGAAGGTCGGGTACGAACGTGTTTAGATAAGGAATGCGCTTTGTGAACGGCTTTGTGCGGTCGTAATAGAGTCGCTTCAGGCCCGATACCGCGCTGGGTTTATAAGCCGCTTCGTAGCCTAGAAACGTAACGGAATCTACCTTGCTCCGGTCGAGCTTGTAGTTGACGGCAAAGGTTGTCTGCTGACTGACAGCGGCATCGGCGCGCTGCTTATTGGCCAGAATCGTCCGGGCGTCGCGTTCGCATAGTTCCAGCACAGTGGCATCGAAGGCGTAGCTGCCCTTTACCCGCGCCGGATACTCTTTCCACATGTGCGTTTCGAGCGTAAAACCAAAACAGTTGAACATAGCTGCGTAGCCCGTCGTGTAGCGCGGAGAATCGTTGTAACCTAAGAGGCCGCTTTCAGGTGTATCGGCAGGATGGTTGACGTAGGGGGCGGGCGGAAATCCTTTTTCCGTAAGTCGCTTATCCAGGTCCGGCTGGAAGGTTTGGGTCATGTAGCCCGATACAAGGGGGTGGAGCTTGTCTTTCTGGGTCGCAAAGTACGTGACCACATGCTGGTAATCGGCACCGTTGCTGGTGTGGTTATCGATGAACACCTGCGGGTTCAACCGCTGATACATCGCCTGAAACGACCTGGTGTTCTCGGCGTCAGCCTTAATGAAGTCGCGGTTGAGGTTCAGGTTACGAGCGTTTCCCCGAAAGCCGTAGGTGGCTGGCCCGTTCTGATTGACCCGCGATACGCCCCGGTTCAGACAGCCGCCCACGTTAAAAACCGGCACAATGGCCAGTAGTACGTTTTGGGGCAGTTTGTTAGCCAGCAGCAGGTCGCGGGCCATCATCATGCAGGCATCAATGCCCTCCGGTTCGCCGGGATGAATACCGTTGTTGATCAACAGGGTGACTCGGTCGGGGCGAGCGGTAAACACCTTGTCGGAGGCTAGCAAAAACAAATGCAACGGTTTACCCACGTCGGTTTTGCCTACCTCAATCAGTTTAGCCTGGTCAAACTGGCGGTCCAGTTGTTGATAGTAGGTAATGATTTCGGCGTATGTAGCGGTTTGCTGGCCTTTACTTCGTTCGTAGGGTGTAGTCCAGTCGGGCTTAGTTTGGGCGAAGACAGTGGCAGTAAATAACGTTAGCAGCGGGAGAAGCTGTTTTTTCATGAGCAGGCCTTAGTAAGGCCCAAAAATACCCGAAATTGACAAAGATGTGACGGCTCGTTCTTGAACGCGTTACGTATCGGTTCTGTTAGCGGGCGATTTAAATCGCCCGCTAACAGAACCGCCTGCTTACTTAATCCGCAGGCTCTCATCCTCCAGCCCGGTCTTGCGCTGGCGGGCGGCTTTCACCTGATTATTACCAAAGTTGTAGGTGAAGTTGACCCGAATCTGGCGGCTTTCGTACCCGCCACTCGCGTCCATGTAAAGGCCACCGAACTGGCTGATGCCGTGCCACTGCATGGAATGAAATACGTCGGTGAGCGTAAGTTTTAACGTGCCCCGCTCGTTCAGCACCTTGCGTTGCAGCCCGAGGTCCATACCCCAGAACCGCTGGTTCAGGAACGTGCCCCCCCAAACCGAAGGCGAGTTGTAAAAGCCTGATAGCTCCAGGCTAATCTTATTGGGCAACGAGATCGTTTGTTGAGCGTAAACACTCAGGGCGTTGACCGTCAGCTGAATCAGGCGGCCCTGGCCCAGGTCAGCGCGATTAGTAGAGCGGTAGGCATTCACGTTGGCGTACACATTCCACCACTTGGTTATCTGGAAGGGGTAACTAATTCCTAAGCTGATGGATTCGCGGCTCGACAGATTCCGGGTGGTGATGTACGTGCGCGGCTGACCGTCGTTGGTGGTGTCGGTGATCGCGGTGAAGTAATCGGTGGTGCGGCTGTAGGCCAGCGTGGTGGTCAGCTTGTAATTGTAGGTGTGCGATAGCTGGATGTTGTTGGTGTATTGGGGCCGCAGGAAGGCGTTTCCCTTAGCATAAGACAGTTCATCTAGTTTAGACTCAAACGGGTTAAGATCCTGGTACGTTGGCCGGTCG
The DNA here is from genome assembly GCF_042684525.1 of Spirosoma soli. NCBI lineage: Bacteria > Pseudomonadati > Bacteroidota > Cytophagia > Cytophagales > Cytophagaceae > Spirosoma > Spirosoma soli. The sequence goes on along the minus strand of NZ_JBHULN010000033.1, from coordinate 13,783 downwards.
ATCCGACGGCTGTAGTTCAGGGCGAAACTGTTTTTGGGATTGTGGCTGTACGTCAGACCGGCGCTGGGGAAAGCATTAAGGTAATGGCGTTGAACGTTTGCGTCGGCCTGCGCACGGTCGCTGGTGAGGTTGCCTTCTGAGCGGGTGTCTTCCACCCGTAATCCCGCCTGATAGCTCCATTTGCCGGCCTGTCGGTTATAAGATACGTAGGCGGCACTGATTTGCTCGGTGTACACAAACTGGTTGGTACGGTCCATGTTCAGCACAGAACGACTGTCAAACAAATCATAAAAATTGAAGCCGTTGTCGGTACGCACTGATGACAGCTTAACCCCCAGACCCAGCTTACCTTTCCATAACCGCTGTTCGTAATCCGCTTTGACTGTATAAATGTCGATATTGGTCTGCGTATTCATGCGGTAGTTGCGCTCCAAAATCGTATTCATCTCCGATGGGTCAACATAGCGGTTCGGCTGAAACTGGTCGCCCATCGACCGGAAGCGGCCGTAGTCGGCGTCGATGTTCAGTTCGTGGCCGCTCGTGTCGGCGTAGCGGTAGTTCAGGTTTGTGTTCAGGTTGAATCGGTCGCTGGTATTCTGATTATTGGCCAGCAGAATACTCGTGGCCGGCGCATTGATTGGACCGATGGGTGTGCGGCTGGCGTTTTCTGATGTAGAACCGTTTACGTTCCCATTGACCATAAAGCCGATGGTACTTTTTGGGTTAATAAACACATCCGCTCCCCCTTTGAAGTTGTGGCCAACACTGCGGCTTCGGTTCTGCGAGCGCTGGTCGAAGAACGTACCAACCTGTTCGCGGTACATGTTGATGTACGACCAGTCGCGGGCGGTGCGGTTGCTGTAGTTGGAAAACCAGTTAATTTTTTTGGTGCGGTGGTTCAACGATAGCGACCCGTTAAACTTAGGGTAGTACAGTCCCTGCGCCAGTCCAATCGTTAAGCTGCCATTGGTGCCGAGCCGCTTGTCTTTCTTGAGCCGGATGTTCAGGATGCCCGCGTTACCGGCTGCATCGAACCTGGCCGACGGCTGGGTGATGATCTCGATGCTTTCGATGTCGGACGATTGGAGGGTGCGCAGGTAAGCGGCCAGATCTTTAGGGCTCAGGGGCGAGGGTTTGCCATCGATATAGATACGCACACCATTGTTACCCTGTAACAGAATGTTATCATCGCGGTCGACCATCACGCCCGGCGACTTTTGTAGGAGCTCCAGCGCGGTGCTGCCCGTTGCGTTAATGCTGCTGCTGACGTTGAAAACTGTTTTGTCAGGAAGCACTTCGATCAGTGGCTTGCGGGCTGTTACTTTCACCTCACTGAGGTTAGTAGCTATTGCTTTTAGTTCGACGTTGATAGTCGTAACGGCTGCGTTTTCGGTTGCCTGAACCGGGGCCGATGTCCACTTGTCGAAGCCCACACTCGATACGCTGATGCGGTACGAGCCCGACTGTAAGGCCTCGAACGTAAATTGACCTGTCTCATCCGTTACGTTCGCTTTGACCAGGCTAGAATCGGCACTGTTCAGTAAGGCAACTGTTGCAAAAGCGGCCGGTTGTTGTTTAGTGTCTTTCACCTGGCCTTTAATCAGGATACCTTGGGCGAAGGTGGTCAGGCTGAATACACCTGCCAGGGCGGTGTTGATGATGCGGAAGAGTACGGATGTGTTCATAGCGTTTTTTGTCTAATTGATGGGACAAACCTACGCTATGCTATGACGGACGCCCAGCGAAAACCGTTGAACGACAGCATACATCGATCAGTTTGCTGGTCATGTCATTCGTCGGCGTATATTGCAGTTCGTCGGAAAAGGAGGGCGCAAATGAGCCGTTAAAGGCAATTTAGCAGTCCTTTCCTGAGCCAATGAATTAATTCGTTGGCTCAGGAAAGGAGGCATCAGCTTAGCATTTATCAATCATGAACTGGAACCGAAAACTCTTCTGGGGAATCACGCTTTGGCAACTTACGGCCGTGCTGCTCTTTTATATAGTATTTCTGCTGTTTTATGATACGGCGTTGACCATCAGTCAGTCCAAATGGTCAACAGTGCCGTTTAGCAACTATTTCTTCGAACAAATGCCTCGCATCGTACTGGACTATAGCATGAAATTGCTGTTTACCATTCCGGTTTGGTATTTACTGTTTGTCCGGCTCCGGACATGGCCATTTTGGCAGCGGGTTCTCTTGCACATTGTCTTATTACCGCTGTTTATCTTTACCTGGCAGACTACGTATTACTTTACATCGGACCAACTGAATATTGGTCGGATGGCCGGCAGTGGTAGTATTTGGGACACCTATATCACCATGCTGTTCTACTGCGTTCAGTTTGGCTTGTTTCACGCTTACCAGTACTACAGCAACTACCAAAAGCAGCGCGAAGAAGAGGCCAAGTTGCGGGAAGTGGCGCTGCAAAGTGAACTGTCGGCCCTGAAAGCGCAGATCAATCCGCATTTTCTGTATAATGTATTCAATACCATTAGCGCGTCGGTGCCGCCCGAGCAGGAGCACACCCGCGAGATGCTGGCCGAACTGGCTGACCTGTTTCGCTACCAACTCCAGGCTTCGCGTTCTGAACAGGTGACGGTGCGGGAAGAAGTAGCGTTTGTTCAAAAATACCTGGCGCTCGAGCAAGCGCGTTTCGGCGATCGACTGCGGGTGCACTATGCGGTCAGCGACTCGGTTCTGGACGAGAAAATGCCCCCCATGATTCTCCAACCCTTGGTCGAAAATTCCATTAAACATGGCATTTCTCCCTTGATCGAAGGAGGAGACGTAACCGTGACCATTAATCGCCAGAATGGTCATCTCTATTTTGACGTAACCGATACCGGCGTTGGTCTGAATGGCCATCGCCATCAACTGTACAAGGGCGTTGGGCTGAGCAACACTAAATTGCGCCTGGAAAAGATGTACGGCGGTCAGTTGCAGGTGACTGATAATGAGCCACGGGGGCTATCCGTTGCGTTCCAAATTCCTTCCTGATGCAAAAAGTAATCATAGTCGATGACGAAGCCGCGGGGCGGACGCTCATCCGGCAGTATTTAGAAGCCTATCCGTCGCTGATTGTGGTGGGCGAGGCTAACAATGGCGTTGATGCCGTGAAGATTATCAATGAGTTTCGGCCCGATTTACTGTTTCTGGATATTCAAATGCCCGGCCTGACCGGTTTTGATGTTATTAAACACATCGACGAAATTCCCCGAATTATTTTCTCGACGGCCTACGATCAGTACGCCCTTCAGGCCTTCGAGGTGCATGCCGTTGATTACCTCCTGAAGCCCTATACCCGCGAACGGTTCGGACAGGCCGTACAACGGGTGCTAAATCCGGAAGGGACGAACATTCAGAAGATTCAGCCGCTAGCGGAGAGTTTACTGAGTGGAACAGCTTATCCCGAAAAGATTCTGGTACAGACCGGTAACCGACTAGTGACGGTCGCCGTGGCCGACATTATCTGGATCGACGCGGAGGGTGATTACTCAAAGCTCATCACGACTAAGGGGAGTTTTCTGAGCAACTATGGCATCAGCGTGTTAGAGAATAAGCTCAATCCGCAGCACTTCATTCGGGTGCACCGCTCGGCCATGATCAACATTCATTACGTCCGCGAAGTACAGAAATACCCATCAAGCTACGACGTCATTTTGCAGAACGGCGACGTTGTCCGGGTCAGCCGGTCGTACATGGACCGAATTAAAGAGCTGACATTCTGAGATAACCCGGACGTGGCCACGTCCAGGCTACAGTTAATCAGGTTGTACTTTGCTGGCTCCGCTCACGCGTTGCTGCACAGACGGGTTGCCCCGATACCGAACCAGGCTCGATCCGCTGGCGTCAACGGTTAACGAATTGGCGACGGTGAGATCTGCTTTGCTGGCGCCCGATGCGTCAATGGTAGCGCGTTCTGCCGGATAGTTAAACGCATGGAGGTTTGACGCGCCCGAAATCTCGGCCTGAATCGTTGTACCGGCTCCGTCTACATCCAGCAGTGAAGCACCAGACAGCTCAAGGTTCATCCGGCCTGCGTTTACTGAAAATTCGCCCTTCGAGGCACCGGATAATTCCACATCCAGTTCGTCGATGTTCGTGAAGTCGGCAACCGTCGATCGGCTGGCTCCTGAGAACGAAACACCCCGTAACGTCGGCATTGTGATCGCAAACGAGGTTTCGTACTTCCGGTTTCGGTTGGTGCGGTAGCGGGCAACTAAGGTGTTGTTCCGAACGTAGATGTCTAAGTCGTCCAGATTCCGGCTGTCACCGGTGGCCACAATGCTAAAATTATTTCCCTGCCGCACATCAATCGTAAACGCACTGCCCATGTCGAGCCGATTAAAATTGCTTAGGGAATAGGTCTGTTCTGCCTGCTGATACGGACCAATATCCTCGCGACGTGAGCAGGCAGTTATAAGGGTAACTATAAAGGCGAAACTGGCTAAATAAGAAAAGAAGCGTTTCATGGTGCTACTTGGTTTGTTTACTGTTAATGGATTGATTACTGCTGAGTGCCAATTTTCCTGGCCTCAGCGTATCAATGACAGCCATCGATAGGCTTACCCCCACGCCTGAACAGAAAAATTTTCACGAATTCTGTTTTAGGGCGACAGGCTGTCAACCCGGTGATGAGGAATAATAAAAAATTTATTGGGCGATGGGGGGATGTCTGGTTGGGGTTGTCATAAGGCTGTTTAACAACAGTAAACACAATGTCAGCCATGCAAGCAAACAACCTGAATGAGCCCCCCGTCGACTTACCCGCTGTGAGCACCCCCACGCACTCGCGACAACAATTTCAACGAACAGCAGCTCCTGCTAAGTCCAACATTTGCCTTTTTCGCCCAAGAGAATTGGTATTCTTAACATCCTCTACCACGAGTCGCCAATGCTCCGTAGCGCATTGCGCTAAACGCAGCCGCTAGGGCCTGATTCTGCCTAAACGTATTACCAACTGCTGACTCCAACCGGTATCCCTTACCGGATATGGAGTGGCTACGCTATTGCCCAAAAATTACGGTCAACCACAAACGACAGCTACAATGAAATCGAAGATAATCCCTCTTTTATCGCTACTGACGGCTCTTTTCTGCCACACTCCTTTGCCTGCCCAGGCACGTGGCGGCACATTGCCAACGCCACCGGCATCCACACATCGGTTGTTTTACATCCAGCGCAGTAAGGACGCGAATACAATCATGTACGACGCTAACCTAACCCCCGATGGTCGGCTCGATCCGCAGAAGCCGGTGCAGGTGTACTGGATTCGTTACGCTGACCGGGGCCAGCGCGAAGACCTGACGGCATTTCAGTGGCAAATGGCTTATGGGTATAAACACAAGCAGTTGTCCAGCCCGGCCGAAGCCTATGACATTTGCCTGAATGCCTTCAAGAAACGCCCCATCAGGATAATACACCACCAGGGTAAGCCCGTGGCGATAGCCGTCATTAACGGTCGGGATGCCTTTCTCCAGAAGGTGTTTGTGCAGGTCGACCCGGCGTCGGGCTGGGTGCCCCGCGTTCAGTACGTCGATATGTTTGGTATTGACCCCGATATAGGACAACCTGTCCACGAGCGCATTCGCTTCTAAGTCCAAGTTTTTCACAACACCATACCTGCCGCAGTTGGCCTTGGCTTGCCCTGCGCGTAGCGTCTACACACGTAACATCATGAACGTTCACATAGTAAACCAAGGTGTACAGCCTATCTTGCTGTACGCCGTACCGCTTATTGTTGGTTGTATACTGCTGGAATGGTGGTTCACCAGGCATGACGAACACCGCAAATACGACGGCCGCGATTTTAGAGCCTCGTTGGGCATTGGCGTTGGAAGCCTAATAATCAATGCGCTGCTAAAAGCAGCCACGGTTGGAATAAGCTGGTACTTTTATAAGTTAATACCCTGGCGGTTGCCCAATACCTGGTGGGTGTGGGGCCTGGCTTATCTGAGCATCGACTTGTGTAATTACGTAGCGCATTACGTGGCTCATACCCAGCGCGTTTGGTGGGCTACCCACGTCACGCACCATTCCTCCGAGCACTTAAACCTTTCCACGTCGTTCCGCAATTCGTGGACGCAGCACCTGAAAATTATCTTCTTCATCCCCGTCTGGCTGACCGGCATTCACCCGGCTATTGTCTTCGCCTGCTACCAGCTCGACTTACTGTACCAATTTTGGATTCACACGGAGGTCATTCCGAAGTTACCTGCCTGGTTCGAGTACGTGTTCGTAACGCCGTCGCATCATCGGGTGCATCATGGGCGGAATCCGCAGTATATCGATACCAATTTTGGCACCACCTTCATCATCTGGGACCGGCTCTTCGGTACGTTTCAGGAAGAGATAGAGGAGCCGGTATACGGGCTGACCAAGCCGGTGGAATCATTCAACGTGATCTACCTAAACTTCCACGAGTGGGCGGATCTGTGGCGCGATGTTCGCAAGAGCAAAACCGTTCGTGAAGCGGTGGCTGTCTTGTTCGGACCTCCGTGACTCACTAGAGCAAAGTTTGAAACTTCGCTCTAGTGTTATCTCAAACCGCTTCTCAGACATTCCACGACTGTGGCAGTTTTGAACTGATAACTGAATTGATATCCGATTTGGTATCATCGTCGTTTGTGTTGGAGAACATTCGGGCGATCTTCTTCAGAATGAGGTTCACACCGAACGCATCGAAAATCCAACGGGCCCAATTGGCCAGTACATCAAGAATATCCATTACCTTAAGGGTTGATTATGAAGAAAATATAGACAAGGAGCTTCTTTACCTACTTGAAGTATAAAAAAAAGCCTTTTACCTACTCTACTATTAAAATATGCTTTGATACTACTTACGCGTACAGGTCGCTACAGAGCGGGTAGTCCATGTTGTGCCGCTCTTACCAATGACCCGCTCAAAGGTGTTCTGGCGCTTAAACGTTTCAGTGGCCGGTTCGCTGCATACCGTTTGACTGGATCGGTTGGTGGTGATTGTGCCATCTACCTCGGTTGTTGCTTCAATGCTACAGGTATAGCACTCTTCGTCGGGCGTTGACGATTCGCAGGAGATTAGTAAGAAAAGGCCAAAAAGCAGGAAAAGCTTTGTCATAAAGTTACGTTTTTGCAAACCGCGTTTTTTACAAACCTAGCATTTGGCTGGTCAACAATCACTCGGTAGGCGGCAGGATAAACCGGATACTGAGCATCTGGCCCAAAAATGGCTATTGACATGGCCAGTCTGGCCGAAAAGTATGTGTCTAACTGGATTGTCGCTTGAGCTGTCAAAAAGAGTACTAGCTTTGCTTCCCTGAAACAGAGTCTCATCAAATATTATTCGCTGCCGAAACGCCCGACCCTAAGTTGGGAGGGTGGATGTTCGGTTATGGCTTGCCGCTCCGGGCAGCCGCAGCCCTAACGTAGTAGGGTCTGCTTTCATCTCCGCTTACCTAACTAGTTGCACCGCTGAATCTCAGGATTCTCGTCGCGAAACTACTGTGCTTAACAGGAGCACTCATTCTGTCGTGTTCAACAACGGCATCAAAACTGATTTTAAGCAAAAAACAGACTATGCAATCCATAGAAATAAACAAATCCATCATTCGTGATTTTTACCAGCGTGCCGTTGGGCAGGGCGATATTGCGTTTGCCAGGCAGATCATTGCTGATGATTATATACAACACAGTCCAGGCCTGAAACCCGGCAAAGCCGGTGTGCTGGAAGCCCTTGAGTACATGAAACAAATGCCTAAACCGGCTACGACCACCACACCCTTTATGCGGTTGATTGCCGAGGGCGACTACGTCGTGACTAACCTCAGTTTTGACTGGGGCGATACCCGAAAAGTTGTGGTTGACTTGTTCAGGTTTGAAAATGGGAAAGTGGCCGAGCATTGGGATGCCGTTGAAGACGAGCCCGACACTACGTTGAACGGTCACCCTATGATGGACGGGCCTATGCCCGGCGAAGACGCAGATCTGACAATGGTAAACAAACAGCTCGTTTGCGACTTCTATCAACGGGTAGTTATTGACCAGCAACTGGAGGTTATGCCTGATTTCATCGCTCCAGATCTTGTCCAGCATATGCCCGACATTGCGGACGGCATTGACGGGCTCCGGACGTACTTAACTAAATCATCCGAAACGTGGTCCATCCGATTGATAGACCGAGTCATTGGCGAAGGCGATTTTGTGGTCGTTCAGACGCAGGGGCAGTTCAGGCACAAACAGGCCACATTTTATGCTATTTGCCGTATCAATGACGGGGAAATTGTTGAGCAATGGGGCGTAAAACGACTCGTTCCGTAGCCTGGTACGTAACATATCCTCGTTCCACTAGCGGGCGATTTTAATCGCCGGTACAAATCGTACGGATCAAACACAGGCGATTAAAATCACCCGCTGGTGAAATGGATAGTTTCGTTAGAAAGCAACACGGTAGCTCAATACCGGTATCAGCCCAGACAGGTAACTCGTCTTGATTTGGCCCGAACGAGGCTCGAAATACTGGCCGTAGATGTTCTGGCGGTTGGTTACGTTCTGCACATCCAGGGATAAGGTTCGCGTGGACGAGGGGCGGTTTTTCTTCCAGCTCAATCGAATGTCCGTTCGGAAATAAGCCGGAAGTTGTTGCGAATAAGATTCGCTGTCGATTAACACGGTTTCGCCTTTTTGCCGCGACGCGTCCAGGTCGATAGGCGTGTAACGGTAGCCGCCGTAATAAGTCAGTTTTACGTTGAAGCCGATTACACTCTTGCCGAATAACCCCCGGTCGCCCGTGCTGATCTCTTTACCCGCCAAAAAGCTGCTGGCATACCGCCCATTGAACCGCGTGTTGCGCCAAACACCATCTGACCCCTGGTATTTAGAGTCGTATAAAGAGGTCGACCACAGGAAATATAAATTGTTGTGCAAAAACTGTTCAAGGGTCAGCTCCAGACCAGCGTTACGACCGACGCCCGCATTAACCAGTCGATTCGTTGTCAAGCCGTCATAACTGTTGACCAAGGCGAAGGCATCTTTTTTATCGGCCGAAATCGAGATGTTAAACAACGACTGGTAATACGTTTCGATTTTCAGGCGCAGGTAATCGCTGAGCGACCAATCGTAAGCCAGTACAAGGTGGTGGGACCGGGTAAAGCCTAAGCCCTGATTCGGACTGTTGCTACGGCCATCAGTTATGAAGTAGGTGCCGATGTTCTGAAGCTGGCTGTGCAGACCGTATCCTAGGCTAAGTGACTTATTGGCCGAAATCCCCCATCGAATCGATCCTCGTGGCTCAACGGCGTCGGAGTTATTGAGCAGCAGCCGGAGGTAATGCAGTCCGGCGTTGAACGTCAGCTGATCGGTCAGGCGGTAGTTCAACTGGGCATAGCTCTGTACCGTATAGGTCGTGTTGCGGGCTTCAATCTGATTTTCCAATCGATTGGCTTCGTTATTCCAATCGTTGCGCGACAGATCGTACACTAACTGCCTACCAGTCAAGCCGGTACGTAAGGTGAGCCGCGGTGAAAACCGGTACGTAAGGGTGCTGGACCCAATGCGCTTCTGGATCGAGAAGGAGTCTTTCGTACGGGTCGATGGAACGTACTGTTCGTCGAGGTAGTCACTTTGGTAACCCGTGCGATAAACCGACGCCAGAAACACGGTTTTGAGCAAGGCATTCCGGCCAAGATTGATCGCATGTGTTACGCCAGCGGCACCGGTGTTGGCAAAGAACCGATCGGTGTAGCGGTCATAATCAGAGGTCCATTCGGTCGAATCCTTGCTGGCGTCAACATCACTGTTGCTGAGTCCCCCAAACCCAAAGGCGGTGAACGTACCGGCCTTTCCGGCGGGTAGATACACGTTGAACGATACATCCTGAAAAATGCTGGCCGCTGACCCGACCGAAACGCCCAGCTTAGACAGTATGCCGAGGGTTGAGTAGCGGTAATTGAACAGGTACGAACCCTTGTAGTTCTTGGAAAACGGCCCTTCGCTGGAGAGATCAATCCCTAACACCCCGATCTGTACAGTATGTTCGCGTTTGGCATTATTCCCTTTCCGGAGTCGCAGATCAAACACGCCCGCCAGCGCGTTGCCGTACTCGGCGGGGAAAGCGCCCGTCAGGAAATCAGAGTTGGCCAGGAGTTGCGCACTCAGTATCGAAATGCCGCCCCCTGCCGTGCCTAAATCAGCAAAATGGTTTGGGTTCGGAATCTCAACTCCTTCCATGCGCCAAAGTAAACCCGTTGGCGAATTACCCCGAATCACGATGGTATTCCCGCCATCGTCGGCACCAACCACACCTGCGTAGGCCGTTGCCATTCGGGCCGGATCATTAACGGCGGCCGCAAACTTCTGGGTTTCTTCGACCGAAAAGGTCCGCGCACTGACCGTAGCCATGTCGTTGAGGGGTTTATCTTTTTCAATCTGCGGTTTAACCGTCACTTCCGCCACCTGCTGGATGGCTTCCTGCAGGTTAACCGTCAGTACCAGCTCTTTGCCCGCATCGACCACAATGTTCGATAAGACCAGGTCTTTGTAGCCGACGAATGACACTTTGAGACTTTGCCTACCTACGGGCACCGACAGGAGTCGAAACGTACCGTCGGGACCGGTCGACGTGCCTCGTACGGGGTCTGTAGTGAGTAGGACAACCGTTGCGCCCGGAATGGGCGTTTGCAGGCTCTGGTCAATGACAGTGCCACGGACTGTCTGGGTGAGTGATTGCCCATGGGTAGCCAGTTGAAGAAGCAGAAAGAAAAGAAAGGATGCGATTAGTTTGAGTTGCATAGCGCTGTTTGCCAGATTATTACAGCACTATGACCGTTGCCCGGAGGCTTACCCCTACGAATTTGACAAAATAAATAAAGAAACTTTTGACGTATACAGCATGGGCACATCTGAAAGACGACCGGCTAATTTACCACACTAAACTATATTCTGACGGCTACGTTCAATAAATGTCCAACACCTCCATGTGCTGATGGCGACCGTAGGGAGCCTTTACACACATGGACGGTTGGGCTGTCGGCCTGACCTCGCGGCCTGCTACCTGTCGCTGGAGCCCTGCCTATTAATTGGTTTCCAAAAGGTCGGAGTTAGAAGGCTGATAAAGTCGGAGCCCCGGTACTCGTTCAAAATGCTTCTGATTGAGTGTAAAAATAGGTATGTCAAAAAACAGCCCGACTCCAATTGTAAAGCAGTCGCCAAGTCCAGTGTCTGGGTAAAGCCGACATGTTTCTACAGCGAGTTCAATACAGTCGCCGTGATTTAACTGCACGTATTTATCTAACTGCTTTCGGATAGCATCAAACTCACTCTTCGTGATTGGGTCAGTGACACGGCCCCGAATATTGACCAGCCACCGCATCAACTCAATGTAAACGCTGGCTGATATAACTGGTACAGCCGTAATCACCAGTTCATTATAAGCTTTAACAATTTGTGGCTTCTTCAGGAAAAAACGACTCATCACGCCCGTGTCCACCAGCACGAACGAATTTGGTAAGGAACTGGTCATTCAGGCAGCACAGGCGTGGGAGTGATGTCTTTATGTTTGGCTAATATTCTCTGAATAGCTAAGCCTGGGTCTTCTGTCGGCAACTCACCAGCCGGAATAGAGCCCTCAATGATTTTACCTGTCGCATTACGTCCGCGTATCACCAAAGGGGAAGTGGGCTTTTTAGTCTTATGAGTAGGCATTTCTTTGTCGTTCTTGGTACCCTAACAAAGTTAAACGTTTTCTGGCTTATGCACTAATACGCTTTTTGCCGCGTCTTATCAAGCTTGACTGTCGGGGCGCCAGGAAACGGCCTAACCTGTCCAAGCCCGAATTGCGGGGCGGTTGGCTTGTCAACGGGAGCCGCCTAACGAGCCAAAAAGCTACCCTGTCGAGACATGCGGCCTGTCACCCGCAACCCGCCCCGCAAGCACTGGCTGAGTGAGCACCCAACGACCGCGAGGGCTGATGGATGAGCGAACGAGTCAATATAACATATGTAGCGTCAACCTTTACACCCTCGTATGGTTGGGCTGCCGGGCTTCCTGCGGGACGTGCTTCCTGTCGCCAGACAGGGAAGCAGCGCGGAGCGAATCACTACACACATAAACCAATAGTTCTCAACTAAGGTATTTCAGCACAAAACAGAGTTTTAATAGTTTCACCGACATTTACTTTTGTTATCGATAAATCGCCTTTATTAAAAATTTGTCGGATTGTTTCTATTACAAAATCTATCCGTAATGCAGCTAGAAATCCCTTGTCTTTATGGTTTTCAATCATTATGCCTGTAAGAAAAAAAGTAGGAACACCATTTGTCATTCTATTCCAATCAGGTACAAACCACAAACCACTACCACTTATTCCTACTGCTTCTTTTGTTATTTGTTTTTGTTGATAATTGAATGGTTTTAGCGTGCGTTGATACTTTAGAAGTATATGATGGTTTGGATTGAATCCATGCTTGCGATAGTTTTTTACATGAACAGGGTAGGTAAGAAGTTTAAGTGGTATGGGTTTATAAATAGGTTGGCCATATTTCTTTCTGACTCCACTAACTGGATATCCTGCAATAACATAATTATCGCCATATTTTAAGTTATGGTTGATCAGAACATGATTTGGCTTTATAGTTCCGTGGTGGCCATTAGTTAGGTGTTTTACCTGCCTACTTGAAAACTTTAACACTGCAAAATCAATATTGCTTATTAGATTAGGCTTATTAAATGTTGTAGCAACTATCCCATTTAGCCAAACCATTTGATTATTATTTCCTGGAACGAGTAAATCTTTCCAATCTTCTAAATTCAGTAAATGCCCGGCAGTTATTAAAAAGTAATCATCATCTATTTGCATGAACAGCCCTGACCCCAAAGGTTCAATAACCGGAGGAGCTGGTTTTGCTACAATTGGAGTAACCAAAAGCGCTGTATTTGCAACACTTTTAACTTTTCTTCCTAGTAATTGATATTCTGTCAACGCTGTCAAATGGATATAAATTAAAGTCTATTTAACCGGGGCAGTTTTTCAGACTCGTGCGAAGTTCTTTTGCTACGTTGCCTCTAGGAGCACTTGCCCTGTCGCACGTTACGCTGGCAACTCACTTGTTACTCTGCCAAACCAAGACGATTCTCGTGTCGACCGAAACCCGACTAGCGAACCCAAACCGCCCTGTCAAGGAACGAGTGGCCTGTCGCCGAGGGGCTGGCACTCATGTACTGCTTGGAATATTCACCCAACACCCACGGGGGTTGATGGTGGGCGAGGAGCTACCTCAACGGACGTAGCTCTAACCTTTACACCCCCGTTCAGTTGGGCTGCCTGGCTTGCCTTAGCGGCCTGTCTCCTGTCACCCGGCAGCTACCCCGCGCGGAGCGATAACAGACGCACTTTCCGCTTAGACCGAGCGCGAAGCCCGACGCGGCAGCTTCCTGCTTTGTCGGCTCGGCCACGGCTCAAGTACCTCGTGTCGACCGACGCCTTTCAGGGCCTGTCAACGCCCAATTGCCTACTGTCATCCGCGACCCGACTCGCCCAAAAAAAAGCTGGCCTTGTCCCCAAGTGCGGAGTGTCGACCGAAGCCAGAAATGAAAAAACGAAATTGCTCCTTGCAAGCCGTGCGGCCTGTCGCCCGAATGCTGGAAATGCACACCCGGCATTGACGGCCACCCAACATATATTAGGTAGTCCTAAACTTGTAATGATAGGTTGTAGTGCATGACCACGAACCGAATAGAATCAATGTGCCGGGTCAACTTTTTGGAGAACGATAAGCTTAACCGAACTAGCCGCGAACACCGTTGACGTAA
>NZ_JBHULN010000032.1:0-21955 GCF_042684525.1 Spirosoma soli | reverse complement strand
ATAGACTTTCCTGGCTGGCTTGGATAGCTGCTCGTACTAGCGCCGTTGTGCGGGCGCTGCCGTGAAGTAGTTGTCCCATAAATTATCATGAAATTTGTGAGGTGAAGGTACACCATCACACTCTGGGACTATACACCTAGTGTAAGAAGTCTCAGTACTACTATTAATCCTATCCAATTCTTTGATTCAGTCATAAGTACCGGAGGTGATTATAGGGAGTTAATTTGCAAAGGTTTTTGGCCAAAAATCAAATGTCTCAATGATTCTAGCTCGTTTAATTGCAATCGAAACATGTAACCTCTTTGTGAATCGGATAAAACCCTAAACACTCAATGCCTACGCCTATAAACATATTAGTCGTTGATGACGAGCTGCCGATTCGTGCACTTTTTCTGCAACGCTTTCGACATGAAATTAGCCGGGCGGAAATTCAATTCACCTTTGCCCAGTCTGGAGAAGAAGCTCTGGATCAACTAGCTGACTCAGAAGTCATCCTAATATTATCCGACATTAATATGCCAGGCATGAGTGGACTGGAATTATTGCGCCGAATCCGGACTAAGTACCCTCACAAACCACCTGCCATCTTCATGCTCACGGCCTATAGCGACGCTAAAAATAAAGAACAGGTCCGTCTGTACGGTGCTGATGATTTTCTGACTAAACCCATTGATTTTAACCTACTCAGACAAAAAATAGTCGAACTTCATAGAAGTTAACTGAAGCAAACCCTTCCCTTTCCATAATGAGCACAAAGATTTTGGTCGTTGATGATGAACTAGGATTACAGCTTTTAATGAAACAGAGATTTCGGCACCGCATCCAAGCGGGGGAATATTCGTTTCTATTTGCTACCAGTGGGCAGGAGGCACTGACCATCCTTCGTCAGCAGTCAGATATCGATGTTTTACTGCTCGACATAAACATGCCGGATATCAGCGGATTGGTTCTGTTGGCTCAGTTGCATGATCTAGTCCCTAACACGCAAGCAGTCATGGTTTCTGCCTATGGGGACATGGTCAATGTACGAACGGTAATGAACCGTGGAGCCTTCGACTTCGTGACTAAACCGATTAACTTCCAGGATCTCGAGCTAACCATTGAGAAAACCGCCCGTCACGTTGGTCAACTACGGGAATCCATCCGGGCCAAGTCGATAGCTGATTTAAAAGCGCGTTTTTTTGATAACATCACCCATGAGTTTCGAACGCCCCTCTCACTCATTCTAACGCCTGTGAATTCGATGCTTCAGGAAGGGTATTATCAGGGCGCTCATCAACGTAATCTGCTGATGATTCGGCGCAATGCCCACCAACTGCTGCATCTGATTAATCAACTCCTGGATCTGGCCAAACTCGAAGCCGACACACTTCCACTCGTTGAAGCCAGAGGGGATGTGGTAAGTTTCTTAGCAGAGGTAGTTGACTGGTTCCAGACTGTTGCCGAACAAAAGGGAATAGTGCGACACGAAGTTGCACGTTTTGAGTATGGATGATCCATTCGGTTAGTGCTCGAACCGATCTCCAATCCGTAGGGGCGTCACTGGTAACGGTGGGGTCTGTTGCAAGCGGATAAGGCCTAAGATGCACGTCAATCCTTGACGCAAGTCGGGCCAGGAGAAGACCGAAAGGGTGAATGAGAATGAACCTCCGATGAGGTGGCGTCAGTGTTGGTTACCGAAACAAGGATTGATACGGTAATGATGGGATAAACAGGAACATTCGACGATTCCTTCGAATGGTGAGCACCCTAGTCCCCGCCATAAAGGAGACACCCCACCCGGTCGTATCTCAAACGTGTGGAACGTGGTAACCCCAATGAAGTCTGTGCATAGTGTGCAGTAGGCCTGACCGCGAGGGAAGGCACACCGCTTCATCGGTCCGCCGAAGCGGTGGGAACAGGAGGACTCAAGAAGCGAAGGCTGGCAAGCCGAAAGGCAACGGGAATTCATAACCGGCTAGATAGGGCAATACCTACCTTGAAAGAGGGCTGACGTGGGTCTGGTGGATGACCCCAAAGACGGAAGAACAGATTTTGAACAAGGAGCTTAGTTCGATGCACCCTAAACCGGAAGCAAACCGACTCATTGGACCAACTGACTGGCATGCTATTGACTGGCAGAAAGCCTTTCGGTTGCTCAAAAATCTACGCTCCCGCATCTTTCGGGCAGCTCAGGAAGGCAACTATAAAAAGGTGCGTTCCTTACAAAAGTTAATGTTGCGAAGTTATGCGAACCGAGTGACCAGCGTCCGTCGGATTACCCAACTCAATGCGGGTAAGGACACGCCGGGGGTGGATCAGGTGGTGGTCAGAACGGCTGTGGAACGCCAAAAGCTGGTGGAGGAACTGAGCCAACACCAACCTTGGAAAGCCAAACCCGCCCGACGGGTTTACATTCCTAAAGCCAACGGAAAGCGCAAGCTAGGTATTCCTGTCATTGCCGATCGGTGCTTACAAACCATGGTGGTGCAAGCCTTGGAGCCGGAATGGGAAGCTAAGTTTGAAGCCAGCAGTTACGGGTTTCGCCCCGGCAGAAGTTGTCATGATGCTATTGAGCGTATCTTTCGGTATGCCCGACCCGATAGCCGACGAAAGTGGGTTGTCGATGCCGATATCAAAGGTGCTTTTGATCACATCGATCACTCGTTTCTGCTCCAACGGACCGGTCGTTTTCCTGGCAAAAGTTTGCTTGAGCAATGGCTAAAAGCGGGGTATTTGGAAGCGAACGTATTCTACCCGACTGATTCAGGTACTCCCCAGGGGGGAAGTTGTTCTCCCTTGTTGGCCAACATTGCCTTGCATGGTTTAGAGCAGGCTATTGGCATGGACTATCAACACGGAGGTGGTCGTGTACAAACGTGCGGACCACGCCGGGTAGTGAGGTATGCCGACGATTTTCTGGTCTTTTGTTCGACGCAGGAAGATGCTCAACAAACCGTATTGCTGCTTAAAGATTGGTTGAAAGAACGGGGACTAGCCCTATCAGAGGAGAAAACACGTATTGTTCATCTGACAGATGGGGTCGATTTCTTAGGTTTCCATGTGCGTCAGTATCCGAGCCGAAACACAGCTACGGGCTGGAAAACGCTCACCAAACCCAGCAAAGCAGCGATTCAGAAAATCCGGGACCGTCTGCGAGTGGAGTGGTTAGGGTTGAAAACCCAGCGTGTGGAAGTGATTGTCAAACGGCTGAATCCGATCATTCGGGGTTGGTCGAACTACTTTCGGATTGGGGTCGCCTATGAGACCTTTACCAAGCTAGACCGCTGGATGTTCGACCGTCAGGTACGCTATGTTCGTCGGATGCATCCCCGTAAAAACTACGCCCGCTTCGGCGGTCCGATGGAAACAGGCCAAGTATTGGGGACGGCTCAATCTGGATCGCCAGGATAAGTGGGTGTTTGGGGATAAACAGACGGGTATGGCACTCCAGAAGTTTGTCTGGACGCCAATCCAACGGCATATCCTGATTTAGCATACTGCCTCTCCGGACGATCCTAGTTTGCGGGCGTACTGGCAGAAACGTACCCAACGAAAGTCGGCTGAGTTAGTACCCAGCAAGCAACGGATTGCCCGACGGCAGAACCACCAATGTCCGGTCTGCAAAACGAGTCTGTTTACGGATGAAGCCTTGCACGTTCATCATGTCAAACCAAAGCAGGAAGGGGGCAGTGATGCCTATTCCAATCTGCGGTTAGTTCATGTGACGTGTCATCAACAGGCACACTCGAAAGCATTCGCAGCAACAAAAACAAAGCAAGGAACCCTGAGCCGGTTGTCATCTGCTTGAGCCGGATGTGTTGGAAGGCACAAGTCCGGTTCTGAGGAGGGAAGGGAGCCGCAAGGCTCCTGACCTATCCGACTACAACGCTCATCTGTTAGAGTTACTTTATGAATTAAACCTCGCTGTCTGGCTTGAATCCTCTTTGCAGATCAAGCAGGCAGGCGGTATGCAGCGAGGCAAAACAGACAAGGTGGATGCCCAACGCATTGCTCAATACGCCTACCGCTTTCGCGACCAGATGCGCCTGTGGGAGCCGCCACGCGAGGTTATGCAAAAATTAACCTTTCTGAGCGCTACCCGCCAGCGGCTCAATCAGGCGTATAACCTGCTGGCCGTTCCAGTAGCCGAACAGAAAACATTCATCAGCAAGTCTCTGCAAAAAGCTCTCAAAGGGAATATCAAGAAGTCAGTTGCTGCCCTGAAAGAAGAGCAAAAAGCCATCGACAAGCAGATTAAAGAACTCATTCAAGCCGACCCTCGGCTGAAAGAATTATTCGATCTGATGATCTCCGTACCAGGCATTGGGCCGGTGATTGCCACCGAGCTGTTGATCACTACGAATGAAATGCAGACGATCAATGATCCCAAAAAATTAGCCTGCCATGCTGGGGTTGCTCCCTTTGCGTACAGCTCCGGAACGAGTGTACGTGGCAAAACCAGAGTGAGTCATCAAACTGCTTCGGCAGTCCGATCGAAAACGGCTGAAAGCGTTGATCCATATGGGCACCATGTCGGCGATTCAGGTACCGGGTGACCTTCAGCGCTACTACCAGCGTAAGCTGGCTGAGGGTAAGCACACGATGTTAGTACTCAATGCGGTCCGCAACAATCGGACCGCCGAAGCGGTTGATTCACCGGGTTTGTGCGGTTGTTCGTCGGGGTGAAAAATATGACAAAAATTATGCGCCAGGCCTTGCTTGATCCATAGAAATCGGTGCGGTCGGCCCGGCGGCATTCCGGTGCGGTATTGTGCCCGGCCACAGCGGCTAGCCACCTCTTTTCTGGGTTATGCCCAACAGTCTCAGATAACGCTCTCAACCGAGACAGAGGAGCGTGATGGTGAAGCCCACGTGTTTACTAACTGGCAAACGTAATCCGTCGCGTAAGAAATGGCGGACGCGGTTTGATGATCTACGTACTTACTGGTGGGATACGGTTACGCTGCCCGAGTTAACCAAAGGCTCCCTTGCCCAACTTGGATTATCAACCTAGGACAGGGTTGAAGCCTCAACCGTCGCCTAGTGTCCATAGAAAAGCCTGCTCAACAAGCAGGCCTTCTACTGACTAGTACACGAGAAGTGATAGACTAACAGGCCGGTTCTAATTAGCCTGTCGGCCATTACTTCGACCTATCCTTACTTACGGATCAGGCCACTACTGAGACTGGCTACCGGTAGCCATGTGCCACGCACTTGCGTTGAGAACTATCAAAAAAATCATCCTGATATATTAAAAGGCATACTCTCACAAAAGGCTCATTCAAGAGATAATGAGCGTTTCATGCGTCTGCATCTTAATTGGAGCGCTTTAGAGAGACGTCAACATTTAAATTTCTCTCAAACCGCACCGGAATGCCGCCGGGCCGACGTTCGGACCACGGCACGGTCCGCCGTTGCGGTACCGGCTATCAGCCGCATACAAATCCTTACCAATCAAAAATGATGACAGTGTCTACGAAAGTAATGTATTGTTACTACTGAAAACCCGAAAAATTTGTATCTTTGGACCGTCAGTCAGAAACTGACAATGTAGTCAATGGGGGTTATCGAGCGTAAGCAGCGGGAAAAAGCGTACCGCGAAACATCAATTCTGGAGGCAGCCAAGAAAGTGTTCCTGACGAAAGGACTCATTGCGGCCACTATTGATGACATTGCCGCAGAGGCTGAGCTGGGCAAAGGCACGCTTTACAGGCACTATCGCAGCAAGGAAGATATCATGCTGGCTATCAGTGAGCGGGCCACAAGTGAGCTGTATGCCCTGTTTGCCAAAGCGGCCGAAGTAGATGATTCCGGCCTGGAAAAACTACTGCGTATGACGCGCGAGTACTATGCCTTCGTGATGGAAAATCCAGCCTACTTTGGCTTTATTGCGTTTTTCGAGTCGCCCCTTCCCACGACCAATGCCGGGGTTGTGTATGAAACCACGAATGCCATTTTCGAGTTGTTTCAAACCGTATTGCAGCAGGGCATGAGCGACGGCTCAATGCGCACCGACTTCAAAGCTAATTTGATGGCCAATACCCTTTGGGCTTCCTGCAACGGGATGATGCAGTTTATCGTCAGTAAGGGTGTGCACTTGGCCGAACAGCGGCAAATCGACTCGGGCGAGTTATTTGAGACGTTTCTGGCGTCAATGAGAAACGGGTTGCATAACCCAGAGCGTCAAGTTAAGTAGCGAACACTTTTTTTTAAAAACTTTTTGGACCATCAGTCAGTTTATGGATAATAGTTTATTTTAGACTACGTTACCAGCTGCTAAATGTCTGTAATACCGTGCCCAACACTTTTTTTACAAACATCGGACCAATAGTCACTTTATGAACATTATTATAAATTCTAGCTTATGCTATATTGTCTAACTCATCAACGGCTCGTGCTTTTCCTCCTGCCAGGAGTGGTAGCCTGTTCGAAACCCGACGAAAAGAAAGCCACCAATCAGCCAGCCGGACCCGCGCCCGTAGCGGTGCAGGTGCAAGCCGTGGGCACCACGACCGGCACGCCCTTTCAGACCTACAGCGGCACGATTGAGGCCGAAAACACGGCCAGCCTGGCCTTCAGCGTAGCCGGGACGGTGCGCCGGGTACTGGTGCACGAGGGTGACCAGGTCAGTAAAGGTCAATTGCTGGCTGAGCTGAACCAGGAAGAATACGCCAACCTGCTGGCGGTAGCCGATGCTTCCTTGCAGGAAGCCCGCGACCAGGCTCGCCGTTCGCAGCAGCTCTTTACCGTGCAGAGTCTGACCGAGCGCGAATTGGTACAGGCCACCGCTGGCTTGCAGCGGGCCGAAGCCAATGCCCGCCTGGCCCGTAAGCGTTTGGCCGATACGTATCTGCAGGCTCCGTTCGCGGGTATCATTGCGGCTAAATTGGTGGAGCCGGGCGTTTCGGCCATGCCAGGTGCATCGGCCTTCAGCCTGATCAAGACCGAGCAGGTGTTTGCGCGGGCGGTGGTGCCGGAAGCCGAAATTGGCCGCATGCGACGGGGAACGGCTGTGCAGGTACGGGTACCGGCGCTGGGCCGCGCTTTTCGAGGCACGGTGCAGGTGATTAACCCGGTGGCCGACCCTACGTCGCGTAGCTTCTCGTTAAAAGTGCTGCTGCCCAACCCCGGCCTGCGCCTGTTGCCGGGCATGCTGGCGAGTCTGCGCATTCCACTGCCGGCGGGTCAATCCGCACCGGTGGTGGCCGTTGCGCCACAACTGGTGGTGCAGGAAGCAGACGGAGCGAGTGTGGTCTATGTGGTCGATGTCGCCGGCAAAAGGGCCCGCCGACGTCGGGTGGTGCTGGGGCCGGTGCAAGGCCAGCAAGTGGTGGTGAGCCAGGGGTTGGCCGCCAACGACCAGATTATCGTGGCTGGGCAGCAGCGCCTGCACGACGGGCAACCTATTCGCATCATCCAATAACGCTCTTTGCCGGTATGAACCATAAGAACCCAACCCGCCGTCTCAACTTGATTGAGGCAGCCATGAAATACAAGCAGGTCACAGTCGGCCTCACGATGATGCTGGCGTTGGCGGGCATCTGGGCTATCTACAGCATGCCCCGGATGGAAGATCCGCGCATTACAATCCGGCAGGGGCTTGTGCTGGCCGCCTACCCCGGTGCCAGCGAGCTGGAAGTCGAGAATCAGCTCACCAAAAAGCTGGAGCAGCAGCTCTTTAGCTACAAAGAGGTGCGCAAAGAGAAGACTTATTCGACGACCAAAGCCGGGGCGGTGGTGGTGAACGTGACGCTCCAGGACTGGGTAACCGATACCGATAAGTTCTGGTCCAAGTTGCAAGATGGCCTGAGTGCCAACAGGCAGCTGTTTCCGAAGGCCGTGCAAGGTCCCTTCGTGAATGGTGAGTTTGGCGACGTGGCGGCCCTGATGATAGCCGTGACGGCAAAAGACCGTAGCTACGCCGACCTCAAGGAATACCTCGATCAGTTAGAAGATGGGATTAAAACGCTGCCGCAGGTATCGAAGATTCGGCGCTACGGCGAGCAGCGCGAGCAGGTATACGTAACCGCTTCGGCCGACCGGTTGCGCCAGTACGGGCTCGACTTCGGGCTGATTGGGCAGGTGCTGCAACGCCAGACCAACGTGGGCTACTCGGGTGAGCTGGCTCTCCCCAATGCCAGCGTGCCGGTCTTCACCGAAAGCCTCTACCACTCCCAGGAGGCACTGGCCAATCAATTGGTGTATACTGACCCCACGTCAGGTAATCAGGTGCGGCTGCACGACGTGGCGAAACTCGAACGCCGTGAGGAGGAGCTGACATCGCGCATCAAAATCGATGGCCAGGCGGCCGTGATGCTGACCGTAGAAATGCAGCCGGGCAACAATATCGTGTGGTTTGGCGATCAGCTGAATCAGAAGATTAAGGACGTGGAGGCCCGGTTTCCGGCCGGCGTACACGTACAGGAAATTGTGAGCCAGCCACGGGTGGTGGACCAAAAGCTAAAAGATTTCTTCCTGGAGCTATCGATTGCCGTGGCCTCGGTCATTGCCGTTGTGTTGCTACTGCTGCCGCTGCGCATTGCCCTGGTTTCGGCCGTTGCCTGCCCGCTTTCGATTCTGATCACCTTCGGCATTCTCCATGCACTAGGCATGGAAATTCAGCAGGTGTCGCTGGCCGCGCTGGTGATTGTGCTGGGCATGGTGGTGGACGACGCTATTGTCGTGGTTGACAACTACGTGGAGAAACTCGACGAAGGCATGGACCGCTGGACGGCGGCCTGGCGCTCGGCGACGGACTTGTTTGTGCCGGTGCTGGCGGCCACCGCGGCCATCATTTTTGCCTTTCTACCCTCGGCCATTGTATACACGGGCCTGACGCAAGAGTTTTCGATGCACATACCAGCCACAGTTTCGGTGGCCCTGGTGGCCTCGCTGGCCGTGTCGATGCTGCTCACGCCGTCCTTGTGCTACTTCGCCATTCGTAAGGGGCTGCATCGTAAACAGGCCGATTCGCCGGTGGTCAAACCCTCGATCATTGACCGCGTACAGGCCCGTTTCAACCGGACCGTGGACTGGTGCTTTGCCCATCCCATGCTGGTGCTGACGCTGGGCTTCGCTTCACTGGCGTTGGCTGGCGTGTTCGGCTCGCAGGTGAAGTTTGAGTACCTGCCTTACTCGGAGCGCGACCAGTTCAACCTGGAACTGTGGTTGCCTGAAGGCACGCCAGTGGCCCAAACTGAAAAGGCGGTGGACCGTGTGACAGCTGCTATCAGAGGAGATAAGCGTATCAGCCAGGTGGTGAGCTTTATCGGCACCGGTTCGCCACGCTTTTATTCGAGCTACGCCCCCGAGGCCCCGGCCGAAAACTACGCCCAGGTGTTCATCAATACCCTGAGCGGGGAGGCCACCGTGGAGCTGGCCAGGGAATACACCCACTCGCTCCAGTCGCTGGTGCCCGAGGGCTCGGTGCGGGTGCGTCGACTGAGCTGGAAGGAAACCAAGGCCCCGCTGGAAGTGCGTGTGGTGAGTGACAACGAGGCCGACCTGCGCACTGTGGGCCAGTGGGTGGCGCAGATTTTCAGGGCCACCCCCAACACCCATTTCGTGCGCGACGACTGGCGCAACCCTACCTTAGGCGTGGCCGTGCGCGTGAAGCAGGACGAGGCCGATCGCCTGGGCGTGAGTAAGGAAGCCGTCGCCCAAACCTTGGGCGGGAGCCTTAAAGGATGGCCCGTCTCCACGCTCTGGGAGGGTGATAAGCCCCTCGACATCGTGCTGCGTCTGGACGAGCGTGACCGCCAGAAGCTAAGCGACGTGAGCCAGGTGTACATAACTACGGCCTACAACACCAAGGTGCCCCTGCGCCAGGTGGCCGACGTAGTGCCTGCCTGGCACCTGAGCAACATCGTGCGTCGCAACGGCTTGCGTACGCTCACGGTAAGCAGCGACACCGACTTTGGCCGGGTGGCAGCCCAGATACTGGCTGATGTAAAGCCGCAGCTCGATGCGCTGCAACTGCCGGCTGGCACGCACCTGGAGTATGGGGGCGACGACGAATCGGGGCGCGACGCGGGTCCCAGCACCAACATGGCCCTGGGGCTTAGTTTTCTCTTGATTTTCCTCACGCTACTTCTGCAATTCCGGCACGCGGGCCGGGCGTTGATTGTGTTGTCTACGTTCTTTCTGAGCTTGCCGGGCGCGATGTTCGGCCTCTGGATTACGGGCAATCCGTTAGGCATGACGGCCTTTTTAGGGATCAATAGCCTGTTGGGCATCGTGGTGCGCAACGGTATCATCCTGGTGGACTACGCCGACGAGCTGGTGCGCGAGCACGGCTACAGCGTGAAGGACGCGGCCATTGCCTCTGCTCACCGCCGGATGCGCCCAATCTTCCTCACCTCGTCGGCTGCGGCCGTGGGCGTCATTCCGATGATCCTGAGCCAGTCACCGCTGTGGTCACCCCTGAGCAGCGTGATTGCTTTCGGCATCATGGTGGCCATGGTCATGACCCTGTATGTCGTGCCCGTACTGTACTATATGTCGCTTAAAAATAAGCCTACGGCAGACTCAACCGACCCCCATCAAGACGACCGGCCCGCGTTGGCGCTGGCAACCAACTAGCTTTTTTACGAATGAACGTTCTCTTATGTGTGGGTCTGGCGCTGATGGCGCCGGGCCTCTACGCCCAATCGGTGTCTACCCCCAGCACCCCGCTGTCGCTGGCCGAATGCCGAACCCTAGCCTTGGGGCAGAACCAGCGCCTTACCGCAGCCAATCGGCGGCAGTTGGCCGCCGAAGCCGGGCGTGAGGTCACTAAAACCAACCGCTTGCCCAGACTGGATTTCAGCAGCACCGGCTACTACGTGCGCGGCCTTGGCAGCTCCCTGAATACGCAGGGCCTGACGGCGGGGGTAAGCGTTACACAGCCGATCTATGCCGGGGGGCGACTCCGCGCCCAAACGGCCCTGGCGGGCATCGCAGCGCAGGCCTCGGCCGAAGACGTGCGGGCCACCCGGCAGCAGGTGGTGGCCCAGACGGACCAAACCTACTGGCAAACCGTGGCTCTACGTGACCAGGTGACACTAGCCGAAGGCAACCGTGCCCAGCTGCAAGCCCTGGTGCGCGACCTTGACAATAAGGTCAAGGCCGGCCTGGTTTACAAAGCCGATTGGCTACGGGCCCAGGTGCAACTGCGCGATGCCGAGGTACGGTTGCTGCGAACCCGCGACGACCTGCGCCAAAGCCAGCTGGTCATGGGCCAGCTCATTGGTCGTCCGGATGGCGACTCGCTGCGGCTAACCGAGTCTATCGAGGGTGATTTTTCACTGGTCAGCTCGGCCGATTACACGGCGCAGGCCTTGGCTCAACGGGCCGACCTGCGTCGGCTAGCGCTGGTCAACCTAGCCGATTCGCTGCAAATCGACTTGGCCCGCAGTGCCCGTCGGCCGCAGGTGAATGCCAGCATCAACGCCTTGTATTTGCAACAAAAGCCTGGCTTTCTGCTGGCTGACCGCCACTACGCGCCCGCCTACGCCCTGCTGAACCTCAACGTACCCTTGGTGCACTGGAAGGAAAATCGGCTCCTGGAAAGCCAGCGTCGCTATCAGGCCCAGGCTAGCCGGGCCGACCTGACGGAAGCCCAGCAGCAGGTGGCCCTGGACGTCAGCCGGGCCCTGTTAACACTCAACCAGGCCGCCCGACGCATCGAACTGCACCTACTCACGGTGGCGCAGGCTCAGGAAAATCTGCGTCTCAACGAAAATCGCTTCCAGGCTGGCCTGCTTTCGCTCGTGGATTTGCTTGCCGCTCAAACGTTGGCCCAGCGAGTAGCGTCTGAATTGGTCGCGGCCAAAGCCGACTACCGCATCGCGCAGGCGTCCCTGGCGCAGGCTATTGGCGAGCAGCGCTAACCCGGCCGACGCTATCGTTTTCAATCTTATGCAAACTTGAAATCACGTCGAGCTAACAGGATTGAAACACGTACTGAATTTATCAAAACTATATACATCTTTAAAACACACAATCATGATTTTAGTAACCGGAGCAACAAGTGTTATTGGGCAAAAACTATGTCAATTACTGGCTGAAAGTAACAAGCCATTTCGTGCAATGTGCCGAAAAGAGCAGCAAGTAGTCAAATTGCGGGCACAAGGCATCGATGCGGTTTTGGGAAATTTCGAAAATAAAGACAGCTTGAAATCGGCTATGAAAGGCTGCACGTCTTTATTTTTGGTTAGTCCGCCCACTGAAAACCAACTGGTGTGTGAAACGAACGCCATTGATGTGGCCAAGCAGGAAAAGATAGCCTACATTGTCAGGGTTTCTGCATCCGACGCGAATTTGCGGTCATCGGTGCCCTGGGCAAAGGCGCACGCTTATATTGACCACCACCTTCGTTCATCTGGTATAGCCTGGACGATACTCAAACCAACGGCGTTCATGCAAAATTTTTTGACCATGACGAAGCCGATCTCAAAAGGCTTTTTACCACAGGCTGGCGGTAAGGGGCTGGTGGGCTATATCGATGCACAGGATATAGGCAGAGTTGCTTACCACGTTTTAACAGAAGAGCATCACAAACGAGCAACTTACTATCTTAATGGCCCCGAAACGTTAGATATGAAGGCCATATCGTCAAAATTGTCAGAAGCTTTAGGCAAAAAAGTACGCTATATAAATTTGCCTTCGTTTGCCTTTCGCATTTTATTAAGGGCAACTGGCGCATCACCATGGTTAGCCAATGGCCTCATTGAACAATATGTGGAAGTGGTTGCAAAACACCACGATCAAGATCTTTGTGAGGAGGTGTACAGATTGACTAACCACCAGCCGCGCACTTTTATTGACTTTGCAAAGGAAAATAAGAAGGCATTCTTAATTTAACTTCTAATGACAAATCTAAAAAGTTTAAGGAGCGTTTTTCGAGAATAAATGACAGTGAGTTATTTGATAAAGCCTGTCTCTTTCCCTTATTTAAGGGTTATACTTTTCCAAGCCAAGTTGCGTAAGCTATCTTTTATAATCGATTATTCTAAAACAAAGGCATAGTCTACGTTGCAGAAAAGGCTACTTCAAGGCGCCTTTTTCTGCAACGTGGGCCATAACGTTTTGGACGCTAAACAATGTCGCTTTATTGCGCTTAACGAAACCCATCTTTTAGCTTGTACTTTCTAAAAATTTATAGAAAAAATTATTTATAAGCGTAATTGGTCCAACCGCCGTCTACAAGAAGCTCCGTACCGGTGACAAAGCTGGCATCATCTGAAGCCAAGAATAGGATGGCTCTCGCCAGCTCCTCTGGCTGGCCTAATCGTTGCAATGCTGTCGAGGAAGCAAAATTGTTCAACACTTCTTCCGGTGCAGCTAACACTAATTCCGTAGCAACCGGTCCTGGACTAATGACGTTTACGCGAATTTTTCTCCCCGCTAGTTCATTGGCGGCAACCTGGGCGATTTTGTTTAAGGCTGCTTTGGTAGCCGCGTACACGCTCGTGTTAAGGGTAGCCGCAGTTGCGGAAGCTGAGGATGTGAACAACACGGATGAACCATCAGCCAGATAGGGAAGTAGTCTCTGCAATGTAAAGTAATGGCCTTTCACGTTGACATTAAATTGAGCATCAAATTCAGCTTCCGTAGTCTGCTCAATCGACTTAATGCCTACGATTTATTGCTCATTCAGTGCGCAACTTTTTGAAGACTTCCGAAGTCAAGCAGGAATTTACTCATGTGGCTACACCGGAAGAGAACTCATACATCGAAGCTTTCCACAGTATTCTGGAGCACGATGTAATCGAACGGAATGAATTTGACAGTTATTATGAATCGGACGGCCGAAGCCGCCAAAGAAACACTAGAGCGGTATTTTGTCCACTACAACTTTCACCGACTTCACCGATCGATTGGCTTTATAACCCCTCAGCAGAAATGGGAGGGGACGGAGGTGGTGTACGCCACAACTTTTTCAGAAAATCTGTCCAACTAATAGGGGGCTAAGACAGTCGCATACGGGAATATCACAAGCAGGTTCGTTCAGGGTTGCTTGACGAAGTCGATTCGCTGAATACCTCGACTCAAGCCCACCCACTGCATAGTTGGTTGACCGACCGTAGTTTCTAGTGAAAACGTTTCGTTAATGAGTCCCAGGTCTTCAAGAAACGTTTCTTCCGCTTCGGCAAAACGGGTTCCATCAGAGAAGCGAAAGCTAAACAACAAAAAAGCTTGAGGCCCCTGCTGGCTTGAGCTATAGACTCGAAGCCCCGGCCACATATTAAACTGAATGGGATAGGTCTTGGTCTTGTACTGAATGCTTCCGTCGTATTCGGTATAACGGGGGTCAACAAGGGTCTGTCGTGGGGCAGCTGCCGGTACGACCGTTAGCAGAGCCAAATCCTGGAAAGTGCTGTCTTTCGTCAGATTGAGTCGATTGATGCGATTCGGCCCGTTTGGGCTGACATGCACTTGACGAAGTGTCCAAGTGCCAACGACTTGTGGCTTAAGATCGGTCATGAGCTGAGCCGCTAGCTGGTCATAATCAATTTTGGTCGGTGTATCAGGCGTGCATTGCAAACAGGCGAGACTCAACAGGCTCCATCCCCAGTTACTAATTATGTTTTTAAATCGATGATTCATGGTTTCATAACGAGATTAGTCCGTAAATCTAATCGTATGTTACTAACTGGGGTTGACAATTAGTAAAAATAATCATCTCACTAAATGCTCCCCAGTGAGACGAAGTGAGATTTGCGTATCTGTGATTGGGGCCTTTAACTAGACGATGAATTAAGTCAATGCAGCCAAGTGCACACCAAGTCGTGTTTAGCCTATTTTTTACGTCGAATTTTACGCAAGCCAATCTGACTTGCTTATCTTCACTTAACGGCTTAACTTTATTCACGCTGAATCACTACTCAAAACTTAATCCGGCCTCGGTCTATGAAAGACCTAATCGCTAGCCTACTACTGGCTTTATTACTAGTAGATTGTAGGACCAAAAGTGACCAACATCAAGTGGCCACCGCCCCGGCTGCTGATAACACTTCACTTGCATCGGTAGGCGTTAAAAGCAACGTTCCGCTGTGCGGTACACTAACCAATGACAAAGCCTGGTATGGCTCTTCCCAACAGGCCCCCCTGTTGACGGGCCTATCCGGTTTTCATTACCCCATTACCACCAAAAGCCCTCAAGCTCAACGCTATTTTGACCAAGGACTCCTGTTAGCTTATGGCTTTAATCACGCCGAAGCCGCCCGCTCCTTTTTCGAAGCCACTCGTCTCGACTCCACTTGCGCAGCCTGCTACTGGGGCTTCAGTTACGTACTGGGACCGAATTATAATGCCGGCATGGAAGACGACAATTACAGCCGCGCTTATCAGGCCGTTCAGAAAGCCCAACAACTAGCCTCTAAGGCTACCCAGAAAGAGCAAGCGCTCATCAAGGCGCTGACCAAACGATACCCCCCTCAGCCCGTTGCCAGCCGGACCCCCTATGATCAGGCCTACTCCCTGGCCATGAAACAAGTATACCAGCAGTTTCCTGATGATGCTGACATGGGCGCTCTGTACGCCGAATCCATCATGGACCTGCACCCCTGGGACCTCTGGCAGAAAGACGGCAGCCCCAGACCTTGGACGCCCGAGATTGTGGCCACGCTGGAGCGTTTACTGAAGAAGTATCCCCAGCACCTGGGCATCCACCACTTCTATATCCATGCTGTGGAGGCTTCCCGGCAGCCCCATCGGGGGTTGGCCAGCGCGCAATTCCTCGAAAACCGGGTACCTGGCGCTGGCCACCTGGAGCATATGCCCTCGCATATCTACATTCGAACGGGTCAGTATCACCGAAGCACCCTAGCCAACCAGCGGGCGCTGGCAGCGGATCGACGGTATCTGAAAGCGCTGCACGCCCAAGGCGCTTACCCCTTGTCGTATTATCCCCACAATAGTCACTTCGTGGCGGCGACAGCCACGCTGGAAGGTAACCAGAAAGTGGCGATGGCCGCTGCTCGGCGAATGGCCGCCGAAACCGATCGCCAGATTATGAAAGAAGCGGGTTGGGGAACCTTACAGCACTATTATACTCAACCGTACTATGTGGCCATCAAGTTTGGCCAGTGGGATGCCATTCTACAGATGAAGAACGAAGAACCCAGCTTAGCCTACCCAACGGCGATTTGGCACTATGCTCGGGGCATGGCTTATCTGGCTAAACATGAGCTTGTCAACAGTAAAGCCGAACTCAATCAGCTTACCAAACTGGCGAATGATACCGCCTTGAAAGCCTTAACAGTCTGGAATATCAACTCGACTTACGCCTTGTTACAGATTGCCCAACGGGTGTTACAGGGCGAACTGGCGGCTAAAGAAAAGAATTATTCCCGCAGTATAGCCTTGCTGGAGGAAGCCGTAGCGCTGGAAGATCAACTCAACTATAATGAGCCCCCCGACTGGCTGTTCTCGGTACGCCATCATCTAGGCGCTGTTCTTTTGGAAGCGAAGCACTGGCCACAAGCCGAGCAGGTCTATTTAGCGGATTTGGTGCTCTATCCCCGTAACGGGTGGGCCTTGTATGGTCTCTACCAAGCCCGTCAGGGACAAGGCAATGTCAAGGGAGCTCAGCAAGCCAAAGCCCAGTTTGACCAAGCCTGGCAGTGGGCGGATATCACTCTGGTTTCGTCTCGGTTTATGTAGCGTAGTGAACACGACATTGGCTGCCAGTTTGCCTGCTTAAATGGCTCCCATAACTGGCGGTTACTCATTCTCTCAAAAGGCTCCCGCGTGAGACGGAGGAGCGTTCATGTATGGGAATAAACAAACAAAGAGGGCAAATTTTCGACTTGTTTGGTTATCCCCTCTGATCCACTATGGCGAACAAGTAAGTCGGATTCTGAGAGGTAAAGATTGTCTTCCAATTAACGGGGTCCTCCTAACTTACCGTGTAAATCCGCCCGTTTACAACGAGAACGCCTGTACATCGCAGCCGACATCAATAATAGCTACTGAATGAGCAGCCGAACGGGGAATATCCTATCCGGTAATGACATCGTATGTCACCACCGGATAGATGTCGCTTTGCATGCTTATCGTCGTCCATCTTACTTGCTTACTATCGCTGATCATCCCACAAGGGGTTGTTTTAGTAAATGGACATGGCGCTTCGCAAATCTTCTTCCCGCGCCCGGATTTTACCAACATCGTTCATTTCGGCTCCTCTCCGAAAAGATCAAGAACCGCTCGCCATGCGCGCACAGTGTGTTTTGGGTGATAGCCGACCCCTGGCACGGTCGCTTGAACATGCGTGAGCCCTTCGGTCGATGATCCGTCCGCATTTGTTGGGCGAGCCCAAAAAGCGTGCTGGGCACCGCCATAGATGTTTACACGCCAGTCAACCCCGGCACCCTGTAATGCGTGGCCAAATGCGAGCAGTTGGTCGGGAGTGCACAGCGGGTCCTCGGAACCAGTACAGAGAAGGATGGTGCTATTTACATCGCGCCAGTCATGGGCATCAGGTTTCGGCAGGCCGGGATGAACGACCGCGACGGCTTTGAAGGGTGCGCCTGTTTTCGCAAGCTCAAGTACGATACGGCCGCCAGCACCATAGCCGAGAGCAAAGAGCCGGTTGGCGTCAACATCAGGCGTCGCGAGGAGTACGTCCAGCGCCACGCGACCAATAGCCCGCATCCGTCCTTCGTCGGCCAACAGGGGCATGGTCCGAGCCAGCATCGCATCGGGCATGCCAAAGTAGGTTTGCCCGCCGTGAAAGTCCATCGCGAGCGCAACATAGCCATACGCGGCAAGATCATCAGCGCGGCTCCGCTGGTAGTCGTTAAGACCAATGCCGTCGTGTCCAATGAGAACTGCGGGCCAAGGACCCTTGCCATGTGGCCGTGCTAGATGAGCGACCATGTTTAGGTCGTCTGCGTCGTAAAAGATTTGGGTAGTTGTGATTTCATGCATATTTCACATGATGATGAAAGGACAAGATAGAAACGGTTAGTGTATCTATGCAGTAGACGAGACAAAACTATGGCAGGTTCACCGCCAGTGGGCATCGGTATGACTTGAAATTATATAAGATTTACTTGAGAAGAGAACGATGTTCAGCCTTCATTCGCCAGTATCAGTGGTACGTTACCCCTGTGCTACGGATTAAGATTGGCGGAAACTGAAACCAGAAACCAGTGATTTCGGTAACCGGGTGTACTGATTTATCAAGTGATCATTTCGGCACACCCTTCTTGCCTTAACATACATTACTCACTTTTTAAACGCAAACGGTCCTCCGTGGCAGCGGAAATTTGCCCGCTCCAGCGGCCTGGCTCTTTGTTTGGTTATACCCATATATATGCTTCTTATATGGGGCGTTATTTGAAACGGTCCCTCAAGGAGTGTTTAGCCTCATTTTTCGTACGGTTCTTAAGAACTACCTCAGATTAGTATTCGTAAGTAAAGATATTTGTATAGACCTTTGAATCAGTAGTCGGTTGATAATTCGCTTGTTTACCCACCAGCAACGAGTCAGCTTTATACTTATATTCATAGGTAGTTGTCTCCTCAAGAAACTGGGCTGACAGTGATAGATTGTAGGTCGTCCAGTTGTTATCAGGTTGAACGTATATAGAGGTTCCGTTACTGTAGGTTAATAACCGATTTTTGTCGATTGAGTAAGCTCTCTTACGTATGACTTGGTTATGCTCATTGTAGTTATACTCGGTTCGATCTATATGCAGGTAGATTGGCTTGGGAATAGGCTGAATTACCACTGTGTGGGCGGGATAGTCATGGGTTCTAAACACCGAGTCAGTTTGAAGCACGATACGACCCTGGGGGTCGTACTCATAGCTACGCCTGGTCAACCACAGCGGATAGCGAAAAGCCACCTGTGCCGCATCCGATACGAACACATAATCGTTGTGATAGAGTCCTTCCAAACGACCGTCATTATAGAGTAGGGAATCGGTTTCGTACAAGAACCAGGCATTATCCGTTAAGAGGAAATAGCGACGCATGCGGATGAGCTGTTGAGCCTTGTCGTAATCGAACAGCTTATAATTGACAAAGCGATCCTTATCCTTGACGCTGCTGATATCGGGCTCGTTGTATAAACAGAGTATCGGAAGGCGGTTCGACCATTTGGGAAACTCTACTTTTGTCAAGCGACCGAGCGGATTATAATAGTAGGTAACCGTTAAGCTATCCTTCGTTGAAAAGCGGGCTTCAACAATCTTTCGGACAGGCATTTGATGAGCAGGCTCGGGTAAAGCCGGTCTGGCATTATTACAGCCTCCCAATAAGATGATTGATAGATTTGTTAATGCTATTAGAGCAATAAATTTACTTTCTAAATGCTTGATTATACTATCTATCGCTTTAATATGTGTCAACTTTACTCAGTCTTATACGGTATGCGACTGATTGTCGTTGACAGGTATTTAATAGATAAGGCTTCTGTTATTCTCTACAAACTCTCCTCCTTGAGACGAAGAAGCGTTCAGTCAAATGCATACTTAATTGGAATGGGGAAACAAACGGACTGTCCAATTAAGGGATTTATTGCCCTCTTAATACCAAGTTCAGTACACTCCATCAGGTAACCTTGCCAATTTGAACTTTGTGCGCCATATTGCGGTTGCAAGACCGACACATTTCGGTAACTGTTTATGGCTTACGCAACGCTTCCCTCTCATACGGCCGTCTACGCGCCTTACACGGTGATTGACAAGTCACGCCAAGGTGTGCTTCGTGCTGAAGCTGACCAGGTGGCTGCTCTGGTTGGCTTAACCGACCTGGAAATGGCCCGTATCCTCAACATGTCCGATCGCAATCTGCACCGGCTCAAACCTCAGGATCGGCTATCGCGTGATGCCTCTGAGCGGTTGCTGTTACTGACTAACCTGCTCCGGCATGGCTTAGATGTCTTTGATGAGGACGCCGAGACACTCGCTGACTGGCTACATGCCCCCATTCGGGAGTTGAACGCTCAATCTCCTTTACAACTACTGGACACGACGACGGGCTTTGGCCTGGTCGACGATGTGCTGGGCCGCATTGAACATGGCATTGTTGGCTAAGCTAGCCGCTCAACCGGAATGCTGACTGTTTACCGAACTGTAAAAGCGAAGTATAGCGACCAATCGCTGGCTACCGAAGGGGCTCGTCTGTTTGGTGGACGCTGGAACCCCAAAGGCTTTCCTTTGCTGTACACAACCTCCTCGCCCGCCTTAGCTTTAGTTGAATCATTGGTCCACCAGCCTCGGGTGAAGTACGAGAAGCTGCCCAAACTGCTGCTGTTTACGCTGCGTATACCGGATGAGGTAACCACCTACCCGGTCGAGACGCTCCCTGCGTACTGGCATGAGGAGAGCTATGAGCGCACCCAATGGCTACTCAGAGAGTGGTTGAGTAACCCTACAACCCTAGTAGCGGCAGTGCCATCGGTGGTGGTACCGATGTCCTACAATTATCTGATTCATCCGGCACATGCTCGCTTCAAGGAGATTGACGTCGTCAAGCAAGAGCCATTTCCCGTTGAGCGCCGGTTGTGGCGCGATGAAGGGCTTAGCGCCGAGTTGGAATAGCCGGTCGAGCAGTATCCTGTTTGGCTTGCAGATCAAATCCAACCTTGTTAACTATCATAAGCGTTGCTCCATACGCTTTAAGACCTATCTTTATGAAGTAAACTGTTACCCTGTTCATGAACACCTTGAACCACTTCATTCTAATTGAACTGATCCGCGAAGCCTACGCTCAGCGGGTCGTCGATCACCATGGAGCCTGATGCCCCAAGCTTACCTGCTCGATGACTGGACTACTCCAGAAGGCTACTTAGTCAATGCTATTACGGTCGATGGCCTCAGTTATGAACTTGAGGAGTCGGTTAAGTCCGTTTATCATTGGGCATCGTTGAGCAGTACCACTTTAACAGAGGTGTTAGATCGGCTACAGCAAAAAGCGTTTGTTTAAGCTTAGCTAGCTAGTGTTACAAAAAGCTAACTTACCTCCCATTCCAGCTATTCAGTGACCAAGACACAGACCGCCGTCATCAAAGGAAATCCTCTCAATACTCATAAAAACTCACCTCACATTGAGACGAAGGGATTGATGTAGGGTTGCTTGTAAACTGTGGCAATGGCAGACCGTCATTTGATGAGATGCAACCAACTGGCTACTAAACGCATCTCCTCAGAAATGATCTTTTTAAGACCGTTTCACCCACGGACGGCCGCTGTTGTTCGGATATTATTATGCTCTTCGGATATGCTCGCGTATCAACCGCACCG
Organism: Spirosoma soli; assembly: GCF_042684525.1. NCBI lineage: Bacteria > Pseudomonadati > Bacteroidota > Cytophagia > Cytophagales > Cytophagaceae > Spirosoma > Spirosoma soli. Next base: position 737 of record NZ_JBHULN010000032.1, on the reverse strand, counting down.
GCGTACCGGCAAGATCAAAATCTAGCCCTGCAACTGGATGACCTCAAAAAAGCCGGTTGTCAGAAGATAGTTCAGGAAAAGGTGTCTTCGGCTAAGGTACGCCCTCAGCTTCAGAAGATGCTGGAGGTGCTTCGAGAAGGAGACACAATCATCGTTTGGAAACTGGATGGCACTGGCCTTTAGGTTTGTGGTGTGGTAAGATTCTAATATTTGGTAGCTTACTAAAAAAGAAATACAGAGCGGACTTCCCTATGGCATACCGGCCAGGCTAACGACCAATGCGGGGCGGCCCGTGCCGGTGGATTCAGGACCCGCTCTGTTACTACTTGCCAAGGTTCGTATAGAAATGAGGGCATCAAGGCCCAGTAGCAAACGGGGCGCCCCGTGGCGTATCGAACAACAGGGCAAGGGTAATCATATTCAACCGCCAGGCGGCCCTGCCTAAAATACTATTGACCATGGACACTCAATACTTCGTCGGTGTTGACATCCATTGACATAATAGGGTGCGATTCACGCGGGCTTCAAACTGTTTCATAAGAGCTAGCTTCTCCTGGGTTGAATAGCAAGCGTTGCCCGGCCCTTTTTTTTAGCAGCTCGCTTTTGAGTGGTCCGATTTCTATGGTTCAAACAAGGATTGGCGTATAATTTTTATCATATTTTTCGTTCCGGCGCACAACGGCATAAACGCGATGAATTAGCTTATTTCGTACAGCGTTTAGAACTAACATACGATT
>NZ_JBHULN010000031.1:0-23593 GCF_042684525.1 Spirosoma soli | reverse complement strand
AATTGCAATCACTTTTTCAGACATAGCCAGAGCAGGTTATCGTTGTTTTCGCAGCTCAAAGGTACGCCTGCTCTGAGCTATGTCTTTTTTGTGATCGTATCAACTGCCTTTCATGCAACTTAGATTAATTAGCGGATAACCCGATGAACTAAAAAAATGAGCCGACGTGAACTGAGAAAAAAGCGGCATGAATTGTCAGTAACACTTACTGGATTGAGAAACTGACAGGACTTGGTGTACTAACGCGTCAGTTGACTAAAAATGCCGATTCTTCGTCCTGGCTACTGTGCTAACTAAGTCGCTTATTTCTAATGATGCAACGGCAAAACGGCTTAAAATTCAGGCTCGGTTCGGTAGCCAATCCAAACAATTGATAACTACGTATTTTGGCTATGACTCCTCTACCATGCACCGGATCTTGCTACTTCTCTTATGGCCCTGTTACGCACTGGCTCAAACAACCCCTCCAACGGCCAAAGGCTGGCGTGAACTGACCATCGCGGATGGACTTTCGCAGGGAATGATTTATGACCTCAAGCAGGATAAGCACGGGTACATCTGGATTGCCACCAAAGACGGGCTTAACCGCTACGACGGCTATAATTTTACCGTATTTACCCGCCAGTCGGGCAATCCCTACAGTCTTTCCGACAATGGCTGTTCTGCCTTGTGCATCGACCGGAAAAACCGGCTTTGGGTGGGTACGCTCAATCAGGGCCTGAACCTCTATGACGACCGAACCGGGCGATTTTATCACTTACCCATCGCCGACGAGTCGGCACCCAATGCCGGTAACTATGAGGTAGGGTTTATTATCGAAGACCCCGGCGGTAACTTATGGCTCGGAACCAATACGAACAAACTATTTCGGATTAGTCTGCCGCCCGACTTAAGCGAGAAACTGACCGATCCGAAGGCGCTGGTTCGTCACGCCCGCATCACGACGGTCCTGTTGAGCGAAACCGGACAAAGGGAAGGGAACCCGCCCAAGTGGGCCTCTTTTCTCAACGATGGTTCGGCCCTGGTAAACACCCTGCTTGGTACGTACACCTTTAGCTGGCGGCAACCCGGCCGGGTTACCAAACGCTCGCCGTTCCGGAACGTACCGGTAAATTTACAGCATGCCGATGAGCGTGGGGAATACCTATTCGGCTTGATGAAAGGCCAGTTGGTGGCGCGACATAGCAACCAGGAAAAAATTATTCCGATTCTACCCCATACCGACGAGAATATTGACAACCGGGTCAGAATGGTGGCTCCTGATACCATTGCTATCGTCAACTCCGCTTTTTTGTGGGTGATGTCAACGGCCGAGCTGTTCAGGCAGGACAGCCTCACGTCGCGAAACGCCCTGGCCTCCTTACCAGCCGGTACCGGGCTGTTTATCAGTTTGCTTAAAGACCGAACGGGATTAATCTGGCTGGGTACCAATGGGTATGGGCTACGGTATTACAATCCGACAAACCGGCTTTTTCAGTCATATTTACCGGGTGCTTCAGTGTATGGGCTGATGGTAGATCGACAGGGTCGTACGTACGCCCGCATTGGCTATCCGTATCAACAGCTTAACCGGGCCACGGGTCAAACCAAACAATTTATTCCGGATAAGCCCCCGGTCAGGTACCGGCACGGGAATCTGGTGCAGGATAAGCTGGGTAACTTCTGGGCAACTATTTCAGAAGCAGTCACCAATGAGCAGCACCTGGTTGCCTTTTCGGCAGATTGGCAGGAGATAAAGCGATACCCGTTTCCACCGGGGACAGCTTTCGGCTACGAGGGTACCCACCTGCTTCTGGGCAACAAAGGAGAACTCTGGATTGGTGGCACCAATGGGAAACTTCTTCGGTTCGACCCGCAGCGCGAGACCTTCCGGGTGATTAGTTATCGGTCCGTACTGCCGCGCAGCGGAGCCCCCGTTGAGACCTACGCCTTACACCGGTATAAGCAGGGAATCTTCTGGATCGGTACCCAGAAGGGGCTTATCCGTTTTGAACAGCCCGAAACGAAACCCAGAATCACCTACTACCAGAACGTAGCGACGGACCCCAGTAGTCTGAGCGATAATTTTGTGTCGAGCGTAGTCGACGACCCCTATGAGCCACAAAACTACCTCTGGGTCGCGACGAAAGGCGGTGGCCTCAACCGGCTGGACAAACGAAGCGGTCGTTTCATCCCGTTTACCGAAGAGCAGGGCCTGCCCAATAAAGTGGTGTATGGCATTCTGATCGATGAGTTCAAAAATTTGTGGCTCAGCACCAACCGGGGGTTGTCGTGCTTCCATCCCCGCAAACTGACGTTCCGCAACTACACCCAGGCCGATGGTTTGCAGGACGACGAGTTCAACACAAATTCGTTCCATAAGGCACCTTCCGGCGAGCTGCTCTTTGGTGGGGTGAACGGACTGACGATTTTCCGGGCCGCCGGACTAATCCGGCAGTATGGACAAAAACCCGTGGCCCGAATCATTGACGTGAAGGTCAACAACCGGGCTGTCGAAGCCGGTAGCCCAAACGGTTTTTTAGAACAAACGCTGCCCTACACCAACGCGCTTGAACTGGCGCATGACCAGAATCTGCTGACGGTGGAGTTTGGCGTGATGAACTTTGCGCATCCGGCGCAAAACCGGTACCGCTACCGACTGATTGGCGCGGACGATGACTGGATTGAGGCCGGTACGAACCGATTTGCTACGTACACCCACCTCGGTGATGGACAGTACACGCTACAAATGATGGGGTCTACCAACGGCGAGGTCTGGAGCGATCCGGTCGAGCTGGCCATCCACATCCGTCCGCCCTTTTACCGCACCTGGTGGGCGTATCTGGTTTACCTGCTCGTGCTCGCCGTAGTGGTCTGGCAAGCATATCGCATCCAGCTACAACGAGCCATTTTGCAGCAAAAAGTAGCTTTCGAACAGGCGCAGTCGCAGCGGCTGGCCGAACTAGACGCGCTGAAAACGCAGTTTTTTGCCAACATCTCCCACGAGTTTCGGACTCCCCTTACGCTCATTCTGGGGCCGATTCAGCAGGCCGTCGAAGAATACGCGCATGACGACCGCTTTCCGATTATCGAACGCAATGCCCAGCGGCTGCTCAACCTGATTAACCAACTGCTCGACCTGAGTAAGCTCGAAGCCGGACAACTCCGGCCCGATCCGCAGCCCGGCAACCTGTCGGCCTTTCTGCAACTGCTGGCCAGCTCGTTCCGGTCGCTGGCCGAAAGTCGCCGGATTCAGTTTACGTTTGCGCAGAACCGACCCGACCAGTGGGCCAGTTTTGACCGAGATAAGCTCGAAAAAATTGTCACGAACCTGCTGGCCAACGCCTTTAAGTTTACGCCCACCGGTGGTCAGGTCAGTCTGCGGATCGACTACCCCCAACCGGGTTCATCTCCAACCCTGATGCTGACCATTGCCGATACCGGTATTGGCATTCCCCCCGATAAAAAGAGTCGCATTTTTGAACGATTCTATCAAGTTGACGCGAAAACCGATCGGACGTACGAAGGCACCGGCATTGGCCTGGCCCTAGTGAACGAACTGGTACGGGTACTCGGCGGCTCTGTTACCCTGAGCAGCACCGAGGGCGTTGGTACTACGTTTCGGGTGGTGCTCCCGTTCGTTTCCGTCACCCCCTCGGTGGAGGAAAGTCCACCGCCCGCGCCCATCGTCCCGGCTTATTTGCCGGAGTCGACACCCATACCCGCCGTCGCCGAGGTCACGCAGGAGAACATTCTGCTCGTGATCGACGACAATGCCGACATCCGGGCGTATGTGCGGTCGGTGTTCGAGGGCGAGTATCAAGTTCTGGAAGCGGAAGACGGCCAGCAGGGATTGACCGTAGCGACGGAAACCCTGCCTAACTTAGTCATCTGCGACCTGATGATGCCCCGGCTCGATGGGTTCGGTTTTTGCCAGGCCCTGAAAAGTCAGGAAGCGACCAGCCACATTCCGGTGGTGATGCTCACGGCCCGCGCCACTGTCGAAGACCGCATCGAGGGCTTCGGGCTGGGGGCCGATGATTACCTGACCAAACCTTTCAACCGGACCGAGCTACAGGCGCGGGTGCGCAACCTGATCCGGCAGCGGCAACTCCTCTACGAATGGTTCTCGACCCGGCAGCCGACGGCCCCCATGCCATCGACATCGGTGGTGATGCCGGAGCCGCTGACCGTCGAGCATCAATTTCTCGACCGGCTGCGGACCATTACACGAACCCACCTCGATGACCCAAACTTTGGGGTAGAAACCCTGTCGGAGGCCGTCAATCTAAGCCGTTCGCAGCTTCACCGCAAGGTCAAAGCCCTCACCAGCACAACGGTCGTTCAGTTGATTCGGGATGTGCGTCTGGAGCGAGCCGCCGAGTTGCTGCGGGCGGGTAACGAAAGCGTTACGCAGGTAGCGTTCTCGGTGGGCTTCGAGAACTTATCGTACTTTGCCCGCGTGTTCGAGGAGCAGTATGGGGTGCTGCCCAGCCAGTACGGAACCCAACCCACCGATGGGAAAACTCCCCGTCAGTCGAAAGCCGGATAGCTGCGCTACGTTCGGTCAGTTATTTTGTTGTTTCAAAAGCCCCCTGGTGGGGCTTTTTTTATGGATGCAACAAATGAGATAGCCCGGCCGGGGGAGGTTAACGGAACTTTACGGCCAGTTAGTCCAAACGTAAAATTTTTGATTGGCATGAAAACGATTCTCCTCCTGACTGGCTGTTTAACGGCCCTTTATTCAATGTCCACCGCCCAGGTACTGAACGCGGTACGACCCTATGCGAACCAGACCGCAAGCGTTACTCGCCCGACAACCGAGCCGACGGCGTCGACCCCATCGGGCAACGGTACAGAGCTTTACCAGCCTGGATGCTCCCAGCCTGATCCCCTCGGTTACCACCTCGAACCAGCCCATCAGTGTTACCGCCACTGGCTGCACCGTCAACTGGACTCTGCTGGGCGGGACCGGACAAGCCAATGGCGTCTTGTACACCCTCACCGAGCCGGGTAACTACACCTTGTCGGCCAGCTGTACCGTTGGGGGTTGTACTAGCCTCCCGTCGGCGGGGTTGAGTTTACAAATTCTCTCCGGTGGCTTTGCCATAACAGGGGTGAACATGGTTAACTGCCAGCTCTTCGATGAAGCCAAGCAAGGCTATCAAGTCCGGTTTACTCCTCAATACAGTGGAGCAACGACTAGCCCGATTAGTTTCTCGGTAGTAAAAGAGCTTCTACCTACCACTGATGTAGCGCCTTACTCCTTAAAACTTTATACCGATAATCCCACCATCACCTTGGTGGCCACTCAGAGCGGGGCTGGCGAAGCCCGCTTTGTCTACAACTGGTGGGCTTCCTGTCAGACGGGTAGCACCCTCAACCGGCCTCCTACCAGCTCGGGTATTGCAAACCAGCCCCTGCTACAAGGGCAGCCTTACCAGCTCAATCTGGCCAGCTACTTCTCAGACCCCGATGGGCAGGCGCTCACCTTCTCGGCTACGGGCTTACCCGCTGGCCTAAGCCTGAGTAACTCGCTGATCAGCGGCTCGCCCTCTACCACAGGTGTCTCGACGGTGAGCAGCACCGCCCTGGACCCCGGCGGACTGTCGGCTACCGCCAGCTTTGAACTTACAGTGAACCCTGTGCCCACAACGCCCTCGGGTTTTACCATTGTGGGTGTCTCAACTGTCGAGTGCGAAACGGTCAGCGCCGGTCTACAAAGGCTCACTTTTACGCCCCAATACGCCGGGTTAGATGGCTCTCCGGTGAGCTTTTCAGTGGTCAACGAGAAACTACCCACCACTGAATCAGGACCTTATAGCTTAAATCTATACACCGACAACCCTCGCATTATTCTTTCGGCGCGTTAGGGCTCAGTAACAGCCAACTTTGGCTACAACTGGCTGGCCGCCTGCAACAGCTCCGCCCGGCTGGCTTCTACAGAAGCCAAACCCGGTTTGCAGGTACAGGTATTGGGCAACCGAGTAGAGGGTCCTTCAGCGGAAATCGAGATTCGGGGGGTAGTAGGCCAATCGGTATAGCTTGAACTTATCGATGGGCAAGGACGAGCTTATCACCATCATTCGCTGATTCAGGCGGGGTTAGTGAACCGGGTGAGTTTGCCACTTGGAGAACGGTATGGTATTGTGCTAGTCCGTGTCTCTGCTCGTTCCCAACAGCTTACGGTGAAACTGCTACGGAAATAATCTTCACCCAACAGCTTGTGCAAGACCCGGTTCACTAAATGAACCGGGTCTTGCACAAGCTGTTGGGTATTTACAGCACGTTGAATTGGTGAGCTTGAGCCTTTTCTACCGAGCCAGAATATAGCCTCAGTTTATTGCCCACAACAGGGATACCTATTAACTAAACGCCCAATAAACCGGCAGTACAACGCTTCCATCCACCAGGCCACGTGGTCCGTGTGTCTCGTAATATGTTACCGAAGTAACACCCGCCTGCGTCAGGGCCTGTAAACTCTGGCGGGTCCAGTCGGCACCGAACTCGGTCGTTTGGCGAGGATCAGCCGGGGGAGACAGGCGCTCACTAGCAGAACGGGCAACGGTCGTATAGCGAGGCAGCAACGTGATGGGTGAGATATGCACTGGCTTGCCCCCGGTCAGGTACTTTGCCGTTCGAACGGTAGGCGGTTGTCCATCAATGTTTTCCAGCAGGGTCAGGTCGTCGAAAGCATGCATCTGCGGATTCACCGAATACGTCACAAAATCAATCAGGTTGTAATCAAACGGGTTGCGGTTGAAATCGGCGAAAAAACCATCCGTTCCGCTTCCGAGTAACGCCTTTGGCCAGATCGTTCGTACTACAGGCACAACCTGACGCAATAATTGATCAGAAGTGGTCAGGTTGCTGGCATCAAACAGGAGTACTGAACCGACCATCCCGGCACTGTGCTCAATAAATGTTGAAACCTTCGTCAGCTCATGTACAGGGTCGTTACCGAAGAACAACGCTAGTTCGAGTGACACACCCAGTGCTTTGGCGTCGGCCAGCGCGTTTGTCAAACCGGTTTGCCAGTCAGCAGTCGTCAGTAATACGTCGGACCGTAGGTGAGACAGATTTAACTTACGCAGGAGAACGGCTTCCGCATCACTGAGGAGTTGCCAGTCAGCCCGCTGGCTGAGGCCAATCCGGGGCTGGGTAGTCTCTATTCCGCTGATCGGCGGCTCCGGTTGTTGGGCAATTGGAGACGAATTGACCTTCTCATTTGCCGGGAAAGCGGACTCGAGGCTAAAAAGCACCCGCTGCTGCACTGTTTCCTGTGGCTGCATTGTTACAGGAAACGGCAAACGTAGTGGGGTGGAATACGTCTTGAAAGAGGCATCGGTCCAGTTTCGCTGGTCTTCCATTTCAAACACATCGCCCGTAAAATCAAGACGCAGGCCAGGGCCGGAAGTCGGTTGCCAGCGCAGAGTCTGTATGTCGAAGAACGGTTGATGGGGACTAATGTAATCAGGGAATCGCTCCTCGGTTTGCTGTCCATCCGGACTCACGGTCTGGCAGGGTTGGCCGGTGACGCCATCAATCGGGTGCAGCACACAGAGGCCCACCCGATTCTTTAAAAAGCTGTTCAGCGCTTTGCCCGCGAAATCGAACGTAATAGCTCCGTCTGATTCGCCCGTTATGGTCACCTGACCTGTCATTTGAATGCCTAAATCATCAGTATGCCACTGGTAAGAAATTCGGAAAGAGTCAGCCGTCTGGTCGATTAGTTCGTCGGTGATGGCCAATCGGGCCGTTTGCCAGTACTGATCGCGAATGGCAAAATAAATCATCCGGACAACTTCTACTCCGTCCAGACGCAGGTAGCGCAGAAAACCATGCTCGTAGCGAACCTGCACCGGTCCCGCCTGAAGGTGATGGGCCATAAAATTAAGTGGTGGCTAAATTCATAATCTGTTCTTCGGTGGCTTGCGAACGATCAAGTGCACCCGACAATTGCCCTTCCCGAATCACCAGAATTCGGTCCGCCAACAAAAGTAATTCCGGAAGTTCGCTCGAAATGAGTAGAATGCCTTTTCCTTGCCTGGCTAACTGACGAAGTAACTCATAGATCTCTGCCTTCGCGCCAACATCGATGCCGTGCGTCGGTTCATCGACCAGTAATACGTCTGGGTCGGTCAGGAGCCAGCGGGCCAGGAGTGCCTTTTGCTGGTTGCCCCCGCTTAGGTTTTGAACCCGCTCCTGCACCGATGCCGTCCGAATACCCAGCGTTTGCCGATAGTGTTCGGCAACAGAAGCGACACGCCCAACGCTAAACCACGGCCCGTTAGCGGGTGGCTTCACGGCTACGATGTTTTGCGCTACCGACTGCTCTAAAAACAATCCCTGGGTTTTGCGGTCTTCGGGTACGTACCCGATGCCCAGTTCTACAGCATCAGCCGGGTGCCTGATGTCAACCTGCCGACCTTTTAACGTAACCAGGCCAGCGGTTCGGGCGTCAATGCCAAAAATAGCCCTGGCAATTTCGGTCCGCCCTGCACCAACCAGACCGGCCAGCCCCAGAATTTCGCCCCGGTGGAGCTGAAAACTGACATCCCGGAAACGCTCGCCTGACAACCCATCCACGGTTAACAGTACTTCATCGGTAACCTGCGATTCGACATCAACGTTTGCCAGATCACGACCGACCATCAGGCGGATTAACTGATCTGGTGTCAGTCTATCAATTGGTAATGTAGTCTGGTGCCGTCCGTCTTTCAACACCGATACCCGGTCGGCCAGGGTGAAGATTTCGGTTAGTCGGTGCGAAATATAAATAATCGCTTTCCCCTGCGCCCGCAGTTGCCTGACCAGCTTAAACAAGGTCTGCGTTTCGCGCTCGGTGAGCGAAGCCGTTGGTTCGTCGAGCAAAAGAATATCGGGGTTTTGCGACAACGCTTTTGCAATCTCAACTAGTTGTTTCTGACCCGGCGACAGGGTAGCTACGGCGGCTTCTGGCCGTAAATCGGGCAGGTTCAACTGGGTCAGCAAGGCTTGCGTATCGGCGAATAATGTGCGGTAGCGGATCAGGCCAAAGCGATTGCGCGGCTGGCGATTGGCAAAAATATTCTCCGCCACCGACAGGTTATCCACCAGACTTAGCTGCTGATATACGATGGCAATGCCCAGCCTGGTGGCCTGGGCCGGACCGTCGATCCGAACCTCATGGTTGTTGATCAGCATCTGGCCCGAATCCGGTTGAATGTTGCCCGTCAGAATGTTGAGGAGTGTACTTTTACCCGCCCCGTTCTCCCCACAGAGCGCGTGAATTTCTGCCGGATTGATACCGAACGATACGTCGTCAAGGGCTTTTACGCCGGGGAAGGTTTTGGTGATATGGCGAAGTTCGAGCATACTGACATTGTGAGTAAAACCATCTATACGACTAACCTCTTCAGAATGTGACTACTATCAGAGCGTAATGACCTGATTGGTACGGGCTGATTCATAAGCTGCATACACCAGCCGAATGGTTTCAAAATTGTCGCCCCCCGTTGTTTCGGCCCCACCCAACCCCTGCAAATCGGTGAGTAGATTCCGGTTACAATCCACGATGGATGCATGAACCAGGGCGTAGTCCGGGTCAGCCCAGTCGTAAATCGGCGGCCGAGCAATTTGTGACTGGGTATCGACTGACCTATCCGGCCGGCGAACGGTGGTCCGGATCTCGAAGTCCCGCCTTAAAACAACGGACCCGGCCGAACCTTCAACGGTCACGAGCGTCTGGGGAAAGACCTCGTGCTCCAGGATGGATGCGTACGACATGGCCACATTGCACACCAACCCACTGTGCATCCGCATGAGCACATTCGCTACGTCTTCCCCCTGAATGTGTGGATTCACCCGCGTCGTCTGGCAGTAGAGCGAGCTGGCCTCCCCGAACAGAAAGCGGCAGATATCCAGTATGTGTGAGCCAATGTCCGTCAGAATAAACTGGTCTAACTGAGCCAGGAAAGGCTGATTATCAAATACCGGAAAGGCCGAACAAAACGATACGTTTGCTTTAAAGGGCTCGCCAATGGCGCCCGAGTCAAGCACCGCCTTGAGCTGACGGATAGGGGCCTGCCAGCGGAAATTTTCGTGGATATAAAAGCGAACACCCCACTGCCTACAAGTTTCAACCATTTGCCGGGCGGCATCCAGGTTGGGGGCCATTGGCTTCTGACAGATTACATCCAGCTGTCGTTCAGCTACTTTAGTCGTAAAATACAAGTGGGTGTCTACATCAGTAATGATGTCTACAAAATCTAATTCGTCGGCATGGCGGTCTAGCAACTCATCAACATTTTCATACACATGCTGTACATCAAAGCGCTGGGCGAAGTCGTCGGCGCGGGCGCGGGTCCGATTACAAAGCGCAACTAACTCGACAGATTCTAACTCAAACCAGGCTGGTAACTGATACGTTGCCCAAAAACCGGTTCCGATTACGGCAAACTTCAATTTTTTCATTAAAATATTTGATTATTTAAAATCCACCGTATATTCGCACTCGCTCTACTGTACTCTACTGTACTGTGTATACGTCGCAAATTTATAAATTTTCTTTACTTTTCTATAACTTTTCAAAAAAGAGATTAAATGCAGGATACGATTATCGACCCGGCTACTGATCAACCTAAATACCAGCAGATTATAGATGCTGTGTTGACGGGTATTGAGCAGGGTACGCTGGTGCTTGGCCAGCAGCTTCCGTCTATTAATGAACTGGCCGGGCAGCACGGCGTCGCTAAAGTAACGGTGACGAAGGCATATGAAGTTCTGCGGGAACGGGGGGTCGTATTAGCACGCCATGGAAAAGGATTTTACGTAGCAACCACCGACGTTCGGACACCGCTGAACGTGCTGGTGCTGTTCGATACGCTGAACGCCTACAAAGAAACGCTCTACGATGCGCTGAAAGCCGCTTTACCCTCCGACGCGGCCCTGAACGTATTTTTTCATCACTACAACCGGTCGCTGTTTGAGAGCATGATCCGTAATAACATCGGGCGCTACAATGCCTACGTAGTGATGCCGCACTTTAACGAAGATGTATCTGACATTGTGGGATTGATTCCGGCCGATAAGCTTTTGCTGCTAGACCAGACGATACCGACGCTGCCGGGCGATTTCACCGCGGTTTATCAGGACTTTGAACAGGACATATATAACGCCCTAACGGCAGCAACGGATCGGCTACGGCGTTATCGTAAACTGACGATGATTTTGTCGAAAGACCATTTTCAGTACATACCAACTACCATGCTGAGGGGGTTTCACCGGTTTTGTCGGAATAGCGGATTGACCTGCGCCATAGAGGATAATTACCGGGACAGATTGGTGCAGGCTGAGGAAGCCTTTCTGATCTTCGCTGAGCGCGACCTCATTGCTTTCATCAAGCAGGTGAATAAGACCGGCTGGACGTTGGGGCAGGATGTTGGACTGATTGCCTACGACGACACACCGGTGAAAGAGATTCTGGCGGGGGGCATCACTGTTATCTCGACCGATTTTGCGCAGATGGGGCAGATGGCTGGCCAATTGCTGACGAGCCGAATCCGGGCAAAAATGGCAAACCCGGGCGGGTTGATTATGCGCCAATCGCTGTAAGGATGCAACTGGGGATTAGCACGTACACCTATGGCTGGGCGGTTGGTGTTCCCGGCGATCGACCCGAACAGCCGCTCGATGAGCATGCATTATTCGACAGAGCAAACGCGTTTACGCTGCGAGTAGTCCAGTTTGGCGATAACTGGCCATTGCACGCCCTACCCGCCAATCGCTTAGAAGCGCTGAAGCAACGGGCTGATAGAGAAGATATTGTATTGGAAGTTGGTGCGCGAGGATTAACGGATGCCCGGTTACAGCAGTACATCGCTCTTGCTGATACGCTAAAGAGCAAACTGCTGCGCTTCGTGATCGACGAGCCGAATTATGAACCGTTGATCGAGGACGTAATAAGTCTGGTAAGAAATGCCGTACCCGCTTTGGAGAAAGCAGGTATCACCCTGGGTCTGGAAAATCACGACCGGTTGCTGGCCCGCGAATTCGCCCACATTGTGGAGCAGGTGGGCAGTAATAACATAGGCATCTGCCTTGACTCGGTCAATTCGATGGGCGCGGGTGAAGGGCTGGCGGAAGTAGTCAGAACGCTGGCTCCCTACACGGTGAACCTGCACCTGAAAGATTTTGGTATCCGGCGATTGCCGCACCAGATGGGCTTTCAGATTGACGGACGGCCCGCCGGGCAGGGTTTGTTGAACGTGCCGTGGTTAGTGGAACAGATCATTCCATACGAGCGGTGCCGTACGGCCATTCTGGAGCAATGGGTCGTCCCTGAACCTAACCAGGTCGCCACCATCGCCAAAGAAGTGGCCTGGGCTGATGAGAGTATGGCCTATTTGCAGCAAACAGGTTTGTTTAAAAATGAATAACGAAGACAGATAATGACTAAAATCGCTTTAGTGGGTGCGGGAGGAAAAATGGGGTGCCGCCTGACAGATAATTTTCTGACCCATCCTGAATACGATGTTTCTTACCTGGAAGTCGCACCGGCTGGTATTGACAAACTTCGGGAGCGGGGCGTCTCCGTCAGCGAGCAGGGCCCGGCCGTGGCGGAAGCCGACGTAGTGATTCTAGCCTTACCCGACGTGGCTATTGGCCACTTGTCTGCAACAATTATTCCGCAGATGAAAGCCGGAGCACTCGTGCTGACCCTCGATCCGGCGGCTCCGCTCGATGGCGTCGTGGCTCACCGCGACGACCTGGGCTACGTGATTGCTCATCCCTGCCACCCCTCGGTGTTCAATTGGGAGCCAACCGAACAGGCATTTCGGGATTTTTACGGAGGCATTTCGGCTAAACAGTCGATTGTGGTGGCGCTCATGCACGGTTCGGAGGAGCATTATACACTCGGAGAAACCGTATCCCAGGCGATGTATGGCCCCATTCACCATACGCACCGCATTACGCTGGAGCAGATGGCAATCCTCGAACCCGCCATGGTCGAGACCCTCGCCCAAACCTGTATGGAAGTGGTCAAAGAAGGTTTCGACAAAATCGTGACTTTGGGTGTGCCCGAAGCGGCCGCCCGCGATTTTGTGCTCGGTCACCTGCGTATCCAGATCGCCGTTCTCTTTAAGGAAGTAAACGGAACGTTTTCTGACGCGGCCTACAAAATCAGTAAGCGGGCCAAACCGATTCTGTTCCGCGACGGCTGGCAGCGCATTTTTGACATGGACGACATACGAGAGCAGGTGAAAGACATTACGGCGCGGTAAGCGACTCGCCGTAGTCTGAGACTACGGCGCAGTGTTGCCCGGTCTTCGACCGGCAATGGACAACGGTTTTACTCCGGTCGGAGACCGGATAACACTATGCCATAGTCTCAGACTATGGCAAACAGAGTGCGGAAGGCTCAACCTATGCCGAACAGGGAAACCCTACTCATGAAAAAAAATACCCTTTTAATTAGTTTTCTGCTTGTGTTAAGCTCTGTCTTCACCCAGGCGCAGACACCCTTTGCCCACGGACCGCTGAAAGTAGCCGACAACAAGCGCTATCTGGTGCACCAGGACGGGACGCCCTTTTTCTGGCTGGGCGATACAGCCTGGGAATTATTTCACCGGCTCAACCGCGAAGAAGCAGATAAATACCTCAAACGCCGGGCCGAGCAGGGCTTTACCGTGATTCAGGCTGTGGCGCTCGCGGAATTCGACGGATTAAAAGAACCCAACCCATACAACGAAACCCCCTTGCTCAACGACGACCCAACCAAGCCTAATGAAGCGTATTTCAAACACGTCGATTACATCGTCGATAAGGCCGCTGAATACGGTCTTGTCATCGGCTTTCTACCGACCTGGGGCGATAAAGTCTTTAAGGACCGCTGGGGAAAAGGACCGGAAATTTTCAATTCAGCTAATGCCCGTGCCTACGGCCGCTACCTCGGTAATCGTTATAAAACCCGCTCTAATATTGTTTGGATTCTGGGGGGTGACCGCAACCCCCGCGATAATTCCCAGGATGTCGCCGTTTGGCGGGCGATGGCCGAAGGGGTTCAGGAAGGCGTTGGCGGACCTGATAAAGCCTTGATGTCGTTTCATCCACAGCCCAATGGCACCAACGGGGGTGCATCGCAGTGGTTTCAGCAGGATAGCTGGTTCGATTTCAATATGCATCAGAATGGTCATTGCCGCTTCACGCCCGTGTACGACAACATTTCGGTGGCTTATAACAAACAGCCTACCAAACCGACGATGGACGCTGAGCCCATCTACGAAGATCACCCCGTTTGTTTCAATGCGAAAGACCTGGGTACCTCCAATGCCTTCGATGTTCGCCAATACGCTTACCTTGATCTCTTCGCCGGTGCGTTCGGGCATACCTACGGCTGTCATGATATCTGGCAGATGTACAGCGCCAACCGCCCGGCCGTCAACGGGCCGCACCTCTATTGGCCCGAAGCCCTGGAGCTGCCAGCCGCCAACCAGATGCAGTTCGTAAAACGGTTACTAACGTCGCGACCGATACTCGACCGGGTGCCCGATCAGTCGTTGATCGTTGAAAACAACCTGAACCCGGCCGACCGGATTCAGGCCACGCGCGGTCGGGATTATGCCTTTGTGTACACGTCGTCTGGGCGTCCGTTCACGGTCAATCCGGGTAAGATTTCGGGGCAATCCATCACGGCAACCTGGTTCGACCCACGAACGGGCAAAACGAAATCGGCTGGCACATTCCCGAATCAGCAACCGCAGTCGTTCACCCCACCCGACAGCGGTTACGGCCACGACTGGGTTTTACTGCTGGATGACTCAGCCAAAAAATACACGCTGCCATGAATCGACCAAACCGAACGCCGACAGAACGAAACTGGCTTTGGGTTAAAGCCTTCGGCAGATACCTCACTGGTGTGGCGCTTCTGCTGCCGTTAGCCGCCCTGGCCCAGTCTACGCGAATCAACCCGGAAACCCGGTTGCTCACCACCAGCATCCGGACCGGTGATACGGATATTTTCTGGATAAATCCGGTAACGGGCGACGCCTTCAACATCACCAAAGCCCCCGCTTCCGAAGAACGCTACCCGGTCTGGTCGCCCGATGGCCAACAGGTTGTCTTTACGTCGAATCGGGGCCGTACCACAACGGATAACAATCCCTTAGGCGGAGCCTTTAATCTGTACATCGCCAATGCCGACGGTACCAACGTCCGTCAGCTTACCAAACAGGCCGCCCCAGCAGTGTACTATTTTCCAAGCTGGACCGCCGATGGAAAGCAGATCTGGTTCAGCCTGGCCGACGACACCCAAAAGAAGTCAGTCATTGGCTATGTCTCCCCCGACGGCCGTGATTACAAAGAAATCGCCGATGGTCGCGACGGAACCATCTCGCCCGATGGCAAAACGGTTGCGTTTACGAAGCAGGTGGGTAAGGGTTACTGTCTGTTTGCGATGGATGCCGACGGACGTAATGTGCGGCAGCTCAGCCAGCATGAAGACGAGATTGGAGCGGTGGCTCCCGCCTGGTCGTTCGACGGAAAGCAGATTGTTTACAGCGATCAGGTGGGGGAAGCCCTGGAACTGTTCGTACACAACGTTGCTTCCCGCCAGAATCGGCAGGTGACGAAGCTGGGCAAAATCAGCTCATCGGCAGCCTGGTCGCCGGATGGTAAATTCATCACCTTTCGGGTGACCGAAGATGCGTACTGGCGCAACATAGCCGCCCGCGATAAGGCCTACCAGGACAAGCGACCCGATAAACGACCGGTCTGGGTGGTAGGTGCCAATGGCTCCGACCCGCACGTCATTGAAGTATTACGGTATCACTGTGCAATTGATGGAAGCCGGGCTGCGTGGTGGCCGGGTAAATAACGATGCGACAATTTCTGCAGGAACGAACCTATTCGCTGACGCTGACCATCCTGCTGGTGGGGGTCGGTGCGGCTGTGGCGTTTCCGCAAACGTTTCCGACGTTCGGCAACTGGAGTCAACTCCTCCTGAATCTCTCGATTGATACCATTGTAGCAGTGGGCATGATGCTCCTGCTGATTGCGGGGGTCTTCGATCTGTCGGTGGGGTCGGTGGTTGCTTTTTCGGGAGGGTTGGCGGCCTATGGCATGATCCATTTTGGCTGGCCCGTGGCGGTCGCCATCGGCATTACGTTGCTGGCGGCTGGTATCATTGGGGCAGCAAATGGTTATCTGATTGCTTACGAGGGCGTCAACCCCATGATTCAGACGCTGGCCATGATGGGCATTGTGCGGGGTGGGGCGTTGCTGGTGAGCGGATCGGGCATCCAGAACTTGCCCTACTGGTTCAACGCCATTAGTCAATCGAGGCTACTGGGGGTGCAGATGCCGGTCTGGTATATGCTGATGACGATTGGCATTTTTGCCTTTCTGATGCAAAAGACCGTATTTTTCAGGCGCTACTACTACATCGGCGGCAACGAACGGGCCGCCGATTTGTCGGGCATTCGTGTTCGGCAAATGAAGTTATACGGATTTGTCCTGACCTCGCTACTGGCGGGTGTTGCCGGACTACTGCTCACCTCGCGGCTGGGAACGGCGCTCCCCACGGCGGGTCGAGGGCTGGAACTGCGGGTCATCACAGCGGTGATTCTGGGCGGAGCCAGTTTGTCGGGTGGTCATGGAAAAATAGTAGGTGCCCTGCTGGGTGCCGTGTTCATGGGCCTTGTCAGTAATGTAATGGTGCTGGCCCGCGTTTCGGGGTACTGGCAGGAAATCATTCTCGGGTTAATTTTGATTGTCGCCGTCTGGACGGACCTGATTCTGCAAAAACGGGTTCGCTAACGTTTGATACTGTATACGCTTGGCTTATGAAAACATGCTTCGTTCTGCCACTGGCCCTGCTCCTATCCTGCGAACTACCACCTCGCCAGACCTCAACCTCGGGCGTGCGGCAGGTTGCCGATGCGGCTGTATCCGGTGCACCAGAAGAATACGTCATGATTACGACGGCCGTAACGATGCCCATGTACGTGAACCACGATCAGGCAACGTTCAGGCGGTGGGGTAAGGAGCGGAACGTTCGGGTATCAATACTGGGCCCAGCCGACTGGGACGTTCCCGCCCAGATCAACACCATTGAAGAAGTAATCGGCACCCGGCCGTCGGGTCTGCTCATCAACGGTACCGACCCGGCCATTGGTCCGGTCATCGACAAAGCCGTGGCGGCCGGCATTCCAACGGTGGTGTATGATTCTGATATTCCAAACTCCAGGCGAGATGCTTTTTTAGGAACCGACTGGTACGAAATCGGGCGGATGCAGGGCGAAGAGATGGCGCGATTACTGGGCGGTAAGGGCAAAATTGCCTACATGGGAATCCTGGGCCTGACCAACATGGAAACTGGCTTTCGGGGCTTGCGGGATGTGTTGAAACGATACCCCGGCATTGACGTCGTCGGTAAATTCGACGACAAAGCCAATGTAGAAGAAGCGGCCCGGATTACGGCCGATCTGCTGTCGGCGCACCCTGATCTGGCGGGCCTGTGCGGGTTCGATTCCAACTCAGGGCCGGGTATGGCGCTGGCGGTAAAAGAAGCCCGGCGGGCAGGACAAGTTAAGATTACGACTGTAGACTGGGAGCCGGAACACCTGCAACTGGTGCGGGAAGGCGTCATTCAAATGCTGGCGGGTCAAAAACGAGAGTTGTTTACCTGGTATGGCGCTCAGTTTCTCTACGACCGCGTTCACCAGACCAACCGCCTGTCGGCCAGCGATGCGCAGGCAGGTATCACCAACATTCCAACAGCGGTAAACACCGGCCTGCTGCGAATTACCAAGGCCAACGTAAACGAATTTATTAACCGACCTACACAGTAAAACAGAGCTTCTTTATACAGCCTATCAGCGGGGCATTTACTTTTTGCTCGATGACACGTACCAAACTTTTGCAGGTCGACTCCATTGATCATTACCTATTCAGATTCACGGTGAAGACTGTTACGCTGGTTATAGCCTGGGCGAGCGTAACAGCTTCCGCCCAATCCATCCGCTTCCAATTACCCACTGCTCCTATCAGCCAATTCGATGTCTGGGAAAGCTCCGTAACCAGTAAAAAATCGCTAACCGACAATCCGTTTGTGGGAGCCAGTCTGCACGCCATTTTTGTGGTAGGTACTGACACGATTCCGGTAGAAGGATTTTGCGACAGTCCGGATGGACGCTTGTTTCGGCTCCGGTTTATGCCCCTTAGAGCAGGCCAATACAGCTATGTGCTTAGCTTCTCGGTGGCAAAGGGTAAGCCGCAACTAACCCGTGGCCAGTTTACGGTCGCGGCCAGTACCAGACCAGGGCCGTTGCGAGTCGATAGCCAACATCCCTGGCATTTCGTGCGCGAAGGAAGCGGTGAACATTTTTTCTGGAACAGCACGACAACGTATTGGCTGATGGGCTGGAAAGATGAACGCATTATCCAACAAGCGCTGGACCGACTCGCCAGGCTGCGCATCAACCGGATTCGGGTGGCCATCAACGCCCGGCAGGACGACGGCAAACGCTGGGCCGAACCGCTCGTGAAAGCATCTGAACAGTTTACGTTCAAGCTCAATCCCTGGGTGGCCCGGCAGCCCGACGACTTAGACAATCCTGGCTTCGACGTAACCCGGTTTAACGTAGCGCACTGGCAAAAACTGGATCGGCTGGTTCAATATGCCCGCCAGAAGGGCATTATTGTTTCGCTCATCTTTTACGTTGATGGGTTAGAGCACGGCTGCGATCCCTTCAAAAAAGCAACTATGGGCAATGCTGATGAGCAGCGTTACTACCGCTATGCGGCCGCCCGCTACTCGGCTTACGACAACATCATGTGGGACATTGCCAATGAGTATCATTTGTTCCGTAACGAAGCCTGGGTCGAGAAAATGGGGACGTTGTTGAAACAAGCCGACCCAGCCAAACATCTGATTTCTGTGCACGGCAAGGCTGACTTTCCCTTCCGGAAATCGCCCTGGGTAGATGTGGTGTTGTATCAGTCGTGGGATGAATGTGGCGGCTATCAGTTTATGACCGATTGTCGCCAAAAGCAGATGGAAGCGGGACGTATTATGCCTCAGGTGAACGAAGAATATGGCTACGAAGATCATTATCCTGTGTGGGGCTGCGGCCCAACCGCAACCAAAGTTCCTAATGGACGATCGGCGGATAATCGTCGGCGGCTGGCCTGGGAAATTTACATGGCCGGAGGCTACCAGTCGACGGGCGAGCGGGCTAATGAAGGCACCGGCGCGGGACACGATACGGGCGGGGGCTGGATCAACGGGCGGGGCGACTCTACCATGACCATGCTAACCGGTTACGGCTATATTATGGACAGCTTTCAGCAGGTAACGTACTGGCAGATGGAACCGCACAATGAGCTGACCAACTACGGCAATTTGTGCCTGGCCGAACCGGGTCAGCAATACCTGGTGTATAGTCGCCTGACCGACTGCCGGGTAGCTCTTCCCCGCACCAGCGGCACGTATTCCGTGCTGATGCTGAATCCTCGCACGGGTGAGCAGCACCCCCTACCCGACTGCGACGCATCGGCCAATGGTGCCTGGCAATACCCAAAGAGTTTAGTCGATGATTGGGTGTTTATCCTGAAGAAAAAGTAATCAATTCTGCTGCGGGCACTGGCAAGCGTAATGCTGACAAGCAGTCCTGCCGATTGAGCTACGAGTACAATTGGCCAACCTTCCGCTCCCACTTTTAGCACCTACCGCTCACCAATTATCATCGCTAAAATCAGTCATGACCTACGGTTTGGCTGCGCCGTTCGAGCAACAGCACATCGCGCCAAACGCCATGCTGTTTGCCTAATTTTTCGCGGACTCCAACAAGGCGAAATCCGCATTGTTCGTGAATGCGCACGCTCGCCTGATTTTCGGGAAAGATTTGCGCCTGCAAGGTCCAGTAGCCCAGTTGCTCACTGGCGCGAATAAGTTGATCTAGAAGCCGTTTGCCAATGCCCTGGCCACGCGTCCCGACCGCTACGTACACGCTCACTTCAGCAACGCCGGCATAAACGCATCGCCCCGAAACAGCCGTCAGCATTGCCCATCCAACTACTTCCCCGTTTCGCTCGGCCACGAATTGGGGCTCGCCTAAGTACTTGGTCGCCATCTCCTCAGCAGGAGGAGCCTGAGTCTCAAACGTAGCCTGACCGGTGTCAATGCCTTGTTGGTAAATAGCTTGCGCCTGAGGCCAGTCCGTTGTGATAAGGGGGCGAATGAGTAGCGTCATATCAGGTACGTTATCCTGAATAAATTGTCGGCTGTAGGCTTTGATCTGATCTCGAACCAAGCGAAACTGCGCCAGGCGTTCTTGAGCTGGAGCCTTGGAGGGATCGGAAAAGCTATGGTGTATTTTCTGAGCCGTAGACGGGAAATACGGGCATTGTTCAAGGGCGTTATCACACACTGTAATGACGTAGTCCAGGGGCAGTTCGGTGTACTCGTCAGCATGATTGGAGGTGTGATGCGCAATATCCACGCCGTCCTCGGCCATGACCTGAATGGCCAGGGGATTGACGCCGTGGGGAGCGACACCGGCGCTATACACCTGGGCTCGTTCCCCGGCAAAATATTGCAAATAGCCCTGAGCGATCTGGGAACGGGCTGAGTTACCCGTGCAAAGTACTAATATGGTTTTCATTGGCATTTTAAAACAGCGTAGTGAAATGGCTAACTTAACAACAGCCAGAACCGGTCGCACAGGAAGCCGCGTTGGTGGTAGTGAGATCGGCTAGCACCACCTTTGGTTTGGTCGGTTGTGAGGCTTCAGCCGCCGGAGTAGTTCCACAGCTTTGACCACGGGTAAGGGCTTTGCACTGGGTGTAATCGGGCGTCAGACTCACGGTGAAGGTGTCCCCCTCGGCGATTAGCTCGCCAGGATACATCTGGCGGGTATCAAATTGGGAGTTGCCAAACTCAATTTTTACGGTGCCCAGCGGATTAAGCGGTAACGACTTCTCGACCAGGTTGATAATGGACAAAGCCTTGCTTACTTTCATAGAGCGTTCGGCTTCATGAACAGGCGGTTCCCAAAGTTGCACGACGATTTCCGTCCAGGTGTTCATCTGACCACCGCAATCAACCGATACGATTGGGGCTTGTTTGATTTCGGTGATGTGAAAAGACGGATGCACAAATTCACCTTCGGCGTATTGAAACTGTAAGAAATGGTCGGGGTTCCCAACCAGCGTGTTTTTGAATGTCTGCCAGGTCATTGGCGCGTATGGGTGAATCTGGTTTTTCATTATTCCATTGTAATATTACGATTGAAAACATAAAAAAAGTGCGCTAACAGCAGGATGCGGGCGTAAATGATTGCAGTAAGACGCCAAACGCCTGTTGGGCTTCGTGCCAAACCGGTGGATTGATACAATAACATACGCGCGGTGGATTAATTTCACCTTGTATGATACCGATGCGCTTGAGTTCCTTCAAATGCTGAGATATCGTAGCCTGGGCCAGATCAAGCTCATCGACCAGATCCCCACAAACGCAGGCTTTCTTGGCGATTAAAAGCTGCAGGATAGCCACCCTGGCCGGATGAGCAAACGCTTTGGCTAGCTCAGCCATACGATTTTGTTCTTGAGTAAATACTTCCGTTTTCGTCAGGCCCATAGGTAAAAATTAAAACATAAATTTCTAATCGCAATATTACGATAAATAAAATTAATCAACTGGCTACTCTAAATCATTCTCGGAGGACCCACTTAATTAAGCGGGTTTTTCTGTTTCGAGTGCATAAAGCACAATTGCGTAATTACAGCAGACTGATGACGACTGGCCCGGCGAAATCCAAAAAATAGCAAAAACAACCAGCCCTGATCAGTCGCTAATTCAATACATTAGCTCCCGCCCAGGGCTGTATTCGTAGGGAAAACGTTCTGCTACTGGGGTACAGTAAACTTAAAGATCCGGTAAGGCTCTGTCCGCTCCAGACGCGGTATGTGCAGCTGAGACGTTGTCACGTACAAAGCCCCGTCTGGTCCATAGGCAAAACTATCGGGCCATTTCAACTGAGCGTCCTGCACCACCCGTTGCAGGTCTCCGCCGGGTGTTAACCGCTCAACAGCGTTCTGCTGAACGTAAGTCAGATACAGGTTTCCATTAGGATCGAACAGCAAACCGTCGGTTGGGTCGGTTTCTTTCACCGTTTCGACACTTTGGTTCAACTGGCTCGGGGTCAAGCTCTCGTTTTGTAAGGCAGCGGTAGCAATGCGGTAGAGCGTCCGGCCGGTAGTCGCGTGGAAATAAAGGTAATCCCGTTGGGGCGTTAGCGCGATGCCATCGGCATCTACTGACGGCACTTTACCGGCCTGATTACGCCAAACTCGCCCTTCGACCTGAATTACCACCCCTTCTGATTTAGTAGCCGGGCTCTGATTCAGTACGCGCCGGGCTTTACCCGTTGCCAGGTTCACCACAATGATGGCCCCCTGGTTTGAGTCGGTGATGTAGGCGTAGTTTTTCTGAGTATCAATGCGCACATCATTCAGGTAGCTACCGGGGTACACAATCGTTTCATTGGAGAGATCGACCCGTTGCAGAATTTGGCCGGTGGCCGGGTTGAACTTCATTAACTTTGGGCCATTTCGAACAATACCCCGCATTTGAGGAGATGCGGCATCGAGCACCCACAGATTATTCTGATCGTCGATATAAACACTCTGCACACAAATGAAGTGGTCCTGGGGAGCCAGCCTTGGGTTCCAGTTGTTCCAGTCGGCATTAGGGAAAGGCGTGGCGACATCCCCAGTAACGAACGCTACCGAATACGGAATGGTATCTGTCTCCATCCGGGGAAAGTTGGCAAAGATCCGCCCGTCTCTGGCCACGGCCACCCCCGTCCACTGCACTCGCGAGCTGGCTACGGGTGTCAGGCTAACGCCGGGAATGGCGGTGTTCTCCTCTGTATCATTTTTACAGCCTGCCACCATGAACCAGCTAAACAGCAAGGTAAGCCCTGCCCAGTACGTTGTTTTCATACGCGTTGAGTTAACAAATAGCTACTATTTCTATAGACTTTACTCTGTACTTTGAATTAGGTTACCGTACTTGATGAAGTGAACCAAATTCCGATTGAATGGACTTAGCTGGAATCCCTGGTTGTTTTTAGATGTTATCAGGTTGTTGACCTACCAGACGATGTTTCGAAACCGCTTTCTTATTATTGGCCTACTTGCCCTCAGCAATCCTCTATTGCTAAACTGCAACCAATCGCCCAGGACCTCAACGACTACGGAGAAAGACGTACGTCCGGCTCAGTTGCCTGCCCTTCAACCGGGTGAAGCAGTGGCGACCTTCGCCGGAGGCTGTTTTTGGTGTCTGGAGGAAGAATTACAATCGTTGAAAGGGGTTCGGGAGGTAATATCGGGCTATTCGGGTGGTGATCTCGAAAACCCAACCTATGAGCAGGTCGGTACCGATCAAACAGGCCACGCGGAAGCCGTGCAGGTCTATTATGATCCTAAAGTCATTTCGTATGACGGTAGTCCTCAAGAAGTAATGATGTCAGGTAAGAAGCCGCAACCAAGGGGGTAATTTTGAGTCGCCAAACTTGAATTACCCGTCATGTTTTACCAACACAACTGCCCTGGTTGCGGCTCTTCAAAC
>NZ_JBHULN010000030.1:0-34144 GCF_042684525.1 Spirosoma soli | reverse complement strand
CACCACCTGTACCACTGGCTTGGTCAGCGTCACGGTCACCCCTAGTGTGACAGCCAACCCTGATGCGGGCACAGCCAGTGCCGGAACCGGTGGAGTAGCCGTCGCTAACGTAACTACCAATGATGTGATCAACGGTCAACCCGCCACCTTGGGGGGAGCAGGTAACGCCACTATAGCTGGTGTCGGCACTTATCCGGATGGTATTACCCTAAACACTACTACCGGCAGTATAAGCGCGGCTCAGGGTACAGTACCGGGTAGCTATACTGTAGCCTATCAGCTTTGCGATAAACTAGCCCCCACTACCTGCGCCACTGCTATCGTCAGCATAACAATAACAGCCTCAAGCACGGCTGAACCCGATGCAGGTAGTGCTTTAACTACTGGTGGCGTGGCCGTAACCAACATAGTGGCCAATGACCAGGTTAATGGTCTGCCCGCAACATTGGGGGTTGGTGGCAATGCCACTATTGCCACAATAGGCATATATCCCACAGGTATTACGCTAGACCCCAATACTGGAAGTGTGAGCGTAGCGACCGGTACAGCTCCTGGTTCTTACACGGTGGCTTACCAACTCTGCGATAAACTTAGTCCGGTTACTTGTTCAACCGCTGTAGTCACTGTTACGGTGATTGGGGTCCCTCCTATTGCCACTTCTGACATCGCCAATACACGACCTAATGCATCGGTGACCGGTAATGTACTGACAAACGATGTCGATCCACAAGGCTTACCTTTGGTAACTTCGTTAGTATCACCACCGGCTAGTGGCACCGTCACGATAGCCCCCGACGGCGGTTATACGTATACTCCGCCAGCGGGTTTCACGGGTACCACGGGATTCTGCTACTCAGTTAGTAACACGGCAGGGCTTAGTACTACAGCTTGCGTGACCGTAAACGTGGTACCGGACCCGTTATTGGGCGATGGTGCTCCGATTGCCAATGATGACAATACACAGGTTATTCAGAACACGTCGGTAACGATTGCTGTCCTGGCCAATGATACTGATCCTGATTCGGCGACCGGCGCGAATGGTCAGTTAGATACCCCAGTGCTCATTACGCAACCGGCTCAAGGTACGGCCCTAGTCAATGCCAACGGCACCATAACGTACATACCACTAGCCGGATTTACGGGACGAGTTAGCTTCCGTTATCAGATCTGTGATAAATCGACAACTGCCGCTTGCGCCACGGCCACGGTCGGTATCAATGTGCAACCGACTCCACCAGCAGGAACCACACTGACACCGGTTACTATAGATGATGCGTTGCTGACTCGGTTCAACACGTCGGCAGCAGGTACCGTTAGTGCTAACGATTCTGACCCTCAAGGCCTGCCGCTCACGTATTCGACGGGGCAGCCAGCCAGTGGTACGGTAATAATGTCGCCCACGGGCAGCTACACCTACACACCGGCAGCGGGCTTCACAGGGCCAGCCAGTTTTACCTACTCTGTATGTAATACGGGTGGAAAGTGTACCATAGCTACGGTGTCGGTTTTGGTACAGCCACCGCCACCGCTGATATCTGTATCACCTAAGGTTTATCTGCAGGGGGCTTTGTTCGGAATCTCTGGCCCGCTCATGCGCGATGATCTCAGAGCAGCAGGTTACCTGCCTGCCACCCACCCTTATACTGCGCTTAACCCAATCACTCCCGTTGGCAGCATGGCCGCTAGTGTGACGAGCGTTACCGGTACCGATGCCATTGTCGACTGGGTATTTGTCGAACTACGTTCAGTCACAAACGCTTCCATTGTCGTTGACAGCCGGGCAGCCCTGCTCCAACGCGATGGCGACGTTGTCGATGTAGATGGGGTATCGCCAGTAGTGTTTAGCCAATCGCTGCCGGGCAGCTACTACGTGGCAGTTCGCCACCGGAATCACCTGGGTGTGCTGAGCCAGGCAGCCCTGCCGCTCTCAACCACAGCCTTGGTCATTGACTTCCGCAACCCCAACACGCCAGCCTATACTACGACAGGCACCACTAGCTACACCCAGGTGACGGTCGATCAGGCACAGGTGGTAGTAGAGCAAGGCGTGGCCATGTGGGCAGGAAACGCCTTTAGTGACATCGGGGCCAACGGTACGCGTAACCTGGTCATTTACCAGGGCTCAAACAACGATGTGAATCAGCTTTATCAGCAAGTGATCAATACCCCGGGCAATGTTCTGCTCAGTCCTTTCTATAAGTTGAAGGGCTACAATACGGGGGACGTGAACCTGGATGGTCAGACGATCTTCCAGGGTACGGGAAACGACGTAGAGTTCATTTATCAGAACGTCGTAAAGAACCATCCTGGCAACAGTTTAAAAGTATCATTTTTTACCATTCGAGATCAAATTCCTTAAAAGCCAACGGTAGGGAGGAATGTATTCTTCCCTATTAGCAACCAATCGTAGCAAATAACTCAATCTATCAATGAAACAATTATTTACATGTTTGTTTTGGGGATGCCTCCTCCTGGTAGGCCATCTTGCTGCAGCTCAGCAATCCTCAAACACGGTCGACTACCAGGTAACGTACAACGTTGCCACCGGACGGTATATCGCCTGGGTCATTCCCAACTACGCGACGCCGAATGCCAATAATACGGGGAATGATGAACTTGGCGGTACCGCTCAGTTTACCATTAAGGTACCATCTTCTTTTTCGATAACCAGCATACAGGATTTAACCGGCAGTTGGGATAAGAACCCTACACGCTTGGGGCCTGGTAACCCGGGGCAAACGTATACAACACCGCTTAACCCGGCTTATAATTACTTCGTCATTGGTAAATCGCCCAACGAAGTAAACTATGGTAAGTTTACAGCCGGCACGCCCATAGCGCTCTTCTCATTCTCTGGTAATGGTTGTTTCGGAGAGATAACCCCGTTGCCAGCCGGAGACCCGTTCATTGCGGCTGCGGATAATGACCTCTCGCTTAACGTATCCAACAGCTTTTACTCACGCTCTGGCCAGCCTGCAGGTGGTAACCAGTCCCCCCTCGAGCAGTTCAGAAACATATTCGGCCCTGCGGCTCAATGCGCAGTTCTTCAGGCCAATGCTGACAACCAAGTTCTAACGGCGGGCATTCCGGTCAGCTTATCGGTGCTGGCCAACGATACCCGCAATGGACAACCGGTAAATAACGCTGACGTAACAGTTAGCGTGACTGTACCACCCGCCATTGGTACAACCGCTATCAATGCAGATGGCAGCATCAACTATACTCCTGCACCGGGTTACTCGGGACCGGTTTCGTTTACGTACACCATTTGTGCGCCAACTCAAACGACAATCTGCTCGTCGGCACCCGTTAATTTGACGGTCAATGCAGTGCTCCAGGCTAATGCCGATGTGGCAACGACTAATGCAGGAACACCCGTTGGCGTTTCGGTGCTGACGAATGATACCCGTAATGGCTTACCCGCCAGCACCACCAACGTAACGGTCAGTGTGAGTACACCACCAACCACGGGTACAGCAACAGTTAACGCAAATGGTAGCATCAGCTACACACCCGCACCCGGCTTTTCGGGACCGGTTTCGTTTACGTATGCGATATGCGATATCGCTCAGCCAGCTCAGTGTTCGTCGGCCCCGGTCAGTATAACCGTTAACACGGTGGTCGTCACCAGTCCAGATCAGGTAACTACGGCATCGGGCACGCCCATCAACGTATCTGTGCTGGCCAATGATACCCGCAACGGCCTACCCGCCAGCAACACGAACGTAACCGTGACGCTAGCCAGCCAGCCAGCGAACGGGACCGCCCTCGTGAATGCAAACGGCACCATCACCTACACCCCGGCACCGGCGTTCTTTGGCGTTAATTCGTTCAGCTACACCGCCTGTGACATTACCCAACCGGGTCGATGTTCAACCACTACGGTTACAGTTACGGTATCACCAAGCCGTCCGCTTCCTCTGAATGACTTTGGCCAGACATTTAGAAACGCATTAGTTGCGGGAAATCTGCTCACTAACGACAGAGAATCTGCCGGCTTAGCGCTTAGTGTAACTACTACGCCCGTGGTTGCCCCAGCCAACGGCACGTTAGTACTGACATCTACCGGCAGCTATACCTATACACCGACACAGGGTTTCAGCGGAGCAGACAGCTTTGTGTACCAGGTCTGTAATACCGCAGCTCAGTGCACAACGGCGCTGGTATCCCTTGAAGTACGCGACAATGCGCCAAACGGTAACGATGCGCCAATCGCGCAAAATGACATAGCCACCACAACGCCGAATACTGCGGTGACGATTGCAGTGAAAGCAAATGACAGCGACCCGGATGCTCAGCCGCTAGGCCAACCGATTATTGTTACATCACCGGTGAATGGCAACGTAACGGTAAACGCCAATGGTACCATTACGTATACGCCAGTAAACAGTTTTACGGGAGTCGATAGCTTTGTGTACCAAGTCTGCGACAATGGCAACCCTATTCTCTGCGACCAGGCAACTGTAACGGTAAACGTGCGCCCCAACCCAGCAGTCAATCAGACGTTGGCATACGATGATGCGGTTAGCACATTTTCGAACGTAGCGGTAGGGGGTAACGTCTTAACCAACGATCAGGATTTAGAAGGCAATACCCAGACGGTGACAACAACACCAGTAACAAGCCCAACCAATGGCACCTTAATACTGACGTCAACCGGAGGCTTCACCTATACACCAACAGCTGGTTTCACCGGATCAGACTTCTTCACGTACCAGGTTTGTGATAACGGCTCTCCAGTAGCCTGCGCTACGGCTACGGCTTACATCACGGTGTTTCCACCCAATGGCGCGGTTGACTTGGCAGTTGGTATCAGCCAGCCTGTTCAAAGCTTAACAGCTACGCTGGCTAGTAGCCTGCCTATTTCGGTTAGCAACGTAGGCACGGGTATTTATGCAGGGCCTGTGTCGGTTACGCTGACACTACCGGCTAACGTTACCATTGCACCCGGCTTTACGACCTCTAACGGGTTCACTTGTTCAATAAGTGGCCAGCTGGTTACCTGCGTTAAATCGGTGTCGCTGGCCCCACTTACCAGCGAAACCCTAGCCGTTTCGGTTATTCCTGGATTGCCAACGGTAGGTCAGCCACAAACGTTTACAGCGGCTACGGTCGTGCCCACAGGCGATGCTACGCCAGCAAACAACCAGGCTACTGTAACGACAGCAGCAGTGATCGCGGCTCCGATTGTCAGACTGTCCCCTAAGGCTTATCTGCAAGGAGCGCTGTTTGGGGTATCAGGACCACTCATGCGCGATGCACTACGGGCTAGTGGCTACCTGCCAGTTAACCATCCCTATACGGCACTCAACCCGATTACCGCGGTTGGCAGCATGGCCGCTAGCGTGACAACCATCACCGGTACTGATGCTATTGTCGATTGGGTGTTTGTTGAGCTGCGCTCTGCTAGTAACGCTGCCACTATCGTTGATAGCCGGGCGGCCCTGCTCCAACGCGATGGCGACATCGTTGAGGTGGATGGAGTCTCTTCGATGACGTTTGCCCAGGCCTTGTCGGGTAACTACTTTGTAGCCGTTCGTCACCGTAACCACCTGGGCATCATGAGCCAGACAGCCCTGCCGCTCTCGATTACAGCTACGGTTGTCGACTTCCGCAATTCGGCTACGCCAACCTTTACCTATTCCGGCACTACCAGCTACACGCAGGTAAGCGTCGATCAGGCACAGGTGGTAGTAGAGCAAGGCGTGGCGATGTGGGCGGGTAACGCTCTGGGCGAGAACCTGGCCAGCACTCCGCACAACCTGGCCGTTTATCAGGGATCAAACAACGACGTCAATCGAACCTATCAGCAGGTAATCAATGCATCGGCCAATAGTTTGACCACGCCATTCTACAAGTTGCGGGGCTACTATGAAGGTGATGTGAACATGGATGGCCAGGTCATCTTCCAGGGTACGGGCAATGATGTAGAATTCATCTATCAAAACATCATCAAGAACCACCCAGGCAACAGCTTCAGGCTGCCGTTCTTCACGATTCGTGAACAGCTGCCATAATCGTTTTGGGAGGAGCCTAATCAATAGGCTCCTCCAAGCTTTACCAACGAACGTTGAAAACTAGTTTTATTATGAACCGACTTCTAAGCGCCCTCATTTGGAGTCTTCTGTTCCTGGTTACCGGAACAGCTTACGCGCAGCAGTCTTCCAACGTGGTGGACTACCAAGTGACGTACGATCTGGCTACGAACCGCTACACAGCTTATGTTGTGCCCCGCTACAACACGCCCAACGCAAATAATACAGCAGTAAATGGAAACGAGCGCGGTGGTACAGCACAGTTTACCCTGAAAGTGCCGGCATCATTTGTGATAACTGAAATTACAGATGTGCGGGGGACGTGGGATAAAGTCCCTCTTCGTTTAGGGCCTGGAAATCCGGGGCAAGACTGGTCAGGTTCAGGTCTGGACCCAGCCATAAACTATTACGTGATTGGTAAAGCTCCGGCGGAAACGAATTATGGTCCATTCGTTAGCGGCACTCCGGTTGCGCTGTTTACTTTCCAGGGAAATGGTTGCTTCGGCCCTGTTAGCCCGCTGGAATCGGGAAACGCGTTTATTACGCAGGCTGATCAACGGTTATCTCTTAATGTAGCCAACAGCTTTTACTCAGTCTCTGGCCAACCGCCGGGGGGCAATCAGATTCCACTGGAACAGTTTCGTACCGCTACTGGTCCTGCTGCGCAATGCTTAACCCTACTGGCTAATCCTGACAATCAGACGCTGACAGCAGGCACCTTGACTACGATTCCGGTACTGGCCAACGACACTCGCAATGGCCAGCCTGTGAGCGGCACCAGCGTGACGGTAACCGCGAGTACCCCCAACTCGGGCGTAGTGATCATTAATCCGGACGGC
Organism: Spirosoma soli; assembly: GCF_042684525.1. Classification (NCBI taxonomy): domain Bacteria; kingdom Pseudomonadati; phylum Bacteroidota; class Cytophagia; order Cytophagales; family Cytophagaceae; genus Spirosoma; species Spirosoma soli. Next base: position 27,270 of record NZ_JBHULN010000030.1, on the reverse strand, counting down.
ACTTTAACGTACAGCCCAGCAGGAGGTTTTTCGGGTCCAGTCTCGTTCACCTACACGGTATGTGACATCGCTCAACCAACAGTGTGCTCGTCGGCAGCCGTTAGCCTAACGGTGAATGCAGCCAATGCAGCTCTTGTAGCGAATGCGGATCTAGCTACGACCAGTGCAGGTACACCCCTTAGTGTATCCGTGCTAACGAACGATACCCGCAATGGGCAGCCCGCCAGCACCACCAACGTAACCGTGAGTGTGAGTACGCCCCCAACTACGGGAACGGCCACAGTCAATGCGAACGGCACCATAAACTACACGCCTGCAATGGGTTACTCAGGGCCCGTTTCGTTCATTTACACGATTTGCGACATCACTCAACCCGCTCAGTGTGCGTCGGCACCGGTTAGCCTAACGGTTACGTCAATTCTTCAGGCTAGCCCTGACAACCAGACGTTGACCGCAGGTACTCAGGCTACGATTCCGGTGCTGGCCAACGATACGCGCAATGGTCAGCCAGTGAGTAACACCAGTGTAACAGTAACAGTGGGCACACCGAGTTCAGGCACAGCCACGGTTAATCCCGATGGTAGCATCACCTATACGTCAGCACCAGGATTTTCGGGACCCGTATCGTTTACGTATACAGTATGTGACATCGCTCAACCAACAGTGTGCTCGTCGGCAGCTATTAGCCTGACGGTAAGTGCAGCCAATGCAGCTCTTGTGGCCAATGCGGATCTGGCTACGACCAATGCAGGTACGCCAGTCAGTGTGCCGGTGCTAACGAACGATACACGTAACGGTCTGCCTGCCAGCACCACCAACGTAACGGTAAGCGTGAGTACGCCACCAGCTACGGGAACGGCCACGGTCAATGCCAATGGCACCATCACCTATGCGCCTGCGACGGGCTTTTCGGGACCGATTTCGTTTACGTATACCGTTTGCGACATTGCCCAGTCGGCTCAGTGTGCGTCGGCACCCGTTAACCTGACCGTTACTTCCGCCCTCCAGGCTAGCCCTGACAACCAGACGTTGACGGCAGGAGTAGCTACCACCATTCCGGTGCTGGCCAACGATACGCGCAACGGCCAGCCCATAAGCAGCACCGCCGTGACGGTCACGGTGGGCACCCCTAATTCGGGAACCGCTACGGTTAACCCCGATGGTAGCATCAGCTATAGCCCAGGAGCGGGCTTTTCAGGCCCCGTATCGTTTACGTACTCGGTATGTGACATTGCCCAGCCAACGGTGTGCTCGTCGGCGGCTATCAGCCTGACAGTGAGTGCAGCTACCAATCAGCCTGCTGACCTCCTTATTACCAAGCAGGTGAGCCAGTCACTAACGGCCATTAACTCAAGTGTAAGCTTCACAATAACCGTCCAGAATATTGGTCCGGGCAGCGCTATTGGCGTCAATGTGTTGGATACACTCGCTCGTAACGGCGCTGCGCAACTGCAGGGAACGCCTACCCCGTCTAAAGGAAGTTACAACTCGACGACCGGCATCTGGACAGTGGGGGATTTAGCGGTGGGCGAAATAGCTTCTTTGGTGCTGACGGTGCAGGTGCAGGCGGAAGGTGTTCTTCTGAACACGGCCAGTGTAACGGCCACGGGTAGTGTAGATCCCAACACGGCTAACAACGAGGCCTCTTCCTGCGCCAGTGTTCCAATCAAGCTCTGCACGGGTGACGAGTACATTGTTACCGTTCCGAGTAAGTACCAGGATGTACGCTGGTTCAAAGATGGAAGCTTGTTCGCCACGGGTAATTCCGTAACGATTACTCAGGTAGGTGTATACTCTGTGGCCTCAACAGATGGCGTTTGCCCATTAACTGGCTGCTGCCCCATTATTGTTGAACAGGGTGATTGCTGTGCACCTGACAAATGTGTTCCTTTTGTTATCAGAAAAACGAAATCACGTCTTTAATCAATTACTATGAAACACATAAGCTTATTACTGTTTGTCTGGTTTAGCTGCTCCTTGTCGTGGGCTCAAAACCAGGTTATGATATCATCGAGCGATGTTCGCTATATGGTGTCGTATGACTCAAAAACCAGTTTATACACCGCCTGGGTGATACCTAATTATAGCACGCCCAACGCCAACAATCCGGAAGCGGAAGATCGCGGAGCAACGGCACAGTTTTCGTTAAAAGTGTCCAAAGATTTTGTGCTAACGGACGTGAGCGATGTCCGGGGTACTTGGGATAAAGCACCTTATAAGCTACTTACGCCGGAAAGCTTCGCTTCGGAGTCAAACTCGGCCTATTATATCATCGGCAAAACCCCACAGGAAACCAACTACGGTGCATTTGTGAGCGGTGAACCAGTTGCTTTGTTTACGTTTAAAGGCAAAGGAGGAAGTCCCGAACAGGTACAGGCCCTCACTGTTGAAGACAAATTCGTGCAGTTTGCCGAATCGAAGATGTCTCTCAACATCCGGAGCAGTTTTTATTCTCGTTCTGGCCAGCGAGCATCTATATCGGCTCACCCGCTGGAGCAACTGAGCGGGGTCACTACGCTGGCCGAAGTGTTGAAGCAGAAACAGGCTCAGTTAGGTCTTGCGTTGAACAACACGGATGAGGATGTAGCTACGCTGTCGGTACAAGCGTATCCAAATCCAGCTACTGATGTAATCGAGGTGAAGTATTTTAGCGCCACGGATCAGCCAGGTCTGCGCATAGACATGCTTGACAATCAGGGAAACATTAAACAGAGCAATACATTAAACGCCAAAACTGGCTTTAATGCAACTCGGTTTGTCGTATCAAACCTGCCCGGTGGTGTCTATTTTGTCCGGGGAGACGTTCAGGGGCAGCGGATAACTAAAAAAATCGTTAAACAGTAAACGCTTAGCCCAAAAGACGAATACTACTGATTGCCCTTCAGCCTCTTGATTGGCCTTAACCAGCCCATTAAGAGGCTGACTCATTTATGAAAAACGCCATTACAACGTGAATGTCATCAACCGTTTTCGCGGTTACTAAACCTGGTTTTGATGCGTCAACTAACCCAGAGTTGCGAAGCCGCTTAATCTTTGCCTACTTTGCCGAAACGCTCTCGTTTTTTACAGAAACGTTAACCTTTTGTACCTATGAATTATTGCTTCACCCTGATTACGGCGCTGGCGATGCTGGCGTTTACCGCTCCAACTAAAACCGTCCAGCTTTTTAATGGCAAAGACCTGACCGGCTGGAAAGTCTACGGCACTGAAAAATGGTACGTAGACAACGGCGAGCTCGTTTGCGAAAGCGGCCCCGACAAACAGTATGGTTACCTGGCTACCGAACAACAATACAAAGACTTTGACCTATCGCTGCAGTTTAAACAGGAAGCGAACGGCAACAGTGGTGTATTTTTTCGGTCGTCAATAGAGGGCACCAAAGTGAGTGGCTGGCAAGTGGAGGTGGCCCCGCCCAACCACGACACGGGTGGTATTTACGAATCGTACGGCCGGGGCTGGCTTGTACAGATCCCCGACGAGAAAGAGTCAATCCTGAAACCAAGCGAGTGGAATACGTTACGCATCCGGGTGCAGGGCGATCACGTGCAGACGTACCTGAATGGAAAGTCGATGGTGGATATGCACGACGAAAAAATTGGACAGGCAAATGGGTCAGTGGCTCTGCAAATTCACGACGGTGGTGGCATCAAGGTACGCTGGCGAAAACTGGAACTCAAACCGCTATAAACACAAAAATGGGGGCTAATTTTTCAGCCCCCATTTTTGTATGGACCAACCATTGGTTCTACTTGGGCAGATCCACGTACGACATAGTATGTACGTTGTCGGCCTTAGTATTCACAAAATGCTTTTCGGGCTTATCGAAGTCTGTAATGTATAAGCGGTTGCCTTTCAGCAATACTTCGGCGGGCTGATCAATCTTACCGTCTTTACCATCCGTATCGCCATTCTGAACGAGTGTCCCTACCTTACCATCGGGAGAAACGGTTAAGATGGCATTGGTGCGGGAATTGCACAGATAAATAGTGTTCGTCTTACGATCGACAATCAGCCCATCGACGCACGAAATCTTTTGGTCTACCTTTACCACTTCTTTAGACGCCAGCGTACCGTCGGGCTTCAGGGTTAGTCGGTAGAGCATTCCGTCGCCGAAGCTGCCCGTGTAGAACCGCCCTTCGCTGTCATAATCCAGCCCATCGGCTCCGTTATCAACTTCTGTCTCGTTGACTTCGGTGGTAAAGGTCGCTAATACGTGCGGGTCCATTGTTTTGGGTTTAAGCGCCACAACGCCCTTGTTCAACTCGTCGAGTGTGAAGTGCATGACCGCGCTTCCTTTAGGATTATCGGGCATATCCCATTGACTGTCGGTTACATAAATCTTGTTACCCTTCCAGACAACAGCGTTTGCCAGACCAAATCCCGTAACCACCGGATCGACACCCAGTACCTTACCATTCTGCATACGAATGCGCATCAGCCGCGACTTATAATTCTTGTCGTTCTCGTATTGGTTTTCGGCATAATACAGATTGCCGTCTGGTCCAAAGGCTAAATCCATCGGAGCTGCGTGCTTCGTATCCGGATGAGCCGGTAAGCTGGTTACGAACTGGACGGAATCAGCGGCAAACTTGACCAGAACGCCGGGGTATGAATTATCGGCCAGATTGGGCACCGACAAATACACTGTGCCATCGGGGGCCAGCGCCATACCGTCGGGCGTGTTGTATTTGTCGGGCAGGGTGTATAGTAGTTTGGGATCGCCAACGTTAGAGACCGTCTCGGTAGCGCTGTCAAGATCGCCCGTATCAACTCCTTTCGAATTTTCTTTTTTCTGACAAGCCGTTGCCAGACCCAAACCAACCAGTATGGGAATAATGAACTGTTTCATGGTACTACGTTGAGTATGAATGATTACTCCGTCGTAAACCACGTGTTTGTCGAATTGTTGTAAACCCTTATTGCATAGTCAGTAGACAAAACAGATGCCATCCTATTGTGGCTATTCTAGCCTACCTCGCTTATCAGGCCCTCTAAGCTTACCGAATGCGTGAACATCGCAATAGATGGATAACGTGTCCTGCTATATTCACCAGCGTCACAAGCCCATACGGGGCTTTTTTTATGGATGCGACAAATGAGCTACCCTGTGCGACAAATGGAATAGCGTCGCAATGGTGGCTATTTGTACTTGCTGACGAATTGGCAAACGCCCCTGTATGGTTCATAGCCCTGCCTGGTGATATGTCAATGTCCATCCAATGCTAACCCCTGTTTTACGATTAAATCACCTTTTGTTTTACCATTCACTATTCCCCTCATTCTTATGCAATCAAATTCTACCCCTAAAGTAGCCTTATTTGTAGTGCTGCTTTGGATCAGCGCAACCACCAGCTGGGCGCAAACTTCATTCTTCGAGCCTCTTTCTGCTGCCCAGTCCCGCATAGCAACTCCGGCTATTCAGGGCGTTCAGACGTTTAAGCCCTATCGGCTAAAGACAGCCGAACTCCGTCGTTATTTAACCAAAGCCTCCCGTGAGTTCCAGCCGAATAGCAATCCACTACCCGTAGCCATTCCACTGCCCGACGGCACAACCGAAACGTTTGCCTTATTTGAATCGCCGATTCTGTCGCCCAACGTAGCCGCCCAACATCCTGAAATCAAAACATATGCCGGGAAGGGTACCACGCACCAGGCTTATACCATCCGGCTCAGCTTTACAGCGAGTGGTTTCGACGCCATTATCCTGGGAGTAGGAAACGATGCGGTTTATTACACGAAGGCGTCGACCGACCCAACCGACCAGTTGTACATCACCTACTTCGGTCGTGATGCCCGACGGTCAGACATCGTGAAACCGTTTGGCACGACGGGCAAATGTGGCACCTTGTCGCCTGCCATTGATACCCATAAGAACGGTGCCCGCCAGGGCGCCATTGCTAACAATACTGGTACTGTGCTAAGGACATTTCGGCTTGCCTTGGCGGCAACGAAGGAATTTACCCAAAAACAGGGAAATGGGAATGTCAATACCGCATTTAATGCGATGGTTGGCTATGTGAACCGGATGAACGCCGTTTTTCGTACCGAGCTAAGTGTAGCCTTTGTCTTGGTTAGCGGTACCAGCACTATTTTCACCGCGGAGAATAGTGGCGGCTACAACAATAGTGATCTGGATGCGATGATCACTAGAAACCAGTTGGTGCTCGACTCCGCCATTGGTAACGACAACTACGACATCGGCCACGTACTGGGCAGTTCGGGCGGCTCGGGCGAAGGCCTTGCCATTACGCCGTCTGCCTGTATATCAGAAAGTAAGGCGATGGGTGCCAGTAGCTTTGGCGATGGGTCGTTCGCGCCCATATTCGACGATCAGACGTTGAGTCACGAGGTAGGCCATCAATTCGGTATGAGCCATACCTTCAACAGTAGTATTCCGGTCTGCACAACCCGCGAAGCGAAAACGTCGGTAGAGCCCGGATCGGGCACAACCATCATGAGCTATGGCTACACCTGCGACGGTGCAGCCGGTAACGACAACTACGAAACCCCTGCTTACCAGCCGATTCTTAATTTTCATACGGTCAGCTACGCTCAGGCGGTTCAGTACGTTAGCACGTTAAGCTGCTTTACGTCGACTCCGCTTAACAATGTCGTGCCAACAATTACCCGATTCCCGGCCAACGTAACCATACCTAGGTCGACCCCGTTTGTTCTGACCGGCGAGGCAACCGACCCCGACGCGGCCAACGTGCTGAGTTACTCCTGGGAAGGCACCGACATTGGTAAGATAGTGCCCAACGGGTCGACGCTGGCCAATACGGCGCAGCCGCCCTTTTTCCGGAGCTACGCTCCATCGAACAACGGAACCCGGATCTTTCCCCGACTATCGGCTATTCTGGACGGGACTAACTATGCCAAAGGCGATAAACTGCCCTCGGTTGGTGTAGAAACGACGCTGCGGCTGACAGTGCGTGATGGTGCCGGTGGCTTGACCTACCGGACGGTTACGGTGACGATAGATGAAAACTCAGGGCCATTTCTGGAGACGACCAATCTGTCGGGGTCTTACCCAGGCAATTCGTCGCAGACCATCACCTGGAGCGTAGCGAATACCACGGCCCCACCTGTCAACTGTGCAACGGTAGACATTCTGCTGTCGACAGACGGAGGTCAGACATTCCCAGTGACGCTGGTGGCCAACACACCTAACGACGGCAGCGAACCAGTCATTCTGCCTAACGTATTGACCAGCAACGCCCGCATTTTAGTAGCTGCCAGAAACAACGTCTTTTTCGACATTTCAAACGCGAACTTCTCGATTACAGCCCCCGCTGCAACCCTCGTAAAACTTACCAGTCCAGATCCTGTTGCCTCGGAAAACGAATCGGGTGGAGGCCGGAAGGCAGCTATTGGTGCCCGAGCAGCAGCGGCAAACCCCGGCACCCTTCGTTTTGAGCGCAATAGCACGGTAGGGACCCTGGTGGTTAATTACCAAATTGGCGGTACAGCCACCGCTGGCGTCGATTACGTTAACCTACCGACCTCTATCACCTTTACCGATGGTGAGTCAGTGGTGATAGAAGAACTTGACCCTATCGACAATGACGAAGAAGAGGAGGGCGACGAAACAGCGGTTTTTTCGCTGATCGACGGAGATGAGTATGACCTTGACCCAGCGGAGGATACGGCTACTATTCTTATCAAAGAAAAGATTACCAGCTCGACGTTTATGATTGTCGGCGTCACAAACCCCGTATGTCAGACAGTTTCAGCCAATGAGCGTCGGTTGAGCTTTACGCCCCAATACAGTGGATTAACGGGCCAGCCAGTGAGCTTTTCGGTGGTTAATGAGATGTTGCCTACCACGGCGCCAGGGCCCTACACCCTTCGTTTGTATACCGACAACCCGGCGATCACCCTCAAAGCAACACAGAGCGGTAGTGAATCCAGCTTTGTGTATAACTGGCTGCCGGCCTGTTTCAATAACACCCAACCAACAGCGCCCTTCTCCATAACAAACGTTACACTGGTTAACTGTCAGACAGTTTCAGCCAATGAGCGTCGGTTGAGCTTTACGCCCCAATACAGTGGACTAACGGGCCAGCCAGTGAGCTTTTCGGTGGTTAATGAGATGCTGCCTACCACGGCGCCAGGGCCCTACACCCTTCGTTTGTACACCGACAACCCGGTTATCACCCTCAAAGCTGTACAAAGCAGTAGCGAATCCAGCTTTGTGTATAGCTGGCTGTCAGCCTGCTCGGGTAGTAACAGCAGCCGGATCTCCACGAGTGAACCGGAGAGTAGGCTACACGTTCAGCTACTGGGTAACCCCACTCGCAATGGTCGGCTAAGCGTTCGGGTAGCAGGCGCTCAAGGTCAGCCGTTACAGCTGAACCTACTTGACGTACAGGGCCAACTGATCGACTCGCACTCGATTGAGCAGGCCGCCACGCAGGAACAGCACACATTTGAGGTTAGCCGTCAGCCGACCGGTGTCTTGTTGTTGCGGGCCATGACGCCTACCCAATCAAAGATAATCCGGGTTGTCAAGGGTGAGTAATAAGCCGTTTTTGGGTAAGCTGACCTCTTGCTCTATCATGTAAACAGTTCTGATAGTAGAGGCTAAACCAATCCCCTTCTTTCTATTCCTCGCATGGCAGTAATGCCAGAAGGTTAGAGAGAAGGGGATTGGTTTAACGTAGGTTATGAATCGACCCCAAGTCAATTAAACTACAAAAAGCGTTAGCCTTGTCTAGCTATGTAACTCAGCTAATAAACCATCCAGGTTCAACCGATGCGTGTACATTTCTATAGAGCCGTCGGGTTTACGCGGCCATTGGTCCATGGGGCGGTCCCAGTATAATTCTACACCATTACGATCCGGGTCATTTAAGTACAAGGCCTCCGAAACGCCATGGTCAGAAGCGCCCGTCAGGGGATAGTTTGCGTCCATCAATCGTTGAAGAGCAACCGCCAAATCCCGGCGGGTTGGAAACAGGATGGCGGTATGAAACAATCCCGCGCTACGTAAAGGCGCAGGTGGCCCGTCTTTGCTATACCAGGTGTTCAGCCCGATGTGATGATGATAGCCGCCCGCCGAAATAAAGGCGGCCTCTTTTCCGTAAGTTGTTATAAGTGAGAAACCGAGCAGATCGCGATAGAAAGCCAGAGCCCGGTCGAGATCAGCTACTTTCAGATGAACATGACCAATACGGGCCTGAGCAGGAATTGTGTAAGGAGCCATAAGCGAACACAGTGTAGCTAAGCGCTTTAAAATTAAGTTTACATACGTTGACAGCCAATTGTATCAACATCTATCCCAACTTATACCATGAAGTTACTTCATATCATTTTGGCGGGTATTGCTGGTACAGCCCTGATGACATTCTTCATGTACATCATGACATTCATCACCGACCGGGTTATGAAAGTGACCCAAATTTTGGGCACCATGCTTACCTTCCAGACATCGCCAGACGGCAACCTGTCCGATAGTCGTTTGGCCGTAACCGTTGGTATTATCGGACATTATCTCATTGGTATTGCCTTTGCCCTTTGCTACTACGGCTTATGGTTATTAAGCATTGGGCAACCAGACTTTCAATCGGGCATCTGGTTAGGGATAGGTAGTGGGCTGGCCGCTATTATCTTCTGGTACAGTTTTTTTGTCCTTCATCCGAAACCACCCGCCATTTCATTGAAGCCTTATCTACTTTCCTTATTCATGGCACACCTCGTCTTCACATTCGGCGTAATCGTTACGTATAATTGGCTACGTTCGTAGCTAAACTTCAGCATTGAGACAGCTCATCTCTGTTATTCCAGCACAATAAACCCGAACGGGCAGTACCTGCTGAGTTGTATGACCCAAATGATTCTATCCTGATAAAAGGCCATAATAAGGCAATGAACTCATACAAACCATCAGCCTAAATCATAACCATCATAAAAATCAGCGGTCTATTGCCAACAAGTAAGCGTTATTTGACACGGTCGAATACAAACAGATCGTTGAATACCCATTTACCGTCTTTTTGCTGCCCACGCTGAATAACCAACTGGTCTTTCCCCCGCTTTTCGTAGATAATTCGGATGGAAGCATCGTCTTTTTCGAACAACGCCCGGTCATTACTAGCTTCAATGAACACGTATCGATCTGACTTATCTTTTTCTTCCTGTCCAATTAAGCCAGGCTTAAAGTGTTTTACGAGGGAAACTGGTCCGCGTTCGGTTTGCTCGTACACCAGGATCTCGTACATACTAATCTTGTTGTCTTTCATCATCCGGATAAAGCCAGCCGTATTATCACTTGCCGGAGCCATCCACATGGCTTCAATTGGGCCGCCGTTAAATGTACCTTGCCAATGTCCTTCAATGAATTTTATGTCGGCCAGGCTACCCGTTCTAGCAGCTGTTTGTGCATAAGTGGTAAAGGACACCCAAAAACAAGCAAGAAAAAGCAAATGAATTAGATTGGCTGAACAGGTATTCTTCATGTGGTCAATTGATTAAGTGATGTGCTTAAGAGTTGTGTACTGTATTGTCTCAATACAAAGTGCCTAATGCTTCAATTCTCCTTTGATGGCTACTCATTGCTTGCCTCATTGGTATGAACAATTGACTAGGCTAGCGGTTGAGCGTGTAATTAGGAGCTTACCCAATGAATCATGGGCTAAGTCCGTATCTGACATAATCAACTCAACCATGGAAAACCAAACGAACCAAAATACACCAGACCAACCTGACGATCAGGTCGACGGTGTGTATGACAAGCCAGGACTAGGCCACTCGGGAACCGAGAATGACGATAAACGTAGTGTGCCTAAAGACGGCCCGAGCGGAGAGAACACAAAAAACAATGGCGAACGAGGGGGTGGCTTGTGGACTAGTGGAGGTAAGGTGACTGCCGGAACACCCTACCATGGCGAATATGGCAAACCCAAACCAGATCGGGAGGCCACTACTGAAGACGAGTAAATTCACTTCTCAGATAAGTGATCAAACAGCCGACTGCTTTTTTGTAGTCGGCTGTTTGTGTTTAGTAGTATTTTTACAAAGCTAAACTCATTCACGCTCATGCGACGTCTTCTGTCCTACCTATGCTCACTGGCGATCTTAACAAGTTGTGGTACGCGATCTACCGAAACCACAACTGCGGCAGCTGGCTCTGCTGATTCCGTTGCAACGACAACTGCGCCGGAAACAACCTGCTTCCAACAGGTCGTCGGGCGTGATACAACAACGCTGCGCCTAACCATAAGCGATTCAATCGTAACGGGCGAGTTATCGGTGTTGCCGTTCGAGAAAGATAGGGCGACTGGTCCAGTTCGTGGTACGTTAGCCAATGGTCAGGTTAAAGCCGATTGGCAGCGCTCGGGCGAGGGCGTCACGCAGCCTTACGAGGTGGCATTCACCATGAAAGGCGATACGGTAATGTGGCGAGAAGGCGAACGAATTGAGAAGCAGGGAAAGTGGGTGTTGGCCAACCCCGACAAAGGCTATCAGTACGTGCTGACAAGAGTCGAGTGTATACCTACAGGTAGCCGTGATTAAGCTAAACGGTTAACGTCTTTACAGATCAACTACTAAGCTTTGACGCTGATTAATGTAAGTCAAGCATACCAATCTGACCATCTGATAATCGCCCTACAAACGAATAGATATGTATGGATGGTTATCAGAAACGTGTATTGATCCACTGAGGGACGTACAAAAAGCATTTGTTGAGTGTAATAATGAGCACGGTGATCGCCGTGCAGTACAAGCACAACCTGTCGTTTATGCCCAGTTTGCCAGTCAGCCAGTTTCGGGCTTTCGCCCACGAAGCTATCCTGCCCATAACTAGTACTCAGCGTTAACGCCATCAGCAGGTAAACCCTACTTGTTCGGGCCAGGAGTAGCCTGGCCAGTTTTCGATAGCAGTTTGTTTCAAAACCAAATCCTAAACAAGTGCTACATCAATTTTTCACTGAAACAACAACGGCGTGTACTCATTCAGGTAATGCCGCCAGTTAATCCAGGTATGACCACCGTCCGTTTCCTTGTATTGATACTTGATTTGATGCTTGTCGAACAAGGCCATGGTTTGCTTGCAAGGCTCCATGAGGAAATCGTCTTTCCCAATCTCGAACAGAAACAGCTTCTTATTTTTATTGAAGTTGGGGTCCTGTAAAGTTTTGGCGTATTGGCTTTCAGCTTCACTAATGGAGCCGCCGAAAAAGCCAGAGCTAAACACGCCCACGTAGTTGAACAACTCAGGGCGTGACAGGCTCACGTTCAATGTCTGAATGCCACCCATCGATAAACCCGCCAGTGCCCGATTGTTGGCTCCGGTTAATACCCGATAGCTTTTTTCTACGTAAGGCATTACGTCTTTCGTCAGTTCGTTGGCAAACATCTCCTGCATTTTAGGAAGCAGTTTAGCGAAGTCGGCCATATTGGACGAAGGCGGCATAGGCATACTTCCATTCGGCATGATCACAATCATAGGCTTAGCCTTTCCGGCGGCAATCAGGTTATCGAAAATGAAACTGGCGCGACCAATGGTGTTCCAGCCCGAGTCGTCGTCACCCCCGCCATGGAGCAGATAAAAGACAGGGTATTTCGTCTTGCCTTGCTCGTACCCCGGTGGTGTATATACGTGCATCCGGCGCGACATGCCCAGCGAATTTGACTGGTACCAAACCTGCCGAACTTCCCCGTGCGGAACAGGCTGATTGTCTTCAAAAGCGGTTTCTTTGCCCACCACGGCCATTATATTCTCTAAGCTGCTGATACCTTGTTTGATAGCCGGATTCTTCGGGTCCATTGTCCGCACACCGTCAACCATTAGAGTATAGCTGTAATAGTCCGGTTTAAGCGGGCCCGTTACAACCGACCACACACCCTGTTCATCTTTGGCTAGGCTAAGCGGTTTACTCTGTCCCAGGAAATCACCCGATACTATCACCTCACTGGCCTTAGGGGCGTAGATGCGAATGGCAACACGATTATCGGCCATGACGTGTGGAGATTTCAGCGTATCGTTGGGTGTTGGCTGCCGCTGGGGCGCTTGAGCCATTATTTGCAGACTGGTAGCGAAGAGGACTATGCCTAACCGGATGCCTGCGTTCAGTGTAGCGAGACGTAACATAGATCAGAGAATAAGTCTTGTTTATGACAAAAGACATCGTTTAGCATAAGCTACCGCTATCAAACTTTTAGCTGGTACTTATTTATACTTCATAATTTATCAGATGTGTACGAAGCTAATCTGATAAATTGCCGGGCTTTACATCAAATTGACATACAGAACAGTCGTTCATAGTATGTACAGTGTAGGTAACTCAGAGACACAAACCCTTGTCTCAATCGTTGAATGCGCTAACTTGTAGGCATGAAACACCTGATTTTAGCGCTCATTGCCTGCTTCGCATTCACGAATTGGGCCTGTGCCCAATCGCCAAATAACGCTAGTGGAACTCCTCTGCCCCGAATAGCCATTGCAGGATTGGGCATTGAATCGAGTACGTTTTCGCCAGCCGTTACCCACGAAGAAGCGTTCCATGCCCGATATAGCGGAGAAGTCTTCAACGCCTATCCGTTCATGATGCCGGTGTCTCCCTTGCGCAAACAGGCGATCTGGCTGCCGGCCATTGTGGGCAAATCGCTTCCCGGAGGGGCTGTAACCCGGGAGGCTTATGAATCGCTGGTGAACAAAACGCTGGATAGCCTCAAAAAGTATGCTCCTTACGATGGACTCTACTTCGATATCCACGGCGCTATGAGCGTAAAAGGATTAGACGATCCCGAAGGTGATTTTATCACCCGAATCAGGCAGGTAATCGGGTACAAAACGCTTGTTTCAACCTCCATGGATTTGCACGGCAACGTGTCACGACGGTTGGCGCAAAACACCGACTTAATGACCTGTTATCGCATGGCGCCCCACGAAGATGCTATGCAAACGAAAGAACGAGCCGTGGTTAATTTGCTGGAGCGTATCAAAAGCGGAAAAGGAAAGCCAGCTTACAAGGCATTGATTGCTATTCCTATTCTGTTGCCCGGCGAACAAACCAGCACACGTATTGAGCCGGGCAAAAGCCTGTATCAGGCAGTAGCCCCCATTGCCGATCATCAGGACGGCATTGTCGATGCAGGCATATGGATCGGCTACGCCTGGGCCGACGAACCGCGTAATCACGCAGCCATTATGGTAACCGGCGATGACAAAGCAAAAGTGACGCAAGCCGCCGAGAAACTAGCGCTCGACTTCTGGAACGCTCGGTTTAAGTTCGACTTTGTTGCCCCGACAGGTACGCTGGAGCAGTGTCTGGCCAAAGCCTTGTCCAGCCCCAAACATCCGTTCTTTATCAGCGATACGGGTGATAATCCGACCGCTGGGGGCGCTGGCGACGTAACCTGGACACTTACGCAGATACTGGCTCGGCCAGAGTTTCAAAAAGAGAATGGCCCGTCGTTGATTTACGCGTCTATTCCTGATCCGGAGTTGGTCAAAAAAGCGATAGCGGCTGGCGTCGGCGGCAAAGTCGAAGGCAGGGCCGGTGCGCATGTAGATGCCCGGTTTGCCCCGCCCGTTCCGCTCAAAGGTACGGTCGAATCAATCGTTAAGGGCGATAAAGACGCTGAAGTAGAGGTGGTTGTCAAAGTAGGTAGCGTACATGTGATCGTTACGCAAAAGCGGAAGCCGTATCACAAAGAAGCGGACTTCACCCGACTAGGTCTAAAGCCCCGTCAATCGGACATTGTCGTTGTCAAAATAGGCTACCTGGAGCCAGAATTGTATGCGATGCGGGCCGACTGGATTATGGCGCTGACACCCGGAGGAGTCGACCAGGATTTGGCGCGGTTGCCGTATAAGCGAATACTCCGGCCTATGTTTCCACTTGATCGTGACATGAAGACCCCAGACTTATCGGCCAAGTTGGTACCCTTGTCTGGCGAGGCTAAATAGCTTTTCTAACAGTGGTTTGTTGACGAAAGTCACTTAGTCATTAATTTTTAGCTGTAGGTTAGAAGCAGTTTGAGTTAGTGAAGTTGAGCGAAGTTTCAACCTTCGCTCTGGCGTTATCCGCCGGGCTGCCGTCGCAGTTCCCCGCCAGTGCCATCGGTGACCGGTCACAGACCGGATAACGCTTGGTCGTAGTCCGGAGACTACGACCTACCAAAACGACTTGCTGGGACCATTAGTTAAGAACAATAAAGGCAATACAAGACGAAACGGCTACCGTATGGTTATAGGCTGTAAGCAACTAGCTATACAGGCCGCATGAGTATTCACATTGGTACATCGGGTTGGAGCTACGACCACTGGCAGGGTGTTTTATATCCGCCCAAAACGTCTGCTGCCAAGCGGTTAACGTATTATTTGGACCAGTTTGACACCGTTGAACTAAACAGCAGTTTCTACCGCTGGCCTACCCCCGAAACGTTTGCAGGCTGGCAAGCTAAGCTGCCTCAGAAGTTTCTGTTATGTGCTAAAGCGCCCCGTTGGTTAACCCACGTTAAGAACTTAAAAGAACCCGAGTTATGGACCGACCGAATTCAGGAAAGCTGGAGCGCCTTGGGAGATAAGAAGGCTATTTTGCTAGTGCAGCTTTCGCCCCGCTTCGCCTGTAATTATGATCGTCTGGCAGCCTTCCTGCAAGAGATGCCCCGCTGGATTCAGATGGCGGTAGAATTTCGGCATCCTAGTTGGCATACCGAAGCTATTTTTGATTTGCTGGAGCAACATCATGCGGCTTACTGCATCATGAGCGGGGCCAATCTACCGTGTATTCTCCGCCTAACAGCTCCCGTCGTTTACGTACGCATGCATGGTCCGGAGTCACACCCCCTTTACCACGGTAGTTATTCTGACCCAGAACTAAGCGAGTGGGCCGAACTCATAGGCGTTTGGGAGGCTTCCGGAAAAGACATCTACGTGTATTTCAATAACGACATTGGTGGTCATGCTATTCGCAATGCGCTAACGCTACGGTCGCTGGTTCGGTGAAGAATTCATACGTAGCTTATCATACCAACGTAATGCTTCATTATTCGTTAACCTTCCTGACTCGTATGCGTTTATTACGGTATAAGTAGTTGTGCAAAACGCCCCTCATAGCGTATGGACTTCATTGATTACTACAATGTACTGGGCGTGCCTAAAGATGCGTCTGAAGACGACATCAAGAAAGCGTATCGCAAACTGGCCCGAAAACACCACCCGGATCTCAATCCAAACGATGCTGAGGCTAACAAAAAGTTTCAGCAGATCAATGAGGCTCACGAAATCCTGAGTGATCCGGAAAAACGGAAGAAGTACGACCAATACGGTAACGATTGGCAGCATGCCGATCTGTTTGAGCAAGCCCGGCGAGAAAACGCTCGGCATAGAAGTACCCAGCGAGGGCAACAGCAACGTCAGAGCAACACGACTCAAGGCGATGCCGATGATTTTGACTTCTCGGATGGTTTTGGCGGTGCCGATTTCTCCGATTTCTTATCATCATTGTTTGGCCAGGAGGGCCGCCCCGGAGGGAGTAGCCGACGCGAGACCACCTTTCGGGGGCAGGACTATCAGGCTGAGCTGCACCTGAGCCTACGAGACGCCTACACTACGCATAAACAGACATTAACGATAAACGGCAAAACCATTGGTATCACCATCAAAGCGGGTGTCGAGAACGGTCAGAAGATTAAACTGACCGGGTACGGTGCAACCGGCGTCAATGGTGGTCCCAACGGCGATTTATACATCACCTTTGTTATCACCGATGACCCGCGCTACAAACGTAAAGGCAATGACCTCTACGTTACTGAAGAAATTAATTTGTACACGGCCGTGCTGGGGGGCGAACAGATCATCGAAACCCTGACTGGAAAGGTAAAAGTCAACGTACCACCGGGCACTCAGAATGGCGCCAAAGTGAGGCTAAAAGGGAAAGGTTTCCCGGTTTACAACCAGGAAGGAACGTTTGGTGACCTCTACGTTGAGTGGCAGGTAAAATTGCCAACCAACCTGACTGATGAGCAAAGAGAGCTTTTTCAGAAACTAGCCACCTTGTAACTTATAGAAATCCATGCAACCCGAACACCTCATATCCGTCCAGGAATTTTGTGGTTATCACCACCTCGAAATTGAGTTTGTGCAGACGCTGGAACAGCGCGGACTTATTCAGACCATTACGGTTGAGCAGTCGCTTTATGTGCATTCGGAGCAACTCGCGCAGTTGGAAAAATTTGTTCGGCTTCATCAGGAACTGGCCATCCATACCGACGACCTCGACATCGTGAGCAACCTACTGGAGCGGTTGGATGATCTTCAGCATCAGGTAACCCAACTGCAAAACCGACTGGCCTTTTACGAGCCATAAGAGATCAGTTAATCGATATCAAACCTTGCCCTTATAATCCCAATGATCTTTCACGACGGCCCCGTTTGCGTCTTTCACAAGTCGGCGCGAAAAGTGATCGCCTTTGATCATTCCATGTTCGTCGGCCTGGCCGATAAACAGCAGAATTGGGTTTCCTTCATCATCGGTTTTAAACGCTACGTCATACCGACCAAATGTAGCCGCCACCATCTTCGACGGTTCATACTTCTTACTCAACTGTTTGAGTAACTTCTCTCCTATTTTCATGACGCTGAGTGTTTGTTCTTGGCGTCATAAGTCAGAAGCCTGCACAAGTGTTTGTTAACGATTAGCTAAGTAGCCGATTATTTTCAAGGTACTGGCTGAGCCGGTCTGTGTAAGTCAAGTCTATTCACGTAATTTGGTCTCGATCCTCCGCGTTACACAACTCATTGGTATGGTATTCATCTTCCGACTGATTTTAATCACTTGCTTTTTAACGATCTTCAGCGCATCAATGGCTCAATCAGACAAACGCCCTCGTGATTACGGTATTCGCTTTGGTGTATTGCCAGTCGGCCCGTTGAATGCCATTACCGACGTACCGGGTGTCCGGGTGGGCCAGGTCACGCTCCAGCAAGGACAGAATATTCGTACCGGCGTAACGGCCATTGTACCACACGAAGGAAATCTATTCCAGCAGAAATGTCCAGCGGCCATTTACATTGGCAATGGCTTCGGAAAACTGACGGGCTACAGTCAGGTTGAAGAACTAGGTACCCTCGAAACGCCCATTGTGCTAACCAATACGTTGAGCGTTCCCACAGCCGCCGAGGCCTTGATTGATTACACCTTAGGGCAACGTGGCAACGAGCAGGTGCGCTCGGTTAATTCGGTGGTGGGCGAAACAAATGACGGAACCCTCAACGACATCCGCGGGCGGCACGTCACCAGACAACACGTACTCGACGCGCTTCGACAAGCCAAACCAGGTCCGGTTGACGAAGGTAACATTGGCGCTGGAACCGGTACAGTTTGTTTCGGTTTTAAAGGCGGTATTGGCACGGCGTCTCGTAAGCTGCCCGCTTCGCTGGGTGGCTATACGGTAGGGGCACTGGTACAAACGAATTTTGGTGGTGCTTTACAAATTTCTGGTGTACCCATTGGGGTGGAACTTGGGCGCTATTCGTTCAAAGAAGGCCTCGATGGCTCTTGCATGATGGTCGTGTTGACGGATGCTCCTTTGGATGCCCGCAACCTAAAACGGCTAGCCAAACGAGCGTTTATGGGTTTGGCCCAAACGGGTGGTATTGCCTCGAACGGCAGTGGCGATTACGTAATTGCCGTTTCAACGGCTTATCGCATTCCGCACGAAACTACCAGCGCGTTTGATGAAGTCAAATTGTTACGTAACGATAACGTATCTCCGCTGTTCATGGCGGCTATTGAAGCCACCGAAGAAGCTATTATCAACTCGTTGTTCGCAGCCCAGACTATGACGGGCGATCAGGGCCATAAAATAGACGAGCTACCTGTAGAAAAGGTCGTTGACTTATTAAGGAAAGCAGGGCAGGCCAAGTGAACCTTTACGCGCCTTCTACTACAGGTTGCTCTTTCGTGGATAGTCGGCGAATTAAGCCGTATAGTATCAGGCTAATGACTACTCCAAATAATCCCCATTTCAAATTTGTCAATAGTGAACAAAGCGAGGCAACCGTAGCCGATGTATTAGGGTAGGTTTTGAGTAAATACACAATACAGGTGTTCTCCGCCAGATCAACCAACAGAATACCAGTGGGCAGTATGTTAACCAGGCGAAATGGCGAATACGACCTATTTCTAAACAGAAGCGATAAGATCAAACCTAGCAGAAACGTGTAAATAAGTGGGTAAGCGACATCGGCCGTTAGCTCACCCAGTGCATAAACGTCACGTCCTGCCGGTCCGTAGGCAGCCACCATTTGTTGCACCCTTACCGGATCGTAGCCAAACAGCAGATCAAGTGGCCCGATTGGCTGACCAGCCAACGCATTCATACGAGCTTCCAGCGTTTTCAAAATATAAGCGGGAAACACTATGTACAGAGCTATGACCAGCAGCAGTGTTTTCCAGGAAGCAATTCGATAAAGAAAGGCAGACAGAGCAGTTAGCATGAAGGTAGGGCATTCACGAGATATGAATATAACGCCCTAATTAACAGCTAGCAACAGCCCAATACACATTCGGTTTAGTAAGCGGTTACCTGCTTCTCGTTGGGCATAGTCTCCAGACTATGCCCCAGCGTTGTCCGGTCTCCAACCGGCGTACGACTCCCTTTACCTCTTGCCGTACTTCAGGTAGTCGATTAGTGTTACTAACCTTGTAGCTAATCAATAAAGCTTTTACATTCTGGAGCAGTCAGAGACCAAGTAGCATAAGGACGTAGCTTAAAATTATGCCCAACAATGCCATTTTATTACTTACAATAAATGCTACCGTTTGGTCGCTACTCGCCATAACAAGGTGGCTAAGCCAGCAAACGCTAGGGCGCCCAGCAATTGGTAACCACCTTCGCCTAATGCACCAGCCAGGGTAGGCTCCACAGTTAGGGCCAACAGGCCATTATAAACCGACTCATTAACTGACAATAAAGCGACTGCCACACCCGCTAAAGCCCCCCCGGCTACGAGGCCCGTCGCAAAAAGGTTGCCTTTCCCCAAGTCAGCATCTTCTTCAACAATGCCTTTTCGTTTGGCACTTGCGTCAGCAATGGCTTTTACGAGTCCGCCGATAAAAATGGGAAGTGTCGTTGAAAGGGGAAGATAAAGCCCAACGGCAAACGCCAGCGCGCTCACGCCAACCAGCTCGAACACGAAGGCAATGAACGCCCCAACCAATACAAATTGCCAGTCGAGGTTAAACGACAGGAGTCCCTTAATGAGCGTCGCCATAAGGGTTCCCTGCGGAGCCGGAAACTTGTCTGACCCAATGGCATGAGTGATTCCCTGGGCTACTAAATCAGGTGTAGGCGTATCGAGGATTTTCACGGTAGCCCCAACCACCAACGACGACACAATCACTCCAATGAACAAAGCAATTTGCTGATAGCGGGGTGTAGCACCAATAAGGTAGCCCGTTTTAAGGTCTTGCGACGTAGCACCGGCATTTGCAGCCGCTACACAAATCATACTACCGACGACTAACACAGCCGGTTCATAAGCTTTACCAGTTAATCCAAAGCCAATGAAAACAAGCGCCGTTCCCATAATGGTCGCAATGGTCATCCCCGACACGGGCGAAGAGCTTGACCCGATTAGCCCAACGATTCGGCTCGCAACCGTCACGAAAAAGAAGCCAAACACAATTACCAGAATGGCGATCAATAACTTTGTTACTACAGAATCGCCCGGAATTTGTGGCAACAGCACCATTAAACCAACCAATACAGCACTGCCAATGACAACAATACGGACGCTAAGGTCTTGCTCCGTACGGGCCGTTTGGCTAGACTGGCTCAACTGCCCTTCGGTCTCAATGGCGTTCAGCGACGAGCGACTAAAGCTCTGGCGAAACGACGACACGATGGTTGGAATCGTTTTAATCAACGTCATGAATCCACCGGCCGTAACGGCTCCAGCCCCAATTTGTCGGATGTAGGCCCGATAAATAGCCGCAGCCGTATCGCTGAAGGTGTGCGTTTGGGGGTTCCAGCCGCCGGGTCCGCCTGAAGTTTGCAGATTCGTCAGATAACCAAGCTTCTGAAGTTGCAGCGCAATGGTATCGCCCGGTACCACCGATGCCAGCAGCGGAATTAAACCCAGCCACGCCAGAATACCTCCACCAACCAACACCGCCGAAATCCGAAACCCGATGATGTATCCCACCCCCAGGTATTCGGGGGTGATTTCGCCCGCCACCTGCGCGGATGGGAAATAGCGGTTTGTCTGCCTAGTTGCCCAAACTGGTACTTCGGCAACGACGTGCAACACCTTTTGCAGGAGAGCATACAGTAACGCTACGCCTAGTCCTTGATAAGCGGTTTTCGCAAAGTCACCACCTTTCTCGCCAGCAATTAACACCGACGCACAAGCGGTACCTTCTGGATAAGGCAACGTGCCATGCTCCTGCACAATCAGCGACCGACGTAATGGAATCATCATGAGCGTTCCGACCAAACCGCCCAGAATGGACAAGGTCAGAATTGTCCAGTAGTTAAAGAACTCTGCTCCGGTGCCGTTGGTCAGAAACAGAAAGCCCGGCATGGTGAACACTACACCCGACGCAATGCTTTCTCCGGCGGAGCCAGTTGTCTGGATGATGTTATTTTCAAGAATCGTGGTATTCAGGAAGCGTCGGCCCAGTGAGATGGCCAGTACTGCAATCGGTATGGAAGCCGATACCGACAAACCAGCTTTGAGCGACAGATAAACAGTGGCAGCTCCGAATAATACGCCAAATACAGCCCCGGTGATGATGGCTTTCATTGTGAACTCAGCGGGCGATTCAGTGGCCGGAATAAAGGGTTTATGCGTTGATGTTGGTATCATGCAGACATGCTTTTAAACCAAAGAAAGCAAAAACCGCTATTTACCCCGCTAGCCACAAGCGAATTAATTTATGTACGAGTTAAGCCTTGACAAAGTCAGCACTTTTATTGTAAGTTTGTCCTAGTCAATCAAGCGGGAGTAGCTCAGTTGGTAGAGCGGCAGCTTCCCAAGCTGCAGGCCGTGGGTTCGAGACCCATTTCCCGCTCAGAAGTAAAACATTTACTGTTAAGCGTCTATGATTTAGGTCATGGACGCTTTTTTGTTTAAAGACATTGTTGTTACGCTTACTAAAATAAAGTGTTTAGTAACGCTTTATTCCACATAAACTGTGTAGCCGAAGAGTAAACACATCTGGTTCAGTGAGTGGCTTTTATCCAATGGATTTGTCAACAGCCACTCCCGTTCGAGCATTCAAGAATTCGCTCGGCCGTTAGAGACTGGCGATGCTCTGTATGTTCAGCTCTGGTTTGATCAAGAAGGCACGTATAAACTTTCTATCCATTCCGACGCTCATCACCTGGGTAGAAGCACCGGACTTACAATCCCATTCAGTAATGCGCAGGCCAAAATGCTGTTGTGGTTTCACAGACTTACTGATAGTTAGCGGGTCTGTACAGAATCTAATGACTGTTGGGCATCGTATATGATGCATTATCATCACCCACCTACTCCCCTTCATGAAACACGTCTGGATCGACGGTCGGCTTTGCTCCCATCAGCAAGCGGCCTATATGCTACGCAATACCGGCTTTCCACATGCTATTACCCGATACCTCGACAGCCTGCCCGACCGAAGCTATTTTATTACTACCAGCGAGTTCAAGAAAAGCTTCCGGAATTGGCGTGACTCCCATGATAAACAAGCCTCTAAAGTACTAGTCGGATAACAACCCAGCCCCTCAACTGATGAGGCTTTTATATAATACTTGCAATATATATAATAAATATATAATATAGTAGCTTATTATTGTAAACAATTAAAGTGGCTAAACTTAGCCACTCGTGATATCATGCCTATAGAGCACTTTATCAAATTTATGATTGGCGATGAACACGATTTACAAAACAGGCTGTTTGTATCAGAAGGAGTAGGTTATTCTACTAGACTTTTTTCCTGAAAACTATCAACGGCCAAGCCTGCTTACGGCCCAAATAATCAACCAACAAATACGATGAATAACCAATTACCCATGAACCCTCCTAAGGGGCTTATCCGATTCATGCTCTATACCGATACCAACCGACGCCGGGCCATACAGGTAAGCACTGATCAGTGGACGGATGTTGCCACTGTCTACGGGGATCTGTACAGCTATGGAGAGACGCTCGACATGAACCTAGGTGAGCTTGGCCCGGGGCCGTATGTGGTGGCCATGCTACCTCTACTGAAACACATACCCCATCCTGATCAGCCGGGTCAGGTAGTACCACTACGGGTAGTGTACCTTACAAGTGAAACGCTATGGCCTTTCTTCGAGCCGTTAACCGATGACATACTATCCACGGCGATTATGCCACAATAAGACAGGCGAAGCTCCGTCATTTAGCAGGACTTTGCTATTTAAGAGAAGCTTAGACTAGTACGTTCTGCGTGCCTGATTTAACCCAACCACTACCAGCGTAGGTGATCGTAAGTACATGCCGATGCGTCTGGAAGACAGCTACCACGCCACGAACAACCCTGTTACAGGGGTCAGTTTGACCTTCATCAGCATAAAGAAACCCCGGCACTAGCTAGCGCCGGGGTTATCTGTACCCACCGTAACTTAAAACTCAAACTGTTTATATGACGGCAAATATATATTGCGTCACTTTAGCAGAAATGAGCTGGTTAACGTTTTATTTACTCTTTGTTCAACCTGTTGCAGTATGCTGATAATGCCCTTGCTTCACTCAGGGCCTCTTTACTCTTTAATAAGCTTAACCGTCTTCGTTTGCGAGACAGTGCTTACCCGTAAGGCTAACACCCCAGCTGGGCATTGGCTTACCTGCTCAAGGGCACTCGCCTGCTCAATCAGCCTGGTATTGACCATCCGGCCACTAATGTCGTTTACCTGAAGGTGCAAACGCTGTCCCTCCGCTCCTCGCACTTCTACCACAAGTTGGGAACCCACCACCGGGTTTCCCAGGACACGCACCTGCAGCTCAGTCACGGGCTCACCAGTAGCACCCTCCCTAGCAGAAGGGCAGGTCGGTAGCTGATAGTCCAGTTTAACTACTTCGTAGTTGGTATTATTGCGGGTTAGTTGCCGAGCGCTGAGCTTTAGCTTTTCTTTCTTGAAATTCTTAGCCTGAACGGTAATTAGGTTCGTTGTAGTCCAGCCCTGGGTTACCGAAGGAATATGATACTCAATAGGTTGGCCGTTACCGCCCGTAGTACGTAGCGTCAGCTTATTCGTAGCGCAATCGAATAAAGGCGCTACGACCTGAAGAGGGGCCGCCTGAACTACCACTGTGACACTGGCGGGTGTGCTGTTGCACCCACTCGATTGGCAAACCACCGAGTACTCGAACGTACCGACGGTGTTGGTCGAGACAGAAATATCGCCAATACCCGAACTATTGTTGGGACCGGTCCAGCTCAAAGTGCCCCCCTGACAGCCGCTGGCTAGCAACGTAACGTTACCCGAGTACTGAGGCACCGCTACTTTCGACTCTCTTCCTGCATAAAGCTGATTACTTTGGGTGAGTAAGCTAGGCGGGGCCGGAGCGGCCAGCACATTGATTGCCTGGCTAGAGGTGCTCATGCACCCTTGGTTGTTTACCGTGTAAGAAACTGAATACGGCCCGCCGACAGCCACTGTAGCAGGGCTGAAGGTAGCACCTTCGATACCCAGTCCGGCACAGCGTCCGTCAGCTGTAGTTGCCACTAAGGTAATAGCATTTGCTCCCTGGCACACCGGTGATGACTACGCCATCTAGTCTGGTAGGACTAAAGCTATTTACAGTACCGGCGTTTTTAAAGACCACCACATTATTCGCGTTAGTTGAGTTCAGCTGATTATCACTGTCGATATCTCCCGATAAGGTCGTACTGCTGGGCTGCCTCGCTTGGCTAAAGTTCACCCGAGTGTCGGGGTTTGCTCCAATACCCATGTAGCCGCCGAATACAGATACGCCAGCCGGAATTGTAAAAGATACAAGGCGGTCACTCGTAGTAGTGGGCTTATAAATCCCTCCGGCCAATCGAAAAACGCTACCTGCTGTAGATGCAGCTAACTGAGGTTGAAGCTGTTCGCCCGGCAACGCGTTCGCCCAGTCAACGCCGGTTCGCTCACCCGCCCCCTCCGGGGTGACGTACACCGTTTGAGAGCAAGCCTTTTGACTATCAAGTAGCCATAAAGCCAAAGTCAGTAAAGCAACTGCCGGTAGATAACGAGCTGAGGTTAGAGCATTCGTAAAAACTGCTTTCATATTGAGAGAATAAATCCGTTGAAAAAGTTAGTAATCAATCCAGGCATCGCACTGCGGACACACCCAACACGGCTGGTTAAGCGCTCGGCTCCCCGTAATCGAATTCGTCTTGCCTCATGTGAGCATGCCACAACTTCGTCGAAGCGGTACTGTTCTAAAGCAGTAAGAAGAGACTGTGTTTTTTAGGGCAACTCACCCAATACTTTGAACGAGGGTGAGCTTGTTCGCAGACAGGGCACCAGATGACAATAGGATGCATATCAAAAATCTGTGAAGAAGAAACCTGGTGATAACGAAAACAGGAGAGGTGACCACGATAGATAGGGTAGAGTTAGTTGGGATGAATTAGCTTACAGCCTAGTTTATCGCTAAAGTATATCTGGTAGAATCACTTATATTGACTACAACCGAAAATAGGATCAAAAGCTACCCAAAGGAATTCCCCCTTACACTATTGATAATCAGCACCATATAAACCTATTTTGCTTTTAATAAAAAAATAATTTACGTAATTACCTATAGAATAGTAGACTGCCTGTATATTGTATCTGGATTCATAACTAGTCTAACAGTTACTCACCGAATTATGGACATAAGTTTACAAAACAAGTTCTTACAACTTATTGATTCCGCTATCAAAAGCCGGTTAGTTGTTCAGCTTAAGCACAAAGGTACATGGCGTACCGTTGAGCCTTACATGGCAGGTATTCACCAACAGAAGCAAACAGCTAGCCTTTACTGCTACTGCCGTGATGTGATTCCGGGGCAACAACTAGGTAACACCCGGTGGCAGATTTTCAATCTGGATGATATTGAGGACATGGAGTTAACTCTCTATGGATTTGAAACTCATATTGATTACCGTGGCAAGGCTGAGTCTTTCAAACCTGTCTATGCCAAGATGGCCGCTTAAGAGAGTGGTACATGCCGGAGCTCGGCTTAAAATAAAAGTTAGGTTTTAATGGTATAAACGCCGGTACATGTCTATGTCCGGCGTTTTTAGTGACCGCTCTTCGTAAACTCCTTAAGTCCGGACGGCAACGGTTTGAGATGGTCTAATTAATCGGCACACTGGACTTGCTTAACTTCGCAAGACCATGCAGCAATCCAGCAAACCCAAAACTCGGCGAAAATATGACCGCACCGGCGGACCGGCCGACTTCAAAAGCGAAATCGTTAAAATGTTGGTTAGCGGCCAGACAGCCGCCTATGTTTCCAAGGCCTTAGGCGTTTCAGAGAATCTGATCTACCGCTGGAAAAACCAGAACCAAGGGGTAAAAAAAGCAAATGGTGAGCAAAATGAGCTGTCTCTGGAAAATCAGCAACTCAAGGATTGAGTACGATAATTGGAAACGGAGCGAGAGATCTTAAAAAAAGCCCGCCGGGCGGCCCCGTTGAGTATTTTCAGCCGACAGACCTGAGGTTATACTATGAATTCATTCAGGCACTGGCCAATACGTTTACGGTCGAAACACTTTGCTCTGTGCTGGAAGTGAGCCGGACAGCTTACTATCGCTACCGGCGGGGAGAGCTACAAACCAACGGTTGAAAAGGGAAAGAAACAGCAATTGATCAAACAGGTTTTCGCCGGTCATAAACGACGTTATGGGAGCCGACGGATTGTGGCTGAATTGAAAAAGCAAGGCCATGAAGTGGGATGGCATCAGGTGTGGACACTCATGAAACAAGCTGGTTTACAGCCCATTCAACCACACCAGCGGCCCGGCCCGGCTAAATCGTTTGTGCCCCGCACGACGGATAGCACTCATGGAAAAGGCTACTGGCCTAACCTGTTGTTAGATCAGCCCTTACTACAAGGCCCCTAATTTGATTTGGGTCAGCGATAGCACGTATCTGCCGTTGACGAATGGAGAATGGGCCTATTTAGGCTCTTGGATGGAGTAGTCCGATTTCTATGGTTCAAACAAGGATTGGCGTATAATTTTTATCATATTTTTCGTTCCGGCGCACAACGGCATAAACGCGATGAATTAGCTTATTTCGTACAGCGTTTAGAACTAACATACGATTTT
>NZ_JBHULN010000029.1:0-54851 GCF_042684525.1 Spirosoma soli | reverse complement strand
TGTTTGAAGAGCCGCAACCAGGGCAGTTGTGTTGGTAAAACATGACGGGTAATTCAAGTTTGGCGACTCAAAATTACCCCCTTGGTTGCGGCTTCTTACCTGACATCATTACTTCTTGAGGACTACCGATAATCTTATAGTGCTTTTGGCCAACTTCAATTTTGCCGATTTGCGTAGCAGCCGCAGTTGAGTCGTAGGCTGCACTTAGTAAGGCGAATTCCTCTTCTACATCTTTAATTTTTGCTGAACAGCAACTGGGCTTTTGTATTGACGGATCAATCATTGAAGAACGATAACAGAACTGTTCAGGGTATTTATGCTTGGAAGGCCAGGTTTTAAACAGAATAAACGCAGTATTAAGATTGTTATTGAGCTTTTTGATTTTCTCAATAGCTGTATTTACTGAATACTTTCTTGCCTCAGGGATTAGTAGCCGAATGGTTCCTTCTTGCAGAACGATAACATCCCACTTTCTGCTGAGGATCTTAACTTCTGTTTCGGTTTGTTCGTTTGGCTGCTTCTTCCGGGTTCTTATGCCATTTTCTGTTTTGGCTTCAATAACATTGTCCAAGTGATCGGCTAATGACATACCTGGAAACGTGCTGGTCTCAATATGCACTCGTTGATGGGTTGCTTTCAACATCTGATCCAGATACTCAGGCATTCCATTGTAATACGTCAAACTATTGCCGATGAACAATACATTTATTTCCCTTCCCGGCTGGCCATAAGAGTTGAATGAAAGAAAAAGGAAAACGATAATTTTAGATAAGCGTACGTAGCAAACTTTGGGTTGAAAAAAACGTTACACTGCCGTTTAAACAAGTCATTTACTTCTCAGCCGGTTTAGAAATAGTAGCATTAGCTAAGCCTTTATCTGTCAAAAGCAGCTTATCGCCCTGTAGTGAAATACGTGTGATCTCGATTCGGTGATTGTCTAGAATAAATGATTGCCCAATCCTGTACTCTGGTTTACCAAGAGCGCTTGACAGAGCCTGTGGGTCCTGCCGAATCTCGATTGTAGCCATTGGTGAGCTATACGGTAATCCAGCTGTACCACTCGTTACGATAAAATAAACCGGTTTTCCTCTCAGGATACCATTACCAGATCGATATTCGTGGGCCAGCAGAGTTAAATGAAACTGATTCTCTATTGGGTTAAGATACGTCCAGCCGCTATTGTAAGGATTAGGCTTAACCCAGACGTATCTAGGAATTATCTTCTTCCCATCAAACGCTTCGATCTGCACCCGAACGGCCGGTAACGTATCATAAACAGCGTGAATGCTATGTGTATAAAAGCCGTTCTTGTATCGCTCAATGGTTGGAAGTGTCATGGGATAGCGTAACACCCGATCATCGCTGAAATTCTGATTGTTATTGGCATCGACAATGACTACTCTACGTCCTTGTTTATCGGTGCCAACCAGCGTATTAATGCGCTGTTTAAGTGGAGCTGGGCTTAGTGCCGTTGTGTCGCATGCGCAGGACGCTTTCGCTTTTTCCCATTCGGCTGGGGTAAGCTTGCCCATCTGATACTCTTCAAATTTAGATTGCCCCCGGACCGTATTTGAGAATCGAATGACCCTCTCAACTAGATAATCAGGTATCCCCTGAAAGCCTGAAAGATCGGTAGACTGCTCTGTACCCACCTGATTATAGGCTTTAGCAAAGTAGTTATCGACTGATTTCAGAGATATTTCAACCGTTTTCGATTGAGCGATTGACAGAGCAGGCAGAAATACTAACAAAAGATAAGCGATAGTCTTATGTTCCATGTCAGTCAGAGTTAATAGAAGACAACTACTTATCTTAAAGCTAAACTATAAAAATGATTATGCAACTATTTTTGTAGTTTATTGAGTAAGTGGTTTTAAACCTACGCACTGCAAGCGTCATGGTACGGATGAAACTACTTCGCCACCGTGAAGCTGCTGGTCGAGCAGGACTTGCCAGCTTCGTTTGTCAGGCAGATCTGACCCGTAACGGCATCAGCCGGAACAGTGACCTTTAGGCTGGTCGTGTTAATCAACGTGAATTTGGCAGGCGACGACGTGCCATTGCCAAAACGGATTTCCTGAACCGACGCTACATTCTGACCCGTCAGCACAACTTCGGTACCTACTTTAGCGGATTTCGGGGTGAAGTCTACATCAGGAATTAGGCGTAATACTGTGAACGTTTCGGTCGTCACGGGATCGTTCAGGACGTTGACGACCTGAATTGGACCCGTTTGCGCATCGGCGGGCACTAACACCCAACGCTCGGTATCTTCGTTTTTGCCGCCATCAACGGCCGCTGTAGTTGTGCCCGAAAACAGAATCTGGGCATTGAGCAGAAAATCACCGCGTAACACGACCCGCTCACCAGGCCGGGCTTTTTTCGGAATAATATCGGTAATGACGGGCTTTTGAATCACAACCAGCGGCTTGGCTGTACTTGCCGAACCAGCCCGGTTGATGACCGTGACCGGTCCGCTGACAACATTAGCGGGAACGTTGACTAGCAAATCAAATCCCTCCGTGCGGCTCGTGATGGGTACAGCCTGACCACTGACGCGCACTTCGGTAATGCGGTATAGATTTTGCCCCGAAATCGTGATCGGACGGTTGTTGAGCTGACGGGCCGGATTAACTGTAATATTGGTCGGTGCCTGATAGAAAAAGAATGGATCTGCGGCACTGGTATTGCCGCCAACACCACTGGCCGAAACCGTTACGGCTCCGGACGAAGGGAGCGTCGGAACCGTAGCTTCGAGCTGGGTATCGCTAATGACGCGGTACGTAGCGGGCAGGCTTCCGAACGACACCGCTGATATTTCACGTAAGTTCTGACCCGTTAAAATTATCTTATCGCCTGCAATCCCGTCGGGGGCACTCAGGTTGGCAATAGCGGGCTGTTGCACAATTTGCAACGTATCAGCACTGGTGGCCACGAGTTTATCAAAAACGGTGACCGTAACACGGCCTGTTTGGGCAAATTCCGGAACAATCGTGCGAATCTCAGTGTCTTGTACGCTTGTTCGGCTCCGGTCGGTACCCATGCCGTTGATGTAGACCAGGCCATCCGTCAGGTTAACACCCTTAATGATTAGCTCTGAACCGGGACGGATTTTCTTTGCTGAAAGGCTGGTAATCTGAGGAGTCCCCGCTACAATAAAACTTCCTGATGATACCCCCCCCGACGTTTCTATGACGATGGTTTGTGGACCGCGGGGTATGTTGGGCGGCACCGTTACAGTGAGTTTCTGCGCCGAGCTATCTTTAACGGCAATGTCCACATTAGCAAACCGAACGTACCTGACCTGATTAAGGTAAGCGCCCGTGAGCTCAACCGTAGTGCCGGGCAAACCATTCGCGGGAGTAATGGTACTGAGCGTAGGAGCGGGTTGCTCGACTATAAATGGTAAGGGGTCAGAGGTACCTTCGTCGGTCTGTACCCGAATTTGTGTCCGGCCTGGATTTACGAGCGGCACCGTAATCTTGATGGTGTTATCGTCGCTGCTGCCCACTGTAGCGGCTACTGCTGATGCGGCTACACCAACGGTTACGGTAGGGGTAGAGCTGAACTGATAGCCCGTTAGTGTAATCTCCTGGCCTATAGGTGCCTGTTTAGGAGATATGCCGGTTAATTCAGGAGGATATTTCTGAATGCGACAGCCAATGGCACCGAGTAGTAAGAAGAGGAAAGAGAAAGGCAAAAAAGTTGATTTCATAAACGGCGGCAGCAACCTGCATCTGGTCTAAATGTTCGTTGCAGACTGGTAAAATTAGTCAATTTGAGCGTCCAAAAACCATTTCTTCCCAAAGCCTGTTAGCTTTAATGGATAATGTAGAATGAATAATGTACCAGAGGGCGTAATCAAGAATTGAGCCAGTAACTCTCCAAATCATTAGACATATACATCGTTCGTTATTCATTCAAAAACGCCCAATGAACTACCGCAGCCTGAAATCATCAAAATTATTGACGATCACTACGCTTGGCGAGTTAAAAGCCGCCGGGTATGAATCCCGCTCAATCAAGCAGGAGTTGCGGGACAACCTGATTGACCGAATTAAGGAAAAGGAAGTTGTTTTCCCCGGCATTTGGGGCTATGAAGATACCGTTATTCCCGACGTAGAGCGTGCCATCCTGTCGATGCACCACATCAATCTGCTAGGTCTGCGTGGGCAGGCAAAAACCCGAATCGCCCGGCTGATGGTAAATTTGCTCGACGAGTACATCCCGGTGGTAGCCGGTTCGGAACTAAACGACGATCCTTTACAGCCGCTGTCCCGGTTTGCCCTTGATCTGATTGCCGAAAAAGGCGATGCTACGCCAATTGCCTGGCTGCACCGAGACGAGCGTTATACTGAAAAGCTGGCCACCCCCGACGTATCGGTAGCTGACCTGATCGGGGACGTTGACCCAATTAAAGCCGCAACGCTTAAATTGCCTTACTCGGATGAGCGGACCATTCACTTTGGCCTGATTCCCCGCTCGCACCGTTGTATCTTTGTTATCAACGAGTTGCCTGATTTGCAGGCTCGTATTCAGGTGTCGCTGTTCAACATTTTGCAGGAAGGCGATATTCAGATTCGGGGCTTCAAGCTTCGTTTGCCGCTCGATATTCAGTTCGTCTTTACGGCTAACCCAGAAGATTACACCAACCGGGGTAGTATTGTGACGCCGTTGAAAGACCGGATCGATTCGCAGATTGTGACGCACTATCCGAAGTCGATTGAGATCGGGAAAAAGATCACGATGCAGGAGGCTACTGTCAAGACCGAGCAGAAAGGTATGGTGAAGACCAATGACCTCGTGGCTGACCTGATCGAACAGATTGCCCTCGAAGCGCGTGAAAGCGAATACGTTGATGCGAAGAGTGGCGTATCGGCCCGTATGACAATTTCGGCCTACGAGAATTTGCTTTCTTCAGCCGAACGGCGGGCGCTGCTCAACGGTGAAAAAGATACGTACGTTCGTATTGCCGATCTGTACGGCGTAGTGCCGGCTATCTGTGGTAAGGTCGAGTTAGTGTACGAGGGCGAAGTCGAGGGCCCGGTCATCGTGGCGCAGAACCTGATTGGTAAAGCCATTCGAAATCAGTTTTTGCAGTATTTCCCAAACCCGGAGAAAGCTAAAAAAGACAAGCGTGGCAATCCGTACAAGAAAGTCACGGACTGGTTTGGCGACGGCAACACGATGGACATTCTGAACGATCTGACCAACCGCGATTACGAAGCCCGATTGAAAACCATTGATGGTCTGGATGACGTAGTGGATCAGTTTCAGCCGCGTTTAAGTAAGCCCGAAAAGTTATTCATGATGGAGTTTGCCCTGCACGGACTGGCCGAACACTCACTAGTTGGCAAGAAAGCTATGGATACCGGACAGACGTTCAAAGACCTTCTCGGCTCAATGTTCAATCCCGGAAGTAGTTTCGGGGAAGAAGAGGATGAGGACGACGATGACCGGTTTTAGTTTGTAACGCGGGTGGAAACCTGTGATTTTAAGACAAAACGGGTCAAAGCAGGTTTCCACCCGCGCTACATTAACAAAACGAGGAACCCCAGCTGGGGTTCCTCGTTTTGTTAATGAGTGTATAGATCACTCAATTATTACGGCTGTACCATTGGCGCTAACCATCAGCATCGCGCCATTGCCGCCGATAGTTTCATAATCTAAGTCTACGCCGATGATAGCGTTTGCTCCTAAGCGCGTAGCCTGATCAATCATTTCTTTAATCGCAATGCTTTTTGCTTCGCGAAGCCCTTGTTCGTAAGCGCCGGAGCGGCCCCCAACCACATCGCGGATGTTAGCGAAGAAATCTTTAACGATGTTAGCCCCAATAATGGCCTCCCCGTTGACTAAGCCAATGTATTGTTTGATCCGTTTACCTTCGATGTTGGGCGTAGTGGTTACGAGCATCTGCTAAAGTTATATAGTCCTGAAGTTGTAAAGTTATAAAGAATTGTATCTGTCACTATGCCCCTGGGTTGATAACATAGTGGTCTTTTGGCTCAAATTCGGTTGTACGATTCACTGTCACGAAGTGACACTTCATTACGTCAATACGACTATCCATACCAATCCTGCTCGGAATGCCCTATGGGAGCACGATACTTTTGAAGCGTAATCAAAAACGATCTCAAAAATATACGCTCATGAAAATGATGAATCTCTCCCGGTTAATGGTTTGGGCATTTGTACTGGTAATGCCTCTGATGTTTGCAAGTTGTAAGAAAGACGGTAACGAGGTTGTAAATCCGTCAGGAAATGCTGTTGAAGGAAGCTGGAAAATTTCAGACATAAAGATCTCAGATGGTAAGGATTCACAAAGCTTTCTGGATTACATCGTAGACTTGTATGCTCAGCAGGGTGCCGAAGAAGAAGGCGCTAAACTAATTGCCTGCTTAAAAGACAGCCGCATTACGCTCAACGGTGACGGAAAAGTTACGGGGGCTGCATCACCTAAATGCGAGTCTGAAGATTCCGATGACCTTAACCCAGCTAAAAGCGGGTCAACCTGGAAAGTAAACGGTAACAAATTGACCATTACCGATAGCGACGGTTCCGAAACCTTTGATCTAACTGTCAGTGGTAACACCATGACCTGGAGCAATCAGGAAGAGGATGATCTCGACGGCGATGGCATAAACGAGAAATACACGTTCTCAATTGAATTCAGGAAGGCATAAGCGCTGAATGGTTTAACAAAGGCAACCTCTTGCATTAAAGGGTTGCCTTTTGCCATATGAATTAGTCAACGAGGCAGTCGGCTAGCGTAGTAATGTACCGATCTGCATAGGCGTCAATGTCTTTGCTTCGGTACTGCAAAATGTACCTTGGGTGGTCGAGTGTAACAATGCGCTCAAAAAAGCCCTGCTGATCGTTTAGTCGGCGTAGGTATGTCTCATTTTTGCGACCCAGACAAACCGCTACGCGTCGGTCACTGCCGAAAGCCAGTTGTGCCCTGACAGTTTCGGTAATGGCTGGCCAGAGGGATTCTGTCGTGATCCGGTCGTCGTAGAAGTTGTAGTTCTTCCCGTTCTTGGTTAAGGCTAATGGAAACAGAGAGGAGAGAAAAAAACGGCCATAAAACGCTTCTGCCCCGCCAAAGGCTTCGACGATCTGATAAATGAACCGGCTCGATAATTCGGGTGTGTCGCGCAGGTTATTTTCAATGCCACAATACCGGCGCAGATTCTGGGGCGTGGTGAAAGAGATACCCGTTACGCCCGCTCCAAACCGGCCTGGGTTAATACCCAGCACGAACACGCGGGGCGTATGGTCACAATAAAACTTTGTATAAAACTGGCTGACAATATCTTGCACTTCAGACTGCTCGTAAGGATTCATAACACCGACGCCGGTAGGTAAATGAGTCGGTGCTTTCAGCGTATTGTAATAAGGGATGGCTTTATCGGCGAAGGTGGTCATCAAGTAATTCTGTTTATCTTCTTATGCTGAAACCATTCAGCGTTACAGGGTCTAATCTGTACAGAGCGGTCACAACTTTCCCGTCATATACAGCAGGTAGCCACTGAACATCTTTAAATGCTAATTGGGAGGCTTGTTGAGCATTCTTAACAAATTCTTTGTCATTGTGTGACGTAACAACTCGATAATGGGCGCCTACTGGTGAGATTGTAGCCACAATCTGATAAGAAAGTTGTGAAAGGCCGGCACGTTGCAGATGGGCAGGAAACTTTGACTCACGAACCAGGATACCAAAAATTTGCTGCGAACTAGCTAAATAAACCGGAGGTGTTTCAAACCAAACCGTAACAGTAGAGTCGGCCTGTTGAATTATACCTGTACTATCTTTAATAGCACGGTTGGTCATGACTATTTTATTAATGCTATAATCGTAGACCAATTCCGGTTTACTTGCTCTGTTATAAAAAGTCCAGGTACCAACCCGTTTATTACTGTTGTACTGGCCTTCCTCTAAGAGGTTGTTACCGTCCCGAAAATACTTCTTATAAATACCTGTTCGAATCGTATCGTTACTGGCCTGAACTTCATACTCTTCTATAAAATAGTGGCTTTTGACTTTTATAATTTTCCCTGGCTGGCCAGCCGCAGAAAATAACAATAGCACAAGAAGTAAAACAATGTATTGCATAGAATAACAGGTTGATTTATCTGACTACGCTGGCATCTAACATAATATTGTTCAGTATTCAGGAGGCCTTTGAGGATAAACCTAACTACTAAATAGCTTATAACATTGTAACGCCATCTCGGCAATAATCCGCTCGGCTTCAAAGGTTGACGTGCCCTGGACGAAGATTGATAATAAGAATGGCTTCTTAGCATAAACGACTCCTGCGTCTCCTCGTATATAGCTCAACGTTCCCGTCTTATGGGCGATCACTACGTCCTTAGGGAGTAAACGTGGAATGGTAGCCGTATCCGCATTCTCTTTAAGAATAGTAAGCATTTGCTCACAAAGCTCGGGCGTTGCCACCTGGTGACGGTAAATCATTTCGAGCAGGCGGTTCATTTCCCTCGCTGTTACATAATTCTCTCTTCCCTGTTTGGCCGCCAGCGTGTCCATCATGACTCGGTTGAGCTGACTTTGGGTGAGCCCAAGCGCTCGAATACGTTGGTTGATAGCGTCGCGGCCAAGTTCATTGATGAAAATATTAGTGGCCGTATTGTCGCTGTACACCATCATCAGCCGGAGCAAATCACGGTAACTGATGCGGCTGCGGTGCGAGTACGTCTTCAACACGCCATCACCACCGGTTTTCTCAGAATCGGTTAGAATGTGAATTTCGTCCAGATCCAATGTTCCTGCTTTAGCCCGCTCCATTGTTTCGAGCATAATGGGCAGTTTAATCACACTAGCCGAAGGAACCCGTTCATCAGCGTGATAAGTAAAGACAATGTTGCTGTCCGCTAGTGATTTAACGGCGATGCTGACTCGTGTTGTTGATGGAAGTCGATGCA
This sequence comes from Spirosoma soli, assembly GCF_042684525.1. NCBI lineage: Bacteria > Pseudomonadati > Bacteroidota > Cytophagia > Cytophagales > Cytophagaceae > Spirosoma > Spirosoma soli. The sequence continues at coordinate 45,908 of NZ_JBHULN010000029.1, read as the reverse complement.
GATAGGCCGTAATTGAATCCGTCAACGCTGTTGCCGTCCGTGATTGGCCAGAGGTATTGAGAACCATACACAAAAGCAAAGTCGAGGCAATGGCCCCGACTTTACAAACTATTATTGGTTGTCTGTTAATCACTGCTTATTTAATGTTCTTACGCCGGTTGCGTTGGAAATCCTCAAACATCATATTACCCAGACCCTGCAAACCGCTGTAATACGCCCGGCCGTTGTTCACCTTGGTGAACTCCTGCACAAATTGCTTTAGATACGGGTCCGAAGCAATCATGAACGTCGTAATCGGAATCTCCAGTCGGCGGCATTGCGCAGCCAGCGTCAATGTTTTACTGACTACTTTGCGATCAAGCCCAAACGAGTTTTTGTAGTACTTGATGCCTTCTTTCAGGCAGGTTGGTTTCCCATCCGTGATCATAAAGATCTGCTTGTTCTTGTTTTTCCGCCGACGAAGTAAATCCATCGACAGTTCAAGTCCGGCGACGGTATTCGTATGGTACGGACCAACTTCCAGATAAGGCAGGTCTTTCGCTTGAATCTGCCAGGCATCGTTACCAAACACCACAATGTCGAGCGTGTCTTTGGGGTATTTCAGTTTGATCAGTTCAACCAGCGCCAACGCCACTTTCTTCGCGGGCGTAATGCGGTCTTCGCCGTACAAAATCATCGAGTGACTAATGTCGATCATGAGCACGGTCGAGGTTTGCGTTTTTTGCTCTTTCTCGGTGACTTCAAGATCGCGCTCCATAAGCCGGAATTCGTCAACACCGCTGTTGATCTGCGCGTTCTTGATGGATTCCGTCATCGAAATCTGCTCCAGGGTATCTCCGAACTGATACGTGCGCAGATCGCTGCTCAGTTCGTCGCCGGTGCCGGTGTAAGGTGTGTTGTGATTACCACCCGATTTGGAGCGTTTGAGCTTGCCAAAAATCTCTTCAAGAGCCGACCGACGGATGGTTTGTTCGCTTTTGGGCGTCATCACAATGCGGCCTTCCTCGTTCTCTTCGGTCAGGTAGCCTTTTTCTTTCAGGTCATCGAAGAAGTTACCAATGCCGTATTTGTCGTCGGTAAGGCCGTATTGCCGGTCGAGCTGGCTCATCCAGGACATAGCCTGCTCAACGTCACCGGAGGTCAGTAGTAACAGTTGCTGGAAGATGTTCAGCAGCTGGTCAAACTTGCTACCTTCCTTCTGTTCGGGGGGTATAAAATCGGAAAATTGAAAGCCTTTCATTAGTCAGTTGTTAAAGACGCCGGTGGCGTCGATGCGTCGGTCAGGTAGATAGTTGGAGAACAGTCCGATTTGCGGATTTGTTCGGTCTGTAGCTGTGACTTACAAATCAATGTTAATCGTGAAATCGGGCAGTACATCTTCGCCGGACAACGCCAGGGTTGATCCCTGACGAATATCGATCGAGCCATTTTCGCGATAGATAAATGCATGTTTACCTGTCCGGTCAATCAGCCAGCCCAGTCGACAACCGTTATCGCGGTACTCTTCCATTAAGCCCGTCGATGAGTCAAAAGCATACCCAAGTTTAGTACGGCGATTCCAGAATCCTACTTCAACCGATAGTTCGAAGTTGTAACGTCCTGTTTCTGTTCCAGTGGGGGTATAAAAATAATATTTCCGTTCGCGTCGCGTTCCAGCTTCGTTGTTTCGTTGGCCTGACATAAGGCGAAGAAGAAGTCGTCGTCGAATTCCCGGTAACGGGGCGGATGTAGGGTACGAAGTTCCAGGTCCATGGCTGCAAGTGCTTTTATCAAATATAACGAAAAGATTCCCTCGATCAGTTATCTGGTTCTTACAACTGCGCCAGCAGATACAGCACGGCCATGCGGACGGCCACGCCGTTTTCGACCTGGTCGAGAATGATCGAATGCGAGGAATCGGCCGCATCTGAGGTAAGTTCAACCCCCCGGTTGATGGGGCCGGGATGCATCAGCACGATAGGCCGATCCAGGTCGTCCAGCATCTGCTTAGAAATGCCGAAATAGAGGGAGTACTCGCGCAGCGAGGGGAAATATTTGATCTGCTGACGCTCTAATTGAATTCGGAGTACGTTCGCTACGTCGCACCACGCCAGGGCCGCTCGAACATCGTGCCCAACCTGCACTCCCAATGCTTCGATATGCTTTGGTATAAGTGTCTTAGGCCCGCACACCATCACTTCAGCTCCTTGTTTCTGCAAACAGAAAATGTTAGATAAGGCTACGCGTGAGTGCGTGATATCGCCGATAATAGCGATGCGTTTGCCTGCTACGTCGCCCAGCTTTTCACGGATAGAAAATGAATCGAGTAAAGCCTGCGTTGGGTGTTCGTGGGTACCATCACCCGCGTTGACAACATTGGCTTTAATGTGCTTGGTCAGGTAATGCGGAGCGCCGGGACTGCTGTGTCGCATGACTACCATATCGACCTTCATGGCCAGAATGTTGTTGACGGTATCCAGCAGGGTTTCGCCTTTTTTCACCGAGCTGCCCGATGCCGAGAAGTTAACAACATCGGCTGAGAGCCGTTTTTCGGCCAGCTCGAAGGAAAGTCGGGTACGCGTTGAATTCTCGAAAAAAACGTTGGCAATCGTCACGTCACGCAACGAAGGAACTTTCTTGATGGGGCGGTTAATGACGTCTTTAAATTCCTTAGCCGTTTCCAGAATAAGCTGAATGTCGGATTCGGTCAGGTCTTTGATGCCCACCAAATGGCGGACGCTGAGAGATTGGGCCATGGGAGCGATACGGACAAAATTAGGCAAAGATAGGCGGTAGCGGCAAGTGAACTAGCCACACCAATAGAAGCTCACTTCATTTACAAACAATTAATGCCAAATCTTTAATACAAACTGATTGAGCTCGATTACATCAGCTGTTTCCAGCGCATTCAGCAAATTGTGGAAGTTGGCTCGGAACAAGTTCATTAACTGCCGATTTTTGAGGTTGCCAGTTGTCAGGTAAACTAACTTATAAGGTTGCTGCTTAATCAGATATGTCCTAAGGAAATCCTCGTCTTTAGGAATGACAACTCGTTGTTCAGCCATGCTACGTTCGCAGATGTAGCCATCAGGTATACGACTGTTGGTCAGTAAGGTTGTTACATGAACCGCATCCTGTCCTTTTTCTTGCAACCAGTCTGCCAGCAAATAAGGCAACTGTTCATCCACCAGAAACCTCATGCGGCTAACGGAATAGTGCTGAAATGGGCTAGTTGTACCGCATAGTTCAGACAAGCCTGGATGTCTTCTGGTTCGAGACCAGGGTAGTCTGCCTGTATTTCGTCCCAAGTCATATTACTAGCCAGTAATTCGAGAACCGTAGTCACGAGCAGTCTTGAACCACGGATGGTGGGCTTGCCATGGCAAATCTCTGGGTCTATGGTAATCCGAGTGAGCATCGTTTTTACGTTTTTGATAAATCTCTTACCCTGACAGTCATGTTCGCTGGCTGAATGGCGGACGTTGAGAGATTGGGCCATGGGAGCGATACGGACAAAATTAGGCAAAGATAGGCGGTAGCGGCAAAAAATAACCTGCTTCATCAGTCACCGCCCATCCCATGCTACCGCCAGCCACCGCCCAGTGCCTCATAAAGGGACACAACGGCCTGAAGCTGTTGAAGTCGGTCATTAACGCCGTTTAGTTGGGCGTTCAATAAATTTTGCTCCGCAGTCAGTACGTCCGTGTAGTTGGTGTTAGCCGTAAACTTCAGTAACTCTTTTGTATACGAAACCGCTTTTTCCAGAGCGGCTAGCTGATACTGACGAGCGTTCGCTTTCTCGACTCCCATGTTGTAGGAGAACAGGGCATTCGATACTTCCTGACCGGCATTTAGCAGTGTAGATTGATACGTAAAAAACGCCTGGCTCTGGGTTGCTTCGGCTTTGCGCAGTCGCTGACGATTAACGCCCTGATTGAAAATAGGCTGCGTTAATCCGCTGACTAGACTGCCGTAGAAGGTGCCGTCAAAAAAGCCTCGGAGTGTGTTGGCTGTAGCCCAACCGCCGTTCCCCGTAATGGTTAAGGATGGATAGAAGTAGGTACGGGCTACGTTGGTCAGTTCAAAGGCATTGCGGAAAGCCAATTCGGCTTCCTGCACGTCGGGGCGGTTGCCAAGTAGTTGCGCCGGCAAACCTGTCTGGAGAGAGGCAACCGTCGGCTGGTCGTCTAACCGGGCCCGGGGAATGCTATCGGGCGGCATCGCCAGCAAAATACTCAGCGCATTCTCGGTTTGACGAATGTTTTGTTTGATGTCGGGTAGGGTTACTTCGGCGGCATATCGGTTCGCTTCGCTTTGTACTACGTCGGCCCCGGTTACTACGTCACCTTCCTTCAGGGCCTTGGTAATGTCGACGTCTGTTTTTCGAATGTCGATGGTGGCTTTGGTGATCTCCAGCTGTTTATCATAAGCCATTAACGCATAGTAATTAGTGGCAATGTTGGCCACTAACTGCGTTTGCACGGTCCGTCGGTACGCGTCACTGGCGAGATAAGCCGCCAGATTGGCGCGTTTTGTACTACGTAGTTTCCCCCAAACGTCGGCCTCCCAACTGCTGCTCCCGGTTAACGTAAACTGCTTTATCGTCGGAATAGTAGTTGGACTAGCTGTGGTAGCTCCGTTTCCAGCATCTGAACTCTTGATGTTAAGCGACCGTAACTGCACCGATGAGGATTTCGATACCGTAAAGCCGCCGTTTGCGCTGAGCGTTGGAAAAAAAGCCAGCTTACTCTGCTGTAGGTCTGCTTCGGCCGATTGCATCCGGGCTACGGCAATTTTGAGGTCCAGGTTGTTGTTAATGCCCTGCTCAATTAGGCGTTGGAGAATTGTATCCGTAAACATTTGCCGCCACGACAAACTGGCTAAGTTCGTAGAGTCAGTCGTTTTGACGCCCCGGTACAAATTGGTGGAGGGGGAACCCGGCGCTTGATAGGGGGTTGTGACCCGACAGGATTGCAGCAATAGGCCCAGCAGCACGACGGCAACTAAGGGCCGAGTGAGTAGTCTGTTCATGGTGGTTATAGGCTGTGGATTGGATGGGCTACGCATCCATCTCGTTTGTAGTCAGTTGCGTACTTGGACTGTTAACGTTTGCCGGATGGTCATCATCATCTGGGTCAGGCTGGCCAGGCGCCCCGCTGATTTTCTCCTGAAGGCCCTGAAACAATAAAAACAGCGGAGGAATGGCGAATACACCCAGGAGGGTTCCGAAGAGCATACCGCCGATGGCACCCGTACCAATGGAGCGGTTACCCTGCGCCCCGGCACCACTGGCGAACATGAGCGGTAAGAGGCCAAAAATGAACGCAAAAGAGGTCATCAGAATAGGCCGTAAGCGTGCTTTGGCTCCCTCAATAGCCGACTCCAGTAGCCCCATCCCGTTTCGGCGTCGCTCAATGGCAAACTCGACAATCAGAATGGCGTTTTTGGACAGTAAGCCAATCAGCATAATGAGCGATATCTGCAAGTAGATGTTGTTGTCCAGCCCAAACAAATGGGCAAAAACGAATACTCCGGTTAACCCGATAGGTAACGACAGCAGGACGGCGAAGGGCAATAAATAACTTTCGTACTGGGCGCTCAGCAGCAGGTACACAAATGTTAGAGACAGAATGAACAAATACACCGTTTGTGAACCGACGTTCTGCTCTTCACGGCTGATGCCCGAATACTCGAAGCCGTAACCCGGTGGTAACGTTTTGGCGGCTACTTCCTGAATGGCGTTGAGGGCTTGCCCAGTGCTGTAGCTTGGATTGGGTGAGCCATTGACCGAAATAGACGTAAACAAGTTGAAGCGGGAAACACTCTCCGGGCCATAGATGCGCTTGAGTGTCACAAACTCCGTAATCGGGGCCATGGTATTACTCGACGTTCGAACCGCTATTTTGTTGAGTCCGCCTGGGTTAGCGCGGTAATTTGTGTCGGCCTGCATGATAACCCGATACTGCTTTCCAAACTCGTTAAAGTTAGATACGTAGGAGCTGCCGTAAAAGACCTGCATGGCGTTCAATACGTCCGTCACGGCGATACCGGCTTCGGTGCATTTCGGTACGTTGACATCTAGCCGATATTGGGGGAAATTGGGGTTAAAAGGCGTAGCTACGTATTGGATCTCCGGACGTTTCCCCAGTTCGCCCAGAAAGTTTTGGGACACTTTATAAAAGGCATCCATAGTATGGCCGCCTTTATCCTGCAATTGAAACGTAAAGCCACCACTCGTCCCGAAACCGGTAATGGTTGGTTGTTGCAGAAACACAATGCTCGCGTTATGAATCCCGGCCGACTTTTGTTTTAGCTTCTGAATGACATCATCGTCGGTCACGCCCGGACGGTCATCCCAGGGCTTCAGCTTCAGAATGATCAGGCTGTAGGCACTTCCGTTACCGGCAATGAAGTTCTGTCCCAGGTTACGAAGGCTCGTCTGCACTTCCGGAATGGTATGGGCAATGCTATCCACCTGATTAGCAACCGCAGTTGTCCGCTCCATCGATGAAGCGGGAGGCAGCGAGATGTTAACGAAGATCACGCCCATGTCTTCTTTGGGTACGAAGCTCGATGGCGTGTTTTTCAACAGCAGATAAAAGGCGCTGCCAAAGACCCCAACCGCAACGAGTACCAGCCATTTTCGGGCCGACAAAAAGCTTATAGAACGGCTATATTTTACAGTCAAGGCGTCGTACGCTGCGTTGAAGCCAACCCCAAACCGCTGAAGTACACTGCGCTTTTCTGTGTTATTACCGTGCTGGGGTGGTTTGAGAAACAGCGCGGCTAATGCGGGGCAGAGTGTTAGCGCGTTAACGGCTGAGATAATGATGGCGATGGCCAGAGTGATGCCGAATTGTTTGTAAAACACGCCCGCCGAACCAGTGATGAACGTAACGGGCAGAAATACCGAAGCCATTACCAGGGTGATAGAAATGATAGCTCCCGAAATTTCGCCCATGGCATCGATGGCTGCCTTTCGGGGCGATTTGTAGCCGCTTTCCAGCTTCGAGTGGACGGCCTCAACAACCACAATAGCGTCGTCGACGACAATGCCAATGGCCAGCACTAAGGCGAACAGGGTGAGAAGGTTAATACTAAACCCGAACAAGTACAGAAAGAAAAATGTACCAGTGATGGCAACGGGAACGGACACCCCGTGAATAATGGTTGACCGGAAATCCTGAAGAAAAATGAAGATGACCAGGAATACGAGCGCAAAACATTCCAGCAACGTATGAATCACTTTGCTGATCGACGCATCCAGGAATTGATTGATGTCGACCAGATACACAAAGTGGATGCCGGGCGGAAACGACTGGGCGGCCTGCTCAATTACTTTTTTAGAGTTATTGATCACATCACTGGCGTTGGAGCCGGGCGTCTGGCTAATGGCTATTCCGACGGACTGCTTGCCATTTGTGGTCGTGAAACTAGAGTAGGTTTGCGAACCCAGCTCAACGCGGGCAATGTCTTTGAGTCGTAGAAACTGGCCGTTACCGGTCGATTTGATGATGATATTCCCAAACTGGTCGGTCGATTGCAGGCGACCGCTGTAGCGGATGACGTATTGAAACGCCTGGTTGTCGTTCTCGCCAAATTTACCCGGTGCGGCATCGACGTTCTGTTGCGTTAGAGCCTTCGATACGTCATCCGATGTGATGCCATATATGGCCATCACATCGGGTTTGAGCCACACCCGCATAGAGTACGTTTTGGCTGAGCCAAAAACGGCGGCACTGCCAACGCCATTAACCCGCTGCAACTGCGGAATGATGTTAATCGCTGCGTAGTTCTGCAAAAAGGTCTGGTCGTAGGCCTTGTTGTCGCTGTAAATAGAAGTAATTAGCAGATTGCTGCTCTGTTGTTTTCGCACCGTTACGCCTGCCTGAATAACTTCTTGAGGTAGCAGGCTGGTAGCCGCCGAAATGCGGTTTTGTACGTCGACAGCGGCCTGGTTGGGATCGGTGCCTACGCCGAAGAAAACACTGATGCTGCCTGCCCCATCGTTCGTAGCCGTAGAGGCCATATAGGTCATGCCCTCAACCCCGTTGATTTGCTCTTCGAGGGGAACAATGACGCTCTTTAGCACCACATCGGCGTTGGCTCCACTGTAACTGGTCGATACCTGTATGGTGGTTGGCGATATATCGGGATACTGTGCGATGGGTAACTTGACTAAACCGACGATGCCTAGCAAAACAATTAGTACCGAAATAACCGTACTGAGAACCGGGCGTTCTATGAATGTCTTTAGCATAATGAATGAGAATAAGACTGAAAAAAGCCGGAACCTGTCGCTACTGCTCTTCCTGATCTTTGTTGATCCGGTACACTTTGTCAGGCTGAACCGTTCGGGGTTTTATGAGTACACCGTCTTTGAGGGCATTCCCTCCGTCGAGCACAACACGGTCGCCTGGCTTAAGGCCTTGTTGCACAACGTAGTACTGGCCGTCGGGCGTGGGCGTTACGGTTACTGCCGTAGTATAGACTTTATTACCTTGGCCCAGGGTGTACAGAAAGTGCTTATCCTGTAGTTCGTAGGTAGCACTCTGTGGGACGATCAAGGCCGAGTCCAGCGTGCGGGGAATACGTACGGTACCGCTGTTACCGCTACGCAGTAACCCCAGCGGATTAGGGAAGGTAGCTCTGAAATTACTGGAACCCGTCTGCGTATCGATCTGACCAATAGCGGTTTTTATCCGGCCTTTGTAGCCATAAACTGAGCCGTCGGGCAGGAGCAGCATAACGTCGGGGACCTTAGTTAATTTGTCTTGCAAGGTACTTCCCTTGACATCGCGGGTAAAGTCGAGCAGTTGTTTCTCGTTCAGCGAAAAATAGGCGTACACTTTACTAATGCTCGAAATTGTGGTCAGCGGGTTCGTTGTTGTACTCGTTATCAGGCTTCCGATTTTGTAGGGAATGGAGCCAATAACACCACTGACCGGACTAGTAATGAGGGTATAGCCGAGGTTCGTTCGGGCATTGACGAGCGTAGCCTGAGCCTGGGCCAGCGCTGCCTCCTTAGAGTCGAGGGTATACTGCGCTGACTCCAGTTGATACTTGCTAATGATATCTTTCTCCACCAGCGGCCTCACCTTATTAACGGCCATCTGGGCAGCATTCACATCGGCCTGGGCCGTCTGGATGCCAGCCTGAGCAGTCCGTACATCCTGCGCGTATTGAGGAGCATTGATGCGGAAAAGCCGCTGATTTTTCGTGACGGTCGCGCCTTCATCGACATAGATTGCTTCTACGTACCCGTCTATTTTCGGGCGAATTTCAACGTTTTGCTGTCCCTGAATGATGGCCGGGAAGTCGGTGTAAAGCGTCACCTGGCGAGGGTTAACTGTCAGAACCGAGTATGTTTTGGGCTGGCTCTGCGTTTTGTCGTCTTTTTTGCCACTATGGCTGCTACACGACGCCAGCAATAGCCCAGCTGAGAATGATAGAATTAATAAGTGCTGTCTTTGAGTAAGGAATGGTGTATGTTTTTGTCTTGTTTCCATAACATATCCTGTTGTTTTCGGATACGGTAGAAACATCTGGTTAGCTGCACAGAGTTATTAGAAAACGGTTAAAAAGCGAGGAGTCAAGGATTTGCGCGTGTGAATCGGCGAGTTTGGGCGCTGAATAGCCAATAATTTACCAGTTGATTTTTAGAAAGTATCAACTGTAATGCGGTAAGGTCGGTGATAGAGCAGCATTCATATTCTTTATCAGCCTGACTGGAGTTAATACCCCATTATCAGAACTGGAATACAAGCGAAAACGTGGTGATCTGTTCATAAAAGTAGGTTCTAATATCTTGTTTATATCGCGTATCATCAAGTAAAGTGCATCTGTTTATGGAAACGTATTCTGTCGAGATACTCAACCCAAAAGCAACTAAGCTTTTGCAGGATTTAGCTGACTTAGAGTTAATTAGAATCGAGCCTACGGGATCATTGGCCAATGTTGTCAACGATGAGGAAGAGACAAAAGCACGGGCGGCTATTTTGCGGGGTAGCCCAGATATGAATCTGGAAGCTATGCTGGAACACCTACGCGAGTCACGTCAGGATCGTAAATTGCCTTTTCGGGATGAGTAATGAAGTTGTTTGATTCAAACCTGATTATTTACTCGGTCTCGGACAAGTATAGGCAGCTACGGCTAATGATTACCGAGCCGGATGCAGTAGTCTCGGTAATAACCAAAGTGGAGGCACTAGGCTATCACAAACTACCCGCCGATGATAAAGATTACTTCGAGACGCTATTTGCATCCATCCGCATGATTTCAATAACAGAAATGGAAGAACTTTGCAAAAATACTAAGTATCGATCCTTACAGTGTTGACTGGAAAGGGCCCATCAAAGCATTACTGCAATTTCCTATGACATTCTACATATCTCATTTGCCTGAGAGTGTTATAGCGAAAAAAGTAATTCTCACATTGATAGAAAAGTTGTATTGGGTAATCGACTCAGGTGAAATTGATTTTAACAAGGCTGTCAAGAAGTATCAACTTAGCCACTTTTTTATTGGCCTTGGATAGGATGACAAGAGATTACCCCACTTTCACATGCTCATAGACCTCACTCACCTTCACCGCACAACCGGCTACGGTAACCGTCTGGTCGGGTTGTTCGGCGAAGGTGTTGAGCCAGTCGTTGGTATCGCCGACGCGGGTAAAGAGATCAAGGCGGATTTCGTCTTGTGATACCCGAACGTACTGGTGTAGGGTTGGTATCTGCTTGTAGGCATACCATTTCACAGCCTCGGCCAGACGTGGCACCGCGTAATCGTTGGTTGTCTCCGATAACACCTCAATCAGTACAGTTGGATTTAAGGTGGCCTGCATCCGGGGCTTGAACTGGTAAAACTGCGATTCGCCACAGACAACCATCACATTGGGGTAATAGTAGTTTCCGGTTTGTGGCGTAAACAGCATATGATCACTGGGATACACGCGGCAGTTGGTACCGTTGAGTGCTGCGAATAAAAGACCAGTCAGGTTGGCCACAATCAGGCCGTGGTTTTCAGAGGTGTAGGGCATTAGTCGAATCTCACCGTCAATATATTCATGTTTGCGTACGGAGCGTATTTCACCCTCGAAATACTGCTCCGGCGTTGCTTTACGACGACGTTGAGAAACTCCCTTCCGGGAACGGGAACGACATACTTTTTCGGCCTGCATACGAATCAAAGGAGGTTTGATAAAGATACTACTTTGCCTGAAATTGCCTATTCAATCACCACACAGCTGTAACCAGGCACCCTCACCCAATCATTCTCAAACGAGCTACCCGGTACAGTTTCAAATACAATGCGTTGGCACCAGGCCTCGTCCGGCGAGAAGACCACGTTAATCGGTTTGCCGGTCATATTGTGAACAATCAGCACCTGCTGATTATTAGCCCCTTTACGAACGAAAGCAATAATTCCTTTTTGCTGGATACCCGCTGGTTGCAACCGGCTGAGGTTGTCGTTTAAAACCGAGTGACTGTTGCGGTAGGCAATGACTCGTTTGTAATGATTAAATAACGAGTCTGAGTCATTACGTTGCTCGGCCAGCGGACGAATGGTTTGACTAGTGGTGTACTTGCCGCGTCGCCAGCGGGTTCGCTGTTTGTCTTTGGCGCGGATGTCCCATAAAAACGGCTCCCGCAAGTTCTCATCCGGTTTTAAGCCAAGCATGCCGATTTCTTCGCCGTAGTACAAGTAGGGGAGACCAGGCAATGTCAACAGCAGATTCGCGGCAACTTTCAGATGGTTCAAATTGCCCTTCAGCAAGCTACCAATACGATTCTGGTCGTGGTTCGAAAGAATCAGGGCATCAATGAACTGCGGATTGGTCGCTGCGAACGTTTTGTGAATATAATCCAGGAGGGCGACCAGGTCTTCGGTGTCATTTTCGTCGCGAACGATTTCTTCGATCACCAGGCGCAGGTCGAAATTAAAGTTGGCTTTCAAACCCTTGAAATAAGGCGCAATGTGCTCGGGACGCGTCCAGACTTCGCCAACTGTGTAGGCACCTGGCTTAGCGGCTTCCACTTCCCGGCCGAACTCCTGCCAGAACTCATGGTTCTTTGGTTCTTCAAACTCACGGTACAGGTGCCGGGCTGCGTCGAGCCGGAAGCCGTCGATACCAACGTCGGTAAGCCAGTAGCGAACAATCTTGAAAAACTCTTCCCGCACCGGTCGATGATCGAAATTTAGGTCGGGCATGCCTTTCCAGAACATACCGTAATACTGCTCCCGGTATTTAGCGCCCGGTACGGAATGCCATGGATTACGCTCGCCCGAGTCAGCTGTAATGTCGCGGGTGGCCAGGTTGCGCGCCTTAATTTCTTCTGGTGTAAGCCATTTGTAATAATGCCAGTAAGGGTTGGTAGGCCCTTTCTGGGCCTCCTGAAACCAGTGATGCTGCAAACTGGTATGGTGCAACACTAAGTCAATCAACACCGCAATGCCTCGCCGGTGTGCTTCGGCCAGGAGCCGCTTGAAATCGTCCAGCGTACCATATTCAGGATCGATGCTGTAATAATCCGTGACATCGTATTTATGATACGTCGGCGAGGGGTTAATGGGCATCAACCAGATCGCCGATATACCCAGCTCTTTTAAGTAATCGAGGTTGTTGGTTACTCCGTTCAGGTCGCCGATGCCGTCGCCATTGGAATCGGCAAATGAGCGAACGAAGATTTCGTAGTGAACGCCCGTATGTCCAACAGGCTGTAAGGAGGGGTAAGAATGGGTAAGCGAATTATCAGGCTGCATAGAAAATAAGCAATCAGGCGGTCCGGTGTGTTAGAATAATTGTATTTCTAGCGAACAGTGAAACCAGCCGCTGAGTTTTCGCTTCTTATCCTATTCAAGAATTGTACAACCGTAAGCCGGAATAGTTAACTGGTTCTTAGCCAGTCCAGCGCCGTTTACCGATTGAAAGGTAATCTTACGGTATGCTTGTTCGCTTGGCGTTAATCCTACTGAAATTGGTTTGCCGGTCAAATTCTGCACCACCAGCACCGACCGTTTTCCTGACTGCCGTACAAAGGCAACGACACCTGCCTGCCGAATACCCGTTTCAGCCAACTGGCTGAGGTTGTCGTTTAGCACAGCATGGCTGTTCCGAAACTGAATTAGCCGTTTGTAATGGGCAAACAATGACGTTGGATCAGCCTGCTGACGCGATAGCGGAGCCACGCTTGAATCGGTGGTGAACGTAGGTTTCATCCAGCGGGTGCGCTGTTTGTCCTGGGGTTGCCTATCCCACAAAAACGGCTCCCGAATGGTTTCGTCGGGCTTACGGCCTAACATGCCAAGCTCTTCCCCATAATACAGATACGGATTACCGGGCAGGGTGAGCAGGAGCGAAGCGGCTACTTTCTCGTGATTCAAATTGCCGTTTAGCACGCTGCCAATACGGTTTTGGTCGTGATTCGTCAGCATCGTGGCGTCAATGAATTGCGGATTAGCTTTGGCGTAAATGGCCCGATTGTGCGCCAGCATGGCAACCACATTGACCGAGTCGTTTTCCTGCGCAACTAGCTTTTGCAGAGCAAAGCTGAGATCAAAATTGAAATTAGCTTTCAAGCCCTGAAAATAGGGCGCTACCTGATCGGCTTTAGCCCAAACTTCGCCCACGGTATACGTGCCGGGTTTGGCCTGCTCCATCGTGCGGCCAAACTCAGCCCAGAACTGGTGGTTTTTCGGTTCGTCCTGGTCGGGGTAAATGTGCCGGGCTGCGTCGAGCCGGAAACCGTCTACACCCACCTCTGTCAGCCAGAACTTTCCGGTTTTGTAAATCTCCTGTCGAACGGCCGGTTCGTCATAATTCAGGTCGGGCATACCGCTCCAGAACATACCGTAATATTTGGCGGCTGCCTGGTTATTAGCGACATGCCACGGACTGCGCTCGCCCGAGTCGGCGGTAGCTTCACGAGTGGACAGGTTCAGCGAGTCAATTTGTGCCTGTGTCATCCAGACGTACCAGTTGCGGTAAGCTGCTGTCGGTCCCGATGCTGCGTCCCGGAACCAGGGGTGCTGGTTGCTGCTGTGGTTAATCACAAAATCAATGATGACTTTAATATTACGTCGGTGCGCTTCGGTCAGTAGCCGTTTAAAGTCAGCCATCGTACCATATTCAGGGTCAATGCCGTAGTAGTCCGTTACATCGTACTTATGGTAGCTGGGCGAAGGACTAATGGGCATCAACCAAATCGCCGAGATACCCAGGTCTTTTAAATAATCTAAACGGGACGTAACACCATTAAGGTCGCCAATGCCGTCGCCGTTGGAGTCGGCAAACGAGCGAACGAATATCTCATAGTGAACACCTGTATGGCCCGGCCTGGATTGGCCGGTTGGCTTACTGCCGGACTGAGCCAATGCCTGAGTCGCCAGCAGACCAAAGCAGAGGAGGTAACGATTGAGGAAATGCATAAAAGGAGGTCATGAAAAATCTGCACAGCGAAAGAGAAACTCGCTTCCTCACTGTGCAGATTGTGATAAACGGAACGTCTGTTATTGCTTCGTCAGCGTGTAGGTGTACTTACCGGCTTTGCTCAGGTCCAGCGTTACGAGGTACTTGCCCGCAGCTGGCACTTTAATGTTGTCGCCACCTGCATCGAGTATACCATCCGCTTTTGTATCGCCGAAGTTGATGTCCCAGGCATCGTTGGCCCGGAACTTAAAGTCGTCGGCTTTGAGATCGAGCGTTACCTTCCAGGTGTTCGAGGTAGCGTCGTACGTCATGGGCGTACTGGCGTCCCAACCTTTGGGCGTTGCCGCACCAACAATGCCCCACTGCGTTTTTGTAGCGGTCCAGGTTTGCTTGCCGAGATCGACCCGCATCAGGTAATAGCCAGGGCTGTCAATGCTTAGGTTACCTCCGGTAGTCGATAACTTGCCGACACCGCCCGTGCCATAGTTCGTATTGTCCCAGTTTGGCGCAGAGGTTAGTTTAAACTCCGAAGCGGCTGCGAAATAGATATAGCCTTCGTAGGAACCATCACTGTTCACCAATGTCAAACTGGACGCCTTGTCCGGCGACCAACCTTGATAAGCGCCGGGAACGTACAGGGCAGTCGGATAAGTGGGCGCTGTTGAAAACGGTGTACCCGTGATGGTCGTGCTGTTCGAGTAGGCCGGTGCGAAGTTTGTCCGGGCCGGGCTTGTGTTGGTTACCACCGTCGACTTAACGCTAATGTCAACCTGGCCCTGTGTTCCCGGCTGAACTCCCGCTCGCAGCATCAGCGCATTCAGTTCGCCTACCGTGAACGACTTGCTCAGACTGGTTCCGTTGTCAATCATAATGGTATCCGCAGCACCCTTGCGAATCACTTGTAAGGCATATGCAACGGCTGCATTGCTATACCCGTAGTTTGGGGGTGTCCAGGTTAGGGTTAAAGCGGGTTTGGCCGCATCGGCGCTGGTCAGCGTAACGCTCTGAGCCGTTGATGTCAGCGTAGCCGGTGCTTGCTGACGAAGTACCAGCCGGTCCTCATCTTTTTCGCAGGCGGTAAACACGGCCAGCGCCAGACCTGCCAGCAAGAAATTCTGAAAAATTGATTTCATTGATGTTGTCTTGTTATGTGTTTCATAAACCGTGGGTTCAAACCCACGGCTTATGAAACCGATATGATTAATAACCTGGGTTCTGCGTTAGCGTTGGGTTCGCGATGCGGTCAGAGGCTGGAATGGGGTAGATATTACGAAAATCTTCAACGGCACGACCGTCTTTCACGCCACCTTTCCACGGCCACAGGTACGTGGCGGTGGTGAATCGGCCATAGCGAATCAGGTCCGTCCGGCGGTTCGCTTCCCAGTACAGTTCACGCGCCCGCTCCGACAGAATGAAGTCGGGCGTAAGCGCGGTTACGTTGGCAGCCCCAGCGCGTTGCCGGATCTGATTTACGTAACCGAGGGCCGTCGTTTGATCGCCACCGGTACCACCCCGAACAACGGCTTCCGCATACATCAGGTACACGTCCGCCAAACGAAACATGGGGAAGTCGGTGTCGACGAAATCGCCCGCCTGGTCGGAGCCTTTCACGCCCGCCGAGGTCACGTTTTTGTACTTGGTAATGGCATAACCTTCGGTAAACGTGGCGATGTCGTTAATGTCTAGGTTCTGTCCATCGGTGAAGAACATCGCCCGCTTGTCGGTTTTGCCCGATGGATCTTCATACTGGCTCACGAACGCTTTTGTGGTACGAAGTCCAGCCCAGCCGCCGTTAATGCCGAAGTCATCTTTATTCATCTTGCCGCCCACCGGTGCGTGAACCAGGAACGTAGTGCCGCCGTAGGTTTTCGTCCGGGTCCCGTCGAACGTGATGGGAAAGATGATTTCCCGCGAATTGTTGTTGTCCGCCAGGAACAGGTTTTGGTAGTTTGGCTCCAGCGTGTAAGCGTTCGCGGCAATGACTTTGTTGGTGTATGTTACAACGTCATTCCAACGAGCTGTGCCCGTATATACCTGAGCGTTCAAATACACTTTAGCCAGTAAGGTCCAGGCAGCCGCCTTGTCGGCCCGCCCGTATTCGCCCGCCCGTGGGGCAGCTAAATCCGTCTCAATGGCCTTCAGCTCCGATTCGATGTACGCGAACAGGTCCTGCTTATTGGTCTGCTTAGGCAGAAAAGCTCCTACTGCATCAGCTTCGGTTACGAACGGTACGTTACCGCCAAACAAATCGAGCGCGTGTGAGTAAGCCAGTGCCCGCAGAAACCGGGCTTCGGCACGGTACGCTTTGGCATCGGCCGCTGCCTGGCCCGAAATGCCCCGTTCGGCCAGCTTAGCATCCGACGTCTCCCGAATGAATTCGTTGCAGGACGTTACCAGTACGAAAATTCGATCATACATAGCCCGAACAAATTCATTGCCCGAGGTCCAGTTCATGTTATGATAGTCCTTGATCGAGCCATCGTTCCAGCCAATAACGGCCTCGTCGGTGGGTAGCTCCTGGGCCATCCAGTATTGTCGCAGGTAACTCGACGCTCCCTCGTCGATGATGCCCAGGTCGGGTTTGCCCGACGGCCCCTGCTGACCCGTCAGGGAAAGCATACCGTAGAGCTTGGCCAGCACAGGTTTATAGTTGGCCGGGTCTTTATAGACGGATACGGACGTTACGTCGTAAATCGGTTGCCGGTCCAAATCCTGTACGCAGGACCACGTGGCTGTAGCCAGCACCGCGGCCAGCATACCGACTTTGGTTATTGTTTTTAGAATACGATTCATGGCGTATGATGATCGAATAGTCAACGAATGATTCGGTTTGACGAGTTGGTTAGAAGTTTGCGTTCAGGCCCAGTGAGAAAATACGCGGACGGGGGTAGAAATTGTTGTCAATACCGCCCGAAATCTCCGGATCAAGACCTTGATATTTCGTAATCACAAAGGCGTTCTGCACGTTAGCCGTGGCCCGCAGCGAAGACGACTTGCCGAAGACCCGGCCGAAATCGTAACCTACGTTGACGTTGTCCATCCGCAGAAACGAAGCGTTTTCCAGGTAGTAGTCAGAAAGATACTGATCACTACCCCCAACGAAGCCAGACGTAAGCACTTCGGTTGAGCCGTTTCGTAGGTAAGGCGCGCCCTGTACGTTCAAAAGGCCGGTTCGGGTGCCGGTGCTCGACCGAACATTGTTATACACGTAGTTGCCTACATTGCCCCGTAACACAAAACCCGCGCTGAATCTTCCGTAAGTGAGTTGCGACGTAAAGCCCAGGAACAACTTCGGGTTTGGCGACTTATACCGGTACCGATCTTCGATGGTAAACTTACCGTCGCCATTCAGGTCCTGATAGACGCCTTCAATGGGTTTGCCCGACTCGTCGTACACCTGCCTGTAGACGTAAAAGGCGTTGGTTGGGAAGCCCACCGTATGAATCTGAACTTTGTTGCCCGTTCCGCCCGATATATTATCACCCGTCAAAATGCCGGGATCGTTCGGCGTCGGAACCTTCGTCAGATTCGTGATTTTGTTCTCGTTGTACGTGATGTTGAAATTAACGTCCAGATTCAGCCCTTCCCGGCGGATTGGGTTGGTATTCAGAGTAAACTCGATACCCTTGTTTTCCAGGTTACCCACGTTGGTTAGCAACTGGTTGGTCAGGTTTGAGCCAGCCGCTACGGGAATGACGCTCAACAGATCTTTGGTTTTCTTCTGATAAACGTCAATGCTACCCGAGATACGTCCGTCGAAGAACGCATAATCGACAGCCGCGTTGATAGCCTGCGTTTCTTCCCACTTAATATTGGCGTCGTAGCCTTCAGCCCGCAAGGTCCGGTAATAGGCATTGCCAAACTGGTACTGAGCCGTTGGGTCGCTCAGGGTGTACCGCGGCAAGTACGGATAGTCGCTCAATACTGCGCCAAAATCCTGCTGACCCGTTACGCCATACCCAACCCGCAGTTTAAGCGCCGACAGCGCCGTTACGCCCTTCAGGAAAGGTTCGTCTTTTAAGCTCCAGGCCAGACCAGCCGATGGAAACCAGCCCCAACGATTTTCGGGGCTAAAGCGCGAGGTTGCATCCCGGCGCAGGGTAGCGGTCAGCGTGTATTTTTCGTTGAACGTATAGTTCGCCCGGCCGAAGAAAGCCAGCAGCGTGTACTGTGTTTTGAAGGGCGTACCGGCTGGTGCAAACTCTGTATTGTCAGCCCGGCGGGTTGGGTAGCTTGGGTTGTCGCGGATAAAATCCTGGTACGAATAACCGCCCGTTACGTCTACCCGGCTCCGGATGGCCTTCAAGTCCTTGGCGTAGTTCAGATAGAATTCCAGCGTTTTGTTGGTGCGGCTCTGCGAACTTTCGTTGTTCTGTCCGCCCTGATTAAACAGCGAAGCTGCGCTTGCCGGTACGAAATTCAGACCGCTTGACGACGAGATGTCATAGCCCAGGTTTAGGTTCGCCCGCAACTCCGGCAAGAAGTGAAACTTGTAGTCGAACGCTACGTTGCCAATGCTACGATTTACCGTGGTTTTGTCAGAGCGCTGGTTCAATAGACCAACTGGGTTGCGCGGAGCTGAGGTATTCGGATTGTTACCGTCGAGCCATTCGAAATAGCCACCAAAGGCCCGTTCCTGTCCACTATAAACCGGCTGGGTCGGGTCGAAGGCGATGGCTGAACCGATGGCTCCCTGATCAGCAAACGTATTGTTGATGATCGACCCTTTCAGGTTAATATCCACTTTGAGATGGTCCTGAAAGAAACGGGGCGTTGCCGATACCGCTGCCGACACCCGCTGAAAGTTCGAGGTTTTTAGCACCCCGTTCTGATCGAGATAGCCAAGTGACACCCGATACGGCATTTTGCGGTACGTGCCCGATGCGCTTACGTTCGCATCAACGCTGAACGCCGGGTGGTAAATCTCTTTCTGCCAGTTCGTATTCGCGGGACCCAGCAAAGCTTTTTGAGCAGCAGTACCATACGTATTTACAAATGTAGTGAACTGATCTGCCGACAAAACCGGTACCAGTTTCGAGTTCACCGATACTGATCCCAGCACGCTGGCGTTGATCCGTAGCTGATCGCCCTGCTGGCCGCGCTTGGTCGTAATCAGAATAACTCCGTTCGCAGCACGAGCGCCGTAAATAGCGGCCGCCGATGCGTCTTTTAACACCGTAAAGGTTTCAATGTCCTGCGGGTTGATTAAGCTCAATGGGTTCGATGCGCCCGAAATACCACTGTTATCAACCGGTAACCCATCGATAACCACGAGCGGATCGTTACTGGCGTTGAGCGACGAGCCACCCCGAATGCGAATTGTACTGCCACCGCCCGGCTGGCCGCTGGGGGGCGTAATTTGTACGCCAGATAGCTTACCCGCAATCAGTTGCTCGGGCGTGACGACGTTCCCTTTCTGGAATTCTTCGGACGAAATAGCGGCAATAGAGCCGGTTAGGTCTTTCCGGCGTTGCGTACCGTAACCAACCACGACAACTTCGGTCAATGATTTAGAATCGTCGGCCAGCACAACATCAATCGTGGAGCGACCGTTGGCAACGGCTTCTTGTGGAGTTTTGCCAATAAAGCTAAATACCAGCGTAGCATTCGGCTCTACATTTGTCAGCTGATAAACACCATCAGCGTTGGTTTGGGTACCCCGGTTGGTGCCTTTAATCTGTACCGTTACGCCGGGGAGTGGCGTACCGTCAACTTCTTTAACGAGACCGGTTAAGGTCTGGCCCTGGGCCATTACGGATAAATTGCCGAAGAGTGTGAGAAGCGTGAGTAATGTCAGTCGTACCCGCAGGGCAGACGCATTACCTCGGCGAAACCTTTCAGGAAAGAGTTTCATCATGAGACTGAGTTATAATGGTTTGTTCAGGTTTTTTTGACTCGTATGTTCTATACAGTCAAATAATTCTGACAAAAGTACCATTATACTTCTGTCCTGTCGCCCCACTTTACGAAGCCTTTTTATTTTGAAGATAAATTTTATAAATGGCTGTAAGTCAAAGTACTAACTATGGCGTCTGTACGTGCCTACTTACGAAAGTGGTACGTTTAGAGCGGATGTTCGTCACTAACCATGTTAAAATACTCTTTAGGCGTCTGATTGGTCAGCTTTTTAAAGGCTCGATTGAAGGCGGTTTTAGAATTGAAGCCGACTTCGAAAGCCAGACTCAGGAGCGTATAACTTTTTGACTTCGGATCATCCATCCGTCGTTTGAGTTCTTCGACGCGGTATTGGTTGACAAAATCAAAGAAGTTCTTGCCAAAGCCATCGTTGATGACTTTCGACAACACGTGCGGGGGCAGCTTTACACCACTGGCCAATTCATGAATTGTCAGGTTTGGATTGGTGTACGGTTTATGCTCGTCCATATACACCTCCACACTACGCTGCAGCTGCGCAAGATTAACCACCGGGGCTGATTTAACTGGGGTTGGCCGGTTATCCGAGTTGGCAGATAAAGCAGAAGTCACCGGAGCTAACTGGGCTGTAACGGGTGATTCGGGCAGAGGAGGAACAACTTCCTCGAAAAAGCCTCCTGATGGGTTATTCGCCAGTTGCGGCTGTGGTAACTTAAAGATTTCCGGCTGGTGAACCGCCACGTAGCCCAGGAAGTAGGTAATCGTTGAGAACGCCAGCCAGATCATATCGACATTTTGCCCGGCCAGCACATGCACATCAAACGTAATGAATCGGCTGGCCAGCATCAGCCCAAACAGGAACGTCCACAAGACCAGGCATACGGCCTGAATGAGCAAGACTGTGTTTAAGTATTGTAAATTCTGCTCGTAGGAAATGCTCGTTCGGTAATGCGTTTTATAGGCCCTGATCGTCCGGCGACAAATGAACCAGTACGTTGCATTAAAAATCAAAGCTAAGAAACCCGTTACCAGAAAAACCGCCCGCAGCGTGGGGTCTTGGTTGACAATCTTGAGCTGGAAAATCTTACTCTCCATCAGAAAGTAAGGCAAATACACAAAGAACTGAATAACAATCGGAATGAAGTGATACACCCAGCTACGAGCCGGTAAGCCGGTGTCGAACAGCAGCCGCCGAACGTAGAAATAAAAGAGAGGTGCGTACAGAAACCAGATAAAATCAGGAACCAACAGCAGCTTGGTATATACCTGAGCGACATCGCGGTAGCTACTGACAACTTTGAGCAGAACGAACAGCGATGCAATGCCTAAAAGCGCTACCAGCCAGCGATTGGCAATGCGGTTGTAGTTCTGAATGCTCGGAATGGCAATTAATAACAGCAACCCCTGAAAGCACGAGAACAGCATGAGCAGGTCATACAACGAGTAGAACTGGAACGTGCTGGTCAGATCTTCCCAACTCTGTATCGTAATGTCGATGTCCTGATTACCCGCTTCCAGCCGGGTTATAACACGGTTTGGGCGAGACTTCCCGCTCTCGCGACCTTCGACCGAATCCCAGTTGCCGCGGGTAAACTTGTATTCCATCACCGGAGCGTCGGAATGAACCGTGATTCGATACGTACCGTCGACTTGCCGTTGTAATTTGTAGCGAGGATCGCCGGGGTTCCATTTGTTAAACGTGCCAGTGATGTATAGACTGGCGTCATGCGGTGTATTGGCGGGAACATCGGTCAGCACAAACTTATAGGCTGGTTTCTGCTCCCAACCCGCTATTTCCACGCGAATGAGCGAAGGACTGTCGGCGGTACTTTGGTCAAACAACCGGTTGGCGATGCCCTCGCCTTGTGCATCGCCCTCCGTTAAGGTCCAGTTCCCCTGCGTAAACTTGTATTCAAACCGACGTAGCGTATCGGGTAGCGTAATGGTGTACCAGCCGTTGGGTTGGCGTTTCAGCGAAAAACGAGGGTCGCCGGGATTCCAGTTGTTAAAATCGCCGGCCATGAACAAACCCGATCCGGTCGGCGAGAGCGCGGGGTATTTCACCACCTCCACCCGGATCTGTGCCCAGGTAAGTGCTGCGGTGAGCCAACACGCCAGAAAAAGGCCGAGCCGAATCATGGATTTGTGCTTATCGGTTTTTGTTAACTCAGCATACCCGCCGACCAGATGCTACCGTTTTACTACTTTTAATGTCTGCTGCCAGTCGCCCTGCTGTATCCGAAGAAAGTAAATGCCGGGCGATACTGATTGCAAATCAAGTGTTTGCTTTAGCTGGTTTGCGGTCTTCTGAGCACGTACTACTCGGACAGCGCGCCCGGTCGCATCGCGTACTGTAAACTCAACTACCCCCCGATAACTACTGTTCACATCGACCAGGGTCTGGTGATCAACCGGATTCGGCGAAACGCTAAGCTGACCATGGATGGGGTCATCAACGGCCGTAACCAGGTTGGGTAAAGCCGCAACCGGAATCAGACCCGCTTCTGGTTTAGGAAGCTGGCTGGTTGTGAACAGATGAAAAGCGCCGGGTTCGAGTATAATCGGTTGGTTATTATCGGCCACCGTCAGCTCTTGTCCCGAGAAGTAATCATACCATTTTCCGGCGGATGGAGCACCCAGATTGACGGTCTGAGGACGTACATCAAAATTGCCAATGAGAAACACGGTGCCCGATGAACTCCGTAATGTCAGCCGTTTGACGGGGTTAGCAAAGTCGGTTGTAAAATCAGTGCTGGCAAAAGCAGGCACGGTTGTTTTAAGCTTGATCAGTTCACTATATACTTTGTATAGCTTCTGGCGTTGTGCATCCTGGTAATACTCCCAGCGAACCGGTTTGGCGGCTGTACGGCAATCGTTTGTTATGGTTGTTCCATCCGAGCAGGTATTGATGGAAAGATCGTAACCCAACTCACCGAATTGCCAGATCATTTTCGGACCGGGCGTTGTCAGCAGGAAAGCGGCAGCCAGCTTGGCGCGGTCGAGAGCGGTTGGTAACGACTTGACATTGTAACTTCCTTCGGTTACGCCGTTTGTGCGCAGGTCATACACAAGCCGTTCTTCGTCGTGGCTTTCGGCATAACCAATCAGGTTTGGCTGCTGAAAATTGCGCTTCTGATACGATAAACCCGAAAAGTCACCTTGGGCATTCCGAGTAGCTCCCCGGAAATCGCCGTTGTGATTGCCCCAGAGCAACATGCCATAATCGGCTAGTTCTTTTTCCTCCTGATTGTCGGCAAAATGCTCCAGGATAACGTAGGCTGTTGGGTCAACGGTGCGGATCTGGTCGTAAATGCGTTTCCAGATGGCCACCCGGCTGGCGTCGTATGCGCTCCAGGCGGCAACATCGTTACCCGTGTTCTTCTGCGTAAACCCTTTGGACAGATCGAAGCGGAACCCATCCACTTTATACTCCTGCAACCAGTATTTGCAGACCCGATCCACAAACGCTTTAGTGTCGGGGCTTTCGTGGTTGAAATCGAAGAAGACGCTGAATGGATGCGTGGCCTGCTGGTTGAAATACGGATTGTCGGCTGAGGGACGATCGCCCGCCCAGTACATCTTCACGTACGGAAACTCGTAATCGGCCTGATTCAGGACCATGTCCATTACCACGGCTATGCCTTGTTTATGGGCTGCGTCGATAAAGCGCTTCAAAGCATCTTTGGTGCCGTACGCTTTGTCGGGGGCAAAATAGAAAATCGGGTTATAGCCCCACGAATCGTTGCCCGAAAACTCGGTGACCGGCATCAGCTCAATGGTATTGATGCCGAGCCGCTTGAGGTAGGCGAGGCTGTCGGTTAGGGTTTGATAACTGCGATTCTGGACGAAGTCACGAACGAGTAGCTCATACACCACCATCGTATTGACGGCCGGGCGCTGAAAGCTTGCGGTCTGAAACACAAACGGAACCTGACCGGGCTGAAAAACAGATACTGTATTGCCCTGCGCTTTTTCGGGAAAGGCCTTCAGTCTCGGATACGTAGTGGCCGAAATAAATTTGTCGTTATTACGATCCAGGATTTTATCCGCGTACGGATCAGCCACTGCAATAGTACCATCGACCAAATACTGAAAAGCGGTTTCGGCGGTAGATAAACCCGATAACTCCAGCCAGTAGCGATTGCCATCGGGTGTGCGTTTCATCAGATACGCCGGGTCAATGGTCCAATTATTGAACTCGCCCAGCAGATGGACAAATTGCTTTTTAGGGGCGTATAACACCAACGTAACCCGACCAACATCTCCGCGTGTGGCGGCCGTGTAGTTGATGCCATCTCTCAAACCGGTTGGCAGCTCGGCAATGGTTGGCGTAGGAGCAATGCTGTAAAAAAACGTGTCGGCTACCGTTTCCTGCCCTGCCTTTGCTTGCAGAATAACCCTGCGTTGGGTTCCGGCTGGTCCGTTAGCTGAAACAGCATAGTTTAATGTATCGGGCCCGGCAGTGGTCACGATGGTTGAATCTAGCACGAGCTGCTCGTCAACCAGCAGCCGAAAATTGGTAGTCGAAGCCGATGAAACCGCCTGAATAGGAATTGATTCGTTGACTTTGATGAAGAAGGAGCGCTGGGTGGGCTTCAGACGAACCAGATTCAGCCGATTGTCGTAGATTGTCACGAACAAGTCTTCGGTCTGAGCCTTGCCGTCGCCACTCTTCAGCAGCACCCCCAAACGCCGGATCGGCGTTGGCGCTGGAACATTGAAATACGTACGGGGAACGAGTTTAATCTGCCACTTATCATTGCCGAGCGATGTCATTTTACCCGATGCATACGGGGCGTTAAAATTAGTTTGACCAGCGGGTTGAAATTCGAAGGCGTTACCGGTTGCCGTCGAGCCCGCCCCTGACCACAGATATACATCGTCCGTTTTACCCAGCAGGCCTTTTACCCGACTATCTTTTGACTGAGCCAGGTCAAAAATTAAGGTTACTTCGGCATCAGCCGTCGGAAAAGCGGGTTGAGTTGTAACAATAGGTAACGTACCCGTTTGGCCGTAAATAGCTCCAGATAGGTAGCAACAAAGAAACAGTAGTTGATAAAGTGTCTGCATACGCTTAATGAAAATGGGCAGTAAACATACACGTTTATGAGCGACTTTCATACGACTTCAACGCCTGATACACCCGGTGCGTAGGCAAGCCCATTACGGTATAAAAGGAACCTTCGAGCCGTTCGATGCCTACCAGGCCAATAAAATCCTGTGCGCCATAAGACCCCGCCTTATCGAAGGGCTGGCAAGCCTGTATGTAGTACGTAATTTCTTCTTCCGTCAATGAGGCAAAATAGACCGTGGTTTCATCCGTGAACGATTCGAGCCCATCAGGCGACAAGATGGCTACGCCCGTCCGCACCCGATGTGTATTACCCGATAAAGTGCGTAACATGCGCCGGGCATCCGCTTCGTCCTGTGGTTTATTCAAAATCTGGTTGTTCAGAATGACCACTGTATCAGCGCAGAGCACAATTTTCTCGTCTGTATCCGCCTGAAATTGTTCGGCTTTCTGGTGGGCGAGGTATTCGGCTACCTCATCGACGGGCATGGTATCAGGAAATGCTTCGTCGGTGGGGCGGGTCTCGATGGTAAAGGTGAAACCGGCGTCGGTCATGAGTTGCTTTCGACGGGGCGACCCCGAGGCCAGCACCAGTGGATAACGTAAGGATAACACAGTAACTAATGATGAATTATAAATGATGAATGCAGCAGGCCACCCGGCCCCTGCCTGGTTCGGCCGGTGCGGTAGTCTACTGACTAGGTCGGGGTATTATCCGGTCCAGGATTAAATAACACGAGAGCAAAGTTTCAAACTTCGTTCAACATCGCTCGCTCAAACAGTTTCTTAAAGAACGCAATTTTTAGTCCAGGCGTCTGACTTTGATATTTTTTAGCCAAACCTTCTGGCCATGATGCTGAAACATAAGCACGCCATTGGTCGATTTAGCAAACCGGGGGTTATCCTTGTATTTACTCTTACTGATTAATTGGCTGAGTGCAGGGGAGCCAATTTCATAGTCAACCACTTTTACGCCGTTTAACCAGTGCTCAACATGGTTGGCGTTGACAATAAGCCGCGACTGATTATACTCGCCCACGGGTTTTAAGACCTTATTCGTGGGAGCGATCAGGTCATACAGCGAACCCGCCGAGCGAATCGGTGCTTTGTCGTTGAAGTCAACGTCGTCCAATAGCTGCATTTCAAAATTGTCGAGCCAATTTGGACTGTTTCCGTTATCGACCACTTTGTTAGCGGCTTCATCAATGTAATAAAAAACGCCACTATTGCCTGCTTTGGATATTTTCCAGTCCAAGTTCAGTTCAAAATTTTTGAAGTTCTCTTTCGTCACCAGGTCGATATTTGGCGCGCCTGTTTGCGCGACCAGGGCACCATCTTCAATATGCCAGGACTGGGCGGGAAACGAACTCATTTGATACCCTCGCAAGGCTTCAGTGGATTTTCCCTCAAACAGAGATATCCAGTTATTTTTCTGCTGAGCACTCACCCAGGTAGTCATTAACGAAAAAAGAAGAATCAGGTAAAAGGTTAACGGCTTCATTGATTAGTTAAGTGAAATGAATTGTTACCCGTCAGGCACGTACCTTGAAGGCGTTTTGTAAACCCCAAAATTAACTACAGATCCCCGGCAGTTTGTGCCTGTAAATCAGAATTCAATAAATCTGCCCTTACCTTTTGCTGAACTTGAAAAGAATGCTGTGACGCGTAAGAATACAGGGGCGATGGCTCCGGTTCTATTTTCATGCTGGCCTGCAACCACCAACGGTTAATAAGCATCTTTATTTAAGAGAGTTAATCAGGGCGTTCTTAAAAATGCAGGCGAATTTCGGCGTATATTCGTTATTCAAATGGGATAACTTCAACTTACATCATCCTTGACCATTCGATTTGCTACGGTAGCGGACGCAACTTTGCTGACCGACCTGGCCACAACTACACTCCGCGAAGCGTTTGGGCCTCCCCACAACCCGGCTGAGCTTGTTGACGAATACATCCAATCGGCCATTACTGAACGTATTATAGAGGCTGAGCTTACTGATTCGCGTTCCACGTTTTTCTTGCTGGAGTCGGCCGATGGGGCTGCCATTGGGTACGCTAAACTGCGTCGGCATGCCCCGCCCCGCCGGATGAGGGAACGAAACGCCATTGAGATTCAGCGTATCTATCTGTTAAAGAGTCAAGTAGGGCAGGGGCAAGGCCGGTTTCTGATGCAACATTGTCTTGACTGGGCAGCCGAGCAAGGCTACGCGGCTGTGTGGCTTGGGGTGTGGGAACAGAACGAGCGGGCGTTGACATTTTACAAAAAAGCGGGATTCGAGCGGTTTGGCTATCACTATTTTCAATTTGGCTCTGAGCGCCAGCGGGATTATTGGCTCCAAAAACAGTTAATTGCCTGACAGTTGATTCCTTTAACAAAAATCAGGTTTAAACCATTTGTGCCGAGCCCGTTCTAAGATCTACCCTGCATTGCCATGAACCAACTGCATTTGAACAAGTATGCATTAACCCTGCGCCATTGGCTGGTAGGGTTGATGGTGCTTGGCCTATGCAATACGGGGGCAGTCGCTCAACAGGATACAACCCGCAGGCAGATTCAGCAAAAACGAGAGACAGATTCATTAGCGACGGTTTATTCTAAAGTAGTGGCCGACAGTGCGCTGATGCAACGGGACAGCGTATTCTACAGCCGGTTGAAAACCAGGATGTATAAACATCGCCTGACTCGCCAGTTCTACGACGCGGTTTTTCGGGACGTCTATAACAGCCGTATCCAGACCGGTGAGGTCAGCCAGATCGAGGTTAATCCCTTCAAGCCGTTTGAAGGACGTATTATTGGCGACATTTTTATCCGCCGATTGGGCGTTTTTGGTCAAACCGTTTATGATACCCTCCGAAAACCCGGCAACTGGATCGAGCGTACCGGTAACCGGGTGCACACCAATACCCGTGAGAACGTAATTCGCCACTCTTACCTGCTCTTTAAAGAAGGTGACGCAGTAGACCCTACGGTACTGCGTGATAATGAACGGTTATTGCGGAACACGTCTATTTTTCATGATGCCCGAATTCTGGTTCTACCGAGGGAAGGGAGTCGTCAGTTTGTCGATGTGTATGTAATCACACAGGATGTCTGGTCGTTACTGCCCAGTGGTGGTTTCGGCGGCTTCAATAACTTTAGCGTTGGGTTCGAGCAGCGTAACTTCCGGGGGCTTGGTCACCAGCTTCTTGGCCAGATCAACTATAACGGGAGCGATCCGCGCCAAAAAGCCGAATACCAGGGGCGATATGTAGTACCCTTCATTGGCAAGACGTTTTTAACCGCTCAGGCTGATGTGTTGTATCTGCGTGATCTCAAACAGGCGTCGGCCCGATTGTATCGCCCGTTTTTGACGCCCGATACCAAATACGCCGGCTCGATTGAGCTGAACTACACCCAGGTAAATAACCGATTGGTGACCCGTGACGACAGCGTTTTGTCGGTGCCTGTCAGCTATAATTATTCGGATGTGTGGATTGGCCGGTCGTTCCGGCTGTTCTACAATCCGCGGGATCAGGATGAAAAAGGACGTACCCGACTCATCATTGCGTTGCGGAATACCAACTACGAGTATACGAAACGGCCAGACGTAACGTCGGATACTAACCAGATTTATCAGGACAGTCGCACAACGTTGTTCAGCGTAGGCATTACCCGGCGTAAATACGTTCGCGACGTACTTATTTATGGCTTTGGTCGAACGGAGGACGTTCCGGTAGGAGAGTCCATTTCGACCATTGTCGGGTTAGATAACGCTGAGTTGGGACAACGTATGTATTTGGGTGCCAACTTTTCGCAGGGTAAATACATCCAGAAATTTGGCTATGTCTACGGTCTGATCAGTCTAGGAGGATATATCCACAGTTCAGGTATTGAACAAGGAGTATTCTCTTTTGAGTCAAACTATTTTAGTCCACTCCTGAAAAGTAGATGGGGCAACATGCGCCATTTTTTTAATTCACGCTATACGACCGGTATTGGGCGCTTTAGCAATGAATATATTTCGCTGAGCAGCAGCGGAGGAGTAGGCGTTAACACTGATGGCTTTGGCATTAACAGTGATGCACTTCGTGGCACAAAGCGGTGGTTTGTCAACTACGAAAACATTCTGTTCTCGAAGCTAAGCCTGGTTGGGTTTCGGGTAGCCTTCATTACGTTCGCGAACCTGGGTTTAATTAGCTTCCCTGACCGGGCACTGCTCCGGGGACCCTTGTACCAGGGCTATGGCATTGGCTTCCGGCTGCGAAATGAAAACCTGACGTTCAACAGCTTTCAGATTCGTCTGGCGTACTACCCTAACATTCCGGGCAATACAATTCCCTTCCGGCAGGCGTTTGAGGGCGTGCCAACCTTGCGCTTCCGTGATTTCGACCTTTCGGCTCCACAAATTATTCCGTACCGATAAATTATTTTGTATATAATGTTGTTACATTAATTGTAACTGCATTATATTTGTACCATGTCAATAGAAACAGACATCAAACAGACCACTCCGTTTAAAAGCCCCTACCAGCGGCTGATGGTCAATTTAATGTATACGAGTAATTGGGTAGCAGATGCTCAGACCCAAGTACTAAAGCCGTTTGGATTGACGTTACAGCAATTTAATGTGCTCCGTATACTGCGGGGGCAATATCCTAATCCAGTTAAGGTAAGTGATATAACCGAACGCATGCTCGACAAAATGTCGAATGCCTCGCGCCTGGTTGATAAGTTGGTTGCCAAACAACTGGTAGTACGAACCGAGTGCCCGAGCGATCGCCGGGCGGTCGATGTTGTCATTACCGAACAGGGACTGGCTTTACTGAAACGCCTGGACAGGCGCCAGAACGAATGGGACGAGTCGCAGCAATGTAAACTGACCAAAGAAGAAGCCACTTACCTCAGTCAGATGCTGGACCGCATGCGAAGCTAAACAAGCACCATCTAATCAATTTATACAACCAAAAGTAAAATCTAATTTCTATGAAAACACGTCAATTCCTGACAGGTCTGGTAGCCGTAGCGGTACTGGCCAGTACATCGGCCTTCGTTGGTCGCGGTGTAGACTCACCGGGTAAGAAGGCCCCTGCTGCTTATAAAGTAGACACGCAGAAGAGCGTATTAAACTGGAACGGTAAAAAAGTAACCGGCGAACATTCAGGTACGGTGAAACTGGGCGATGGCTCACTAACGGTTGATGGTAACAAGCTGACCGGCGGTACGTTCACCTTCGACATGAACAGCATCACCTGCACTGATCTGACCGACGCTGGCTATAATGCTAAGTTCATCGGCCACATGAAGTCCGAAGATTTCTTCAACACGGCGAAGTTCCCAA
The DNA here is from genome assembly GCF_042684525.1 of Spirosoma soli. NCBI lineage: Bacteria > Pseudomonadati > Bacteroidota > Cytophagia > Cytophagales > Cytophagaceae > Spirosoma > Spirosoma soli. The sequence continues at coordinate 15,237 of NZ_JBHULN010000029.1, read as the reverse complement.
CGTCTACGTTCAAAATTACCAAAGTGACACCAAAAGGGGGGAATGCGTACGACATCACCGGCAACATGACCATCAAAGGCATCACGAATGCTGTAACGTTCCCGGCTACGGTGAAAATGAACGGTAATTCTATTGAAGCCGACGGAAAAGCTACCCTTGACCGCACGAAGTATGACATCCGTTACGGTTCGAAATCTTTCTTCGAAAACATTGGCGACAAAGCGATCTACGACGACTTTACAGTAGAAATAAAGCTGGTGGCCAGCAAGTAATCTATTATTTGTATCCCACCTTTCTAGAATCCCTGACACCTAGCGGTGCCAGGGATTTTTGTATTATATTAATATTTATTTGTTGCAACAGTTTGATTAAAAGCATATTAAAATTTAATAAACTTCACTTATACCTTTGTTTAAACGAAACTTGTTTAAACAAGTGTTAGTTATATTTGCACACGACATTAGTAGTCATGGAAAAGCAATTTAAGAACGACTATCACCGGCTGATCGCCAATCTGCATCGGACAGACGGTTATATTTTTAACTTTTTTCAGCAAAAGCTATCCCCGTTCGACCTCTCTGTACAGCAATATATCGTTCTGCGGCATTTGCAGGATGTGTACCCAAATACGCTAACCGTCAGCGAAGTGAAGGAGCGACTAACGGATCATAACTCGGATGTTACCCGGCTGATTGATCGGCTGGTGGCTAAGGACTTAGTAACGCGGGAAGTTGATGCTGAAAATCGTCGCCGTGTCAATCTAAAGCTGACCGAATCTTCATATCGCTTTACTGGGGAGGTGGCTGAGCAGTTTAAGGATTTTGAGTCGATCGTCAGCCATTTGACGGATGAGGAAGTAAAGACACTGAATACACTCCTGGATAAAATCAGAAATAAATAACATGAAAAAGTACCTAGTAGGGTTTGCCTTGTGGGGGATCAATATTGTTGGGGCGGCTGCTCAGACCACCCCAACGAATCTCCCGTTAGATCAGGCCATTCAACTCGCGCTGAAAAACAACAAAGGGGTTAAACTAGCCGATTCGCGTACGCAGGCGGCTGAAGCCCGTGCACAAGAAGTTAAAGATCGCGGTCTACCGCAGGCGAATGCATCGTTGGCTTACTCGCGTTATAGCCTGACAGGTCCCTTTGCGTTTGGAGAAGGTACCGACGGTAAGCCCTTGTTTGGTATTCCCGCTGGCGCATTCAATGCAACCATGGGTGGCGCAACCGTTAGTAAAGAAGTGTTTGGTGGATTTGCCGAAAAGTCAGCCCGCTTATCGGCGGATCTGTTAGCGCGGGCCAGCCAATTAGACGCCCGGCGGAACCGACAGGAGCTGGTTTATACGGTCACCGACGCCTACTACAACATTGTCAAGCTGATTCGGTCAACCAGCGTCATTGACCAGAATATTCGGCAGTTCGACGAACGGGAGCGGGAAGCCCGAAACCTGGAGAAAGAAGGCATCGTAACGGCCAACGAGGTGCTGAAGATTCAATTGCAGAAAAATAACCTGCAACTCAGTCGCCTACAGGCCGATAAGGCCCGCCAAACGGCACTCTATAACTTCAACTTACTGATCGGTTTGCCAGAAAACCAGGTGGTGGCTGTCGACACGACACTAAGCAACCCGGCTACAACCCTGGAGCCGCTGGAGAGCTTCCTGAATCAGTCCGTTCGGGTGCGGCCAGAAGTACAGGCGAACTCCTTACGCGTACAGGCCGCCGATGCCCAGCTTAAAAACGTAAAGAGCAGCAAGTATCCGCATCTGGGCGTATCGCTGGGCTATAACTACATCAACCCAACGGCCAATGTAATTCCGGAAGCCAGTTCGTTTATCTCGGCCTGGAACGTGGGCGCTGGATTGACCTACAACATTGGCTCGTTGTATAACCTGAAAGGACGATTAAACACGGCCAAGACGGCAATTGACCAGGCTAATCTGCAAAGCCAGCAGCAAACGGACCAGATCCGGTCAGAAGTTGTTACGTCTTACAACAACTATCAGCTAGCGCTTGAGCAGCAGAATGTTATCCGTACCGCGCTGACGCAGGCCCAGGAAAACTACCGGCTGACCGAATCGCGATTCCGCAATGGTCTGGTTGGAGCAACTGACTTTCTGGAAGCGAATAGCTTTCTGATTCAGGCGCAACTAAACGTCATAAATGCTACGGTTGATGCACAATTAGCGTATCAGCGCTTGTTGAGAGCGACGGGCACAAACCTTTAATCACAAACGACTTCTTATCAAACAGTTATCATGAATACCAAAACGTTAATTCGCGTAGGTGGCGTTATCATCTTAGTCGCTGCGCTCTTTTTTGGCTATACTGAGTTCCGGTATCTGCAACGTTATGAAACGACCGACGATGCTCAGATCGACGGAGACGTTGACCCCGTTACGCCCAAAGTAGGCGGTTATATCAAGGCCATTCGCTTCAAAGACAACCAGTCGGTTAAAGAAGGCGATACGCTGTTTGTGATTGATGATGCCGATTATCGCATCCGGGTGGCGCAGGCTGAAGCTGCTTTGCAAAGTGCCCAGGCGGCTGCTGGTGTCAGCCGTACAAACGTGAGTGTGGCCGCGGCTACTATTCAAAGTTCGCAGGCGGGTGTGCAAACCGCTCGCAATCAGGTGGCTGCGGCTCAGGCGAACGTAGTAGCCGCTCAGGCGCGGGCTCGTCGGGCTAACCAGGATTTTGAACGCTACCAGCGATTACTCGCTGAGAAAACCGTACCGCAACAACAGTTCGACGCTATTCAGGCCGAGCGCGATGCTGCTCAGGCCCAATTACAGGCCGCTCAGGCGCAACTACAAACGGCTCAATCGCAGGTTAATGCAGCCAGTTCTCAGACGGGCGTAACCAGCTCGCAACGCCGGACGACGGAAAGCCAGATTTCGGTGGCACAGGCAACCGTGAAGCAACGGCAGACTGAGCTTGATCTGGCTAAGCTCCAGCTTTCGTATACGATCGTACGCGCACCGGCTACGGGGGTTGTTTCTAAGCGGTCTGTGCAGGTAGGTCAGCTTATTCAGCCTGGTCAGGCGCTTTGCTCAGTAGTTGGTAACTCGAACCTGTGGGTGACAGCCAACTTCAAGGAAACGCAACTGAATCAAATGCAGATTGGCCAGGTCGTGACCATTGACGTCGACGCCTTTGGTGACCAGAAGCTGACGGGGCATGTCGGATCATTCGCCGGCGCTACTGGCGCGAAGTTCTCGCTGCTGCCACCAGACAATGCGACCGGTAACTACGTGAAAGTGGTTCAACGCGTACCCGTCCGTATCGAACTCGACAAAAACAGCCCGCTATATGCCAAACTACGTCCCGGCTTAAGTGCCAACGTAGCGGTTGATTTACAGGGTAAATAATCGGTTCAAGATTAACTGTGTATAGTTGGCAGGGTAGTGCTGCTTAAATTGATAGACAAGGCCAAGTCATTTTGTCATTCTGACCGGGACGCGTAGTCGATAGGAAGAATCTTTTGTAACGATCTGTAAGGAGATTCCTCCTGCGTCGGAATGACAAAATGACTCACAAAAACCCTGAGCTTTTTTAACTCATCTTATTATGAAATTAGGTTTTGACAAGTGGATAGTCGTGATCACCGTAACGACGGCGGCCCTGCTACAAACCATTGACTCATCGATCGTCAACGTAACCTTGAACCAGATGATGGGTAACCTGGGGGCGTCGCTGGGCGATATCAGCTGGGTCGTAACGGGCTATGCAGCGGCCAGCGCCGTCATGATTACGATGTCGGGCTGGCTAACGGCTAAGCTGGGTCGTCGAAATTACTTTGCTGCTTCCATCATATTGTTCACCATAGCGTCGATCTTTTGCGGTACCTCGACCAACGTTTGGGAACTGGTATTTTTCCGCGTAGTGCAGGGCATTGGTGGCGGTGGTCTGCTGACTACCGCGCAATCCATTCTGATACAGACTTTCCCCAAGGAAGACCTGGGTATTGCCAATGCAATCTTCGGTATGGGTGTCATCATTGGGCCGTCGATTGGTCCAACGCTGGGTGGCTACATCACCGATAACCTGTCGTGGAACTGGGTGTTTTACATCAATATTCCGTTTGGTATTCTGGCCACCATATTAACCTACGCGTACATTAAGGAGCCTACCGAAAAAATGATAGCTGGTAAGATGGACTGGCTCGCCCTGATTCTGCTGATCATGGGTATCGGTGGTTTGCAGATCATCCTGGAAAAAGGCGAAGAAAAAGACTGGTTCGATTCGAGCTTCATTGTCGGCATGTCCGTTGCCGCCGGGGTTGGCCTGATTGGCTTTATCTGGCGCCAGCTAGCCGTTAAGCTGCCCATCCTTGACCTGCGGTTATTACGTCGGCGTCGCTATGCGGTCGGTACCCTGTTCAACTTCATTCTGGGATTTGGTCTGTTTGCTTCGGTGTTCATCATCCCGGTTTTCTGTCAGACCATTTTGGGGTTTACGGCTAGCCAAACCGGTTTGCTGCTCATGCCTGGCTCAATCATGACCGGGTTTATGATGCCGATTGTCGGTGGGTTGCTGCGTAAAAATTACATTTCGCCAATCTGGTACGCTGCTATCGGCTTTGTGCTCTTCTTCGGTTTCTGCTTCGATCTATCGGCAATTAGCCTCGAAGCCGGTCCAGATTACTTCTTCTGGCCGCTTATTATCCGGGGCGTAGGTATGGGACTGATTTTTATTCCGCTGACCACTGTTACGTTGGCTGATTTGAATAATGTCGAGATTCCACAGGGGTCGGCCCTGACAGGTATGATTCGTCAGTTGGGTGGTACGTTCGGTACGGCCATCATGACGACCTATATCTCGACCCGCACAGTGTTTCACGGCTCTCGCTTAGCCGATAACATTTCAATTTATAACCCGCTATCGGCGGACCGACTACGGCAGTATACAAACCTGTTTTTGTCGAAAGGTGACGCATTAATTACTGCAACGGGTAAGGCCTATGGGCTTATGCAGGGGGCTGTGATGAAACAGGCGCTCGTGATGACCTACGCCGATGCGTTCCTCGTTATTGGTGCTTTCTTCATGATCTGTGTGCCGCTTCTGTTGCTGTTTATTGGTAAGAAGATTGAAACGCCAGCCCACGTAGAAATGGCGATGGAGTAATAAAAGTAGCCTGGACCAGCGGTCCAGGCTACTCAAACGCCGGGAAATCGTCCAGAAACCGGATCTCCGCTGTCTCGTGGTCAACGCAGCAACAGTAATGCGTCAGGCCGTTAGAAATAACCAGATACGGAGCGCGGTGAACATGGTTATAGCGGGCGATCTGATCGAACACAGATTGAGTTAGCGGAATGTGCGGTGCCTTACATTCTACCACCAGAAACGGCTGCCCCTGCCGGTCGAACGCAACAACATCCGTCCGCTTCTGCGTTTGATTGAGTGTTAGCCCGCCTTCCGAACGAATCAGCGCTTTAGGGTACGCATAATGCGTCAGCAGTAAGTTGACAATATGCTGCCGCACCCACTCCTCGGGCGACAGCCGGACGTACTTCTTCCGTAACAAATCGAAAATGTAAGGTTTCCCTTCGACTTGCTTAGTTTTGCAATCAAATGTGGGCAGGTTCAGCGTGACCATGTGTCAAATATAAAGAGCGAAAAGCCGAAAGAGTGAAAGAGCGGTCAAAAATCAGCTGGCATTTTCACTTGTTGAATTCTATTGCGGCACTCTTTCGCTCTTTCATTCTTTCACTCTTTATGAAAACTAAAGAAGAAATTGTACAGAACTGGTTGCCCCGCTACACGGGTACGCCCATTGAGCAATTCGGCGAATACATCCTGCTGACCAACTTCATCAATTACGTCGAGCTGTTTGCCAACAAGTTCGACGTCGAGATTTTTGGGATGGGCCGCGCCATGCAGACAGCTACGGCCAACAACATCACCATCATTAACTTTGGCATGGGCAGCGCGATGGCGGCAACCGTCATGGATTTACTGTCGGCCATTTCGCCCAAAGCCGTCTTGTTTTTAGGGAAGTGTGGTGGACTAAAGAAAACGCAGGTAGGTGATTTAATTCTGCCCATTGCCGCTATCCGGGGTGAGGGAACCAGTAACGACTACATGCGCCCCGAAATTCCGGCGCTTCCTTCATTCCGCCTGCAACGAGCCGTATCGTCAACCATCAAACGCTACGAACTCGACTACTGGACCGGTACCGTGTACACTACCAACCGACGCATCTGGGAGCACGACGAAGTATTTAAAGACTACCTGCGCGAAATTCGGGCGATGGCCATCGACATGGAAACGGCTACGGTGTTCACAGTCGGCTTTGTGAATGCTATTCCTCACGGTGCACTACTCCTGGTTTCCGATAATCCGCTGGTACCCGAAGGTGTGAAGACGGAAGAAAGCGACAAGCGCGTAACGGGCCAGTTTGTCAATAAGCACCTTGAAATCGGCATTGACGCCCTGCTTGAACTCGAATCTTCGGGCGAATCGGTGAAGCATTTGCGGTTTGAGTAGAGACGTAACATATTGCGTCTCTACAACATCTGCCGTACATGATCACCATCCAGATTGACGAACAAGACCCCACCTGTTTAGGCGTTTATTTTCCCCAGGACCCCATTGGCAACGACCTGATTGGCCAAGTACCCGGCCGACGCTTTAGTCGTTCGCGAAGAGGCTGGCTGGTACCTAACACCCGCGATTCGGTCGTAATGCTGGGAAAACTGTTTGGTAAAGACTACTGCCGCTTCGACGAGGCCGTCGTACGGCTATACAAGCCTACTGCCACTACTGCCGAGGTTGAGCAGGCTACCAATCCCATATGGCCACCGCCTGGTACGCCCCAATCTGCCGGGTCGCCGGACCTCCGAAAGCCCTTCCGCTACGTACCGCCCGGCGTGAGTTTGCCCACACGCGAGTATGATCGGCATCCGGTTATTGTGGCCGTTTCGGAAGTGATGCGGGTGCAGAACTACAGCTATAAAACCTTTAAAAACTACAAACAGGCCCTAATTGCACTGATCCGGTACGCCAGCCCCAAAATGCCCGATGAGTTAACTAAACCTCTGTATCAGCGGTATCTGCTGTTTTTGGTGCAAAAGAAACGGCTGAGTAGCGGTACGCTTAACGTTCACATCAATGCATGGAAGTTTTACCAGGAGAAAGTGTTAAAGCGCGACAAGGCGTATTACGATGTTCAATACCCGCGTCAGCCCACCAAACTGCCGACTGTGTACAGCGTTACGGAAGTAAAGGCAATTTTCAGAGCCACCACCAGTCTGAAATACCAAACATTATTTAAGCTAGTGTATGCCACTGGCCTGCGCGTCGGCGAAGTGGCCGCGCTACGCATCACTGACCTCGACCGCGTTCGGCGACTGATCACCATCCGGGGCGGCAAAGGCAAAAAAGACCGGATAGTCATGCTCTCAGAAAAGCTCGAAATAGATATTGATGCGTATTTAGACCGACATAGGCCGAAACGGTATCTGTTTGAGGAATCCGAAACGAATGAGCCGCTCTCGAAACGAGCGATTCAACAGGTCTACAGTAATGCCGTCATTCATGCCCGGATTCAGAAACGGGGCGGTATTCATACACTGCGGCATAGCTTTGCCACTCACCTGCTCGAATCCGGCACGGATATTCGGTACATTCAGCAGTTGCTGGGACACGAAAGCATTACAACAACCATGCGCTACACACACGTAACGTCGGATAAAATCAGTACACTTAAAAGCCCACTGGACGACCTGTGAGGTCGTGCCGACGCAACATCAGGCGCAGTTGCGACAGACTATAGAACCGGCTTTTGAGCACGTATCCTTGTGTATAGCGCTTCATACTACGCCGAATGCGTCGGAGCTCACCGCGTTTGGTAATCCGATACAGTTCGTTGTTGTTATCGAAGAAGTAGTTATCATACCCTTCGATATCCCAGATTCGTTGCACTGGAACGTGTTGTATATACCGTTTAGTCAATTGGCGAAAAGATGGTTTGTAAGTTCCAGGCTAAATATATTCATTTGTTAGTCAGCCGCCCAACTAAATACACCGTTAAAAAGTGCGGAACTATACACAATTTACTGCCAATTTATTAACTTTCAATAGTTCCGTAAATTCGCGTACTATAGTATGTTGGGTGCATAGAACAAGCTGAAAAACAACGTAGTAGTGGTCGGGTCTCGTGCGACAGGTTGCCCGTCCCAAAGTCGGGCTCGTTAGGCGGCTTCGTGCGACAAGTTGCACGGCTCGTTATGGAAATTATGCTTGTTAGGCATCTTTCGTACGACACAGGAGCGGTTTGCATTGTTAGGCTTCGCGCTTTGGAGTTAAATAATTGGCGACGTAAATGTCACTAAAATTATCACCCAACTGGCCGTGTAATAATATGATGTTGTCTCAAGTGATTTGCTTGCGCGTCGGGCTTTTCTCTACTTTTTTTATTGTGGCTTGCAAAGGTAAACCATTTATTGAAACTATTTGGTATACAGCCGTTTATCAAAATCCATCTAAACAATATCTGGATACGTTGAAAATTTCCGATTTTCCCCGGAAGCGATTATTTTGCTTTCTTGAGATTAACCGTCTGGATTCGTCAAAATACAGTTCTTTTTATTTACAAAGTTCAGCTAAAAAGCAACCTATAGAACTGGTTTTAGTCGCTAAGAAGTCAGGATTATTTTTAGATGAAAACAGGGACCGTTATCTCGTTGCGACTCGTTACTTTGAAGATGAAGCATTATTCGAATCACTTGTAAATCGCCTGAGCGAAAGTTATATTATTCTCAAAACTGATTCTAAGCCTGATACTGTATATTTGAAAGGTGAGCGGCTCGAAAGGGTTAACCATCTGACAATAGAATATGCAGAAAATATACTTTCAAAAAGAGTCGAGACAAAGACTGAGTAATATACGCTCTGCATGGTCGGCTCTCCGGCGACAGGTAGCACGCTGGTAAGTCGAGCACTTCAGCCCAACCAAACGGGTGTGTAAAGGTTCAGGTACGTGTGTTGAGGCAAGTTTCGCGCCCACCATCAACACCCGTTGGCGTTGGGTGCAGCCAAACAGCGAGTGCTTCCATCTTCGGCTTTGGTCGACAGGCAGCACGTCCCGCAACAGAGCAGTTTTGACACGTTAGGCGTTTTCAGTCGACACGAGAACCGCCCCGGTTGAGGTAGCCCAAAAAGTAGGTTTGGCACGTAGCGTGGTACAGAGGAAACGTCCAGGTTCGGCAAGTTTAAAATTAAATTGACATACTACCCAGAGACAGCCTATAAGCACCCTTTAACGAATGCATTTTAGATGGATAAAGAGGCTTTAAAAATATTGCTCAACTACAAGCGAATTTCTAGTAAAACGTATTCATTTTACCAAATAACAGCCGAAGAATTTGAGATTGCGAAAAAGGCAGGATTGATGTTTGATAATATAGTATTGTCTCATAATCAAGCAATTGACTGGCTCTTTGAAGCTAAATCAAAGGTTGATAAAGAACACGTTACTGCGTTGTTCTTGGCTAGCCTTTCAAGTAATAGATTAGAATGGCGTAGTGGATTACCCGCCTACGTTTTAAGCAGTCATTTCCCATCTCATCAGTACTCAAAGACGGATGAAAATAATTCCTTCTACTGTCCGATTTGCGGGGATATGCTAATCGACGATCCACAGGAAATAGACTTATCATTTTACAACTATACCCGCTTCACAAGTGGAGGTGAGATGGTGATTGACGATAGATTTGAGGTCAGTCGATTAGCGTTTTGCCTTGACCAACATTCGAGACTTTCTAAAGTAGCGCCCAATCAAGACGACATTACTATTTTTAAAAATATAATAGATACCATACTTCAATCCGGTGAAGATGATACACCCAATGATTTAGAGAAATCAATAGCGTCTAAAAAACTTTTTAAGTCAAATCATTGGCAAAGAAGGTTCTTGCTCGAAATATTAAGTTTTTGCAATATCATTGAAAGTCCTCGAGCAACAGGCTACACGTCTAAATTCATCCCACCTAACAAACGTTACAGAGACGATCACGTAAGTGAATGGCACTATCCAATCAGACTTTGGCGAGGTCAAGATGGAATCAATAAAGCAGCGCTAAATTATTGGTTTGGTGAGTATCTTTGATTACAATAAATTCCGCTGGCGGGGTTTCTGGCGACAGGTTGCACGTCCCGAAGGAAAGTTTGCAGCCCAACTGACTGAGTGTGTAAAGGCAGCGGATACGCGTATTTTTCAAGTAGCTTACGGGGCCATCAGCACTCAGAGTCGTTGGGTGATGAGCAACAAGCTGAAAGGTGTGTTTGCCGGTTTCAGTCGACACAAGACACGATTCGAGCAATGAACTTTTAGGCGTTCATATCCGGCACCTGTTGACACGAGAAACGCCCCGGCAAAATTTTTGACATATTTCCACACACTAATTAACTTTATTAGACGATTAATAACTCATGAAATTAGATAAGGTTAAGCTAAGGTATATATCTGTTGGATTGTTAGTTCTCGCTATTTTGGAGATCTTCCAAGACAAGCTAGGGGTAAAAATAGATACAACAACAATTATTATAATTGGGCTAGCGATTCTACTTTACATTCTTCCTGAATTATCAAACCTTACAAAATTTAAATATGGAGACATAGAACTCGAATTCGAGAAAAAGGTAGATGAGCTTGAAAAGCTAATTATTGAAGAGGAAAAAGTTGGCGGTCCTGTAAAAATAAATAAGGAATCAAACGTCACTTGGCAGAGTTATTACAAAGAATATAATGATATACTAAATTCAAAATCATCTAATATTGAAAAGATTTTAAGAGCAGCACAACTTGTGGAATTAATGATTTCAGTAGCAGGAAAAGATTTTGGTCTGGATGAACATTCAAAATTAAAAAACTCAACAAGTGTTATACGAGAATTACATAAAAATGCTTTAATATCTAAAGAAGAACTAGATATTTATAACGAATTCTATTCATTAAGAAACAAAATTGTTCATGGTGAAATTAAGGAGTTGAGCGATGCACTAACAATTAGAATTCTTGACTTACTATGGAGAATAGTTAGAATATTTGGCTGACAAATGATTTCATTTTCTATTTATACGAAATAAGTAGACTGCCGGGCGACAAGAAACTCGCCGGTTGAGAAGCCAAGGCAGCCCAACCAAACAGGGGTGTAAAGGTTGATGCTACTTTTGTTGTTTGAGCCGGTCCCATCGGCCATCAACCCCTGTTGGCGTTGGGTGAACCAAACAGGCTGGGAGTTTAAGGGCGGGTTACAGTCGACAGTGGAGCCGCCCCGACAGGCAAGTTTAGGCTCGTTGGTCGGCTTCCGGCTGACAAAAGAAACACCCAAGTTAGGTGAATGTGAATTTCTATTTCCAGCTTGTGTGCGACAAGTTAGTTAGTCAACAAGCCAGCATAAATGTCAATGATTGATAACGAATTGGAGCAATGGCGTAGAATGACAACTTGGGTGTCGGCGGCTTTTGATGAAGCCACTTATGAGCACTATGCTCAAAAACCAGGCTATTTTAGAGTAGACCGCTCTCTAAAAGACTATGTTCAGGCGCTAAACACTATTGATTTCCCTGTCGAATTGCCAAGTGATCTCCAAAAAATGATTGCTTTTCTGTCTGTCGACGGCTTTTTTAGTCACTATCATATTGCTTATAATGACTGGTTCCACAGCAAAGACTTTGAACGTCTAATTGATAGCCAGTACAGTGTATCAGAATTATTGGCAAGCAAACAGGGCTTGGATTACCTTCGTGAGTGTTTAGTTAATTTGTCTTGGTGGCATCTCACCAGAGGTGATCTACAGGGAACTTAATTCACTCCGCGTGGGCGGCTGTCGGGCGACAGGTTGCTCGCCCCCGAAGGAAAGTGTACAGCCCAACCGGCAGGGGGTGTAAAGGTTGAAAGTAGCTTGTGTTCAGTAACGTAGCGTCCTCATCCATCAACCCCCTGGGGCGTTGTACGACAAACCACCTACCGCTCCTTGCTTTTGTGCTATTTTTTGGGTTGCTTGCTGGCGCGGGAAGCTCGCTTAACAGCGACGGCAAGCAACCCAAAAAACGACGCCCAACCGCAGCAGCCCATTCCTGAATGGGTGACAACGGGCCAACAAGCGAGCCGGTCGGGCCGGTGTTTACGCGCTACAACATCCGCGAGGGTGTAAAGGCCCGACAGCCAAGTTAGTTCAGTGAAGTTGCTTACGGGGCCTTTCAGCCCTCGCTTGTTGTTGGGTGGACACAACAGCCAGTGCTTCCATTTCCAGCGTTTGGGCGACAGTGGACAGGTCCCGTAACAAAGCGATTTTGGCGCGTTAGGTGGCTCCGGTCGACACAAGAAACGCCCCGGAAAGGCGTCTATTGGCTTGCTGGGCGGCTTCCGGGTGACAAATCGAACTCCTACAAGCGCATCACCTTATTTTAGATAGAAAGGCCTACGATTTTATGGATGAAGGAGAAGTACTTGAATTACTAGAAAATCTGAGAAATAAGTTAGCGCAAATGGAATTGCTGACTCGTCCAAGTAGAGGTGGTGATTACATAGAACTTTTACTTCTCAAAAAAGAGAATCTGAAATTTAGAATAGATGCAGACTTCAATCATTCCAGACCACATTTTCATGTAGATTATGGGCGTGAATTCCATGCTTTAAGCGTATGCATAAATACTGGAGAGGTTTTGGCAGGATACATACCGAACAAATATCTAAAGACTGTTACCTTCTGGGTAGAGGAGAACAAGGAAACTCTTCTGAAGATATGGGACTCTTTGAGACTCAATCAGAATGCTACTCCCTTCGTAGCTCAACTAAAAGCAGTATAATCTTTTTATCAATGGGTTAGTCTCGTGCGACAGGGAGCACGTCCCGAGAGAAAGTCGGCAACCCAACCGGCAGGGGGTGTAAAGGCGGGCGAGTCGTTCGCTCCTTTCGGCTAACTTACAAGGCCATCAACCCCCTGGGTCGTTGGGTGAAGAGTCTAAGCCGTTCTACAGTCCAGTGTTCCGGCGACAAAGCGAACGCCCCGTGTGGGTAAGTTTGTGCTTCCATTTGCGGGTTCCGGGCGACACAAGACTCGTCCCGGTTAGGCAGCTTTGGGCTTTCAATTCCAGTTTGTGGGTGACAAGAGTCAATTGAGTCAAATTCCAATGAACGAAATTAAATATATAAGGGCAGAGGATCGTGAAACAGAAATTGATTTCCTTTCCATTTTGGCAGTCAGAAAAGAGATTGAAAGACAGCACTCAATTGAAAACAAGGAGTCAATTACTCCCGAAAACTTCATCGGGGTTACAATTACGCACTCCTTTGATGACACAAAATTACCCATCTCTTTAGACTATGTATTTTTAGAAAGCGATTGGAACACATACGTAGAGACAGAAGTAACTGTCAGGGGCTGTTTCAATTACGGACTGAAGTTTCATACCGACTTGTGGAAGGGGTATAACCATTTAGCTATTCTCGAATTTGAGGGAGAGGTCCCCAAGGTTCTTCTTTCATTGAAACCACATTTAGAATCAAAACGCTGGGACCCAAGATACATAATCTGCCGCAAGGAAGATGTACACAGGTGCCAAAAGCAACTTAAGGCTGCAAAAGAAGAGCATGATGAGTTTATACGTATTCATAATCCTGAACTTTATTCTGCTGATGGGAAAGAAGATATTAAGGCTGGTTTGGGGTGACAGGAGGCACGCCTGTTGGCCGAGTACACAGCCCAACCCAGCAGGTGTGTAAAGGCCAAAGCTACCCCAGTTTATTTTGGCTTCTGCGCCCGCCATCAACACCTGCGGTCGTTGGGTGGACACAACAGGCTGTAACGTAACGGTGGGCTTGTGTGCGACAGTGGGCTCGTCCCGTGACAGGCCGGTTTTGGCTCGTTAGGCGGCTTTGGTCGACACGAGAATCGCCCCCATTAGGGAGTCAAAAAAGTGTATTTGGCACGTAGCGCCGACACGAGAATCGCCCCAATTGGGGTGGTTAAACTGACGAGGTAAATTTCGGCCGACATTGAAAACATCTGAATTGATTAGGCTCATTAAACCATTTTTAAATTGACCGAAAAGATGGGGCTATTTGACTTTTTAAAACCTAAAAGCGATAAAACTCCCAAGCCTAAATTTGAAATTGGTACTCCGGTCTCGGAAATTGAAAGACCTGATGTGAGTGGACTGATTGACTACTACTTTTGGCACTATAAAGACAAAGAGTACAAATTTCACATTAGCATCAACGGAAAAAGGAAATCAAGACGATACTCCGGTAAGGAATTACAAGAGTTGATTACAACAAACCCAGCGACTTGATAAATATTGTTTATGAAAAAAGAAGTCTCGTTGTTGTCGGCTCCCTCTGTCACCGTTCCGGCGACAGAGGGCTCGTCCCGAGGGAAAGTCGGCAGCCCAACCAGCAGGGGGTGTAAAGGCTGACGCTACGTTCGTTCAGGCACGTAGTGTCACCCGCCATCAACCCCCTGGGTCGTTGGGTGGTACAAACAGCTTAGGCTTCCATTTAGGCGTTTCGGTTGACAGGTTGCAGACCGCAGAGGTCAAGTTTTTGCTCGTTCGGTGAGCTTCGTGTGACACGAGAAACGCCCCGGTTGGGTAGATTTAGATTTCGGGGCAGCATCTTGGTGACTGGGCGCCCCCCGAAAGGCAAGTTCTGGGCTTCGAACTCGGTATAAATGTCAAACCCTAAATTCTCTAAAATATGTTCGGTATCTTCTCCAACAAGCCTTTGTCTGAACTGAGTTTGGAAGAACTCAAAAGCCAAGAAAAATCAGCTCAAACAGCCCTTCGATGGTTCGGTATTTTTGTCTTGGCAATGATTGCCTTCGTTGCGTTTTGGACTGGCACGAAGGGCTATAATCCGATCAACTTGATATTCTTGTTGGCGAGTTGTTCTTTGCCTGCTATAGCGGCTGCTAAACTAAAGCAGATTAGAACTGAAATAAGCTCACGAGTATAACAGAAACGCTCCGCGTAGGGTCGCTTCTGGGCGACAGGACGCTCGTCCCACAGGAAAGCGGGGCAGCCCAACCAAACAAGGGTGTAAAGGTTGACGTTACGTGTGTTCAGGCACGTAGTGTCATCATCAATCCATCAACCCCTGTGGTCGTTGGGTGTTCCGAGCAGGCCGTAACGTAGTGGTGGGCTTCCGTGCGACAAAGGAGCCGTCTCCGCAGGCCGTTTTAGGGCTCGTCTGTCAGCTTCGGTTGGCACGAGAATCGCCTTAGTTGT
>NZ_JBHULN010000028.1:0-64984 GCF_042684525.1 Spirosoma soli | reverse complement strand
CAGCATCTTCCCTGGATTTGGGACTGCAAAGGTAGGGGTCTGCGAGGGGTATGTCAAGGGCTGGTCAGGAAATAGTGTAGTCTGCAGGAAGCTCAGCCAGGTAAGTGGCCAATCATCAGCCACTTACCAACCCGGAATTGTTTAAACTTTTTTTAAAAGATGGTTTTTCTTGCCTTTCGATATGAGTACATACCGGTCTTGAAGCCATTCTAAGGCCACTGGAGCGGCTGGATCTGCTATTTTCATTTTATTTACACTTACTGCATTTTGCGCGATCGCTCGTTTCGCTTCACCTTTAGAAGCATAGACTTCGCCCCGGCTAGCTGTAGATAACAAGTCTGTGATGTCTTTACTATTGGCTAGCTCCTCAGCTGAAATTTCAGTTTGAGGAACCCCTTCAAAGATTACATCGAACTCATCAACTTTAATTGAACGTAATGTGTCGAGAGTGGCCTTACCAAATAAAACTTCTGATGCTTTAACCGCTAATTCGTAACCAGCCTCAGAGTGTACCCGAATAGTGACGTCTTTAGCAATGGCTTTTTGCAACAACCGTAGATGTGGAGCTTCGGCATGTTGACGTTCTAACTCTTCTATTTCTTCTTTCTGTAGCAATGTAAAAACGCGAATCAGTCGTGGGCAGTCGGCATCAGCCGTGTTTAGCCAGAATTGATAAAACTGATATGGCGAGGTCAAAGCGGGATCAAGCCAGATATTTCCTCCGGCTGATTTACCAAACTTAGTTCCATCAGATTTAGTGATTAGCGGGGTTGTAAGTGCGAAAGCCTGATGCTCTTCTCGCAAATCCGTCTGACCACCTTCTTTGCGACGGATGAGTTCAGTTCCTGTTGTTATGTTCCCCCACTGATCCGATCCTCCCATTTGCAATCGGACGCCTTTATTTTTGTATAGCCAGTAGAAGTCGTATCCCTGGAGAAGTTGGTACGAGAATTCCATGAATGATAAGCCTGTTTCCAAGCGTTTTTTTACGGAATCTTTTGCAACCATGTAGTTGACGGTAATATGCTGGCCCGCTTCCCGTAAAAAATCCAGGAATAATATGCCTTTAAACCAGTCATAATTATTAACCATCACAGCGGCATTCTCTCCTGAATCAAAATTTAGGAAGCGCGTCAGCTGTGACCGAATTCCTTCCTGGTTATAACGTAAGGTATCCTCAGATAAATAATCTCGCTCTGTTGAACGGCCTGATGGATCGCCAATCATACCCGTGGCACCCCCAACCAGTGCGAAGGGCTTATGACCAGCACGTTGAAGGTGCACCAACAGCATAATTGTGGCCAGATTACCAATATGAAGCGACGCGGCCGTTGGATCGAAGCCGATGTAGCCTGCCGTCATTTCTTTCTGGAGTTGTTCTTCGGTACCAGGCGTCATGTCGTGCAACATGCCACGCCAGCGGAGTTCTTCAATAAAATTCATAAAGAATGAAATCGGACCGCCGAAGCGGAGTGAATGAGCAATATTGTAGCGGTATGTATTTCGCTTCTCGCTCTTGAAATCGTTTGCAAAATTAGTGGTTTATGGCAGAAGCAGGGACGAGTCACCGTAGCTTAAAAATCGATAGTCGTTTTCTAAGGCTTCGTTATACACTCGTTGCCAGTTGTCGCCGATAAGTGCGGCTATCAACAGAATCAGGGTTGATCCAGGTTGGTGGAAATTAGTGATAATTCCTTTGCAGACCTTAAACGAATAGCCTGGGGTTATGTAAATACCGGTGTGAGCGACAATTGACTCCTGCTTGGTGTCAGTTAAGTAGTGTAATACAGCGGCCAACGCTTCCTGGGCAGTCGGCTGCTGATCAACCGATACGTTATACGCGTAGTGCTGGTCGAGTTCGAAGGCATTAGACACATTATAAAGTAACCGAGTACCCATCCAGTATAAACTTTCCAGCGCACGCATAGACGTAGTACCAACTGGTATAATACTGTCATGATGCCTCAGTAATTTACGGATGTTCTCTTGTGTGTATACCACCTGCTCGGTATGCATATGATGCTGGCGAACATCTTCTGTCTTGATAGGCTGAAACGTACCGGCTCCTACATGTAGGGTTAAGTAGTCATGTTCAATGTTTTTGTCAGCTAAAGTTTCGAAGACATTCGGAGTAAAGTGTAGTCCCGCCGTTGGTGCCGCCACTGCTCCTTCCTGTTTGGAATAGACCGTCTGATACGTCACACGGTCGACATCCGTAGCATCTCGTTTTAGATAAGGAGGCAAGGGAATTTGACCAGCGTATTGAATGACTTGTGCAAAGGTGAGTTCTGCGGGCTGCCAGCTTAATTGAACCGTAGATTGCTCGTAGTCGTGCCACTCAGCCTTGAGTACTACACTGCCCAAAGGAGTTGGCATAGTTGTTTGGAGACTTTCGGTTAACTTCCAACGCTTGCGGTTACCAACCATCGCCTGCCAGACCACCGAAGCCGTCGTCTCCATGGCTTCGCTAATTACGGGCAACTTACCAGAACGAGTAGATGGATTCAGTAGAAATAATTCAATGACGGCCCCGGTTGGCTTGGTGAAATACAGCCGCGCCGGAATAACTTTTGTGTTGTTCAGAACCAGGAAGCTGTCTTTAGGCAGCAAGCTAGCTAAGTCTGAAAAATGAGCGTGACTGATAACGCCAGCACGGTATACCAGAAGCTTCGAGGCATCGCGCTGGGGCAACGGAAAACGAGCAATCCGGTCATCAGGGAGGTTATACTGGAATTGGCTTAGCACCAAATTGTTTGTCTCAGTCATCGCCACCAGGTTTCATCAACAAGCGAATGGGTAAAGCAACCAGCACAATGATTAATATAGCTATGCTCAACGGTAAAAGCCAGGCATAATCAATGGCTTGAATGCTCCGATCAGAGCGGTTCAAAAACGACAAGACAATTAACCCTAGTGCTAATATAGTGTTAATGGCAGCCATAAGGGCGTTAAACCAGTTGATAATAACCTGATTAAGTATTGATCGATGACTAGCCCATACGACCTTGTTAGGTACTGGAATCTGCGCGGTCGGCACCCGGGGGAATAACCGGGCAATGGCATTGATAAGCGTATTATTAATCAAAAATATCGCAACAGCAAGATAAAATAGTGCTTCGCGGCTTACCGTCTGAAGCGGATTGTTAAGCTCATCGAAGCGAACAGCCACCTCGCCAGGATATGAAATATAACTGTTAAACAAGGCAAACAACAGTCCGAGTATGGACAGAATACGCCAAGTACGGACGAAAAAGGTACCAGCTTTCATTTAATTGGGAGAATGAGCGACGAGTAGATAAGCTTACAGCTCTAACTCAATGTCACTCGATGCGTTTATATCTATATAGTTTAAATGAGTGCACAAAGGTACGGCTTGGATAATGGAAATCCGTTAGCTTCGCCACTTCTAGATAATTTTGGTTAGTCTGACTATGAAGATTTACACAAAAACGGGCGACAATGGACAAACCGGCCTGATCGGCGGTCGGCGCATTAGTAAGGCCGATTTACGAATCAATGCATATGGTACAGTAGACGAGCTTAACTCCTGGATTGGTCTCGTTCGGGACCAGCCCGTGAATGCGGCTTACAAAGAATTGCTTAAAGAAATTCAAGATCGGCTGTTCACCATTGGTGCTGAACTCGCAACCGATCCGGAGAAGGCTCCTAAGAAAGCAATGCCTGCCATTGTGCCAGAAGATGTAGCATTGCTCGAAGAAGCCATGGATACGATGGATGCTCAACTGCCCGAGTTACGTGCGTTTGTCTTGCCGGGTGGGCATCAGGCCGTTTCGTTTTGCCACCTGGCAAGAACAGTCTGCCGACGTGCCGAACGACTGGTTATATCACTCGGTGATCAGTCGCCGGTAGACCCGGCGGTAATACAGTATCTGAATCGCCTATCAGATTATCTATTTGTATTAAGCCGGAAAATGGCCCAAGATTTGGGTGCGGAAGAAGTCGCTTGGAAGCCAAGAACATAACGTTTTTCAACGCTCACAAAAAAAGTTGTCTTGACAACTAAACTTACTCAATCTTATTTTTTAGCTTTGCCACGAGCGGTCGGCAGTGACTTAACTCGTTAACCAATACCCTGATTATGACGACGGACGTCTTACAAATTGAATTGCGGAAAGCGGAGCGCTCCCGCATTCAGGAGGTAGATTTCAACCATCTACCCTTCGGAAAACACTTCTCGGATCACATGTTTGTGGCCGACTTTATAGATGGTCAATGGCAGAATCAGATGATTGTGCCGTTCGACACGTTCTCGCTAAGCCCGGCCCTATCGTCATTGCATTATGGTCAGTCAATCTTTGAAGGGATGAAAGCCTTCAAGAACGAAGCAGGCGAAGTCATGATGTTTCGGCCCTACGCCAACTTTGAGCGTATGAACGAGTCGGCCCGCCGGATGTGCATGGCAACCCTGCCAGAAGAAGTGTTCATGGGTGGATTGGAAGCGTTGTTACGTGTTGATGCTGACTGGGTGCCCACACAGCCTGACAGCTCTTTATACATTCGGCCGTATATGTTCGCCACAGACACGTTTCTAGGCGTGGCTCCGTCGAAAACGTATCGGTTCTGCATTTTCACTTGTCCCGTTGGTGCTTACTATACCAATCCGCCGAAACTGAAAGTAGAAACAGAATATATTCGGTCGGCGCCGGGTGGTGTGGGCTATGCTAAATGCGCGGGCAACTATGCCGGTTCTATGTACCCTACCCTGCTGGCTCAGCAACAAGGCTACGACCAACTGATCTGGACGGATGCCCGTGAGCATAAATACATTGAAGAATCGGGCACAATGAACATTATGTTCATCATTGATGGCAAGCTGGTGACTCCGGCTACGTCGGACTCGATTCTGAAGGGCGTAACCCGCGATTCCATTCTACAAATTGCCCGGAGTTGGGGCATCGAAGTCGAGGAACGTTTGGTTTCAATTGACGAAGTCATCAGCGGCATTGAAACCGGCCGTTTAACCGAAGCCTTCGGGGCAGGGACAGCCGTGGGGTCGTCGCCTTATTCACTCATTGGCTACAACGGTAAAGATCACATGCTACCCGAGTTTGCTCCTGAGAATTCATTTGCAGTTCGTGTGCGGAACTTCCTCTCTGATCTGCGCACCGGTAAAGAAGAGGATACCTTTGGGTGGATGCATAAAGTATAACGTTATCGCACTCGTAAACAAAAGCTCCAGCCGATTGGTCGGAGCTTTTGTTTTTATAGTTAGCATACTCTGCCTACAAACACTAGAAAGATGATTCATCACTTTTGAAAAATCTTTCATCTTTCGCGCAGGTTTGTTACCTAGTTCGCTCTTAACGTATCAGATAACCACTGATTAACCCAACCAGCGTTTCCAACCGGTCAACGGCCTGATAACACTATAACATAGTCAGTACGTATACTATGCCAAACCCGGCTGACTTAACACGAGCTGTCAGTCAAAATCTTATCTATCTCGCCGATGCTGTCGTAATAGCGTTGGCTGGTGCAATTCTGATTTTCAGACCAAAATCCTTGCCTTTCGATACGTCTTTCAGCGTAACGCTTTGGCCTTGGGAGCCACTCCAAACCGTGCCGCCTTCAGCGGGTTTAGAACTACCATAGCGGGAGGTAAAATAAGCGCCCAGCTCTTTCTGACAAGCCGTCGCCGATTCTCGAGAATTCAGGAACAAGTCGACTTCTATTGCCGAAACTTTCTGATTGGCCTGGTAGTATAGCATATCAGCCGATTCAAGATTCTTGAACTCCACGGTATATCCTACATGCTTGGCGTCGCTCTCAAACGGCTCCCCTTTTTCAATAGTTTTGATCTTAGCGAACTCATCACCTAAACTAATGCCGCGCCAATCGCTATCAGGAGTGAGGCCAAGCTCGGCGATACGTCCGGCTATAGTCGCTTCAGTCGAAGGAGCCGGAGCCGACTCGGTTGCTGCGGTAGTAGAGTCAGATGATTGTTCACTAGCCTGCTGACGATTGCGACAGGCGTTTGAGAAGGTAAGTAAGGCCAGCAGGGCCACCAGGACAGAAAGGTTACGCATATCAATTGAATTGGCTCATGCAAAAGTAGGCTATTCGCAACAACTGATGATGTGGGCACTTGTTTGATTACAGCTTTACTTGCAAGGTTACGTAAACGCTTCGGCCGTCGGACGGAAGAATTCCCGGTCCTGGATACCCCGTGGCCCGGCGCGTGAAGTATACCCGGTCAGCTAGGTTATTCAAACTGCTTTCGAGCCGAAACCGGCGGAATTGATACGATACGCTGGCATCCATAATCGCATAGGCCGGAATCAGGCCAATTACCGCCGACACGCCCCCTTCCCGAGCGTTGGTTGCATCCGAAAACTGATCCGACAAATAGGTATATTGAAACGATGCCTTAAGGTTTTTGTAGCCCAACCGCACCCCGCTTTTCAGATTAACATTAGGCACAAACTCGACTTGTTTGCCCGCTACGCCCGGAATTTCGCTTGCCTGATAGGTAGAATGAATTAGTGCTACGTTAGCAAACACCACTCCACTTAGGTTTGTATTCAATGGGTTGGCCATTCGTAACAAGTCACCCTCGGCATAAGACTCTACCCCCATAATAATGGCTTGGCCTATATTCCCCCGACGACGCAGGACCCGGTCGTTTTCGTCGTAAAATTGTACCTCGCCAATGCGGTTGTTGTAGTTGAGTAAGAACGCGCTCACATCAAAACTATACAAGGTCGTTTGCACGCTCCGAACGCCTAGGTCAAGTGAGTACCCTTTTTCGTCCTGTAGATTAGGATCGATCACCGATGATGGATTAGCGATCCGCATATCGCTAAATGTAATCGATCGATAGTTCTGCGACAGGTTACCGTAAATATCTAACCACGGTGTAGGTTTATAGCTAATGCCAAGTCCACCCAGTACAAACTGGCGACCGTTGGTGCGGAACTCGTTCGTTCGGGTCGCATTGATGATGTTGCCCGCCAGATCACGCGTAATGGTACCGTAAAAACCGTTGGCCGTCGTATATATATACTCATAGCGAAGGCCCGGTGTGATTGACAATTTATCGCCTACGTACAGAATATTTTCGGCAAAGGCCGATACGTTGCGATTCGGGAATCGGTAATCCGACGATATGGCCTGGTCAGTGTCGATGAAATTGAAATTGGCGTCTTTTCCGGTACTGCCCAGCCCCTGAATACTGTGGTTGAAGCCGTGATAGTAACGGCTTCCAACCAACAAGACCGACTGCTTACCGCCAAGATTATATCGCTTTAAATACCGGGCTTCGGCACCCCAGTTAGTAAAATCGCCTTTGATCAAATCCCGCTCACTGTTGTCGTCAACGCTGGCAACGCGGTTGGGACGGAAGCCAAGTGAATACCGATAGGCCGACAGCCCAAACAGCCGCAAATTGACTTCGTTACCGGAGTTAAACTTGTGATCAAGATGCAGGGCAGGCATAGTCCAGTTTACTTTAAACCAGTTGCGCTCCCGATTACTTTGCCGGGCGTTCTGCCGGAACATTTCGTCGGTCAACCCGCCCGGCTGTTGCGCCAGGTAACTCATTTGGGTTAAATCAATCCCTAATGTCGTTTTCTCCGAGACGCGGTAATCAACGTCGGCATAGGCGGTATAATTTGTAAAGTGTGAGTTAGGCCGCCAGCCATTGCCTTGCTTGTACTGAAAAAACGTATAATAGCTGAGCTTGCCCACAGTGCCGCTTAGACTGGTGAAAGCGTTGTAAAAACCGAAAGATCCAACGGTTTGCCGGGCAATGAGTTCAATTTTCTGATCAGCAACGGGCTTTTTCATAACGAAGTTAAGCAACCCACCAAACTGCGTTCCGTACTGGAGCGAAGCTGCTCCGCGTACTACCTGAATGCGTCCGACTCCCTCAACAGGTGGCGTGTAGTAGCTTTCGGGGTAGCCTAAGGCGTCGGCACTGATGTCGTAGCCATTCTGACGTACGTTAAAATTTGACGTTCGGTTAGGGTCTAGCCCGCGTCCGCCAATGCTTAGTTGCAGCCCCGCTCCTTCGTTTTCCCAGATGTTTAGCCCCGCTACCCGAGCGTAAATCTGACGGGCGTTGTTAGTCGAGAGATTAGCCACCAGTTGTTCAGGAATGATCACCTCCGACTTCTTTCCTTCGTAAATGCCCATACTTTCAACGCCCCGCATTCGGGTAAATCCAAAGTCTGACTGCTGATCCGTTACAACAACTTCACTGAGTGTTTCGGTCCGGCTCAGTAGCATAACGACAATGTTCAGATCCCGGTCAGCAAGATTGGTGGTCACACTGGCCGCTTTAAATTCGGGGTGGCTCGTATGAATTACGTAACGGCCCGACGGCAAGTTTAGAAAACGGAATTGCCCCAGGCTATCCGTCACAGTGGAGCGCTTGCCATTATTGAGGTATACGGTACACCCTGTAACGGCCACGCTATCAGTAAGCGCCTGTACTTTGCCAGACAGCTGAAATTGAGCCAGCACGGCCGAAGAACTAAGCCAGATGGCTAAAAAACTAAAAACCAAAAATTTCGTCATCGAAGGAAGTAATCCAGGATTTGGGAGCAAACGAGTCGTGTTCGTTCGCTAGATTGATCGTTGGGTCAATGAGTGGTTTCCCAAGACGACCATTAAGCGCCACATATGAGTCTACATACACCTCAGGTTTATGAAATCCACGTCGCGAGAACTCATCACGTAACAAATGCGCATACTGCAATAGCATGTCGGGTTGCGTACTCATCATTTTCTCCTGCAAGGGCGTCAGAAATTCTGTGTTATTCACAATGACCCGCTTACCCGCGTTGTCTTTGACCGTAAACTGGGCATATCCGGCTTTTTCCATGAGCATGACCCGCCACGAAAAGCGGTAGCCCTGCTCGGTCCAGAATAGTTCACCCGGATATAGCCGATACCGGAACGGCAGCACCAATTGCACGGCGAAGAAAACTGTGAGACCGCTCAACAGCAATTTTTGAGTAAGAGGTTGAAACGCATAGGTTCGATGAGGGCTAAGAAACGCAACTGGTAACGACAACCATCTGCCAATCTGACGAATCAGCATCCGGTGAAAATTTGGCGAGAAAAAAATCAACGCCGTTACGATCATGATATACGGAAACATACCTATAGGAAACAAAACGGCCGTTAGTCCGTGAAACACGACTACGGCTGCGTAGGCCCAGGGGCGCGTGCGCCGGTTCCAAAGCAGAAAGGGAATGCTGAGGTCGTAAAGACAGCTAAACCAGCTAAATAGGTAATGAATCCAGGAGTAATTAAACAAGAAACCAATAATGGGCATGTCGTTACGTGCCGGTAGCCATATTCGTAAGGGTAAAGCCTCCAGCAGCCAGTCACTATTCAGCTTTGCCACGCCAGCAAATAAATACAGCAAAGCCACTAGCAATTTCACAGAATCTAGACACCAGGCAGGAATCTGACCAGAGAGCAATGCCCAACGACGGTACGCATCGACCGAAAAATAAGCATGGGCAGGTAAGAAGATCAGTAATAAACAAACCAGGCTAGTAAAATAGTAGTGATTGAGGTACGTCGTTTTGTCGATTAGTTCGATGTAGGTAAAGCTCAAAAATAAGCTCACCGCCGACAGGCGATAGAACAACCCCAGCGCCACAAACAACGCCGACACGCCACAAACCGCAAAGAGCCCGTAAGTATACGGGCCCAGCGGCTTGATAAATTCAAATCCGTAGAAGGAAAAGAAAAAATGGGGTTTGATATACAGCTCGTCAATCCAGCCTTTGCTCCAGAAGCGAATAACGCTCCCGAAAAGCATGAGTCCGAAGGCCAGCCGAAACACGGCTAACGGAGCCGCCGACGTTGTTTTTTGAACGTACCCCTGCATATTATTCAGGGTTGGTTAATCGCCGTCGTTATCTGTATAAGTAATCGTGATGCTCATAGCTGTTGTCATGTCTACTTTGAGCATCCGGACGGCTTTCTGCATCTCGGTGTACACCTGCACTACAGCCGCATCGTTGGTTTTTACTTCGTCATACAGGTTATTCTTCAACGAATTGAGTTGCTGCGTGCTGGAAGCAAACTGAGCGTTGACAATGTCAACCAACGACGTACCTGTGCGGCTATCTTTTGCCCCAAGCCCGTTTAGATACGTTTTCAGGCTGGGACCTTCCTGCCCCGTTTTTACGCTTTTGCCATTGAAGAAATCAACAAAAGCCTGGTGAGCCGTTTTGGCCAGCGGCAACGACAGATCTTTCTTGTAATAGGCCTCTACTTTCTCGGGGGCGGGTGTACCATTGGTCATTGCACCTGATGGAATGCCAATCTTGCCCGACCGGATGTAGCGCTCATAATGCAACACATACCCATTGACCAGCTTGGAGGTCGAACAGCCCGCGTTTAGAGCCGTGCAGTTAACGAACGTATCCCGATAACCGGTTGTCCATTCGGAATACACCTTCGTGAACATATCGTTCATCTGGCCAGTGAGTCGCTTGAGATAAGCCACCCGTTTGGCGGCATCGGCAGCGGTGGTGTATCGCGCCACAATCGCATCATCGGTCTGACCCAGGCCGTTGATCATGTAATCCATTGCCGGAAAGCCTTGTTTTGGGTAAGAAGCAGGCACTTCAAATGTTCCTGATCCGGCAGCCACATACGCTTCAATACCAGCCACGTCAGTTGGGTAGATATTGAAGAAATTGCGAAGTGTATACTGCTCAGCGGGGCCAACGTCGAACAGTTCAACTTTTTGCCATTCAGTATAGGCATCAACCCAGGCTTGCCGCAAATCTGTCAGCGATGCTTTGTCAGGTTTGGTTGCAAAGGCATCCGACTTAGCAAGCATCACATCGAACTTTGTTTTGAAGTTGGCGTAGCTCGGTATGATAATGTTATCAGCAATGTTAGTCAGCATAGCCTTGCGGTCGCTGCTTGCCTGATCGGTTGGATTGGTCGGGTTAGTTGGCGTTACGGAATCAGTATTCTCGTTTGACGAACAGGCCCACAACAAGCCAAGGAACATACCGACTACTGCAATCTTTTTCGCGATGAATTGTGTCATGACGTAAAAAAGGCTAGAGCGGTACGTTAAGCACCGCTCTATATACGTTAATAGTGAACCGATTACGTATTTTATCCAGCTATGTTAAACTTAGTCTTGATGGCTGTAGCAGCGGCATCAATCTTTGTGTTTGTCAGACCCCAGAAACCATTGGGAACCGAATACACCAGGTTGTTCAGAATGGTATCGGAAAAGGCAGCATCGGCACCGTTCACCTTAGCATATCGTAGACTGTAAATGAAGCCTAGACCTTCGCCAATGGCATGAGCACGAGCCGCGTCGGTTGTGCCCGTCTTCCACTTGCCTAAGTAACCAAGGGCAGCGCCGGCCACCGCTTTTTCCATGGCCGAGCGAATGATAGCCGCCTGCGCTTTCAGGGTCGTCAGGTCATTATTGACAATCGCTGCGCGCCCTTTCAGCAGGGCGGGATATATTTTAGGGAAATCTTCTTTGTTGTATTCCCAGATGTACGAACCGATGAAGCTCTCGCCTGATGAAGTTGCCGTAGCTTTGGCGCCGTAAATTGGGTTGGCCGTCAGAATGCCGTAAGCCTCATCCCAATTCTGCTCCAACTGCGTATACTTTTTGCCAGCAACCAACGTGGAATTGTCAGCCGAAAGACCCTTATCGCTCAGCAGTACGTTACCAATGTAATCCATCTGGAACGCACCAATCAGGGATTTCTGGATGATTTGTCCCCATTCGATGCCTTTTTCATCGACCAGGTATGTACCCAGTTTACCGGCTTTACCTTCCGAAGCCGTAGCCGAAACAGATTTGCTGGCAGCAGCGATGGCGGGGAAGCCTGCTTCAATAGTCTGACGCTCTTTTTCCGCTTCAGCAGCCGGTAGCGACGAGGCCGTTACGTTACGCAACTGAACACCTGAACTGTTTAAAGCAGCATTGGCTGTTCCAGAAAATGGACTGCCCGTGTTGGCAAACATATTTTTGAGCACGTTTGCATCAAGCGTTGCTCCTGTGCCAACCGCCGTACCGTTATAAGTATTGATGGCCCGAAACATCGACAACCGAGCGCTGCCTGTTGTGAGATCAACCGTTTTAGTGCCAGTGTCGTCCACGAAGAAATTGGCGTAGGTTGTAGTGTCTGTCAGTTTCGCGTAATCAACAGACTTACGCAATTGCGGACTAGTTGGAGGAACAATCGGATTTTCTTCCGAACAGGCCGATAAACCAACGGCTAAAACAACAGGAACGATTGGTAAGAGCAGAGAACGTTTGAACATTGATAGCTTGCTTTAACTTTTTGTGCTGCAAAGCTAAGCGCTATTTAGACTAATTATAAAACGTTGCTTTATTTTTTTGTTAACTAGTGTATGCTGTCCTGCTTATTTCCCGAGAATGTTAGCCATTCGTTGAGAGGGTTAGCAAGGAGCATCTAGTGACAATAACGGAAAAGAGGTATTAACGACTTTGCAACTGGGCTATTTTCAAAAGCAAAAGCCGTGGCCTTTTTAGATGAACTGCTGGCCAATGTCGCGTTTCAGAGAATCAAATCGTATCCTTTGTATCCAGAATAGGTCCAACTTAGAACGTAACTACCTGAACAATAATAGTTTAATGAAGCACATTAGGAAAGAAGGGCCCCTGTAAACAGTGCTACTTGGGTACTGCCGTGCTCTGTGTTTACCTTTGTAACTTCACATCACATTCTGGTCATTTTGATTCATGGCAAGCTTTGAGTGGATACTCCAGCCACCCCAATCCCATCAGTACACGTTTTTAGTTGATGACCTTAACCCCTCGGCTACCTACGGCCTCACGACGGACCCAGACAAGTTTAATTATAACCGAGGGCTCATGGGCGTCAACTTCAACCTGGAAGTGGGCATGAACACCGCCCTGGCCAAAGAAGGAGTTTCGGCCGTCTTGCCGCTAGGACGGTACGTTACCATCTTTCAAATCAGTGGCCAGGAAGACGGCGGGTCAATGACCTTCCTTGACTATCAGATTAACCTGTCTCCCCCTGAGCTAAAAACACTGCTTTCTGGTGCCTTCGCGCCCGAGCTGGTCACAGCTTGTATGGAACTGAAGGAGTTACTGAGAGCGGACTTCTCACCGTCTGATGACATCGTACGGCTGGAGAAGATCTAACCAATCAGGTGATTTAAACTTGGGTAAGCTTGCCTGAGATGTCTTAGGTTATGTTTATACCGGCATCGCAGTAACACCGCACGCAGTAAAAATTCAAGTTGGTCACTGCGTGCGGGTTCATTTCAGCACAAGTACCTAGGCCTGCAACAAAATGGCCGGTAAAATACCGGCCATTTTAAGTATGCTTACTCTTTTTCTTTAGCGATTACAGTATCGGTGGACTTCGCTACGTCAACGATTTTTATAGACTTGCCCGTTTTTCGTTCCTCAATCTGTTCAAGCAGTTTTAAGCCCATCAGTCCATTCATCGATCCATCCGTGCCATTGCCTGACCCATTAATGACAATGTCTGGAATCACACGGATCTGGCCCTTGCCGATTTCCTCAGTGATTTTGAAGCGAGTGAAGTTTTCTTCGCCCATCGCTTTGACCTGTAGCTCATACGCTTCGGCCGTCGAGCGACCAATGGCCAGGATTTTCTCAGCTTCGGCGGCACCGGTCTTGGCAATACGTTCGGCTTCGGCATCAGCGGTCAGCTTGGTAGCCTCCGCATCAGCAGCTGCCTGTCGGCGACGTGCTTCAGCATTGGCCTCCGCCCGAATCTTAGTAGCTTCCGACTCGGCCCCAACCTGTAGTTTTAAGCTACGGGCCTCTCCTTCCGACTTCTTCACGGCAGCATCGGCGGTACGTTGCGCAATCTCGACACTTTGCTGAGCTTTCACCACTTCGCGCTGGATGTCGGCCAGGGCTGTCTCCCGCTCCATCCCCTGCCGCTTTTCCTGCGCCATTCGCTGAGTTTCGTAGGTCTTTTCTTCCTCCTGCGCAATCTTCCGATCAGTCAGGGTCTTCATTAAGCTGTCGGGTGGTACAATATCACCAATGAGCGTGTCCACAGCGTTGACGTTGTAGACCTCCAGCACCTGGCGGATATGTTCGCGGGCCGCTTCCTGCCGTTCTTTTCGGGTACTCAGGAAGGCAATCACATCGGAGTCCTGGGCGGAGTTACGGAAATAGTTACCAATTGTTGGCTCCAGTACCTGCGATACGAGGTTTGTCATACTACCAAAGCGGGCAATCACTTTAGGCGCTTCAACCGCCGGAATGTGAATGATCTGCGCTACGTCGAGGTTAAAGGGGAAACCGTCTTTCGAACGGACCGTAATGGTCGACAGGTTGCGATCGAGCGCGTGGGCTTCGGTACGGGCATTGGCCCAGTTCAGCACCAGATTTGTGGTTGGTACGCCCTCGACCTTCATGGTATACGTATTGATAGGGTACTTACCCGGTCCCAGCGGCTCCATCCAGACACCGCGGAAGCCCCGTTGAACGATATTACCATGCTTGAACGACTCGCCCGTTACATCAACGCCATCTTCACCAATGTAAGAGATAACTACCCCAACATGACCGATGGGCACTTCAGTCATGGGGATTTCTTCAATTTGCACCGCCCAGGGGTTGATGTAGTACGAGCCAGCCAGCACCACCTGCGGCTGAAGTCCCCGATTTCCCCCATTTTGCAGGAAGAAGTCAATATTCTGGAAGTTGTTGTGCCCTTCGACCTGCCGACCCGCAATTTGTCCCGGTTGCAGCGGAGCACCATCGAGGGTTGTAATGATACCGACCATGTTTTCTTTGATCACAGTCATATCAGCAATCGTGATGGTAAAGGCAAAGGTGTTGATACGGTACGTTCCAGGGGTTAAAAGGCTGGTTTGACGCCCCTTCTGACCGCCACTGCTTAAGAAGCGTTCGGTATCCTGAAAATTGTCGGAGTCTACACGCCGAGCCAGAATGTTACCCGTGGGCAATTCAGCTCCGTCGTTTGACAAAACCAGACCGATTTTACCTTCCGGAATCACCGTGAACGGCTGCATGGTGATGCCATACTGCCACGGCCACATCCACCAGTAGAGTCCCGGCGCGAGCGCCTGCGCTTGATAACCAGCTTCGCCTTTGGTAGCGATAATCCGGCCGTCGGGCAGACCGCGATCATTGCCGACGAGTACGTACTTTTTGGTTACCAGACCGATCCGGTCTTCGGGCACGATGACCATACCGAACAAAAAGCGAAGAACCCATTTGTATAATACAACAGCCACAACGAGCACGATTATCCATGCCCAGCTTGACATTAGGGGTAAAAACTCCATAACAAGAAAGGTTTATTTGGTTAAGATGGTTGAAAGGTACGCGGAAATCTGGCCCGGGAACCAACCCGCTTAGTAACCGGAAAAAGAAGACGGAGCGCCTACATTGGAAGAGAGATAAGTCTGTTGAATTGACTCATCAAATGTACAGATCACTCCTAAACTGGTATACTACAATTGGACGATTGGTTGCCGGATGGCCGGATTGGATACGGGAATTGATGAGTGGCTGGTCCTCAGAGCTCTTGGGATAAATTAAAGAAGAAGCCCGTTTTCCCCTGGGCATTGATGGTGCCCGTAAACCGGAAAACCATATTGTAGAATGTAACAACGTCGAGGCTCAACCCCGTACCGAAAAGCAGTCGGTTGGCTAGCTTGCTCTGGTATTGTTCGGCGACGGTACTGCTCACGTAACCGGCATCGGCGAACGTGGTAATATAAGCCGCAATGGGTAAGGTATTAAATTGTCGAATGTGCAGCCAATTCAACTCTTTTCGGACATTAAACAACTGGTAGCGCAAACTATTTCGCCAGGTAACTGACTGCTGCCCGTCTATAACGTAAAGGTCGTAGCCTCTAACCATTTCGGCCGAGCTACCCAAGCCCCGCAGATTAAAATAAGGCTGCCGGTTTGGCCAAGTTGTTCGGCCACGCAGGTTAGCCGCGGCATAAAAGTTCTTACCCAGCGGCCAGTATCGGGTAATGGACGCGGAGGCTTCCAGAAAGTGAAAGTTATCGCCGGGTAATAGCCCTGAAGCACTTACAATACCCGAAAACAGCGTTCCCTGTAACGGATAAACTACATTATCACGCCGGTCGTAGCGGTAGCTGTAACTCATTGACAGGTATTTCTGCATCGTGCGGCCGTCCAGAAAGTAGTCCGGATTCAGCAGGGCCACCGTATCGCCAATTGTATTCCGGTTATAACGAGTGTCGAGCGTATGATAATGATACAACCCTCGCCGGTGCGTCAGTGTCATACCAACGTACATACGCTCGCGCAGTGTCTGCTCCGATTTGACATACACCCATTTATCGGCGTTGGTACGGTATGGAATCTCGTTATTGGTCAGATAAGCCAAATCAACCCGCAAGCCTAGTTTCTGAGCCCGGTCAATATAGGGTTTAGAGTACGAGAGGACAGTGCGTTGCAGAAACCCCCGAATGATCTCAATCTGCAATCGGTCGTTGGTGCCCGTTACGTTCCGATAGCTCAACCGGCCCCCGTAAATAGTCCGGCGCAAATCGCGGCCCCGGTCGTACCACCACTCGTTGAAGTTTCGATCCGCCAGATCAAAGACGGGGTAAGCAATGAGGTACCATCGCTCTTTCATAACAATGGTTAGATCGAGTCGGGCCAGCTCGGTCGAGTCGGTTGGTGTCGTCAGGGCCGTAGCCACATCAACAGTCACGAACAGGTTGGTGTTATTTATGTTGCGTTGATCCCAGGCAATCCGGCTCGGTAAGTCAGTCAAGCGAACGGTATCGCCCACGTGCAGCGTCATCTCGCGCAGAATGATGCGGTCACGCGTTCGGTCGTTTCCTTTTAGTGTCACCGACTGAATAACAATTGACTTCGTAGAGTCAATGGCTCCGCTGGCTACGACGACTTGAGAAGACAATAGAAGTATAATCAGTAGGCTAACAAGGGCTAGCCAGTTTTTTGGAATCATTCTCAAATGTACGTCTTTACAAAAAAATAAGCCAACATTATCTCTATATCCTGCAAATTGCTACGTATTATTGTTGCCTTTTCGTTAAAGCTACGACGGCTCTCTAATTCATACAGTACATGCAAACCGAAAAAATTCAGAAGCCGACAAAGACGGCTAAACCTCGGCTAAGCTTCTGGCAAATCTGGAACATGAGTTTCGGGTTCTTTGGCATTCAATACGGTTTTGGTCTGCAACAGGCCAACATGAGTCCTATCTTCCGATACTTGAACGCCAACGAAGCCGAGATACCAGCACTCTGGCTAGCCGGGCCAGTAACGGGCCTACTGATTCAGCCGATTATCGGTGCCATGAGCGATCGAACCTGGTCACCCCGCTGGGGCCGCCGAAAACCGTACTTCCTGATTGGTGCTCTGATTGGGAGCTTTGCCCTCATCATGATGCCGAACTCATCGACCCTATGGATGGCGGCCAGCCTGATGTGGATTCTGGACTCGGGTCTCAACGCATCCATGGAGCCGTTTCGCGCTTTCATTGGTGATAAGCTAAATACGGAACAGCGTACCATTGGGTTTGCTATGCAAAGCTTTTTCGTAGGATTCGGCCAAACGCTCGCCAATTTAATGCCGCGCATTCTCCCTCTCTTCGGTCTAACAATGGTCGCAACCGGGTCAAACGCTATTCCGGATATCACCCGCTGGTCGTTTTACATTGGTGCGGTAGCCATTGTGGCGGCTGTTCTTTGGACAATGTACACCACCGACGAATATCCGCCGGAAGACATGGCTGCTTTTGAACGCGAAAAGCAAGAAGGTGGTGGTGTTCTCAAAGCGTTTACGGAGGTGTTTCATGCACTGCGCGACATGCCAACGACTATGAAGCAGCTTTGGTGGGTGAAATTCTTTACGTGGTATGGCTTGCCGCTGATGTGGCAGTATCTGTCGCTGGCCATCTCACGGCACGCGTTTAACGCACCAACCGCCCAGTCGCCCGGTTTTGAGCGGGGTATTGAGGTTGGAAACGACTGCTTTGCCTTATTTAATGTCGGCTGTTTTAGCATCTCGTTTTTCTTACCCACCATTGCCAAGCGATTAGGTCGACGTGGTACACACGCGCTGTTCTTAAGCCTTGGTGGATTAGGATTTCTTTCCATGCTACTGGGCGAAGACAAGAGTGTGTTTCTGATCGGCATGACTTTGGTAGGACTCGCTTGGGGCTCCATTCTGTCAATGCCTTACGTAATGCTGTCAACCTCCGTTCCGAGCGAGCGGATGGGTGTTTACATGGGCTTGTTTAACGGATTCATTGTAGTGCCGCAAATCATCAACATGATCACCATTCCCTTCCTGTACAATACGCTCTTGGGTGGTGATCCCCGCAATGCCTTGGTGTTGTGCGGAGTTTGCCTGCTCTTAGCGGCAGGAGCATGTTTCCTGGTGAAAGAAAACGCACAAAGTGAAGCCGCTGCTCTTCCGGTAGAACCCGGCGGAAACTAATAGTCAAACTGTTGCCTATTTTTGTCATTCCACAGCCTTATTGTTCTATTGAATGATGATGTTGCGGAATGACTTTTTCATGAGATGACCACAACCACCCGCCCTTACGCCCTGCTATCTGTTGGCGAATTACTAGCCGATTTCATTGGCCACCACGTGTCAAAAAGTTTACTCGATGCTCAGGATTTCAGGCGGTACCAGGGCGGTAGCCCTGCCAACATGGCCGCCAACATGGCCCGCCTGGGTAACCAAACGGCCCTGGTAGCCTGCGTTGGTGATGATAATGTTGGTCGATACTTAATCCGCGAAGTAGCCGAAACGGGCGTTGACACCCAGTTTGTATCCACCGATCCGCTGGAGCCAACAAGTATCGTCATTGTTTCCCGCACCGCCGGCACTCCCGATTTCATTGCGTACCGTACTGCTGACTGTCAGATTAAACCTGATCAGTTGCCCGACTCCCTGTTAGCTCAGGCTCAAATCTTCCACACAACTTGCTTTGCTCTCAGTCGTCAACCCGCCCAGGAGACCATTGTCGATGCCGCCAAACGTGCACAGGCAGCAGGTTGTCAGGTAAGCATTGATGCGAATTACGCGCCCAGCCTCTGGCCTGACCGCGATCAGGCCTGGCAAGTTTTGACTGATTACTGTTCAGCGGGAGCCCTTGTCAAGATTAGTGAAGACGATGCCGCCCGGCTTTATGGCCAAACGCAGTCAACAGAGCGAATTTTGAGCGATCTTCATCGAATGGGCGCGTTGTTGGTTTGCCTGACACTCGGCCCTGATGGTAGTTTGGTATCGTATAATGGGGGAGCGAAGCAGGCACGGATACCAGGTCGAAAAATTGACGTCGTCGACGTTACAGGAGCGGGTGATGCGTATTGGGCAGGTTTTCTGACTGCTTACCTGGATGGTTATGCTCCTGCAAACTGCGCTTATGCCGGAGCGGCTCTAGCTAAATTAAAACTAACCCGACAAGGTCCGCTGCCTAGTTCAGTCGATCGGCAGCTTTTGTACGAATAAAAACAGAGCCGAATGCCACAAATTGCTACCTGCATTCGGCTCTACTAAGTACATCATTTCAGATCACCTAATTTGGCCAGGTTGATTTCTTCAATCGTTGCTTTGAGTTTATCCATGCTAACGCCCCGTCCTTCGGCACTCACGATAAACCGTTTGTTAACCAACACCGCAATTTCGCCTGCTTTGCTGTCATTGTCGTATTTTTCATAAGACTTGTAATCTCCCATTTTACTAGTCTTTTCATAACCGTTAGCCGTTTCTTTATCGACTTCTATCACCGACCAGGCGGCCATGCCCATTAACATTCCTGTACCGCCCGCGTCTATTATCTCTAACTCAATCGTTTCACTGTTATCGTCATTGGCATATTTGCCCGTCGCTGTCGAAACGGCGAAACCTGCAGCTCCGTTTTTCTCACCTGTAGCTTCTTTACGCGCCAGTCCATCGGCATCGGCTGGCAGTAACTCTTTCAACGAACGGAAATCAACCGTCTCAACAGGTCCGTTTTTTTGCGCATCTTCAGCCTGAGCAGCCATCTCTTTCAATGCACCCAGCGCCCCAACTGCCGAGACTGATTCTTCCTCTTTCTTTTCTTCTTCCTTTGCGCTGCTACCACAACTCGTCAGTAATGCCGCTGGAAGTAGGCTGGCTAAAAGTACGTATGATTTCACATTCATAATTGATAAGGGCTTTTAGGGTTGATCTTACGAGTAGTCGCCAAAGTACACTATCTAACAAACTGCCAATCTATTTTTTGAGTAAACGCAATTGTCATGTATCTATTTAACAGCTATTCGAATATTAAAAAGTTATTAATTATGTCTATGATATACAATTAGTTACCATTTCAACATGAGCCAAATTCAAAATAAATAGAAATTTATTTTACAAAATATATTGTATAAACGGTTGTGAATAATTAACATTGAATGCTTAACGCATTTAAACATAAATAATATTTTATGAAAAAGCCATTTATCCTAACCTCTGTGAAGTATGCAGCTGCCGCGCTACTCGCATCATCCACTTTCATGGCCTGCGACCCCGTAGACGATCTGAAAACTTCACCCTCACCAAACAGTTCAGGTGCCAACGCAAAACTGGCTGCGGGCAAAGATTATGTAGAAGATGAAGTATTGATTCAATTTACGGAAGGACTTGATGAAGACACAAAACTTCAAATCTTCGACAAGATTAAAGGGCAGCGTCTTGAGAAAATTCTGACAAAACTGTTAGACAAAGCCGACAAGAAAGATGGATTAGAGTTAGTGAAAATCAAAAAAGGTGTGCTCGAAGCCATTGCGGAATTACAGGGTACACCAGGCATTGAATTCATTGAACCGAACTATATCTATACGCATGCCGCTACGGCCAGCGATCCTTATTACACAAATGGATCACTGTGGGGCATGTATGGACCCAACACCTCACCGGCTAATCAGTACGGTAGTAATGCTGCAGCGGCCTGGGCAGCTAACGTCACCGGATCGGCAAACGTCTACGTCGGTATCATTGACGAAGGTGTACAACTTACCCACCCCGACCTGAGCGGCCAGGTATGGACCAACCCTAGAGACCCTGCCGACGGCGTTGATAATGACGGTAATGGGTATAGAGACGACGTAAATGGCTGGGATTTTGCCGGTAATAACAACAGTATCTACGACGGTGGTACCCGAGGGTCACAGGACGATCACGGTACACACGTAGCAGGCACCATTGGCGGGAAGGCTAACAACGGAGCCGGTGTGGTGGGCCTCAACTGGAACATCAAATTAATTTCAGCTAAGTTTTTAGGGACAAATGGCGGTACAACAGCCAACGCCATTAAAGCCGTGGATTATTTGACGAACCTTAAGAGAAGCGGAGTGAACATTGTTGCCAGCAACAACTCATGGGGTGGCGGTGGCTATTCGCAGGCGCTTTACGATGCCATCAGCCGGGCAAATGCAGCAGGCATCTTGTTTATTGCAGCAGCCGGTAATAGTGGCACTAACAACGACACATCGCCTAGCTACCCAGCCAACTATAACCTCCCTAACGTAATCTCGGTGGCAGCCATTGACCGTAACGGAGCGCTGGCTAGTTTCTCGCAGTATGGCGCCACAACAGTCGACATTGGTGCGCCGGGCGTAGGGGTTATCTCAACAACCGCTTATAACACGTACTCATCGTACAACGGTACGTCGATGGCAACGCCACACGTAACCGGAGCTGTAGCGCTTTATGCGTCTACACATCCTGGTGCCAGCGTAGCCCAGATTCGGAATGCTATCTTGTCAAGTGCGGTGCCAACGGCTTCACTTAGTGGCAAGACAGTTACGGGTGGACGCCTAGATGCCTTTGGCGCACTGTCTAAGTAACAGACTCACATTCATTTCTGACAGGGACGGCTTACACCGTCCCTGTTTTTGTTGGAGCTCTATCTTGACTCACAGGTATATTTCCTTGATTTCGGTAACCGCGAATCAGGAAGTATACACCCAGTAATACCGCGGGGATGCTCAATATCTGCCCCACGTTCAGCGGTAAGCTATCTTCAAATGGTACCTGGTTCTCTTTGAGATATTCATAGAAAAACCGTAAGCCAAATA
Source organism: Spirosoma soli (assembly GCF_042684525.1). Lineage (NCBI taxonomy): Bacteria > Pseudomonadati > Bacteroidota > Cytophagia > Cytophagales > Cytophagaceae > Spirosoma > Spirosoma soli. The sequence continues at coordinate 42,892 of NZ_JBHULN010000028.1, read as the reverse complement.
CCCAGATCAGGAAAATGCCCAGCATGCTGCCTCGTGGGGTACGCTCCTTATACCGGTTCCAAAACCATAGTAAAAAGAAGAATAGAACAAGGCATGACAGCGATTCGTAAAGCTGAGCCGGGTGGCGAGGAATTTTGGCGTACTCTGGATTATTTATAAAAATAAACGCCCAGGGCACATCCGTTGGCCGACCCACTATCTCGGAGTTCATCAGATTACCAAACCGGATACTGGCTCCTCCAAGGGCAACTGTTATAACAATACGGTCGGTTACCCACAAAAACGTCTGGCCAGTTTCGAGACTAGATTTTCGGCGCGAGTAGAGCCACAAGCCCGTCAGGATACCGATTGTTGCGCCATGACTAGCCAGCCCCCGATAAGGCGGCAGAATAACTTCGAGCGGATTTTTAAAGAGCACTTCGGGTTCGTAGAACAAAAAATGGCCAAACCGTGCCCCAAGAATAGTGGCAACGACCATGTAAATCAGTAAGGTATCAGTGTCGGCAACGGGCTTGTCTTCTTTCTTAAAAATATAGGTCATGATCTGCATACCAATCAAAAAACCTAAGGCAAACAACAAACCATACCAGCGTACGGAGAAAGAACCGATGTGAAAAATTTCGGGATCTACGTCCCAAATAACGTATTGCAGCATAACAAATCGGGGTCAAAGCCGCCTGGTTACAAACGACGGTGGGCAAAGATACGGATTGCGGGAAAGTTTTCGGGCGTTTTGGTGTTTACGAGTTCATGATGAAATCAATTCTGATCGGATTCGTAAAAGTGTATCAGGGAATCGTATCGCCTTACTTCCCCAATGCGTGCCGCTACACACCAACCTGTTCGCAATATGCCATTGAAGCCATTCGCAAACATGGTGCTATTCAGGGTGGCTGGCTTGGGTTGAAGCGCATTAGTCGTTGTCATCCCTGGGGTGGTCATGGCTACGACCCAGTACCTTAAGCGACTCAGCAAGTCAGTCAATTTATCTGTTCATTTTCGATGACTCTGACAAGTTGGCTCATTTAGGGATTCTGCCCGATTTTTGACGTATTGATTTCTTAACTTTTAGTGTGCTGCCTAGAAACGTACCGACTGATTATGATTGGAATTACTGCTGATAACAAGTTGAAACGCCTGATCATCGTGGGGGATCGGGTATTGATTAAACCTAAAGACCCAACCGATCGCACGGCTAGTGGGTTATATCTACCACCTACCGTACAGGAAAAAGAACAAGTACAGTCGGGATACGTTATTAAAGTAGGGCCTGGTTATCCGATTCCGGTACCAACCGAAGACGAACCCTGGAAAGAAACAGAGGAAAAAGTGAAATATATGCCTCTTCAGGCGCAGGAAGGCGATGTAGCTCTCTATCTACAGCGCAACGCTATTGAGTTACAGTACGAAGGTGAGCAGTACGTGATTGTACCTCAGGCGTCTATCCTGATGCTCGAACGTTCAGAAGATTTGCTTTGATGCGGCTGAAAAGTCGCTTCTTGAAAAACAAGACTGGCGGCTTTCGGGCCGCCCAACTTCAAACACTATGCGAAGCCGTTGGTTGATGAGTTTAACAGCACTCTTAATCTTGCTGACTCTTGGTATGGAAAGCATAGCAAATCAAAGTAAATCGCTCAGAGCGATATTAAACGAAAAGAAAGACCACCGGCGCGTGTTGCTGGTTTACGGCCGCGACGACGCCCAGCATTATATTATTGAACAGCAGGAAGCTCTTAATGAACAAAGAGATGGGCTAGCCGAACGCGATCTGGATGTTATTGTCCTTGTAGCGTCGCTGGTAATGGAGCCCGACCGTCAGTTCCTCATGCATGAGTACAAGCTCAATCCGTCTGACGATTTTGCCGCCTGGTTGATTGGGAAAGACGGGGGCGTGAAGCAATCCTACAAAAAGCCGGTGGCTCCTAAAGACTTATTCCAACTCATCGACAGCATGCCGATGCGCCAGCAGGAAACGAAACATTAATCTGAACCGAGATTGAGCAGATTTAAGGATTAACAAGATTTTGCTATTTACTTCCATCTATTAAAAACAAAATTCCGTTAATCCTTAAACTCCTCTTAATCCCCGTTCTGACTACTCAAACTTAACAGCCTCTGTAACACCCGGCCACGTATCGGTGCGGAAGGGTGCAGCCGGAAAGCCTTGCTGATTATACAGGTTCAGGTCGCCATTATCATCGGCCCAACCGTATCGCACGGCGACTGGCGCAGTTACCGAATCGCTGTGAACAATTACTGAATTCCCCTGTATTTCGGCTTTAGCGTAATGGAATTTCTTGTCGGCTCCGGCAACTTCAAAGCCTTTGAGATAACCGTATTTGTCTTTGGCCAGTAAGCCGCCCCCCACATGGCGAAACGTTAAGACAACCCGATTACCGTCGCTCGTCATTTTATCCAGCATTGGCCCCCGCGATGGTTCCCCGCGTCCTGCCTCATCAGCCGTTTTTTGGTAAGCAACCCGCATAGCCTCCGCAGCCAATCGTTTGCCTACATCGAGTTTATTTTTTGGATGAATATCACCCGACTCGCCAATGTCCGACGTAATAGCCATGCCAGTATTAGGTAACTGAAGCGCCATTGCCTGCGCTTCCCGCAGTTCGGCCCAGGCACTCCCCCGCTGGCTGTTGCCGTTGTTCGCATTGAAGCTCGCCAACTGAACAAACAGGAACGGAAACTCTTGTCCCCAATGCTGTCGCCAGTCCTGAATCATAAGCGGAAACGTCCGTCGATATTGATAAGCCCGACTGGCGTTGGATTCGCCCTGGTACCAGATTACGCCTGCCATAGCATAGGGAATCAGTGGGTTCACCATAGCATTAAACAGCTGAGTAGCATACGTATTTGGTCCTGGATTGTAGGACGACGCAAAGGCCTGAGCCACCCGATATTGCCACTTACCAGCCAACGGAATGGTTAATGCGCTTCCCGACAGCCGAAGCTGCTCTGCCTGGCCCAATATGCCACCTGCTGCCCCCACGTCTACAACTCGCACGGCAATCACATTCCGGCCGGGTTTCAATAAACCTTCGGGCAATGCATAGGCACGGGCCCCACGCCCTTTCATACTCCCTACCAGCTGGCCATTTACGTAGGTAGAGTCGTTGTCATCTACCGAGCCCATGTGCAGGGTGATTTTAGCGAGGTTAGCGCCTTCAGGAATGATCACATCACGCCGAAACCAGACCACGCCATCTAACGTTGGCAAGCCCCCCCACTCCCAATCCGTAGGCACGGTCATGCTTTTCCATTGGTCAACGTTATGCGCAGGATCGGCCCACGTTTGTTCTTCAGCCGCCGATGGCAAACCACCCTGCTGATTCCTCAACAAAGTTTCGATACGCTGTTTTCCGCTCTGAATCACTTCCTCGACTGAATTTGGCAGTTTAGCAGCCACGGTTTTGAGCTCAGTGTCTTGGTTTATAGCCTCGCGACTAGTCCAGGTTTCAGAATGAGTACCTCCCCAGGACGTATTGATTAATCCGATTGGTACGTTTAGCTCCTGCTGTAGTTGTTTGGCAAAAAAATAGCCGACCGCCGTATAGCCCGACGCCGTTTGAGGACTGCATACCGTCCATTCTCCATCAATGTCTTCTTTCGGTGTCAAGCTTATCGCTTTTTTAACCATAAGCTGACGAATCTTGGGGAAGTTGGCAACAGCAACTTCTTTCTGACCGTTGGCCGCAGCACCTAGTGGCCATTCCATATTTGATTGTCCCGAGCAGACCCAAACCTCACCTGTCAGCACGTCATCCAGCGTTATCGTATTTTTCTTGCCTTTCACGACCAGCTGATAGGGCCCACCGGCTTCCATTGGGTCTAGCATAACGCGCCACTTACCGTCTTTGCCAGCCTTCACTGATTTAGTTTGGCCATTCAGCGTAACAATTACCTTCTCAGCGGGATCAGCCAATCCCCACACGGGTACGGGTTTACGCCGTTGCAGCACCATGTGCGAACCAAAAACTTTGGGCAGGCGAACTTCAGCAAAGGCACTCTGTACAATAAGAATAACTGAAAGTAACGCTGTCCATCTTAAACTTTTCATGCATATTCTAGATTTAGTTATACTGTCATTTCATGAGGTAGTGCACCCTGGTCCTGATTGTAAAAAGGTAAAATAGCTATTTTATCCTTATTAAATCTATAAATCCTATTGTAAACGTGGCATCAGAACGTATCATGATTACGGGTGCCAGCGGCAACGTTGGTTTGGAGGCTCTGCGCGAGTTAATGAGACATCCCGACAAAAGTAAATTTGAGGTAATAGCAGGCGTTCGCGCACCGGCCGAATGGAAAATAAATAAGGGCGTACAACCTGATAGTTTAATTACGCTTGATTTTACCAAGCCGGATACCTCCGCTCCGGCTCTGGCGAATATCAACCGCGTGCTGCTGGTACGTCCTCCTCAATTGGCCGACGTTGATAAATTTTTCAGGCCGTTCATAGAGGCCATGAAACAGGCAGGTGTACAGCACGTAGTTTTTCTTTCGCTACAAGGCGTAGAAAGCAATCCTGTAACTCCACATCACAAAATTGAAAAGCTGATTGTCGAGTCGGGAGTACCGTTTACATTCCTGCGTCCTAGTTTCTTTATGCAAAATTTAAGCACAACCCACCAGGATGAGATTCGGCTCAGAAGCGAAATCTTTGTGCCAGCCGGTAACGGTCGTACTAGTTTTGTGGATGTTCGGGACGTTGCCGCTGTTGCCGCGCTTGCTCTTACAAGTCAGCGAGGAGAGCACTTAAACCGAGGCTACGAGTTAACCGGCTCAGAGGCTTTGACTTACGGCGAAGTGGCTCAGATCATGAGCGAAGTGCTGGGTCGGAAGATTACGTATCGTGACCCGTCTATTGTACGATTTATCTGGCAGAAATGGCACAAAGACCATACTCCCCTTGCTTTTACCATGATTATGGTTGCCCTTTACACCGTATCAAAGTTAGGGAAAGCGGCTGGACTCACGAACGAAACAGAACAGCTTTTACAACGCCCTCCCATTACGTTCCGAACATTTGTGGAGGATTACCGGGGTGCCTGGCAACCTTAGCGATTTAAAGACGCTGCCCGTTACGATGCTTACCGTTTAATTCGAGCACATTTGATAAGTTACGGCGCATGGCATATGTATACCGTAGCGTTACGCCATAGCTCATGCCCGTTCCGGAGCCCTGCAATTGAGCCTGCTCCACCACCTTACGATTGACGGAATACGTAACGTCTGTAGTTAATGAATTACCTAAGCCCCAAAATTTTCGGGCAGAAAAACCCAGATCGAAATTGTTGCTTAATCGAACGTTATATTCTGCTCCTAGTTCGGCCAAAATGGTGGCGCGGGAGTTTGTTTGGGTAGAGCTAATCAAACGTAGCGTATCAGGCGTTTCACCCCGTCCATGATATCGGTAGCCAATCAGAGAAAAACGGCCTTCCTGTTGCCCATTGTTAGGCACAAGTCCTACCCCACCGCTTAGCCAGAATCCCGAACGTAACCATGGGCCACTGGTTGACAGTATTAATCGTTTACCTCGTATGATAAGTGCATTTCGGTCGTTTGTGTAGCGAAACACCAAAGGCGAGTTCGCGTTGCTAACCGATACCTGTGAGTGGAGAGGCATGCGGGCGTAGCCAGCCTCAACCATCCATCGTTCGCGGTAAGCCCAGCCAATCACTACACTACCTCCAAACTTCGCTACCCGATCGCTCTCAATTAACCCATTAAACGAATTATCGAGGTGCGCCCGATCTGTCCGCAGGAAGCCGTCAAGGGCTATGTACCAACGGTCTCGAATGTAAGGTCCGCCATAACGCGTTAGTAGCCGACTGTATTGCCGACTACGATCGGGGAGCCGGTAATAATCGGCAACACCTTGCCCACAGGCTGGCAGCACGACTAAGCCGAGTAGTATATACAGTAAGTAGCGTTTTATCATGGGGCCGTCAGTTAACAATTACGCAAATAACGCGATAAACTGTTGTTTGTTAATCACTTATATTTATTTTAATCAACTATCAGACCGTTTTATTTATTGTTGCTACACAAATTAGAATTTAATTAGAGAAAAAACGCTTCATAGCACAAAATGACTTAAAATAACGCACTGACGTACAGAGGCTTATAAACAAACAAGCTCGACTATTCTAGCCGAGCTTGTTTAGGGATACGTTTAATAAATTTAATCTCTCACCTTAGTTTCCAGACCCGCTTCCCTGACCATGCTTCATGACGGGTACAGACACGGTCATGTTATCCCAGGCAATAGCAATGCTGTTGTTTGCTGGGGTAATAGTTAGCTTTTCAATAGGCGTTTTATTCGACGACACAGGGACTTTCACCATAGCTACGTCGCTTCCTTTAATTTTTTCGTAATCGTAGGCTCCCCACTGACCCAGTGTACTGTTTAACAATACACTCCACTCTTTTTCACCAGGAATAGTGTATAGCGTATAGGTACCGGCTTTCACCATTTTTCCGCCAAACATAACATCGTTTTTAAACGTCACTTCGGTTGCTTCGTTAGCGCCTGTCCGCCAAACCTTGCCGTATTTTTCAAGCCCATTGTCGCCAAAGATTACCCGTCCACGTTTAGATGGTTGTCCATACACTACTTTGATGTTTTTGTCAGGGCTTTCTGCAGTAACGCGCGGGCTCATCGGCGGCTTCTTATCCTGGGCCTGTATCACTGACACCATCCCAAATAGGAAAATGAAAACTGCGATTAAATTTTTCATGTGTAAAACTGTTGGTTTGTATGATTTTATAGTCGTATACGACGCAAAGTAAACGATAGTTTTAACAGAACAATATAAACATTATTCCAAAACCTGGTATTTTTACGCATATAACAGTATGCACGCATACTAATTTCTCCATTCAGCCTGTATCTAATGGCAACGACTTATTTCAGCAAGCGTAATCTGCATTTTCTGCTCCATGAAGTGTTCAAAGCAGAAGAGCTAACCAAGTATGATTATTTCAGCGCCCACGACCGCGAAACATTCAATCTTGTTCTGGACTCGGCAACTTACATTGCCGATACGCTTATACACCCCTATCTGAAGGAGGTAGATAAAAATCAACCTGAGCTTACGAACGGACAGGTTACGGTTCATCCTAAAGTAAAGGAGTTTATGAAGGCGATGGGCGAAGCCGGGCTCATCGGTGCGGGTTTCTCTTTTGACCAGGGTGGCCAGCAATTACCCCAGATGATCAGCTCGTGCGTTGGTTTTATTCTCATGGCAGCCAACAACGGGATGATGTACACGGGCTTGTCAACAGGAGCGGCCCACCTCATCACTTCATTTGGATCGCCCGAACTAAACGAATTCTATGTGCCTAATATGCTTGCCGGTAACTGGCAGGGCACCATGGCGCTGACAGAGCCACAAGCAGGGTCGTCGCTCTCAGATGTAACAACGTCAGCGACACCTCTACCCGACGGCACTTATAAAATAAAGGGACAAAAGGTGTTTATTTCGGCGGGTGACCACGACGCTGCCGATAACATCATTCACTTAATGCTAGCCCGTATTGACGGTGCTCCCAAGGGCACAAAAGGTATTTCGTTGTTTGTTGTTCCTAAATACCGCCCGGCTGTTGACGGTGTGAGTAACCATAGTTCCTTTATTGATAATGACGTTCAATCAACGGGTATATACCACAAATTAGGTCAGAAGGGCGTTCCAGCTCTGCACCTGACCATGGGTTCAGACGACAACACCATCGGTTACCTGGTCGGAGAGCCTAATAAGGGCCTTTCGTATATGTTCCAAATGATGAACGAAGCTCGGATTGGCGTGGGCATGACGGCGGCTGCAATTGCTACGGCGGCTTATTACTCAGCGCTGCAATATGCTAAAGAACGTCCGCAAAGCCGCCGATTAAACGAGAAGAACCTGCTGGATGCTCCACAAACGCCCATCATCAATCACCCCGATGTTCGGCGGATGTTGCTGTTCCAGAAAGCCATCACGGAGGGTTCTTTGTCACTACTGATCGAAGCGGCTCGACTCTATGACATTAGCCGCGTTGCCGAAGGAGAAGAAAAAGAAAACGCCTTTCTGCTACTGGACTTGCTGATGCCGGTGGCTAAGTCGTACCCATCTGAGATGGGCGTACAGTCCGTGAGTCAAAGTGTGCAGACGTTTGGCGGTTACGGCTTTACGGAGGATTTCCCGGTTGAGCAACTCTACCGTGACATTCGCATTACCCCTATTTACGAAGGTACAACAGGCATTCAGGCGCAGGATCTGTTAGGCCGGAAAATGACCATGAAGGGCGGCAAAGCTCCGCAATTGCTCTTCGCTGAGATTAGTAGAGCCATTACCGAAGCCAGTACGTTTGACGATCTGAAACCATATGCAGATCAGCTTGGTGAAGAATTGAAGCGGACGCAGGACGTAGTAATGAGCCTGATGCCGCACGCCATGAAAGGCGATACTGAACGCTACCTCGCGGATGCTACCCTGTTCCTGGAGATGTTTGGCATTGTGGTGGTAGCCTGGCAGTGGCTAAAGCAGGCTCTTGTGGCGAAACAGACCCTACTAACCCAAAACCCGCAAGGTGATGATCTGGCATTCTACGAAGGCAAGATTCACACAATGAAGTTCTTTTACCATTACGAAGTCCCCAAAACACTTGGCTTAGCCGTACGACTCAAAGACACTGAAGTCCTGACGATTGTGTCCGAGAAAGAACTGGCGTTGTAGTGCATAAGGCGAATGGCTCTCGTAGACAGGATAACCATTCGCCTTATTCGTGATGAATAACTACTTCGTGTTTGAGCTTTCCAGGTGCCATTGTCATTAGCTCGTCCAGTTCGACAAAAAGTTTACGCACTAGATGTTCGTACTGTCTCACGCCTAAGTCGGTGCCATGGGTTCGCTCTACATTGATACATTGCTTGAAGCCCGCAATCATATCTAAATGTCGACTTAAAGCTTGGGCGTACTGCTGTTCATTCATGATATATTGATGATTAAGAATCCTTTGAGGGCGTCAGGTGGTGTGCCAGACGCCTTGGTTCTCGTATATAACTGATACCACTTGGTAAGGGCAACTCTAAAGTCAGGGTATCTATAATCATCATCTGGAAATATCTCCACCAGATACGCATCTATACCCTCCCGTTCCCAACTGTCTGACCAGTAATAATCCAGCCGCTTTTTAAAATTACGGGAAAGATGCGACGGAATAAAGCTAACAACGTCTACGTCCTTAGGATTAAGCTTCTTTGTTACGAAGCTGCCATTGACCCATTGGGTAAATTCAACGCCGATTTCCTGTCGCAACATCTGGTTGTATTTTGCCCACTCCCGAAATAAGTTCTCACGGGTTTCAGAGGCTGGAAACGGTCTAACAAATTCATCATACAGATTATTCAAGGTAACGGTAAAACCTTGGGCCGGTGTCAGTAGCCCAAATTCATTGAATGTAAGCACGGTGGTAAGTTTATGGGCAAAACTATGATTTTTAGGGTTTATCAGGCACCTATTTCATAAAAGCAAGTAAGAACCCTTACCTTTGCGGCTCAATCACCCGCGCCCTGTAATGCCGCTGATTGCTTCGTCCAATTACCAGCCGCCCGCCCGCTTATGGAACGGGCACCTGCAAACCATCATTCCTTCGCTGTTCCGCAAGGTTACGGTTCCATACGTCCGCGAACGGATCGAAACAGCTGATGATGATTTTCTGGACCTGGATTGGGCGTATGCAGTAAACAGTCATCAGCCAACAGCTAACAATGAGCTGTCATTAACTGCTGGCTGTTCGTTGCCCACTGATCACTGTTTGGTTATTCTTTCGCACGGTTTAGAAGGTAGTTCAACCAGTCAGTACTTAGCGGGCATGGTAAAGCACCTTACCGAAAGCGGATTTGACTGTTTGGCCTGGCATTACCGATCGTGCAGTGGCGAGCTGAACCGCCAGCAACGGTTTTATCACATTGGCGAAACGGGTGATTTACACTTCATCACGAACTACGCGCTCTCGAAGGGCTATCAAACTGTTTACGTAATGGGCTTCAGCGCAGGCGGCAGCGTCACGCTGAAGTATTTAGGCGAGCAAGGATCGAATCTGAATACAGCCATTAAAAAAGCGGTCGTGTTCTCGGTACCGCTCGATTTGATGGGCTCGGCCCGACGGCTTGAACAGTGGGATAGCCTGGTATACAATTACCGATTTAACCGAACCCTTAAACGAAAGGTGTTGCAAAAGGCTGAAGTCATGCCAGGTGTTTTTCCGACAGCGACCGTAAAAAAAGCACGTAGCGTACGCGAGTTTGACAACTTATTTACGGCGCCACAAAACGGCTTTCGTGATGTTACTGACTACTACACGCGTAGCAGTTCGCTCCAATTTATCCCCAACATTGTCATACCAACGCTGATTGTAAACGCGAAAAACGACCCGTTTCTATCGCCCGAGTGTTTCCCGGAAAAATTAGCGCGGGAACTACCCCATATCTGGATGGAGTTTCCGGAACAAGGTGGACACTGCGGATTCCCCTCCCGAACAGGAGGCATTCATGGCACGTACTGGTCAGAAGAAAGGGCGGTCGACTTTTTAACATCGCCACCTCTTGATTAGTCCGCGGCAATTTGTTTAACGAATCAACTATTAATTGCTCCAGACCTTAATTCGGGGCTTCTACTATGCTCACCAAATCACCAACTGCCGAACACACGTTTTACATCATTGATTTCGACAGCACGTTCACCAAAGTGGAAGCGCTCGACGTGCTGGGTGAAATCTCACTCATTGGCCGCCCCGACCGCGACGACGTACTGGATCAAATTAAGGCTATTACAGATCGAGGTATGTCGGGCGAAATTTCATTTACTGAATCGCTCGACTTGCGGCTCAATTTATTGAAGGCTCACCGCGATCATCTGCCTGCGCTTATTGAAACGCTAATGGGTAAAATCTCGGATTCGTTTCAGCGCAACAAGCAGTTTCTCTCCGAGAATGCCGACCATATCTACATCGTATCAAATGGCTTTAAAGAGTTCATTGTTCCGATTGTTACTTCTTTAGGTGTTCGGGCAGAGAACGTCTTTGCGAATACGTTCGTGTACGACGAAACCGGAGCCATTGTTGGTTTTGACGCCGAAAATCCCCTGTCGGCCAATGGGGGCAAATCGCAGGTAATTCGTAATCTTAACCTGGACGGCGAAGTGTACGTCATTGGCGATGGCTATACGGACTACGAGATCCGGGCATCGGGACTAGCCAATCGGTTCTACGCCTTTACCGAAAACGTACTGCGCCCCCGTGTGGTTGAGAAAGCCGATCACGTAGCGCCATCCCTCGACGAATTTTTATACCATAACCACTTGAACCGTAGTCAGTCGTACCCCAAAAGCCGAATCAAAGTGCTTCTGCTGGAGAACGTACACCCAGTAGCCCTACAACTGTTTGAGCAGGAAGGCTTTAACGTCGAGATCCGTAAGGGAGCGCTGGATGAGGACGAGCTTATTGAAGCCATTCGCGACGTATCGATCCTGGGTATCCGGTCGAAAACAACCGTGACACGGCGAGTACTCGAACACGCTAATAAACTCATGTCGATTGGTGCGTTCTGCATCGGCACCAACCAAATCGACCTTACGGCCTGCACCGAGCGAGGCATTGCTGTTTTCAACGCGCCGTACAGCAACACGCGTTCGGTGGTTGAACTAGCGATTGGTGAAATCATCATGCTCATTCGAAATATCGTCCCGAAGAGCAATTCGATGCACAAGGGCGTATGGGATAAGTCGGCCAAAAACAGTTTTGAAGTCCGGGGTAAGAAACTGGGGTTAGTTGGCTACGGCAACATTGGTACCCAACTCTCAGTAGTGGCCGAAGCGTTGGGCATGGAAGTTTACTTCTACGACGCCGTTGATAAGCTCGCGCTCGGTAACGCTCGTAAGTGCAAAACCTTGGACGAGCTGTTGGCTATTGCCGATATCATCAGCTTGCATACCGACGGTCGCAAAGAAAACAAAAACCTCATCAGCTACCGTGAGTTTGCGTTGATGAAAAACGGCGTCATCTTCCTAAACCTGTCGCGCGGCCACATTGTCGATATTCCAGCTCTGGTCGACGCCATTGAGCGGGGGAAAGTTGCGGGTGCGGGTGTGGATGTATTCCCGCAGGAGCCGAAGACCAATAACGAAGAATTTATCAATGCACTGCGCAATTTGCCAAACGTGATCCTGACGCCCCATATTGGTGGTAGCACCGAAGAAGCCCAGGAAAACATTGGCAACTTCGTGCCCGGCAAACTGCTCGAATACATCAACAACGGCAGTACGTATGGTAGCGTAAATTTCCCGGAGTTGCAGTTGCCGCTGTTGAAAAACTCTCACCGCTTACTGCACATTCATGCCAATGTGCCCGGTATTCTGGCGAAGATGAACAATATTTTTGCCAAGTATCATATCAATATCCATGGCCAGTACCTCAAAACAAATGAGCAGATTGGCTACGTGATTACCGACGTGGCTAAAGAATATGCCGATGAGGTAGTAGAAGAGCTAAAGGGCATTGATCAGACCATTAAGTTTAGACTACTTTACTAAAGAGTGAATGAGCGAATGAGTGGTTAGCTGCATACTCATTCTTTCGCTCATTCACTCTTTCGCTCTCTATGAAACAAACCTACTTTACGCCCGGCCCAGCCGAACTTTATCCAACATTCTATCAGCATCTGCAAACGGCGCTCGATGACCAGATTGGTTCAATCTCGCACCGTAGTGAAAAGTTTCGGAGTATATACCGGCACACTGACGAGCAACTCCGTATTCTGCTGAATATTCCGGCTTCGCACGGTATCTTTTTCACGGGTTCGGCTTCGGAGGTTTGGGAACGCGTACTGTTCAATTGCGTCGAGCACGAGAGCTTTCACCTAGTGAATGGTTCGTTTTCCCGAAAATTCTACGATTACGCAAACTCGCTCCACAAGTTCGCTCACCTGTTTGAGAAGCCTTTCGGCGAAGGGTTCGACCTGGCAGAGATTGATGTGCCGGAATATGCTGAACTAGTTTGCTTAACGCACAATGAGACCTCATCGGGGGTACAAATGCGGCCGGTTGAGATGCATAAACTAAAGCGCAAATACCCTAAGAAGCTGTTTTGCGTCGATATGGTCTCCTCGGCCCCTTATCCGGATTTAGACTTCAGCCTGATCGATTCCGCGTTTTTTTCGGTGCAGAAAGCGTTTGGCATGCCCGCAGGCTTAGGCGTATGGATTGCGAGTAAGGCTTGTCTGGAAAAAGCGGAGCGTTTGCAGAAATACGATTCGCTCACCATTGGCGCCCATCACACGCTGCCGACGCTTTGGAAGCACTACGATACGTTTGAGACACCTGCTACGCCAAACGTATTGTACATTTATCTGCTGGGAAAGATTACCGAAGATTTTAATAAAATTGGCATCGACACCATTCGTAAGCAGACCGAAGAGAAAGCACGGCTGCTGTATAAGTTCTTAGACGAGTCTAGTGCTTACGAAGCTTTTGTGAAGGAAGAGCGCCACCGGTCACAAACAGTCATCGTAGCGAATACAGAACAACCATCCGCCGACGTCATTGCCGCCACGAAAGCCGCTGGTATGGTGGTTGGTAGCGGGTATGGTAAGCACAAAGCCACTCAGATCCGGATTGCCAACTTTCCGGCAACCTCCATCAGCCAGGTGAACGCGCTAATCAATCAGTTAAAAAAATAACGTACTCATTTATAGTCACCTTCAAGCAAACGTCTTCTCAATACGAGGGGGCGTTTTTTCATGTGTCTATTCAATCATTGCCCTCCATCCACAACAAACCTTATTTTCGGTTTATAGTTAATGAAACAGTGTTTCTATTAACACAGTACGTAAACTCAACGACTATGAGAAATTTCATTACAGCTACAACCTTGCTCGTATGTTTAACGACGGTTGGTTTTGCGCAAGACAGGTCAGACTCGACAGAGCGTTCTCGGCCACTCATTAACGAGAATACGAAGCAGGAAGCCCGCGAAAAAGCGGCCCAAGCTGAAGAGAAATTTAATGAAGAAGTCGAAAAGTCCCGTAGTTATCAGCAGACCAACCAGCTGAGTTGGTTTCAGCCTAACAACCTGTTTGTTGGCGGAGGACTCGGTCTTGGAGCAGCCAACAGTCAGGCATATGTAGCGATAAACACCCGACTCGGCTATTTCTTTCAGCCAGGCTTCGCAGCTGGACTCCGTTATGACTATGACCGGTTGGTAGGAAACAAATACCGCGCACGCCAGGCAGGTATTTTTGCCCGATACTATCCGTTCCGGACGCGAATCAGCAGCTTTGTCGGTGCCAGCCTGAACTCAGGCCGGGAGTTCTCGGAGACGATTCCAGCCGACGAAAAAGCGCGCTACACCAGCGTTGGTCTGGAAATTGGCGTAATGGCCTGGATTTTACACCGGCTTGGTGCTGAGATCACCTACGAAAGCAGCTTTTACAACAAAATAGACCCTACAGCTAGCCGGGGTAAAGGCGGCCGTATTAAGATTGGTGTCAATTATTATTTCGGCCAGGTGGGTAACCGGGGTGTGCGACTGGCCCGCTAACGTAATAGATTATTTAGGAGAAGCCAATTCGATAAGCCGGATTGGCTTTTTTAGTTGATGGGCAATAACGCCAGGTGATGCTGAGTGTGGATGCTAACAAAGCTCAGCATCTCGCGAACCGTCAGTTTACCCAGGGCAGGATGGGGCATTACGTAACTATCCAGTTCTTGCTCTGACCATGACTTGGTCGCCTGGGCCAATGTATAGTACTCATTAGAAAAGCGCTCCAGTACGTCGGCCTGCCCAACGTTCAGGTCGTCCGGTCGGGGCGACATGCTGGCTGGGGCTTTTACACCCGTGTTCAGCACTGTCCGGTATAAAGATTCTATCACCGCATACGACCGAGAGGGTCCATCAGGCTCACCCCATTGCGTTAACACACCACGCGGACCGGTCATCAACCGAACCACCGGCCGGGCTGACAAATACAGATGCTGGGTTACATCAGCGACTGACCACTTTCCCGCTGGATTGTGATTGAATTGCTGCTGCGAATAACTATTGGCGGTATCGACAAACTGATGACAGTCGCTTAACAGTCGAGACTTTATTGATTCTTTTGTTATGCGCATTGCTCCCCTTTTCGCGTCAAGATTAGATTATTCAAGTCAAAATACCAAGTTATAAAAGGTTAAAACTAATGTAGAAAAATTTTTTAAGTTATTGATATTCAATTATATAACCACCAAAGTATTTATACATCGGGGGATTTATCCAGCTTAGTCAAGTGTTATATATTCGTAGCGGCAGCCTGTTTAAATAGGGCTAAACTGCCCATTTCTTACTCTCGTTATGACCACTGAATCAATCGTACTACCCCAGGCCAAATCGCCTGTCCCCCCCCTTGTTAAGTCTGCCCGACTTTGGATGCCTAAACGTGTAGTCTTCACAGCTGACGCCCTTAAAGAGCCGTTTGGCCAGGCTATGTACGAGCGCATCTCTGCGTTTGACTTACCTATTGAGATTGCCAAGAATAACCGCATCACCGGCCTGCGCGGAGCCGACGAACGCGAAACCTTTCGTATTGCTAAAAATACGTTGGCTATTGTGAACGCTCCACCGAGTGCATTCCGTTTGCAGCCTATTCCACCCTCAGCCGACTGGCAGATGAACCTTGCGGAAGGCTGTCCGGCCCACTGTCATTATTGCTACCTAGCCGGTAGCCTATCTGGCCCTCCGGTGGTGCGTGCCTATGCCAACCTCCCTAAAATGCTTGAGCACACGGCTACATATGAAGGCACTTATCCTCCCAACAAAACCTGGCAAGGTTACGACGCTAATCGCTCTACGAGCTTTGAAGTGAGCTGTTATACCGACGTCCTGGGCATTGAGCACCTCACGGGTAGCTTAGCCGAGTGTATTCGCTACTACGGTACCCGAGAGAACGCCCAGCTTCGGTTTGTGTCTAAGTACAATCAGATCGACAGCTTGCTCGATCTACCGCATAACGGCCATACCCGTGCGCGCTTCAGCTTAAATGCGGAGTCTGTTGCCCGACGGTTAGAGGGTGGTACAGCTTCTGTTGAGGCTCGTTTGCAGGCGATACGCCAGCTGGCACTTCCCCACGAGTTGGGCGGTGGTGGTTATCCCGTTGGCGTTGTTTTAGCGCCCATCATGCCCATACCCGACTGGCGAGAACATTACACGGACCTTCTCGACCGTATCCAGGCTACGCTTGATTTTCCCTGCGACCTGACGGCTGAGTTCATCAGCCACCGCTTCACGCCCGGCTCGAAGGATGTGTTGTTACAGTGGTATCCGAACACGTCGCTGGAGATGGACGAAGCCTCACGGGCGGAGAAGCGTAATAAATTTGGTGGCACTAAGTACGTGTACCGCCCTGAGGATATGAAGGAAATGAAGCAGTTCTTTTATGAGGAATGGGCCAAGCGATTCCCGAACGCTCCGGTGCTGTATTGGACGTAGTGCCCCCTCACCCCAACCCCTCTCCCATTGGGAGAGGGGCTTTTGCTATATGAGGTTTTCGCTAATCATACTAAGTACTTTGTCGATGTGATGCATCACATCATCGTTTGAGAAACGCAGTATTCTCAGGCCAAGGTCTTGAAGAATGAGTTCACGCTCCGCATCGTCGATACGTGCTTCTAATGTATTGTGAACCGAGCCGTCAACTTCGATGACTAGCAGATACTCGTGGCAATAGAAATCAACGATAAATCTCCCAAAACTGTGTTGCCTCCGAAACTTCTTACCATCCAGCTGACGATTTCGAATCTTCTCCCATAAAACAATCTCCGGATTAGTTTGATTTTGTCGCAACTCTCTGCGCAATTCCTTTATTGAAGGTGTACTCGATCCACCTCGGGCCATAAATATGAAAACAGTTAACAGCTGAACATTCACAGAAGCCTAAAAAAGCCCGTCTCCTTTGGGGAGACGGGTTGGGGCGAGGGTATGAGCTATCTACCAAACCTTCGCCTGCTGTACTTCGGGTTTGTACAGCTTCTGACCAGGCTTAACATTAAATGCCTGATAGAACGGTTCAAAGTTTGTCAATGGACCATTGACCCGAAATTTAGCGGGCGAGTGCGGATCAGTGGAAATACCCACGCGCTCAGCTTCATCGCGTACCTTGATGCGCCACACCTGCGCAAACCCTAAAAAGAAGCGCTGGTCGGGCGTGAAGCCGTCTATTTTTTCAGTGCTCTGGCCCTGCTTTGTCAGTTTAAACGCTTGGTACGCTAACGTAATACCGCCTAGATCGGCTAAGTTCTCGCCTAGTGTTAATCGTCCGTTTAGGTGCAAGTTATCCAGCACTGTGTACCCGTTGTATTGGTTAACAACCACCTGAGCTTTTGTTTTGAACCGTTCAGCATCCTGCTTTGTCCACCAGTCGCGCAGGTTACCACTGGCATCATACTGGCGGCCCTGATCGTCGAACAAGTGAGTCATTTCATGGCCGATGACCATGCCGATACCTCCGTAGTTAATGGCATCGTCAGCGTCTTTGTCAAAAAAAGGAAATTGTAAGATGCCCGCCGGAAACACAACCTCATTGTTTGTAGGATTAGCGTAGGCGTTGACCGTTGGTGGCGTCATGCCCCATTCAGCCCGGTCGACAGGCTGGTTAATCTTGGCAAACTCTTCCTTAAGATAATGTTTGCGGGCGCGTTGTACATTGCCGAAGTAATCGTCGCGCTTTACGTCCACGTCCGAATAATCTTTCCATTTATCGGGATAGCCGATTTTCTTAACAAACCGATCAAGCTTTACTAAAGCCACTTTTTTAGTTTCGGGAGCCATCCAATCTAACTTTTCGATACGCTCCCGATACACTTTTTGCAGGTTGTTTACCAACGTTAACATTCGCTCTTTCGCTTCAGCCGGAAAATATTTCTTGACCCATAGCTGCCCCAGTGCTTCACCCAGCGAACCATCAATACGGCTGGCGATACGTTTCCAGCGTTCAGGTTGCTGAGGTTGGCCATACAGCGTTTTGTTGTTGAATTCAAAACTGGCTTTTTCAAACTCTCGGCTTAAGGCGCTGGCATTATGGTCTAACACATCGAACACTAACCGATCTTTCAAAACGGGCATAGGGACCGTCGGCAGCATCTTGTCTAACGCCTGATAATATCCGGGCTGAGACACCAAAACGGTATCTATTCTGGAGAGGCCCATGGTATTCAGCAGCGTCCGCCAATTCAGGTTAGGCATCCGCTGGGTCAGGTCGGCCACAGCAAATTTGTTGTAATTGGCCACCGGGTCGCGTAGGTCCGTAGCGGATTTGTGCGACTTTGCCAGCTCGGTTTCAAACTGAAGGATGGCGTCGGCTTTTGTCTTAGCCGAGATCGAATCTACGCCGGTCAAGGTGAAGAGCTTGGCTACGTAGGCGACAAAAGCGGCTCGAATCTTCTTGGTAGGCTCATCGGTTTTGGTGTAGTAATCTTTTTCGGGTAACGACAGCCCTGCCTGACCGAAGTTAATCCGATTGATTGAACTCTGCCGGTCATCCGCGCCAACGTACAAACCAATGAACTCGCCCCCCCGGTTAGTCTCATCGGCCGCCAGGTAATTGAGTACCTGTTTGTAGTCGGTCAGGGCAGCAATCTTAGCGAGTTCAGCCTTTACAGGCTCATAACCGAGTTTATCGATTGTAGCCGTATCCATACCACTAGCGTAGAAATCACCGACCTGCTGCTCCACCGTACCGGTTTTAGCATCGGCGCTGGCAGCCTCCTCCAGAATCGACTTAGTCTTCAATTGGTTATCTTCATACAACTGATAGAACGAACCCCAGCCCGTTTGGTCGCCCGGAATTTTCGTTTTCTTGACCCAAGTGCCGTTAGCGTACGTAAAAAAATCGTTGCCGGGACTAACAGTGGTATCCATCCCCGACTTATCAAAGAAAGATGTACGCGTTGGTGTTTCCTGTTCTTTCTGACAAGCGGTGAATACGAACACGCTCATTCCGAGCGCTAAAAATTGTTTAGTACGTTTCATAAAGGGTTTTGTAATGAAGTCAATGTGGTGGTACTTTTGGGTAAAGATAATGTATTGGCAACATACTGATTTGTTAGCCATTCGCGTATTTACGTTATACACTAATCGCATCATTAACTCGTAGTACTTATGAAGAATTTCCTGTTAACCTGCCTCATTGTTGGCGTATCACTTGGCACGTATGCACAGACCGAACTGAGCTATCACGGAAAAAAGATCAATGAAAAAGGGGCCATTCCGGCCGCTCAGCTACCGGCTAAAATGGGCAACAAAGAAAAAATGCCTGCTAAAGTTGAAGGTACTGTCGAAGATGTCTGCAAGATGAAAGGATGCTGGATGAAAGTAAAAACCGCCGACGGACAAACCATGCGGGTTACCTTTAAAGATTACGGCTTCTTTGTACCTAAAGATATTGTCGGCAAAACCGTAGTGGTTGAGGGAACCGCTGAAACAACGACCACGCCTGTTGACGAACTCCGGCATTACGCCGAAGATGCAGGAAAGTCAAAAGAAGAAATCGCTAAAATTACCGAACCCGAGAAAGCGCTAACATTCGTCGCTGATGGCGTGATTGTGAAGAAGTGAGTCTTCACCTGCTTGTTGTTATCAGCCATATGCTTAATTTTCGTTCGAAGCAGTGACCCGTCTATTGGTCAAGTACTCCTGCTAAACCATTTACCCAATAGTAACCCCACCACTTATGTACTTAGAAGAACGCGTTGAACAAGTTGAGCAAATCATTACAGATCATGGCCGTCAAATTGAAAGCATCGCTAAGGGATTAGCTGATTTAACTTCAGACGTACGAGCCATTCGGCAGGATATGACTGAAGGATTCAACAAAATTGACGGCCGTCTTGATAGCATTGATACTCGACTTGATAGTATTGATGCCCGTCTCGACAAGTCTGATGCCCGCTTTGATAGTATTGATGCCCGTCTCGACAAGTCTGATGCCCGCTTTGATAGCATTGACGCCCGTCTCGACAAGTCTGATGCCCGCTTTGATAGTGTTGACTATCGACTCGCTGAAATGCAGCAAACACAATTATTAATATTGAAACTACTGACTGAACGTTCTTAATAATTCACTGACCATTCATTAATTTCAAGGCCGCAGCCGAGTACTGCGGCTTTTTTATACCTAACCACTAACAGACTCATGAAAAAATTGTACCTGCTGGCCGGGCTCTCGCTGCTGGCGTCACCCCTACTTGCCCAACGGACGCTTATTCACTGCGGTAATCTTTTTGATGGCGTTCGCAACGACCTGCAACGCGAAATGACTGTTGTGGTCGAAGGCAACAAAATTACCGCTGTCCAAAAGGGGTTCACGTCGCCCATGGGTCAGGATAAGGTGCTTGATATGAAGTCTAAAACCGTTTTACCCGGCCTGATTGACATGCACGTCCACCTAGAGACCGAAACCCGGCGCGGTGGTCTGGTCGATCGGTTTACGCAAAACGTGCCCGACGTAGCGTTTCAGGCAGCTAAATATGCTAAAACAACTTTACTGGCTGGCTTCACCACCGTTCGCGACCTCGGCGGCAGTGGCATTAACGTAGCGCTACGTAACGCCGTCAATCGGGGGATGGTGGACGGACCGCGCATTTTGACCGTTGGTAAATCCATCGCCACGACGGGCGGTCACGCTGACCCGACCAATGGTTATCGTAAAGACCTGATGGGTGATCCCGGTCCAGAAGAAGGCGTCATCAACGGCCCCGACGAAGCCCGCAAAGCCGTACGTCAACGCTACAAAGACGGCTCTGATCTCATTAAAATTACCGCCACCGGGGGCGTATTGAGTAACGCCAAAGATGGGTCAGGACCGCAATTTTCGGACGAAGAGTTAAAGGCTATCATTGAAACGGCTAAAGACTATGGATTTGCCGTAGCTGCCCACGCTCACGGAGCCGAAGGTATTAAGCGGGCCGTGCGCGCTGGTGTGCAAACCATTGAGCACGGCACCTACATGGACGACGAAGCCATCGAACTATTCAAAAAACACGGCACTTATTACGTGCCCACAATCATTGCGGGTAAAACCGTAGCTGATTCGGCCCGGATGTTTGGTTATTATCCGGCACTAGTTACACCGAAGGCGCTGGCGGTTGGTCCGAAGATTCAGGCAACGTTCGGTAAAGCGTATAAAGCGGGGGTAAAAATCGCTTTCGGCACGGATGCGGGCGTGTATATCCACGGCTACAACGCAAAAGAGTTTGAGTACATGGTTGAAGCGGGCATGCCTCCGCTGGAAGCGCTCAAGTCAGCCCTGATGACCAACGCGAAGCTGTTGGGCATGGATACTCAGATTGGCTCCGTTGAAGCGGGTAAGTTCGCCGACATCATTGCCGTTGACGAAAACCCGATTCAAAATATCAAAACGCTGCAAGCCGTCCGGTTCGTCATGAAAGACGGAAAGGTGTATAAGCAATAGAGATGTAAAGCGGTTTAAGCGTAGCCTGGACGGCCACGTCCGAGCAAGAGAAGCTTTATCATTCCCGGACGTGACCGTCCAGGCTACGTTTTACGTTTGGTTAGTTTATTAATTTAGCTTACAGCGAAATACCCAGGTAATGAGCCTAACTCTTTCAACCACCTGAGCGGTCAGCTATTTATAAAACGAATCAGTTCAGCGTTCACCTGCTTGGGTTCCTCGTGGTGCACCCAATGAGTCGCCTTTTCATGAAAAATAAGCTGTCCATTTTCGCAAAGGTCAATGCTGGGCTGAGCCATTTCTCGCTTTAGAAACTGGTCTCTAACACCCCAGATCAGCAGCGTTGGCACCGTAATGCGTGCTTTCGCGCTTCGCTTTGGCGCACGTCGTAAAGCAGCCCGATACCAGTTTACCATTGCCCTAAATGCCCTGGGCTGCCCCCAGGCTTCTTTATAGAGCTGAATGTCGGCTTCTGTAAATGTACCGCGTCGGCTGGTGCTTCTTAAAGTTCGGGCGGGCGCATACCAGTTACCTACTCTAAATAACGTTTCTGGTAACCACGGCAGCTGGAAAAACCCGATGTACCAACTGCGTAGCATCTGCCCTTTGTCGCGACTAACGAACCGTTTCATTACAGTTGGGTGCGGAACATTGATAACCACCATCCGCTCTAGCCGGTCCGGATACGTAGCGGCTGTCCACCACGCTACAGCCGCTCCCCAGTCATGTCCAACAATCACCGCCTTTTGCCGACCAGCCGCGTCGATTAATCCGATTACGTCGGCAGCCAAATGGTCTATTGAATACGCACCGAGTCCTTTTGGTTTTTCGCTTAGGTTGTATCCGCGTTGATCGGGTACCCAGACGCAGTAGCCAGCTTGGGCCAGTTCATCAATCTGATGGTTCCAGCCATACCAGAACTCCGGGAAGCCATGCAACAAAATCACGAGCGGACCTTCGGTCGGCCCAGCTTTAATGACATGAAGCTTTATGCCATTGGTTTCAACGAAATCATGCTCCATACGTATTGGAATAACTTCCTTATGTCGCACTCGGTCTTCCAGAAGCATGTATCTTCTGGAAGGCTAATCTTGCTTCCCCCGAAACCGTCAGCAATGCTAAATGTTAGCGCTGATGAGGTAACTCAATTCTGGTTGAATGATAATCCTAACATTAGTCCACGCAGTTCAGCAAGCCCACGCAATCGACCAATGGCCGTGTAGCCAGGGTTCGTGCGCTTACCAGACGTCAAATCATCGAGCATCCGGTGGCCATGATCGGGGCGAAAAGGCATTCGTAGGTCCGTTCGGCCTTCGCTAGACCGCCGTTTTTGTTCGGCCAGTAACGCTCGCATCACGCCAGGCATTGGTACATCGCCTTCGAGGTGATTAGCCTCCTGAAAACTACCTCGGACTGAATGGTCTCGGACCGACTGGTCGTCAGCATCACGTTCGGTACTGCGCAGATGAATAAAGTGAATTTTGGGACCCAGTCGCTCAGCCATACCCACCAGATCATTATCAGGCCGAACGCCATAAGATCCTGTGCAAAAACATAACCCATTGGCGGGCGATTCGGCAGCGGCCAGCAAAGCACGAGCATCAGCTTCGGTACTGACCACACGCGGCAATCCCAGAATTGGGTATGGTGGATCGTCGGGGTGAATGGCCAGCCGAACACCTACTGTCTCAGCAACCGGTACAATTTCACGTAGGAAGCTGTATAAATTTTGGCGCAGATCATGATCGCTGATATCTTTATACGTATCCAAAGCATCACGAAACTGCTCGACTGTATAACTTTCTTCGGAGCCGGGCAGACCGGCAATGATTGTTCGTGTCAGGCGCTTCACGTCTATGTCGGTCATTTTGTCGAGGCATGCCCGCGCCCGGCGTTTACCCTCATCGTTATAGAGATACTCAGCACCGGGTCGTTGAAGAATATACAACTCAAAAGCCGCAAATTCCGTCGCATCGAATCGCAAGCCGGTAGATCCGTCGGGCATGGGATGATCCAGATTCGTCCGGGTCCAGTCCAGCACGGGCATAAAATTATAACAGACCGTGTCGATACCCACCTGCGCCAGATTGGCGATAGACTCCTTGTAGTTTTCAATGTACTGCCGGTAGTTACCAGTACGTGTTTTAATACCTTCGTGCACCGGAATACTCTCAACAACAGACCAGGTAAGCTGCTGGTTTTCAACGATCTCCTTCCGCTGTTGTATCTGATCAACCGGCCAGACTTCGCCGTTACGGATGTGGTGGAGGGCCGTTACGATTCCTGTGGCGCCCGCTTGTCGGACGTCGTTAAGCGATACGGGGTCGTTCGGTCCGAACCACCGCCAGGTTTGTTCAAGCATAGTGTGCGTATTGAGTAGGGATAGTCATGGACTGATGCAAAACTAGTACTGATTCATCAGTCCGTAACTGATCAATGATCTGGGGTTTTTACTAGGTATTTAGGTAAAAAAGCGTTTTACCCTGCTTTTCTCCTGAAAAGCTCCTACTTGTTTTGGTAAATTCAACCACAACTGGCCGTTTTCGTTGGCGCATCGTTACGCTGCTGTTCCTGGCAACAACGATTAACTACATTGACCGACAGGTATTGTCGTTCACGATGACCGACGAGGTATTTCGGAAAGAGATGCTGGACGTATCCCCTGATGCCGTGCTCACAAAAGAAGCGACTGACCGGTTTAAGGTGCTTTACGGCGACGTTGATGCTGCGTTTAAGTTTACTTACGCCATCGGCTTATTACTGGTTGGCTGGCTCATCGACAAAATAGGTACCAAACGCGGCTTTTCACTGGGCATCATCGTGTGGAGTGTTGCGGGAGTGCTCACCGCTTTTGTCAATAGCATGGCGGGGTTACGCTGGGCCAGGGCGGTACTAGGATTAGGGGAAGCCGCTAATTTTCCGGCGTCTGTGAAAACAATAGCCGAGTGGTTTCCCCGACGCGAGCGTTCGTTTGCCAATGGCCTTTTCAACGCAGGTACCAACATCGGCATCATTCTGACAGCCCTTGTTATACCCTACCTGATCTTGCAATACGGCTGGCGTAGTTCGTTCTTCATAACAGGCCTATTGGGCTTTCTCCTGCTGGCTTTATGGTGGTTCACCTATAGCAAACCAGAGCGAAATCCGAAGCTTTCGGCCGATGAACTAGCTTATATCCGGAGTGATAACGAGCAAGCCCCTCCGTTAAAAGTCTCATGGGGGCGGTTGCTTGGCTATAAACAAACATGGGCCTTTGCCGTCGGTAAGTTCATGGCTGACCCGATCTGGTGGTTCTACATGTCGTGGTTACCCGATTTTTTCAACTCAAACGACGCCCTCGATCAGAAACTTGACCTCAAAAGTTTTGGAATGCCCTTTCTGATCATCTATGTCGTATCCGACGCCGGTAGTGTATTTTTCGGTTGGCTCAGTACGCAGTTCATGAACCGGGGCTGGTCGGCGAACCGCGCGCGCAAAACAACCATGCTTATTTGCGCCCTATGCGTTGTCCCGATTTTTTTCGCGGCCCAAACAAGTAGCCTTACCGTCGCCATTGCGCTGATTGCGCTGGCCACTGCGGCTCACCAAGGTTGGTCGGCAAACATGTACACATTTGCTTCCGACCTCTTTCCTAAAAACGTTGTGGCATCAGTCACTGGCATCGGTGGCATGTTTGGAGCGGTTGGCGGTATTTTACTGGCACTTTTGGCAGGACGTATCATTACGGCCTTCGGTTATTTACCCATGTTTATCATAGCGAGTTGTGCCTATTTAATCGCCTTAGCCATCATTCATTTAGTTTTACCTAAATTAGAGCCCGTTAAAACAGAAGAGCTACTGGAAGAATTTGTCGTTGGTGCTAAATAAGCAAGTGTACACTTGCTATGCATCAATCGACGATTACCCACTGTTACGTATGAAAATAATTACCTTCGGCGAAGTCATGCTACGGCTAAGTCCGCCGGGCGTTGAGCGATTCGCTCAGACTGACACGCTGACTATGCATTTTGGGGGAACGGAAGCCAACGTCGCCGTTTCGTTGACTCAACTTGGTTTACAAGCAGCCCATGTTACCCGCTTCCCAGACCACGCTCTCGGTCGGGCAGCCGCTGGTTATCTCCGCCGATACAATGTCGACACCCAACACATTCGCTTTGGCGACGGACGACTAGGGCTTTATTTTCTGGAAACAGGTGCCGGAAGCCGCGCTAGCCAGATTATTTACGACCGGGTCAATTCGGCCTTTTCGCGCATCCAACCCGACGACATTAATTGGGAAACGGTGCTGCAAGGTGCCAGCTGGTTCCACTGGACCGGTATTACGCCCGCCCTCTCGCAGGGAGCCGCCGACTGTCTATTGGCCGGTATTCAGGCAGCGAATCAACTGGGCGTTCCGGTCTCGGGTGATATAGTTTACCGCAGTAACCTCTGGCAATACGGACGTCCACCCCAGGAAATCATGCCCGCCCTCACTGAAGGCTGTACGCTCGTTTTGGGTAGTAAAGCCCTCTTTTCGGAGCTATATGGCGTTGTAGGCAGTACGTTTCAAGAATCGGGGCGGGCGCTGATGGAACGCTTTCCAAAGGTTAAGTACGTCACCGATACCAAACGAAACTCAATCAGTGCCTCGCACAACCAACTTTCGGCCAAGCTGTTTGACGGCACAACGGTTCATAAATCAAGAGTGTATGACATTCAGCCGATTGTCGATCGCATTGGCACGGGTGATGCCTACATCGCTGGACTGATTTATGGCTTGTTAACCTTTGACAATCTTCAGCAGGCCGTTGATTTTGGCGCAGCAGCCTCGGCGTTGAAGCACACCATACCCGGCGATGTTAACCTGGCAACGGTCGCCGAAGTACAAACCCTGGCGAGTGGTGACAGCTCAGGTAAATTGAAACGATAATTCATTGTCATTAGCAGTCATTAAGTGGCCATTCACGTCATTAGGTAATCATTCTTTGAGTGATTGGCACATGACCACTTCACAAACAATGACCACCTAATGACCCAATAACAACTATCTGATGGCTAAAACAGCCCGACTATCCGTCTATCAAACCATCCGGCAAGTACCGCTGGTGCCTGTATTTTACAATCCTGACACTGAAATCTGTGCTGAGGTCTTGAAAGCCTGCTACCGGGGCGGTGTTCGGGCGTTTGAATTCACAAACCGGGGCGACTTTGCCCACGAGCGCTTCGCCGACCTCAGCCGGTTATGTGCCCGTGAGTTTCCGGATATGGCCTTAGGAGCCGGTACTATTCTAGACGGCCCAACGGCCGCGCTTTATCTTCAGCTCGGTGCCGACTTCATAGTTGGGCCAACGTTTAGTGAGGAAGTGGCCCGCGTGTGCAACCGCCGGAAAGTGGCTTACCTGCCCGGTTGCGCTACCCTTACCGAAATTACGACGGCTCACGAGTGGGGTGTCGAGATTGTGAAGATCTTTCCGGGTGAGGTACTCGGTCCTAATTTCGTCAAGAGTCTGAGCGGCCCCTTACCGTTTGTCAGCGCTATGGTTACTGGGGGAGTTGAACCGAATAAGGAAAGTCTATCGAAGTGGTTCGGGGCGGGCGTAGTGGCCGTTGGCATGGGATCGCAACTTTTTCCAAAAAATGTGCTTGCCGACCGTGCTTTCGATAAGATCGAAGCCACGGTTAGCGATGTAGTTCGTATTATTGCCGAATTATGACCAATCGGGTAACAAACCTAATTTTCAAGTAATAAACTCAGAGCTGCTCATTGACCACGGCAGACTGCTTCTCTACTTATCATGTCCCGACTTAATCGTTCGACGTATCCCGCCCCAACATTTCCTGAAAAGATTCTGCAATTTGGTACGGGCGTACTTTTGCGCGGCTTACCTGATTATCTGGTGCAAAAAGCCAATGCAGCCGGAAAGTTCAATGGCTCTATTGTCGTTGTAAAGTCCACCGATAGCCGAACGGATGAATTTTCGAGTCAGGACAACTTATATACAGTAGCCGTTCGTGGGGTTCAGCAAGGCCAAGACGTAGCTGAAACAACCCTTGTGTCGGCTGTTAGCCGGGTGTTAGCGGCTCAGACACAATGGAATGAGGTGTTGATGATTGCCCGCAATCCGAATCTGCAAATCATTATTTCGAATACTACGGAAGTTGGCCTGAACTATACAGAAGAAAGCATATTTCAGCACCCGCCCCAGTCATTTCCAGCTAAACTGACCGCTTTTTTATACGAACGATTCCGCAGTGTTGGAGGCTCGAAGGCGAAAGGCCTGGTTGTCATCCCGACTGAGCTGGTTACGGATAACGGCCTCAAGCTCCGCGAAGCCGTTGAAAAGCTGGCAAAATTTAATGAGCTGGGTAAACTGTTTACAAAATGGCTCAAATTTCATGTTCGCTTTTGTAACTCACTCGTCGATCGGATTGTCACCCGCCCAACTGCCGAAGCTCAACAGGCTCTGGAAACTGAACTGGGCTACGAAGATGGCCTGTTAACATTTACAGAACCTTACCACCTCTGGGCCATTGAAGGCGACGACCGCGTTCGGCAAACACTAACCTTTGCCGATGCCTCAACGCCCCAGATTATCATTGACGAAGACATTAATTTTTATCGGGAGCGCAAACTTCGTGTCCTCAACGGTACTCATACGCTGACGATGCCTCTGGGATACCTCCTTGGTTTGGAGACAGTCGCCGATGAGATGCAACATGCAGCCATGAGTCGGTTTGTTGAGTTACTAATGCTCAACGAAATTGTGCCTACAGTTCCCCATTATGGTATTCCAGGTATGGACAAAGCCGCCGTTGCTCAATTCGCTCACGACGTGCTCGACCGCTTCCGCAATCCCCACCTCGATCACCTGTTGCTGAACATTTCGCTACAGGAAACGGCCAAGATGCAGGCTCGGAACGTAGCAACGATTCAACGCTATTATGAGCAGTTCAACGCAGTCCCTCCCCTTACGGCGTTAGGGTTTGCCGCTTATCTGTTGTTTATGAAAAGCGTTCGGGTGGAAGAGGGCCAGTATTTAGGCGAAATTTCGGCCAATGGCGGCATCATCACGTATCCCATTCGCGACGAGCAGGCAGGCTATTTCCACGAAACATGGCAAGGCGTTGATCCTAAAAATCCAGCTACGTTACAGGCGTTTGTCGGAAGCGTACTAGCCAATCAATCTATTTGGCAAACCAACCTAACCGCATTGCCAGGCTTTGCCGACACCGTTACCGCTCAACTGAGTGCCTTACTAACAGACGGTGCCGCTAGCGTGGTAGAAAAAGCGGTTTCGTAGGTCATTGCTATATAGCACGCTCGCTACCGACGAGGCTCGCAACTCTCTGTTTGTGAGCCTCGTTTATTTTCATGCAGGCAGACGAACGCGGTTATCAGCTTCGCTTGTTTGCCTGCATGAACGTAATAAATTTGTAATGGACTCAACCAGGTAGGGGCCAACTAAACGTTCAACCAATTCCAGCCTATTAGTAAGCAGCTATGATTACACCCGAACTCATTGGCCAGATTGCTACGGCTCTGTCTGTAATCGTGAGCAGTATTGCCATGGGTGCTAACTTATTTGATATTATCGTTAACGAAGTAAATCTGATTAAAGGTTTTCCGAACAGTGTCGAATACGTTCGCAAGTATTGGGCCTACCGCAACCCAGGCGATTTTTATAAGATTATTACTCCGCTTTATGTGCTGGTAACGCTCGTCGCCCTGGCCGTCTTTTGGGACGTGACTTATGAGCGTCGATACCTATTGCTTGGCGCTTTGCTGGCGTACGGGGCCACCCAGGCCATTACGGTCATTTATTTCTTTCCGCAAAATGCTATTCTTCGCGAGGGCAGGCTGGAGGAGGTTGAAAAGCTATTTACCCAATTTGCCACGACCCGCTTATACCTGGATTTGCTTCGCAACCTGTTAACGTTAACTGCCAGCGTTTTAGCCTTGGTAGCTCTAACCAGACCCCTTCCCTGATTTTTTATCCACGTTAAGCTGGTAGTCTATGGTGAGCTACTCTCAAAGCGTAACTTGCAGCCTTCGTTCGCGTTCGACATCATAACGAATTCCATGTTCATCCGCGGTTTGTTTTTCGTTTTGTTAAGCGTATCAGCTTACGCTCAGAAACCAGTTCCTCCGGCGCTTCATTCGGACCCCGAGGGGGCTTTGTCAGCGTATCGTGAAAATTTGGCACAGCTACGGAAGGAGCATCATAACCATCACGATCTGCCTGATTTAAAGTTTTTTCTCTTCGGTATGGGCGACCGGTTAAAGCTTATTTATCGTAGCGGGCGGCTGTTGAACGCGTTAACGGGTAACATTGAAGAGCAATGGGACGTAAAGCATGAGATCATTGTACCATCCGAATATTTAGTACACTTAACGCTTGCCGACGGACTGATCTTACAAATTCGGGAAGACGAAACAGGTATCTGGCTGCTGCAACCCAGCAAACGCCCAAAACTGATCCCCGGCACACGTAGTCGGGTAAGTTTGCCCCGCTTTTCCGACAAAGCCTATGGTCCTGTGTTGCGCGTTTTACACCAGGAAGTCCTTGTTAATATTGTCAATGGCCGACCGATCCCAAACTTTCTCGTCTACACGAAACCAAAGCTTCGCAATGCAGCCTCAATGGCCATGGTGATCCGCGAAACAGATAATCTTCATCTCATTCGCGACTGGATCATGGCTATTCGTAGTCCGTTCAATCGCGTTCATCCAAGCATTGTGGAGCCAGACAATGCCGGCCAGACCATGTTTTTAATTTCTCTGGTATCCGATAAAACTCATCCGGCGGTAGCCCCAGCCGTTGATTCATTGAAACAGTTCCGGAAGGGTGACCACATTATTGGCAAAACCGATAATGCAGAACACCCCGTTTTCCAGACAAAATGGATTAAATACGGACTTAAATCGCTTGGCTTACCCGATCCGTACGTCATTCCCACCCAGTACGATAGCTATTCATCGCTGTTTTGGTGGGGATATAAAGACCAGCACGTCTCCGGAAAGCATTTCGACGAGAGCATAAGCGCTACCACTCCCCACTTTGTTTGGGCTGAAGATCATTTCTACGACCGAGCCGATGTGCCGCAGCGACGCGGCACTGTCGGAAATGTAGATTATCCCTTAAGCTGGGAGCAGAAAGCCAGCGATGCGCATTATCCCGGTTTAACCGTATTAGACAAAGGGCTGGCTAAACAGAAACTGGCCTTCCCGCATACTAGTCAGGCCGCCGAGATGTTTTTGCTGTTAAGCAGTCGGTAAATAGTAAACTTCTACGGCAACGACCCGCGTGTGCCTACCTTTGCCATCATGAATTATCTATACATCTTCCTTGCGTTTCTGACCGGCCTGGCTGTAACGGTTCAGGGTGGCGTAAATGCGAACCTGCGGCAGGCTATGAACAACCCTTTATTGGCCGCAGCCATCTCATTTGGCTCAGGATTTCTGGCATTGATTTTAGTGCTGCTTACGTCGAGTCCGGCCATCCCAACGCTGGATACGGTTCGGCAGGTAAGTTGGTGGAAATGGACCGGTGGCGTTATTGGCGCTGTATACGTAACCACCGTTATCATCAGCGTTCCTAAGATCGGTACGGCCAACTTAGTGAGCCTGAGTGTAGCCGGACAATTGTTGGCCGCTATTGTCCTTGACCACTTCGGATTACTGGGCTTTACGCTGCATCCTGCCAACGGTTGGCGGCTGCTTGGCGTTGCCCTGATTATGGTTGGTGTTCTATTAGTCGTAAAAAACTAAGCGATTCATTTACAGTTCTTCGTTTAGGCCCGATGGGTATAACCTTACTCAAAACCGTAGACTGACACCGTAAACCGATGATAAACTACCGCTTCTATCCATCGCTACTGAACGTCTTTTCGCGTTACGTAGGCGGAGGTAATCTCTCCGCGCAGGAGTTGATCGACTCCATCAACCGGGTGCCGACACCGACTACAGCGGCTCAGGAGCGCGGCATTTCGTTCGAAGAAGCCATTGTGAAAGGAACCGACGAAGCCCGTTTTGATCCTGATATTGTAAAACGCGTCCGTAAACTCCTCCCCCGCCCCATCGTCGATACGCAGGTTTATTGCCAGTGGCAGATTGACGACGTATTGTTTTACGGGTATGTCGACCTCATTGGCAAGTTTAAAGCGGTTGACCTTAAAACCACGGCTTCGTATCAGCCCGGGCGTTACGTGCATAATCACCAGAACCTGTATCTCCATGCCCTCAAGCGGAAAGGCATTAAGCTCATGGAATATGTCATTACTGACTTCCAGGATGTGTACGTAGAAAGCTATGCCTTAACGCACCCCATCGACAAGCAATTAGAGGAAATTCGGTTGTTTAAGGCATTTCTGGAAGAACACCGTTCGCTCATAACTGACAAGAAAATCTTCGTGAATGCGGGCGAAGACCCCAGTGCAGCCCGTTGAAGTGCCTAACTTTGAGGCATGATTCAACAAACGCTTCACCTATATCGTAGCGCCTATCAGGGCCTTTCACCATCCGTTTGGTTGCTGGCGGGTGTTATGCTCATCAACCGGTGTGGCACCATGGTGTTGCCGTTTCTGACGCTCTACTTAACGCAGCACCTGCATTACAGCGTAACCGACGCCGGTATTGTGATGGCTGTTTATGGTTCTGGCGCCTTTGTCGGAACGTTTCTCGGCGGTCGCCTGACGGATCGGTTTGGCTTTTACCACACGCAATTGTTTAGCTTGTTGTTCAGTGGTTTCTTCTTACTTGGCCTGCAATTCGTGACTCATTTTTACGCGCTCTGCGCCAGCGTTTTCATCTTTACCCTACTGGGTGATGCCTTTCGACCGGCCAACCAGACAGCCATTGCCCATTATAGCGACGCCGACAGCCGCACGAGGGCCTTTTCCTTAAACCGACTGGCTATCAACCTCGGCTGGGCTGTGGGGGGCGGTTTAGGTGGTTTTTTAGCGGGTATCGACTATAGTCTGCTGTTCTGGGTCGATGGTCTGACCTGTATTGCCGCTGGGCTAGTGCTTGGGGCGCTGCTGCCCGCTCCGAATCGAGTAGAGGATAATCAGGCTACGTCGGCGGTAAAAGATGCGCAGCAAGACACAGTTCAAGTAGTTAAATCACCGTATCGCGATGTCTTATTCTTAGTTTTTGTGTGTTTCGTTGCCTGCTATCTAATGGTATTCATGCAGCTCTTCAGCATTGTTCCATTGTTCTTCAAGCAAGTTGTGCATTTGAATGAGCAACAGATCGGCGCATTGATGGCCCTGAATGGCATTCTTATCGTTATTATTGAAATGGCGCTCGTTCACAGCCTGGAGCAACAAAAACGGTCTAAAATCAGACTCATTACGTGGGGCGTCCTACTAACGGCTGTTTCTTACTTTTCGTTAGGACTGGGCAACCAGATCGCCATTGCATTTGTGTATGTTGTTCTGGTAACTATCAGCGAAATGCTGACCATTCCGTTCATTCAATCCTTTACGGTCGACCGGTCGAGTCCGGCGACGCGTGGGCAGTACCTTGGCCTATACGCCATGGGTGGAGCGTTAGCTCAAACAGCAGCGCCAGCATTCGGGTCCTTCATGGTTGAGCAATTTGGTTTTCAAACCCATTGGCTGGTCATTACAGCCATCAGCCTGGTAACGGCCGGTGGATTTTGGTGGCTGGCAAAAGCATTGGAAACCAAACCCCATGAAATTTCTATCAACTACTGATTAAAGCCTACGCTTCTCGATTTACCTTCGCCCGTGTCTCCACCTAGCCTGATCAGCATGCGATTTACGTCATTTTGCCTTCTGCTATTTGCTGTAACGATTCTACGCAAATTTGTCGGATCAGTCATATTCCAGTTTGGACCTTCCACGGAACGGCCGACGATATAATTCTTATTTCCGAAACCGAACGGTTGGTTCATCGGCTGAAGCAGTGCAACGGCAACGTAACGTTCTCCCGCTTAGCGAATGAAGGGCACGGGATTCAGTACCTCTACGAAGACAAACGCATCTTCGACTGGTTGTTAAAGCAGAAGAAGCGGTAAACTAGCCGACTTTTTTTCAATTGAGATCGGTTCAACGGCCTGTGTTCCACACAAAGTGCAACCTTCAACTCAATTGCCTCTCCTAACTTTCTTTACGACCTTTGCCGAATGCACAGCGTGAGAAATGGACTCCCTTGTGGCCGGTCGTTCTTTCACTCTTTCACTCTTTCACTCTTTCGCTTTGAAACTTTGGCAAAAAGAAGGCGTCAGCACGTCTGACCGCATTGAACGCTTTACCGTCGGGCGCGACCGCGAGATGGATCTTTACCTCGCTCCTTTTGATGTATTGGGTAACCTGGCTCATGCGCAAATGCTCGAAACCATCGGCTTACTTACGAATGATGAACTAACGGCATTAGAAACCGAGCTAAAAACCATCTATCAACAGATTCTGGCTGGTGAGTTCATTATTGAAGAAGGTGTTGAGGATGTTCACTCACAGGTTGAGCTGATGCTAACCCGGGCGTTGGGCGATACAGGTAAGAAAATTCATGCCGGTCGCTCACGGAATGACCAGGTGCTAGTTGACCTTAAACTCTTTACGCGCGACCAGCTGTGGCACGTAGCCGAAGCCGTTCAGCAGGTTTTTGATCGGCTAATAAACCGGTCGGAGCAGCATAAAAACGATCTATTACCAGGATATACGCACCTGCAAATCGCCATGCCCTCCTCCTTTGGGCTGTGGTTTGGTGCCTATGCCGAAGCCCTCGCCGATGATATGCTGACCTTACAAACAGCTTACCGATTAGCCAATCGAAATCCGCTTGGCTCGGGTGCCGGTTATGGTTCGTCGTTTCCCCTGAACCGGACACTAACGACGGAGCTTTTGGGCTTCGAAGGCATGAACGTAAACGTAGTGTATGCCCAAATGAGCCGGGGCAAAACCGAACAAACTGCCCTGACCGCCATAGCTGCCATAGCCGCTACTATCTCGCGGATGGCGATGGACATTTGCCTGTACAACAGCCAGAACTTTGGGTTTCTCACCTTGCCCGATGCCCTCACAACCGGCAGCAGCATCATGCCGCACAAGAAAAATCCTGACGTAGCTGAACTCCTCCGCGCCAAAACGAATCGCCTGAAGGCCCTACCGATGGAGGTTACGCTGGTAATGAGCAATCTACCTTCCGGCTATCACCGCGACATGCAGATTTTGAAAGAGATTTTAATGCCTGCCTTCGATGAAATACTGGATTGCCTCAGCATTACCGATTTCATGCTCGAACACCTTCAGGTAAAGCCTAACCTGTTGGATGACCCGAAATACGATTTACTGTTTAGCGTCGAACGGGTCAATGAGCTGGTGTTGCAGGGCGTGCCCTTTCGCGAAGCGTACCGGACCATCGGCAAGGAGATCGCCGAGCATACGTATCAGCCTCCCCGCGACTTACACCATAGTCACGAAGGTAGTCTTGGTAACCTCGGTAATGACCTGATCAGGCAACAAATGAACCAGGCCATGGCTGGTTTTGGCGCGGAACGAGCGCGGGTCGCCGTTGAACGCTTGTTAGGACGGAATAGTTAATTGAGTAACTTTCCAAAAACTAGGAGCTTGTATGGTAACGACAAACGAATTTGTTGAAACATCAGCCATTCCCAAGTCGCTGGTGTATGAAACGCTCAACGGACGCCCTTTATACTACAAGGGATACCACGACGTCGTGGCTGGCATTCTCAAACCCGAAGACATAATGGGAAGTAGTGATTTACAAAGCATCATTGTGATGGTACTAGCGGGAACACTTTGGAATAAAGTCGACCGTAAACAATACCAGCTTGCCACAAATCAATCTAGACTTCATGTAGGTCTTGGCGATAATCTGTCCGCTGATGTCGCCATTTTTGAGAAGTCATCGTTACCCAGATTGAAAGGCAAATATTTCGATGTTCCCCCTAAAATAGTACTGGAAGTAGATATCAAGATCGATCTCAACGAAATCGGTAGCGATGTTGCTTATATCTCTGAGAAAACGCAGGAGTTGATCAATTTTGGTGTAGAGCGGGTGTTTTGGGTACTTTCCAAAATTCGAAAAGTAATCATAATCCAGCCTAATCAAGATTGGATCGTCACCGACTGGGGAAACGACATAACAATAATGGACGATTGCATTATAAACATCAAAAGACTGCTGGACGAAGAAGAAATTACCTACTAGCAAGCAATGAGGGCTGGCAAATTGCCAGCCCTCATTATTTGTTACTCTACTCGATACGCGATCAGCTTATTGCCGAAGAACGTTGGTACAATCAATAGTTTCTTTTTGGCGACGTACTCAATATCAGCCGAATTTACTTTCTGCTCACGCGTATCTAAAAGTTTTTCTTTCTGGCCGCTGCCCATGACATGAAAAATTTGCCCGTTCCAGTCCGATACGAAGTAGTTGCCTTTCCCTTCGGGCACGATGCCATCTGTAACCGTCATTCCATCGGCAATCGTCGTCGACGTTTTTGTATTGATGTCTACGGATCTTAATTCACCTTTTTTCGTAGCGCCAACCATTAATCTGTCTTTGCCCACAGCCAGTAGTCCGTTGGGTTTGTCAAGCTGTTCGCCTTCCATCCACACTTCCCAGTTGTCGTCTTTGAGCCGATAGATTTTATCCGAACGACTATCTGATACGTATACAGTACCATCGTTCGCTACGGTTACGTCGTTCAAGAAGGCTCCCTTCTGGTTTACGGCGTCCCAGGTTTTCTCGGCCTGACCGGTTTCGGTGTTGATAGCCACCAATCGGTACACATCCGTTACGTAGAGCCGGTTTTTAAACAAGCCCATGCCTTTGGGTGCATTCAGCCCCGATGTCCACCGCAGGTTTTCAATTTTCCCATCGAGCGACACTTTAGAGATAAACCCGCTGCCATCCAGCTCATCGGCTTTCCCGTCAATATTCGCTACGTAAAGCGTGTTTTTCCCATCATAAAGCACCGATTCCGGAACGCGCAGGGTTGTGTCTGTCTCCCATGCCTTTACTAACTTCAGCGGCTTGGCGGTAAACTCAGGCCGCATCGCCACTAATGAGGCAGAAATTAATAGACCAGCAGTGATGGCAGGGTACAATTTCATAAATAGTGTTAAAAGTCTAGCGAGTGAAATATTTGAAAAAATTTTCGTTGTACCTTATTAATAGAAAAGTCACAAGCAAGCTCAAAAATGGTAGAAACAATGGTATTTTTCTAACCTATTCGTTATCAGGGTAAATTTTTTAATAAACATTCTGATAATGAACGCGTTTACAAACTCGCACGCAAACAATAACCTCCTTTTTCTGATGGAAAATCTTCAGCCAATGGCCGCTCGGTCGCCAGTGACAACTGCGCCCTTAAAAGAAAGCATCCGTGATATGATACGGCTGCAAAAGGATTATCAACTCTCAGACGAATTGTTCTGGGAAGTATTTAACACCCGCGTTCTACTCAATGAAGAGATAGATGTAAACGCTTTTATTCATGACATGAATAGTTCATCAGCTCGGGCTTAACTGCCGATACTGATTGTGTGCGCCTGAATACCCGCCGGAAGGCCGCTATTCAGGCGCATATTTATTTGTAAAGCAGTACATCGGATCCCTAGTTCAACTTTACCGCCAGCAGCGCCTTGGATTTGGCATACACATAAGTCACAACCACCAACGTAACGATTCCTCCCAATAACACCGAAGGCACGGTACCAAACAACCGGGCCGCCAGCCCCGACTCGAATGCTCCGATCTCGTTCGATGAGCTCACGAAAATGCCATTGACGGCCGCCACTCGACCCCGCATGTGGTCGGGCGGGAAAATCTGCATAATCGTTTGCCGGATAATGACGCTTACACTGTCAAACGCACCCGTTAAGGCAAGCATGACAAGCGACAGATAGAAATTTGTCGACACCGCAAAAACAATGGTCGCAACGCCGAAGCCCGCAACGGCTAACAACATATTTCGCCAGGCATTATCGATGGGTGGATACTTCGTCATAACGGCCAGCGTTAGCACGGCCCCAACCGACGGAGCTGCCCTTAAAAAGCCCAGCCCCTCGGCTCCTACTTTCAGAATATCTTCGGCAAAGACTGGCAAAATTGCGACAACTCCCCCAAACAATACCGAGAACAAGTCAAGAGAGATAGCGTAAAGCACAATCTGGGTTTTAAACACAAATCGAAATCCTTCTTTCAGGCTTTCCCTAAAACCCAGAACTGGTGCATCACTGATGGGCACAGGCTTTCGACTAACCAACGTAATAAGCAGAAAGCACACCACCAGCAAACCAATCACAACGAGTAGGGTATTATCAAACCCTAGTCCACTGTAAAGAAAACCCGCTACACCTGGCCCGACAATGGCTCCAGCCTGCCAGAATGAACTGCTCCAGGTGGCCGAATTAGGATACAACTCCCGAGGTACCAGAAACGGCTTCAGCGATGAACTGGCGGGCGAGTAGAATCCTTTTGCCGTACCAATCAGCATGAGAACACCGTAGATAGTGGCTAGCTGCGTTGTCTGCGACAGCTGAGATACAATGGCGGGTTGAAAAACCGCGTATAAAATGACCGAGCTAAGCGTAATGACGCCCAGGCTCCATTGCAAAATCCGCTTTTTATCCCGCCGGTCGGCCAAGTGTCCGCCAAACAAAGAGAGCGCAATGAACGGTATGGCCTCCGCCAGCCCTACCAGACCCAGCGCCAGCGGATCGTGCGTGATCTTATAGAGTTCGTAGCCCAGCACAACCTCCTGAATCAGCAGCGTAGCCGTGATCAGGAAGCTATTCATCACAAAATAACGGAAGTCGGGAATGCGCAGAGAAGCGTAGGTATCGTTGGGGTATTCCTGAACCATAGTTGTTGTGTTGGAGCCGTTGACTTTATCTTTGACCATCCAACCTTAATTAAGGAACAAATCAATGTCATCTCAGTTCAGGACCCGAATTAAAATTTGTTGCATCAGTAGCTCGGAAGAGGCTCGGCTGGCCATCCGGCTCGGAGCCGATGCCCTTGGGTTAGTGGGCCGCATGCCCAGTGGTCCGGGTGTGGTAGCCGATGAGCTGGCCGCTCACATTGTTCGGTCAACCCCGCCCCCTATTGCTACGTTTATGCTCACCAGCGAAACGA
Organism: Spirosoma soli; assembly: GCF_042684525.1. Lineage (NCBI taxonomy): Bacteria > Pseudomonadati > Bacteroidota > Cytophagia > Cytophagales > Cytophagaceae > Spirosoma > Spirosoma soli. The sequence continues at coordinate 4,292 of NZ_JBHULN010000028.1, read as the reverse complement.
TTACGGCTGATATAATAGCCCATCAGCAGCGCGTCGGCGCAAACACTATTCAGCTTGTCGATGCTGTATCGCCAGCTACGTACGTTCAAATTCGGGAAGCTTTGCCCGCCGTCAAACTAGTGCAGGTCATTCATGTCATCGACGAACGTAACATTGCTGAAGCCTTACAGGCTGTCGAGGAGGGAGCCGATGCTTTGCTGCTCGATTCTGGCAATCCAACCCTGGCGGTAAAAGAGCTGGGGGGCACAGGACGAATTCATAACTGGGCCATCAGCCGACAGATCGTTGAGCAATCGGCCGTGCCAGTTTTTCTGGCGGGTGGACTGAACGTACAGAATGCTCGTGAAGCCATTGAACAAGTGCAGCCGTTTGGCTTAGACATTTGTAGCGGTGTTCGTACAAACGGCCAGTTAGACGAACGGAAGCTCGAAGCGTTTATCGCGGCCCTTAGTTAACAACAAAAACCCGTGCCATAAGCATAGCACGGGTTTCACTTCTATAATGGCGAAGATTCCGAGCAATTAGGCAACGGTAATCTCTTTCACCAGTTTCTCTTCTTTCACCTCAACTTTTGGTAGTTCAACCGTCAGGATGCCGTCGGTGTAAGCCGCCGTAATCTGGTCGGCGTTCACATTCTTAGGCAAACGGAAGCTACGCTCGAAAGCGTTGAAGCCGAATTCATGACGAGTGTATGTCTCGGTGGTTTCGTCAGCCTTCACTTCGTGCTTGTAAGCAATGGTGAGCTTGTTGTTCTCAACGTTAACTTTTACGTCTTCTTTCTTCAAACCCGGAGCTGCTAGTTCCAGTTGGAAAGCAGTTTCGGTTTCTTTAACGTTCACAGCGGGAGCATTTACGTTCGTGTTTTGATAGCGCGCTACGATGGGGCGGCCATACACACGAGAGCCGAAGAATGGGTTGAAGAAAGTGGGAAGGCTGTTATATCGAACTAAAGTTGCCATGTTCTTGGTACGTCTTAATTGGGTTATCTATCAAGTGTTACACTCTCTATTAGTCAAACTTTGTACCAAGCATTGTTTCAGTCAAATTCAAGACATTATGTCATAATAATTACATTATCGCTTCTTTTTCATGACACAATGTCTTGATAGCGTAGGTTAATAGATGACACATAGATAGCCAGACGTCGCTATCATCGCTTGTCGATACGCTGTCTATTATAAATTTAATATAAGGTGGTTTGCCTATGACTCATCAACATCTAATTTTACCATTTAATAAATTACTCACCATTCACTTACAAATCAGCCTCATGCGTAAACTTTTATTATTTTTTCTGGTATTAGGGCTCCTGCTCTTATCACCGCCACTAGCCATAGCTCAGCAAACAGCCGTTGATTTTTTTGAGAACGGTATCGGTAAAAGCAAGTCAGGCGACTACACTGGTGCTTTGCAAGCGTTTAGTATGGCTATTACTATGAACCCCGAGAACTCGGCCAGTTATTACAACCGAGGGCTTGCTAAAGCTAATTTGAAAGACCACCGGGGCGCTGTGCTGGATTATGACCGGGCCATTGAACTGAATGCCAAAGATGCGCTCGCTTACCTCAGTCGGGGCGTCAGTAAAAGTAAACAGGAAGACCACCGAGCCGCCCTGCTTGATTTTAGCCGCTCCATTGAATTGAATCCCGACGATCCACAGGCTTATTACAACCGGGGGGTTAGCCGTAGCCGTGTTGACCAACCTAAGGGAGCTCTTACCGACTTTTCAAAAGCGATTGAGCTCGATCCCACCAACGTGCAGATTTACTACGTTCGCGGAGTTACAAAGCAGCGGCTCGAAGACTATTCCGGTAGTGTGGCTGATTTTTCTAAAGTAATCGAAATGAGTCCCAAGCGTTCACAGGCCTACGCGGGTCGCGGTTTGTCGAAAGTAGAGTTAAACGATTTTACGGGGGCCGTAGCCGATCTGAACAAAGCTATTGAGCTAACCCCCGAAGATGGTGATTCTTACTTCTACCGCGGTTATGCCAAAAGTAAGCTGGAAGATTACAAAGCGGCCTTGCCAGACTACGACCGGGCCATCGCGCTCAAAGGAGACAACTATCAGGCTTACTACGGCCGGGGTTTCTGCCGCAGCAAACTAGGCGATCAGAAGGGAGCTGTTCAGGATTTCAATCAGGCTATTGATATGAACAATGCCAACGCCGAAACCAAAGTGATTTATAACGGGCGCATTACGCACGCCGTTCTGGACAATCTGCGCAACGTAGTGCAGGAACGTAACAAGATTAACGAGCTTAGCTCCGAACGAGCCGAAGCGTATTTCAGCCGTGGTCTGAGCAAAAACAAGCAGGGTGATCCTAAATCGGCCATCGCTGACCTGAATAAGTCGATTGAGCTTAGCCCGACCTATGCCGAAGCGTATTTCTCGCGGGGTATGATCAAATCGTCCCAGGGCGACCAGAAAGGGGCTATTATGGACTGCAACAGCGCCATTAAACTAAATCCTCGCTATGCCGAAGCCTACTACGTCCGGGGAATCATCAAACATAGCCTCGGTGACGAAAACGGCGGTTGCCTGGACCTCTCGAAAGCGGGTGAATTAGGCTACAATCCCTCTTATAAAGTGATTAGCGATTATTGTAACTAATAGAGAAGTACTCGTGCTGTTTTAATAAACGGGTCCAAAACTTAGGTGTAAGTTTTGGACCCGTTCTATTGTTTTCGACCTTGAAACAAGGCAGGCTCATAAGGTACGTTTGTCTACTTTAACCTTTGGAGGGTTTGTTGACTATCAACAATGGATAAAGGGCTTAAGCTTTCCGTAACTACTGTTATAAATTTTACCTTCTTTCGGATGAGTGAATTTTATACTACTCCCCAAATGTTGGACAGGTTTTGGGAGTAGTATAGCCGGAAGCTGAAATTGTAAGTTAAAACCTGCCTAACCGGGGCGTTCGCTCTGTCGCCGGGGAGCTGAATTACTAAGTTGCTAGACGTACAATAACGTGTTGAGTGGGCGTGTAGGCAAGCAGCTTTGTTCCACCCAACGCCCGGGTGTTGATGGTGGGCAAGTAAGCTAACACAAACAAACGTACCTGACACCTTTACACACTTGGCTTCGTTGGGCTGAAAACTCTCCTCCGGGGGCGAGCAATCTGTCGCCGGAGAGCCACTTACGGCGAGCGAATCACAGAACACGTTAGTTTATAATTTCTGCTGTTGGGTCCGCATTAATTCTCGCCACGTTTTCCCGCCATGTACGCAGTTCATCCGGTGTCAGCCTTATCCAATCTGTGACTTCGCCAACAATTTTCAACGGTGCTTGACTTCGATACGAGCGTGTTGGGTTGCCTGGAAATTTTTTGTCTGTAACATTTGGGTCATTCTCAAAACTCCCTGTAGGTTCAACAATGTAAACACGTTCGTCTCCATCACCTTTGGCTAAGGCCGCGGCAAGCCCCGCCCCGTTAGCTAAGGCTGTAAAATAAATGTGATTCATTATGACTTCGGGCTTATAATTCGACCTAAACCCTGCTGTTAGCAAATCACCAATCTGCAAATCCGCTTTCGTTCCGTGATAAAAGGGGCCGTTGTCTACAATGTCAGACCCGTCAGGTGCGATATTCTTGCTTTCCATTCTTTCTAACCTTGTTTACCTTGTCGCCCGCAACCCGCCGAACTCAAAAAAATGCCCAACGACCCCATGTGGTGATGGCACGTAGTGCCTTTACACCCCCTGTCTGATGTACGCATGCTTTCTAAGACTCTCATTATCAAGCCGTGCCTAAGTTAGTAAAAAGACCCAAATCTGCACCTGTGATGCCAAACTGAGCGCATATTACTTTTGACTTTACTTCTGTTCGGCGTTGGGCTTGTCGCTGGAGAGCCACCTAATTCACTTTTTTGACTATACCAACTGGGGCGTTTCTCGTGTCAACCGAAGCTGACCAACAAGCCAAACAACTTGCCTTCGGGACGTGCGGCCTGTCGCACAGAAACTGGACTTTGAAACACTATCTGTTGTGTTCACCCAACGACCGCAGAGGCCGATGGGCGTAGCCCTTTACGCCCCTGCCCGGTTGGGCTGTCGGCCTGACCTCGCGGCTGGCATCCTGTCGCCGGGGAACCGACTTACGCAGATTCAGGACCGTATTGATGTTTGTATTTAGGCCGGTAAAAGCTGATGCCCTCGACAAAATCAAAATCTTTTTTGTTGAAGGTGAACAGTTCAACCGGATACGTTAAAGCAGTTGCCGCAATAATCATGTCGGCTATACCCGGTCGCTTGGCGTAGTGTTCCCAAGTCAGAGTGAGGAGTCGGCGCGAGA
>NZ_JBHULN010000027.1:0-70766 GCF_042684525.1 Spirosoma soli | reverse complement strand
AAAAGGCGAAATTGCGGCCCACTGGGAGTCGGTTAGAGCATTAAATTGTTTGGTCACATCTCTGTTGCTTGGTCGCTACAAAGGTGACGCGGCTCCCAGCCTTTCTCAATTCCCAAACACGTTCTTAGCCTGTCGCCCGGGTATTTGACTTGTGAATAATCAGCTTAGTGGGTCACCCAACACCCATGAGGGTTGATGGATGAGGAAGCTACGCGCCTGAACACAAACTACTTCCAACCTTTACACCCTCATTTTTGTTGGGCTGAAAACTCTCCTCCGGGGGCGTGCTGCCTGTCGCCGGAAACGTAGAATTTTTATTTTGCTCCCTTGCTTTTAAGCCAATCTAACAAGTCTTCATACTGTTTTAATCTTGGACTGCTCTCATTTCTCATCCGATTAATATTCTGCTGAGTGATAGATAATGGAGTAATTTTCCAGTGGTTCTGCTCATTTATATCAGCGCCATTCTCAATAAGAAAAGCAATAAGGTCTCTGTTAGCATGTCCAGTTGCATTATGAATGGCATTCTTTAGAGTAACTGGTTTTCGAGAAATAATATAGCGAGCAATAACTTCATTGTTAAACTGAGTCGCTCTTTCTAAGTAGCTCATATTTAATCCATTATTGACGTTAATGTCTACTTTGCCTGATTCAACTAAATCTATAAATTCTTGATTATATCCTCGCTCAATCAGATTGTTTTCATACATCCGATTTGCTTCCATCTGGGACGGTTTTAATTTTCCGTATTTCTGATGAGGTGTGTAAATTTTGGGCTTAGGCAGTAGAGGGCTTCCCATATGCATTCCATTCCACTCTTTTTGTTTTTGTTCATAAGTTCCATTGTCTTTATATGCATCCAATGATGAAAATGCTGTATCTGCTGCTCCAACAGTGATAACCCTGTCCTTATGAAGCATGAAGCCTAAGCCATGCTCTTCGTCCCAAATACAACCGCATTCAATTCCGATGTAGGCGTAGCCATCTTTATGTGGATACAGCACAAACAGGTTCCCAACCCCAAAAACGTGCTTGTAATCCTCCAGTGAGTGAATTTCAGGAAAAAATTCCTCTTCATCGCCATAACATTCTTTCAGAATAGGATACTCCTTATCCAAAGCTTCAAGAAGAGCATTTTGAATGAGCGCAGGGTTCTCAATTATGAAATTGATAGCATTTATTTGTTCAGGAAGCGGATCAGGATTGTCATCTAATTCGTCGCTTATTACCACTCGAACCTTTCCGTCACTTGGGGATTGTGAACTTAAACCTGCGTAGGCTCCTTGACGGCTTTGCAAACCTTCAAAAGCTTTGAATGTAAAATTAAACTCCCAATCTCCTTGAAAACTGAACATGCCAGAAAGAACTATTAATGAATAAACTGTGATTATTAAAAAATCTCCCAGGCGGGGCGTTTGCATTGTCGCACGGAACCCGGAAATGGAGACCTAAAACTCTGACCTCGCGGCCTGCAACCTGTCGCTGAGACGCTGGCATACGAACACTTTATGGACCCGCACCCAACATCGTATAGTACGCGATTTCGCGGAACCATCATTGTATAGTAAGTTAGCTGTCAATGTAGTATAGTTCCGCATTTTTTTCGACCCAATTTTATGGCTCAGTATTGAAGCAAATGACTGACTTTTGTTCTATAGGTATCCAAAGTTGCGGAACTACAGTTTGCTGTAAATAAGCTATTTTTATTTCCTTAAAAGTTAATTAAGGTGAAAATAGTGAGCTTCCGTTGTAGTCGCTTAAACAAAGAAATTGGTTGACACTAAAACTTCCTAACCGGAGTAACCCATAATGACTAAGCGGTATGTGCAGGTACAGGTAACCGTACAACGGGCCTGGGATATTGACGGCTACCCCGATTACTTTTTTGATGAGAAAGGGCAATTTTACCGCTTCACCGCACGGGGCGATGTGAAACCCCTGCGCAGGACGGTAAAGCGATATACGCAGGGATATACTCTTAAGAGTCGTTTCTATAGCCTTGCGCAATTGCGACCTTTGTTACGGCGTCATGTGCCCACTTCTATAGATTGGTAATCAACAGAGTGTGTTGGTTGTCCTGCCTAATTGCGACTGCAAATCCGTAGCCCTGCGTGGAAGCCCACCCAACCGGCGTTGAAGTTGTTTCGGCTATCGACGCTGTTTGTGAACAATGGTACGTCGAAGCGCGTGGCTGGCTTCGTGATGTCGTTCTGGCTGTAGAACCAGTTAACCGTTGGGCCAACGGCCAGTGCCAGGCCTGGCGTGAGTTTCTTTTCCAGACCCAGGTTGAATCGGTAGAGGTAGCTGCCTTCGTCAAAATAAGCCCATTCGGCAGGTAAGCGGTAATTGCCAACTAGGTCGAAATTCAGCATCCAGCCGTGGTGCAGGTTCGCCGAGGTGCCCAGGCCGTAGCCGAAGCTCCAGGACGGCCGCGCTTGGTTCTCCAGATTAGTGCCCGCCGTAAAGATGTTGTAAAAGGCCCGATGGCCGGTTTTAAAGGTCAGATTAATTACGTTGACTTCGTCGGTTGATACTTCTAACCGGCGGTATCCGTTCTGCTGCACCCAACTGAGCAGACCAATGGGCGCGTGTTGCGAATAGCCCGAGAAATTCAGCAAGCCAATCTGTGTGCCCTTCGTGACCCGTTTGGCTGTATTGAAGAAACCGCTGATCTGTGAGCCCGCTAATTCGTTTTGGGCAATGTTGAAAAATCCGGCCACCTGCGTCCCAACTGCATTACCCCCAACGACGTTACCAAACCCGCCAACCTGTACACCGCGAAGCCCTTTACCGGCTAAATTGAAAAATCCGCCTACCTGCGCTCCGTCGACATGCTGCGCGTTAATGTTCGCAAAGCCTGACAGTTGTGCCCCTTGTGTGTTCAGAACCGTGACGTTGGCAAAACCGGCCGCTTGCACGCCATGCACTACATTGCCCAGCGTTACGTTGGCGAAACCAGCGGCTTGCACCCCGGTTACGTCGCCACCGATGGCATTGGCAAAGCCAGCGGCCTGCACGCCCTGAACGTGCCAGCGTACGGCATTGGCAAAACCAGCGACTTGAACGCCATCCACCTGCTCGCCAACTACGTTTCCAAAACCGGCTGCCTGAATGCCGTTGGCATTGCCACGAACCCCGTTCAGAAAGCCGCCCACTTCGAGTCCGGTAACGCCCAGCGAGTAGCCGGCCAATACGTTGAACGAGGTCCGGTTGATGACCCGGGCGCTTAGCGTTCCGTTGGTGCCCACAAAAGGTAAAAGGCTTACCTGAACGTCGCGGTAGATGGTGTCGCCGACCAGGTTAGCTTCGTGAACGGCCGATCTGGTCGATAAGAACCAGTCGGTTAGCCGTTGTTTGCTGCGGTCCCAAACGGACACCTTAGGTGTATGGGTGGTGTCGGCCGAGGCCATGAAAACGGGCTGAACCGGCTGCTGAACGGCCACGGCAATCCGGCGCGTCGTGTCTACGGATTGCCGGATGGTTAAGGGTTGTACCTGCTTACTGAGGGGGGACGGTTCGAGCCGGATGTTCAGCGTATGCGAGTGGCGAGACGATACGTTCACGTTTTCGCCAATGTAGTTTTCCTTACGGACCTGAAGCCGTAGGGTAGATAGCTCAGTGGGTAGTTTGATGCGGTAGTAACCAAACGGATTACTAATGGCCGACGCCAGCGTGGTTTTCTCGTAAATACTGGCCTGACTTATCTTCTGGCCGTTCGTCTCGTCCAGAATATAGCCATCCAGGTAAAAGTTCTTGGGTTTCTCATCGACGGCGGGTAGGTCGGCCCGCAAGAGGATGACGTGGTTGCCGCGCGATTTATAGGTGATGGTCCCTCTGAATAGCTGATTCAGGGCTTCCCGAACGGTGTTGTTGGCTACCCGTAGTGAGACAATACTGGCTTCGTTGATAATGGATGGGCTATACGAGAAATTAAACTGGCCTTCGTGGCTGATGGCGTTCAGGGCTTTATCCAGACGGTCGTTGGTAATAACGACGTTGATGGTACGTTCGAGAGGGGGCGTTGGCTTCGCTGCACAGACAAGGGTGCCGCTCAGCCACCAGCAGCAAACAAATAGGTATCGGTGGAAAAACATGATAATGGGTGCTTTTGTCGATAAGACAGCCCACCAGGATGGCCCCCCTATCAAAAGCGAAAAATTATTCCTGACAACCCTCGCCATCGAGCGTAATCTGATCGCCTTTACGCGTGATGCGTAGCCCCAGCGACTCCGCCGTTACGTTGACGACGGTTTCCAGCGGTTCGTTATGCTCGAAGCTCGTTGTCAGCGCGCAGTTGTTGAGCCGATTGTTGGCCAGCCGGACATCAGCCCGGTACACGTCGTTGATGGTCTGCACAATATCGGCCAGGCGCGCGTTCTTAAAGGCTAAGCGACCGGTTCGGTAGGCGAACAGATTGGGCTCAACGTCGAGCATTTTTCGGATCGTATCGGCTTTGCTGTCGAAGGTGGCTTGCTCGTTCCTGATTAGGGTTACCTGTTTTTTCTTAGCCGCAAACAAGACTTTACCGGTCCGGACAGCCACCCGCACATCGTTTTCGTAGGCCCGGACGCTGAACGAGGTGCCCAGCACCTGAACCGTTGTTTCAGCCGCCCGGATACGGAAGGGTCTCGATGGATTAGGCACCACTTCAAAGAACGCTTCGCCCGTTAACGTAACCTCCCGACTCTCGTCGGCAAAGGTTTGTGGGTAATTCAGTCGGCTACCGCGTTTCAGCCAGACTTTAGAGCCATCGGGTAAGGTCTTTTGTACCGTTTCGTTCCTCGAAGCGATCGACAGCTGGGCTATAGGCTCCGTACGAGAATTTTGAAAGTATAGCCAGCCGAAAGCCGATGCGAGCAAAACGACAGCAGCTACCTGCCAGTAACGGGGTAGCCATCGATTGCTCGTCTGGTTGGCGGGGTACAATGGTTTTACAACGGGTGACCGAACGTCGGTATCGGCCACAACCGGCCCAACAGGTGGGGGAGAAGGGGCTGTCGTGTTACCCTGCATGCGGCTTCGCATTTTTTGCCAGGCCGCATCCGTATCGACTGGGGCAGATTGAGTTTCTACTGGCTTCTTTAGCTGAGCGGCCGTTTCCCAGATTCGCTCGAACCGCTCAAACTCGCGTTGGTTAGCGTTTGCATCTGAGTTGGGTTGGCTGAGCCATAGACGTACCCGTTCCGACTCGGCCGCGTCGGTTTCTCCGGCGAGGTATTTGCCGATCAGGTTGTCATCTATTGGCTGTAGCGAGTTATCCGCCATGGTCAGAACCCAAAATTAGCTAGGTCAGTAAATAGTACTCGTATAAATGGATGCCCAGCAGAATTAGCACGGGTAAATATTCCGCCAACTCTGTCCGTAGAATACGTAACGCTTTGCCGATCTGATTTTCCACTGTTTTAATGGATAAGCCAAGTCGGTCGGCAATCTCCTGGTACTTTAACTCCTCAAATCGGCTCATGGTAAAAATCAGCCGACACTGGTCGGGCAGTTGCTGAATAGCTTCCTGCAGGCGGTCCGACAGCTCATTGGCCATCAACACTTGCGCTGGCGCTTCGTACAGCTGGCCCACTTCGGCCGCCACATGGCTCCGATGCTCAGCCTGAACCGTCAGGTGTTTAATTCGGTTCAGGCAGCGGTTATGCACGGCCCGGTAGAGGTACGATTTGAGCGAGATATTAATCTCCAACCCGTCTCGTTTTTCCCAGATCGTCATAAAAACGGCCTGGACTACCTCTTCGGCATCATCCCAGTCTTTCAGGAACGAATAGCCATACTGGCACAGCGCGTTGTAATGCTGCCGGAACACGGCCTCAAAAACGCGTTCATCGCCAAGTTGTATAGCAGAAAGTATTTCCTGATCCGATAGTTGCACTGGGTGGTATAGATGACGTTTCCGGTGCAAATCTATCATACTTCTGGCGTTGAACGTAGCTTATGCACTCATAAGACAGCCGAACGGGCGTATCCCCCTATTAAACGGCAAAAAATTTCTGTGCCCTTAACGGGCAACCGCTTTGTATCGTATCGACGCAGGTACTATTGCAGATGTGGGTGTAGAGCCAGAAAACGGCCTTAACAGCCTACTCGCTCAAAATTATTGTTAGCGGAGAAAAAGCGCTCCAATCTGGCAAACGGTTTAAGGAGTAGTAATCAATAAACTGTGGCGGATAAAATATTTCGCTTAGATATGTAGCCCATCTGGTAAAATAAAAAACTAAACACTTGTTTAGTTTGTTGTCTTTGCATTACCTTTGTAGGGTCAATTGTATTATGGCCGAAGAAACACAGGATACCGAATTAAAAATTAAGAATGCAGCCCGGAAAATATTTCTGGAGCAAGGGTACGAAGGCGCTAAGATTCGTCAGATCGCTGATGAGGCAGGGGTCAACCTGGCAATGGTCAACTACTACTTTCGAAGCAAAGATCTGTTATTCAAGAGTATATACATGGATACGTTTAGGGAGTTTCTGGGCCGGATGATGCTGATGCTTAATGAAGAAACTCCGCTGGAAGTCAAGATTTGGAAGATTGTTGATCGATATACGGACTTTATTATTCAGAATCCGTTGCTCCCGATGTTTGTACTATCTGAATTGCGGAAAGACGGACTGGACTTCTTTAAAGAATTGAACGTTAAAGGTATTATCGAGAATTCACTCTTTCGGAAACAACTACTGGCAGAAGCCGAGAAAGGGCATATTCGTACTGTTGATCCATTACAAGTTATCATTACCATTCTGAGTAGTATTGTTTTTCCAGTAATAGCAAAGCCGATTGTTTCGTATGTAGGAACGCTCGATGAAACCGGTTTTGAGCAGTTTGTGGAAACGCGTAAACAGCTCATTCCCGAAATGATTATGGCCTACTTAAGGCAAGTCTAAATTTTTTTATCCATCAACTAAACAGATGTTTAGAACAGGTGTTTGGGTGATTATGAAAGCCTATCTAACAGGATTCATCTGGTTCGTTTGGCTACCGCTATTGGCACAACCAGGCAAGGCCTTATCTGAGGTAACGCTTGAACAATGCTATACGGCCGCCCGAACTGCCTACCCGTTGCTTAAACAGCAGGGTATTCTCCGGCAAACCGGCGAGCTGGCCATTGCTACGCTGGCTACCAATCGTCGGTTGCCGCAGTTGTCGGTCAACGGACAGGCATCGTGGCAATCGGAGGTAACAACACTGCCTATTGAGCTGCCTAACGTGTCCATACCGGTGCTGAGTAAAGACCAGTACAAGCTCACGTTGGATGCTAGTTATCCGGTGTACGACGGCAGTCTGACCCGCCTGCAAACCGACCTGCAACGGGTTACTACCGCTATGTCTCAGCAGCAGGTGGAGGTAGAATTACGTCGATTGAATGATCAGGTCAACGCCTTTTTTCTGAATGCATTACTTACCGACGAAAACTTGCGCCTGACCCAAATTCTGCTGGCGGATCTTCGCAATCGGATCGACAAACTAACGGCCAGCGTCCGGTTTGGTACGGCCGCCCAAATGAACGTGGATGCACTACAGGCGGAACGGCTACGAACGGAACAACGGCTGGCGGACCTCAACGCCACCCGCCGTGGCCTCCGGGATGCACTCCACCTGCTGACCGACCTACCCATTTCAGACAGCACTCAACTAGCTATTGATCCACAGCAACTGGCAATCGTCGACTTATCCCTAAACCGGCCTGAATTCCAGCTGTACAAAGCGCAACACTCGCTTTATGATGCTCAGCTACGGCTGACCGATAACCGGATGAAGCCACGCGTGAGCCTGTTTGCCCAGGGGGGGGCGGGTCGACCGGCGCTAAACTTCCTGAATAACGATTTTCGGGGCTTTTTTATCGGCGGCTTACGGCTGAACTGGAACCTCTCGGCGGCCTACAGCCTGCGCAATGATCGACAGACACTGGCGCTCAATCAGCAAGCGGTCGATATTCAGCAGGCTACATTTGAAAAGAATCTGGCCGTGCAATTGCGGCAGCAGCAAACCGAAATTGATCGGTTGCAGGCCCAACTCGGTCAGGATGCCGAAATCGTGGCTCTACGGACGCGAGTGCGACAGGCTGCGGCCGTACAATTCGACAACGGCGTAATTGCTGCCCGTGATTACACCACCGAACTCTCTAACGAAAACCAGGCACTCCTGAATCAGAAACTGCATGAATTACAACTCCTGCAAGCCAAGGTTCAGTACCGAACATTAACCGGGAATTGATCGAATGAAAACAATACACACTGTTTTGCTTTACAGTCTACTTGTTCTGCTTTCCGCCTGCCAGAACGATAACGACACCGCCGACGCCTATGGCAATTTTGAGGCCGTTGAAACTACGGTGTCCGCCGAAGCAACGGGCGCTTTGCAACGCTTCGAGGTCGAGGAAGGCCAGTCGCTCAAGGTGGGTCAGGTAGTGGGCCAGGTTGACACCGAGCAACTGCAACTCCGTAAAGCGCAACTGCTGGCTAGTGAGCGGGCCGTTCGGAGCCGGACGCCCAATGTGACTGCCCAGTTGTCGGCTTATGAGCAGCAGATTGCCGTTCAGCAACAGCAACTCAAAACGCTCCAGCGTGAAAAAGAACGCACCCAAAATCTGATTAATGCCGGGGCCGCGCCGACCAAGCAACTGGACGATATAGTTGCTCAAATGGATGTTATCGAACGCCAGATTGCCCTGATCCGACAACAACGGACCGCTCAGGCATCGGCGCTGGGTACGCAGCGGGGCGGAACGGCCGCCGAATCTGCGCCTTTGGCCGAGCAGGTCAAACAGCTTGACGATCAGATTAAGAAATCGTCCGTTGTGAATCCCTTGGATGGCACTGTTACGGTCAAGTATGCCGAACCAGGCGAGGTTGTAAGCTATGGTAAACCGCTGTACAAAATAGCCGCACTGACAGACATAACCCTGAGGGCTTACGTGGGTGGCGATCAGTTGGTTAACGTCAAACCCGGCCAGAAGGTCAAGGTGTTTGTGGACGCGCCCAACGACCAGTTGAAGCCTTACGAAGGTACGGTTACCTGGATTTCGAGCAAGGCTGAATTTACACCCAAAGTCATTCAAACTAAAGACGAGCGCGTCAATCTGGTGTACGCCATGAAGATAAACGTCAGAAACGACGGCGGTTTAAAGATCGGGATGCCGGGGGAGGTAAGGTTTGCGGATATAAAACGCTGATTTTTATGATATATATGATGGATCATGATAAATCTTAAAAATCATAACGATCAGCGTTCTGCTATCATCATTGATACCATATCGAAAGCCTACGGCACCAACAAAGCCGTGCAGGATGTCTCGTTGTCGGTTAAGTCGGGTGAACTGTTCGGGTTAATTGGGCCGGACGGGGCTGGTAAGACCACGCTGTTCAAGATCCTGGTTACGCTGCTACGTCCGGATCAGGGGCAGGCAACCGTAGTCGGGCGCGACGTGGTGCAAGACTTCCGGGCGCTACGGTCACTGATTGGCTACATGCCGGGCCGTTTCTCGCTGTATCCTGATTTAAGTGTCGAAGAAAACCTGACATTTTTTGCCACGGTGTTCGGTACGACCATTGCCGCTAACTACGACCTGATCCGGGATATATACGTACAACTGGAGCCGTTCAAAGACCGCCGGGCGGGGGCGCTGTCGGGCGGAATGAAACAGAAGCTGGCCCTGTGTTGTGCCTTGATTCACAAGCCTGGGGTGCTATTTCTGGATGAACCGACTACCGGCGTTGATGCCGTGTCGCGGAAAGAGTTCTGGGAGATGCTCCAACTTCTCAAAAAGCGTGGCCTGACGATTATGGTGTCGACACCGTACATGGACGAAGCGGGCCAGTGTGACCGTATCGCACTCATGCAAACGGGGAAGATTTTGGCTATTGACACGCCCTCTGAGGTTGAGCGCCTGTTCAGGAAACCCCTGTTGGCGGTTCGGGCCGATGATACGTACCGGCTAATTCAGGACCTGCGTCAGGCTCCGTTTACCGAGACCTGCTATGCGTTTGGCGAGTACCTGCACCTGACAACGCACGACCAGACAACGCCGGAGGATGTTACCCGCTACCTCAACCAGCGCGGGCATCAGCATGTAGTAATGAAACCGATTCAGGCCAGCATAGAAGACAGCTTTATGGAACTGATGCAACATGGATAAGGCCGTCGTTACCAACAAGCTGACTAAGAAGTTCGGCGACTTTGTTGCCACCAACGAAATCACGTTCGAGGTGGATCAGGGCGAAATTTTTGGTTTCCTTGGCGCCAACGGTGCCGGAAAAACCACGGCCATGCGAATGCTGTGCGGCCTGCTGACACCTACGTCGGGCGAAGCCAGGATTGCGGGGTTCGACGTGTATCGGCAATCCGAGCAAATTAAGCAGGTGATTGGCTACATGAGTCAGAAGTTTTCGCTGTACGAAGACCTGACCGCGCGTGAAAATATCCGGTTCTACGGTGGTATTTACGGATTAAAGCGGGCCGAACTAAAAGCAAAATCAGACGAAATCATCCAGCAGTTGAACCTGGGCAGCGTGGCTGATAGACTGGTCGCTTCCCTGCCGCTGGGCTGGAAACAGCGGCTGGCGTTTTCCGTAGCACTGATTCACGATCCTAAGGTGGTGTTTCTGGACGAACCAACCGGTGGTGTCGACCCGATTACCCGACGGCAGTTCTGGGACATGATTTACGAAGCGGCCCACCGTGGCACGACAATTTTTGTCACGACGCACTACATGGATGAAGCCGAGTACTGCAACCGCGTTTCGATCATGGTTGATGGACGAATCAAGGCGTTAGATACCCCCAGCGCGTTGAAACGCTCTTTCGGCGTAGACTCGATGGATGGCGTCTTTCAAATTCTGGCACGAGGGACTTCCACAAAATAGAAGGGAGCGATGAGTAAACTGTATCAACCCATTACGCTACGCCCTTCGCCCTTAACCCCACCTATATGAACCGCTTCTTTGCTTTTGTCAAAAAGGAATTCTTCCACATCCTGCGCGACCGGCGGACACTGCTGATTCTGTTCGGGATGCCGCTGGCGATGGTGCTGGTGTTTGGTTTCGCGCTGACGAACGAGATTAAAAACGCCAGAATCGCGGTGCTGGATTACGATCATGGCCAACACAGCCGCCAGATTACTGATCGGTTGTTATCGTCAGGATACTTCCAGTTACAGCGCAACCTAAGCAGCTACCGGGACATTGAAGCCACGTTTCGACAGGGAAAAGTCAAGCTGGTGGTGGTATTTCCGGCCAACTTTACCAACGATTATGCCCATCACGCGCAAGTACAGTTGCTGGCCGATGCGTCCGAACAAAACACGGCCATTAGTCTGACCAACTACGCCACGAATATCATTCAGGGATACGCGCAGGAGCAGAACCCGCCGGATGCGGTAGTCCCCCTGCAGATTGTTGTCGAGCCCCGGATGGTGTTCAACCCGGAGCTGAAAGGGGCGTTTGTGTTCGTGCCCGGCGTAATGGCCTTAGTGCTGCTGCTCGTATCGGCGCTGATGACGTCGGTGACCATTGCCCGCGAGAAAGAAACCGGCACGATGGAGGTACTGATGGTATCGCCCCTGTCACAGCTTCAGATTTTGTTCGGGAAAGTACTGCCTTATCTCTTGCTCTCGTTCGTGAATGGCTGCGTCATTATTGCTCTGGGCGTGTTTCTGCTGGGTATTCCGCTCAATGGAAGCTTGTTATTGCTTCTGTGCGAAACAATGTTGTTCATCTTTCTGGCGCTGGCAATAGGGCTGCTGATTTCAACCCTTGCCGATACGCAGTTAGTCGCCATGTTCGCGTCCTTGCTGCTGATGCTGATGCCAACCATCTTTCTATCGGGTTTTATATTCCCGATCGAAAGTATGCCCCGTTTCCTGCAAATCGTCTCGAACATCATTCCGGCCAAATACTTTATCGACATCGTGAAAGGCATCATGATCAAGGGTGTTGGCCTGAGCGACCTCTGGCAACCCACGCTGGTACTCTTCGGTATGGCCACCGTACTGATGGCCGTTAGTCTGCGTAACCTGAAACCAAGGCTGGAATAGGAAAATTTTAAATCATTCCATAAAACGTAACAGTGTATGAATCGCATTCGATATATGATCGAAAAGGAGTTCAAACAGCTTTTCCGTAATACGATATTGTTGCGGATGATGCTGGCAGCTCCGGTTTTGCAGTTGATCTTACTGGCGTACGCGGCCAATTTTGAAGTGAAAAATCTCAACGTTGCCGTCGTCGACCAGGATCATACGACCTACGCCCAGCGATTGGTGAGCAAATTTCGGTACATCGACAACTTTCGGTTTCGAGGCTACCTACCCGCATACAAACCCGCTTACCGTGAACTGCTGGCGGGCCATGCCGACCTGATTCTGATTATTCCACCCCATTTTGAACGTGATCTGGGCAAGGAAAATCAGTCATCCATACAATTGCTGGTCAATGCCATCGACGGCACCAAAGCGGGTATTGCCTCGGGCTATGCGCAGACGATTATCCGGGAGTTTAACAACGACATCCGCGTAGAAACCGGGGCTGTTTCGCCAGGTGGGCAACTGAACGCGTCCCTGTTAGACATCGAGAATCAATACTGGTACAATCCACGTCTGGAGTACAAAACCTTCATGGTGCCGGGCATTCTGTTCGAGTTGATGCTACTAATTGGGGGCATGATCGCGGCCCTCAATATCGTGCGGGAAAAAGAGATTGGCACCCAGGAGCAGTTAAACGTAACGCCCATCAAAAAGTACGAATTCATTCTGGGCAAACTTACTCCCTTTGTCATTATCGGCATGGTGCAGTTTACGATGGGCTTGCTGGTGGGTGTGTTCCTGTTTCAAATTCCGGTGGAGGGGAGCCTGTTGCTGATCTACGGGTTTGCCTTTCTGTTTTTGCTGCTTTGCGTTGGCCTGGGGCTGTTTATCTCGGCCATTTCGGAAACCCAGCAACAGGCCATGTTCGCCGTATTCTTCTGTCTGGTCGTGTTCATCCTGCTCAGTGGTCTCTTCTCTTCCACGGAGGATATGCCGCAGTGGGCGCAGTACGTCAACGTGCTGAATCCACTCCGCTACATCATCGAAGTCGGGCGCAATGTCATGCTCAAAGGCAGTACGTTCCGGGATATGCAGACCCAGTTTTTTGCCCTGCTGCTGATGGCCGTTGCGCTGATTGGGCTGGCTTCCTGGCGGTATCGGAAAACCGTGTAATTACTCGCCTTTATTACTCATAAGTGTCTTAACCCAATAAATCAGCAGTTATGGAAAATGCAGTAAAAACCGACGTACTCATCGTCGGTGCTGGGCCAACGGGGCTGTCATTAGCCTTACAATTAATGCGTTATGGGATTGATTTCGTAATTATTGACAAAAAGGAGGGTGTCACCGATTTGTCGAAGGCGCTCATCGTACACGCCCGCACCCTGGAGATTTATGACCAGATCGGCCTGGCCCGGAAAGCCGTTGAGGCAGGCGAAAAAGTTCAGAAAGGAGCGTTGATGCACAGTGGTAAAATTAGCGCTCACCTCGACTTCTCAGACTTTGGTAGCCAACTTAGTTCATTCCCGTTTCTGTTGATTTATGAACAAAGCAAAAATGAGCATTTACTGTACGGAGAACTCCGGCGTAATGGAAACGACGTGCAGTGGCAGACCGGATTACAAAGCCTGAAGCAGGATGCGGCCGGTGTGTATACGGTGTTGAAAGACACCGATGGTCAAACGCATTCGGTTGAAGCGCGTTACGTAGTTGGTTGTGACGGCTCAGGCAGTGAGACGCGACATCTGCTTGGCCTTGGTTTTGAAGGCTCGACTCATCCTCGTTTGTTTTATGTAGCCGACGTGGAGATGGAGTTTCAGGCCGAAAAAGGAACGTTCTACGCCCCGATGGAGGAAAATTCATTCGTGCTGATCGTTCCGATGCAGGGTGGTAAGCATTGGCGACTGATCGGTAACCTACCTGAACACGAAAACAGCGATCATGACGTAAGCGTTGAAGAGGCAGAAGCCAAGGTCAAACAGTTGGTTCAGCAGCCGCTGGACATCACGAAGGTACGCTGGTTCTCCACCTATCGGGTGCACACGCGTCGCGCGGAGCGGTTCTCTTTGGGGCGTTGCTTCCTGGCGGGTGATGCCGCTCATGTGCATACACCAGCGGGCGGTCAGGGAATGAACACGGGCATTCAGGATGCTTATAACCTGGCCTGGAAAATAGCCTTGGTACTTCGTGGAGAAGCCAGCCATTCACTTCTCGACAGCTACAACGAAGAGCGGGTTGCCAATGCCAAACGGCTGCTGCAATCGACCGATCAGTTTTTCGATATTGCAGCCAGCGACAAATGGTACCTACGTCTGTTTCGTAATTCTATTTTTCCTACTGTAGCCAGCATCGCCACACGCTTCGACGTAGCCAAGGAAATCCTGTTTCCAACCGTTTCGCAGATCGGCATTAATTACCGTGAAAGCGCTCTGAGTTTGCACAACAGCGACGCTGATTTTGACGTGAAAGCCGGCGACCGAATGCCGTATTTCAAAATTGATGGAGCAAGCATTTATGATAGGCTCAACGACCCCAAATTTCACCTGCTTGTGTTCTCCGATGGCGAACAGAGCTACGGCGATAGACAAGCCAGTTTGGTCGCGAAATATGGTGACCTTCTTGATGTCAACGTCGTGCCGCTTTACCCGCGTGTTATTGAGCTATTTGGAACAAACCGCCCCTTTACGGTGCTGCTACGCCCCGACAACTACATTGGCTATATCTACCCAGGTTATTCTTCAGAGGATGTGGAATCGTACCTGGATAAGGTTATCGGACATTCATCCACGCAACTCTCATATGAGTAAACGCTTTGTTCAACCGTTGCGTTAAGGCGATCAGAAAAAGATATGCATGAAAGGTTGTATGGTGTGCTATTTATACGCCAAACTTGCGAAGGATGCCCTGCTCCGGCGCTATCTCCGCGATGATCCCCAAGTGCAGATCGTGAACGTTCGGGGTATTGGCTATAAGCTGATTGTGTAACTCAATAGACCCGCACTGGTAGCCCGCTGATTTTCTGAATGATTAAATACAATTAAACCGGCTTTAATTGTATTTAATCATGGTAAATCATACAAATCAGTGTTCTATAACAAATGGTAGTGTCTTAGTTGGGTCAGAGCAAGTTCAATCGGTTCATCAACTCCACCTTGTTGGCCCGGCTCACGGGAATCACTTTGTTGGCAACAACTAAATTACTTTCTTCAATATCAACGATTTTATCGAGGTTGACGATGAACGAGCGGTGAACCCGCAGAAATGTCGCCCCTAACTTTTCTTCCAGCGATTTCATGGTCGTGTACACAACGTAGGTCTGGTTTTGCGTCACTATTTTAACGTAATCGCCCGTGTTTTCAATGAATGAAATGGTCTCGTAAGGAAGCCGGATGTAACGCCCATCGGTTTTGACATAAATGTCTTTGGGAGTGTTTTTATCGGATTGTCGCGCTTTCATGCGGGTGTGAACATCCAGTACTTTCTCAACGGCCAGCTTAAACCGGGGCAACGTAACAGGTTTCTTCAGGTAATCGGTGACCTGGTACTGAAACGCGGTAAAGGCATACTCCGTCTGGGAGGTCGTCATAATCACCTGAGGTCCCGTTGGCAATTGCTCCAATAAATCGAAGCCAGTCATACCCGGCATTTCTACATCCAGCCAGATTAAGTCTACGTCATGTTCGGCCAGGAAAGCAAGCGCGTCGGGGACGTTTTCGCAGACCGTCATTACCTCCAGCGATTCATGTTGTTCGCACAGTCGCTGCAACGACTTACGAGACATAATCTCGTCATCTACAATGATACACTTTACTATCATAGGCTAGTTTGCTTTCGTAAGTACCGTTGCCATTCGGCGTATACAATAGGAATTCGCTCCGTGAAATTGGCTCGAAAATCGTGCCACATGCGCTGAACCTGAAACGGGTCGGGCGAGGCTGCTGAGGATTCAATGTCATTCATCACGGCTTCTAAATCCGACAGCCCGACCAGCCCCAGTGTAGGCTTTAATTTGTGGGCCAGCTGGTAAACATCCATCCACCGTTGCTCCTGAATTAAGGGATTGAATGAATCGAATTGAGGTACCACATCATGCAGAAACGTTTCGAACATGTCGGCGGCATAGGCCGTATCATCACCGTATAGGTCGAGCAGTCGTTCGCGGTCTAATGGTTGAGCAAGGTGTTTAGCCACCATATTCTGAAGCTGTTATAAGATCCTGTAACGACTTGCCTGGCTGCCTATCGTTAATCGCCAGGTGCTATTTTGTTACTTTCTTGGCAAAAATAAAATTATCAGGCAGTTTTTGATTACTGAAAGCTAATTGTTGATGAACTCCGGGCAAAATCTACCAAAAAACCGTCACTTTTTGCAGTTCATCGAATACTCACTCCGGAACAGTGAGAAAGAAGACAACTTTGTCTCAATAAAACGCCGAATAAGTACCCACCGTAATTAAAGAGAGTACCCATTGTAACTTGAATTAAGTGCCCATCGTAACCGTACAGTTTTTATAGTTTGAATGAGTTGATTACCCACCGTAGCAAGTACCTGTGAGTGTTGTTTTGAGAGTAATAGTATAAGAAGAGTAGAGGATGAGTGGAGTATGCTAAATCTATGTATTTGGTATACGGACAGATAGGCTAACGTCATATGACGTTAGCCTATTTTTATTCGGATCAGGCTAGATCTGGAGCGGTATCCGGACTATGCCAAACGAAACAATGCTAAACACAAACGTTATGTATTAATCAGTTAAGTAACACTTATTACCAAAAAACGAGTAAAAGGTGCAGTTCATCGAAAAGTCTCGTTGGGAGGGTGGTTCGTCGGCTAGTTTTGATCATCCTTTACGACATAGACGATGAAAAAATTTCTGCTCCTTCCACTCCTGATGCTCAGCCAACTGGCTTGGGCTCAGTCAGAATTAAAACCGGGCTTTGACCTGCTCGAAGCTGGTAATTTTGCACAGGGTGCTTCTTTTTTCAAAACATATCTGGATACGAAAGACTCGACGAATCGGACGGCGCTCCTGTGCTATGGTCGGGGTATTGGTCTTTCAGGCAACGTTCCTGAGGCCCAGCGGGTGTTTCAGAAGCTACAACAACGTTACGCCGACGATTTTGAAATTGGTCTGAACTGGGCCGAGTCGCTGATGTGGGCCAAGCAATACGCCGAGGCAAAAACGTACTACGAAAAGCTGCTGACCCAACAGCCAACCAACTTTGCTGCCATGCTGGGGTATGCCAATGCGCTGTCGTCGTTGCACAGCTACCGGCAGGCCCTAACGTACGTTGAGCGGGCTAATCTGATCCAGGCCGGTAACGCCAACGCCCGCATCAGTCGTAAATACATCAAGCTTGGCTTAGCCGATCAACTCTCTAAAAACCAACAGTACGGGGAAGCCGCTCAGTTGCTGGAAAGTATCTTGCAGGATTTTCCGAATGATAAAGACGCCCTTTTCGCCAAGGCGCAGATCCTGGTCGTGCAGGAGCGGTACGCCGATGCACAGCGTGTGTACCAAATACTGGTCGGGAAGCCAGAAAACCAGACCAACGCGTACTTGGGCTTATCGTATCTGTCCTTTCTGCAAAAGAAAAAGCAACAGGCCTTAACGTATGCAAATCAGGCCATTGCCGCATCGCAGGGGTATCCGGATCGGCAGCTGAAAGCGCAGCTGGGCCGGGTGAGCGCACTGGGCTGGAACGAAAAATTCAAACCGGCTTTTGCCTTACTCGACTCCCTGGACAAGGCTTATCCGAACAGCGTCGACATTACGGTAAGCCGCGCTACCTTGTCGGTCTGGAATAAGCAATACGCCAGAGGAGCTGAACTGTATCAGCAGGCGCTTCAGGTAAAACCAGCTTCGTTCGATGGGAACCTGGGCTATGCCGATGCCCGCCATGCCGAAGGAAACGATGCTGAAGCGTACCGATACGTTCGCAAGACCCTCGAATATTACCCCAACCAGCTCGACGCTACTAACTTCATGCAGCGGCTCGATCTGGCTCACAAACCCACCGTAACGACACACGCTTTTGTAAGCAGCGATAATGGTAACAACGTATCAACGAATTACTATGTGAACGGTGCCTTTGATTTGAGCACGAACTTCCGGGTGAACGTCGGTTATCGGGAGCGCTACGTGGGTACGGTGAGCGAAGGCAAGAACGCGAACGTGAAGACGATGACGGCTGGCTTCCGAACCCGACTGGCTTCGTGCTGGACCATGTCGGGAAACGCGGGACTGATCACGTTACAAAAAGACAGCACCGTTAGTCACCTGAATGTCAACATTGTCAATGAGTTCAAAATTGGTCGTTATCAGATGGCCGACATCCGTTACAACCGTGATGCACAGAATTTTACGGCCGGGCTGGTCGGCTACAACATCACGTACCACAACCTGATCGGTACCTACAACCTGGCCACTCCTTTCAAACTAGGGTTTTACTCGCAGTACATCCATACGTTGTACTCGGACAACAATCAGCAGAAATCACTGTTTGCCTCGCTGTACTACGACCTGAAATATGCGCCTGTCATCAAAGCCGGTGTCAACGTGCAGATGATGAGCTTTCAGAAGCAACTGCCCGAGATTTACTTCAGCCCCTCGCAGTTTATATCGGTCGAGAGCTTCTTCCACATCGAGAACCTGACTATGCCGAAGCAGAAGCTGCTCTATCAGGTATCGCTGGCGGGTGGACTGCAGCACATTGAGCAGGAAAGCTGGCAGCCAACCTACCGGGTGTCATTGCAGACGGGCTACCGGCCCTCCAAAAATATAGAGGTCATGGCGTATGTCCTCAAAAGCAACATCGCTACGTCAACCGTTACAGGCTATTCGTACTCCGAAGCCGGCATCAAAGGAAGATGGGTGATTGTTAAGTAAGATTCTGTTTCCTACCGTTCACTTGATCGGGGCCGCTGCGACTTTCGTTGCAGTGGCCCTTTGTTTGTTGAGAGAGCCTAAACGATTCGTCAGTTCCGGGCTCTAAGATTAATAAGATGAATTGCGCTGGGAGCTGACCAGATGGTTATGATTATCAACGTTATTACTATTTAGGAATAGAACAATAAATCTAAATAATGATGAAGCTTTTTCTATGTTATTTACTCCTGGGCTGTGCCGTTTCGTACTCGTCTTCAGGACAGACGTTAAGCCAATCGCTCTTAGATGATTCAACCTTTGCCAGCGTAATAGCCAGAACGATACGGTACCCAAGTAGTGCTCGCGACCAGCAATTGGTCGCTAAAGTTTACGCCAGTTTCGTCATAAGTGATCAGGGTAAAATCGGTCAAGTTAGAATACTGAATTTGATCGATGTAGATGCCACTTTCCGGCAAGAGGTAAGCCATGTGCTGGAAGAAATGCCTTATCGAGAATCGCGCTTTAAGGGTAGTTACATTCTTCCCGTTACGTTTCAGTTGGAAGGTAAGAGCCAACCGAAGAATCCTAGAGACGATGATAAAGAATTGATTGAAAATTCAGTAAACAGGTCCTGTTGAAAGAAATCTATGTAGTAGGTTATATCTGATTAACCTAAGCTGAATATAGCCCTATGTGATTGGAGCGGATCAATGCCCTATAAACAAAGTGAACGATAAGGGCGAAATTCAACTGAAGTGCTTCTTTTTCATTAGTAAGCACACATGAAAAACTAATAGGTTACTGTTCTGAAAATAGCCCCAGAGAGGCTTACCTACTTTATGCCTCGGACTCTCTTGCAACTTCTGTCGTTCATAATAATGCCCTAATCAACAGCGTGTCAAAGGCAAGACACGCTGTTGATTAGGGCATGAACGTACTCCTTACTGAATTTACAATCCTCAGTTGAGGGCAACCTGACGACTTGGCTTACTGGGTTCAGGAGTCGCCAGCGTTAGGGCATGGTGGGTGGTATCCACCCCGTTAGTGACTTCAAGCTGATAGGTCCCGTCGGGCAGGGCACTCACATCTAATCGGACACGAGCCGCTGTCTGGTTTTTACCTACTTGCTGAGTGAACAGCACTTTACCAGCTGCATTTGTCAGCCGAATCTCGACCATACCGCCGGTTTGCTTGTCCAGGGCAATCTGAACTTTACCGTCAGCGGTGGTGTAGATACCGCTTTGGTAAGCAACCGCTGACTTTGGCTTGCTGATTGGGGTAGTGGTTTCAGCTTGGGCTGCGTTAAAATTGATTAACACAAAAACGAAAGCAACGAGCAGGGGTTTGATGAGGGTTTTCATGATCTATCGTGTTTTAGAAAGTTTGTCCGTTTTGGATAGATCAAAGGTCGGGTGGTTCGTCAGTAAAGGCTGTCTCAATTGAGTCAGATCCTGTCACTTTTGGGAAAAGGGGAGTTGGCTGGAGTCATTAACCGACAAATCACTTAAAACTTCTCAGTTGGCTGTATCAAAGCTGGTACTACGCTTGTGCGTATTTTGTGAACCATAGTAGCAATTTAGAAGCTTTATTCATGTTGTAAGTAGGCGAAAACTTGCTGAAAGTTTTCAAAAAACCGCCGGATACGGCTATTCATCGAAAAAAGATACATGTGCGCGTCCAGAAGGCTGACATTTGAATCAAAATCAAGGCCATCATGAATACCGAAATGCTACGTAACCTGGAAGTTGAAAGCGAAGTTTTTGTCTTTAATAATAGCGTAACCCACATTTTCCGGCTGAGCGGCAATCTGTGTTCGACAGACGCTATGTGGTTAAAAGAGAAGTTACGCAGCTTCGAGTATTCAGAAACGATTCTGCTGGACCTGAGCCATGTGGTTAGAACGGACCTGATTGCCGTGAACGCACTAGCAGCAGGGCATAAGAAGCACACCCTCGGCGTAGTGATGCCCAGAAGCGCCGAAGCCGCCGAAATCTTCCACCTGACTAAGTTCAATCAAATTCTGAATCTGCTACCTACCTTGCCTGTTGCCCATGAAAACGGAGTTTACGCTTAAAAACAAGCAGTTGCTGGGCGATGGGGCGATCCTGATGATCAGTACCCTATTCGTGAACATCGGTAACTACGCCTTCAATCTGGTAGCGGGCCGACTCGTCAATCCCAGTGTGTTCGGCGAGGTGAGTCTGCTGGTGACCATGTTATTGGCACTGTCGTTCGTGGCCATGGCGTTTCAGCTAACGGCCTCCCGATTTGTGTCGGCCCGTGCGTTTCTGATGCAGACGGCCTGGCGAAGCGGGTTGGGGCTAGCCTTGTTTCTGGTTTGCTTTGGGCGAGTTATCCAACAGTTCTTTCAGCTGTCCTCATCGCTACCATTGGCCATTATTTCCCTGTCGGTACCCGTATATTTTGCCATGAGCGTCGGCCGGGGTGCGTTGCAGGGGCAGTTAAACTACCGTCGGCTGGCCGGTACGTATCAGGTCGAGATGTGGGTGCGTCTGGCACTTGGGCTAGGATTGGTTGCCCTGGGGTGGGGCGGGATGGGCGTATCGGTTGGCTTGCTGATTTCTTTAATTGCCTGTTACGGACTAGCGCAGGCAAATAGAACTCGAGATTCAGTAAACGAGACAACAAAGGCTGAGTGTAAGTTAGTTGGCGCGTTTTTCTTTACGACCTTGCTTTACGAACTGAGCCAGATATTAATTAACAATAGCGATGTTCTACTCGTAAAGCATTACTTCAACGCCAATGACGCTGGCTTGTACACGGCGCTCTCGATGATTGGTCGGGTCGTATATTTTGGTACGTGGTCCGTCGTGATGGTGCTATTCCCGAAAGTAGTTGAGCAGAAGCAGAAAGGCTTACCAACAGCTCACTTGTTTTGGGGAAGCCTCGGTATGGTTGGGGTTGTTTCTGCGCTGGTGGTACTGGCGTGTTCGTTTTTTCCTTCGCTCATTATCGGCATGCTGTTCGGTGACCAATACGTAGGGATCAGTGCCTATCTCTGGCGGTATGCGCTGGCTACGTCGTTTTTTGCCTTAGCCAACGTCTTTGTGTACTATCATCTCTCGCTTGATCGCTGGGCGCCCGTGTTGCTGTCGGTACTGGCGGGCCTGCTGCAAATAGGACTAATACTCGTCTGGCACCAGTCCTTTATGCAGATCGTCAATTGCCAGATTGTTGCGATGCTGTTGCTGTTTGCATCGCTGGTTGTTTACCATGTCTCGCTTTTCGCTCGTTCAGTAGTCGCACAAAGTGCAGGTAGTACCAGTCTACAATATCTGCCATTGGAAGCGTAACCGATGCAAAGTAATTGTTGGTGGCCAGCGCCCGGCGATACGCATCGTTCTGAAGTACCCGCTGAATCGCATCGGCCAGGCTTTCGACATTATCGGGCTCGAAAAAGGCACCGTCGTAGCCTTCTTCCTTTACGAGCTGCCCAAGGTCACCGATGTTGGGCAGGATAGCCGCCCGGCCGTAGCTGCCCGCCTGGTGCAACACCCCAGAGCTACCCGTGGTGCTGGTGTAGGGAAACACGACAACGGCGCTTTCTCCGAAAATACGGGAAACATCTTCTTCGGCAACATAGCCGGTAAAACGTAGCTGAAGAACGTGCCCGTACTGCTGCTTCATGTCGTCCAGATACCCAGCCTTATTAGGACTGTCGGTGCCAGCAATGACGATTTCAATGTCGAGATCCGTTCGGCTGCGTACCAGCTCAACGGCTTCAATCATGGCTTCAACGCGCTTGTAGGTGCCAAATTTACCGAAGGTCATCACTTGCATGGGCCCCGGTGGCAGCGTAAAGTCCGGCATCGGTGGCAGCTCAAAACTGCCGTGTGGCACCAGCGCTACGTTCTTCGCTTTGTACTTAGCCTCCAGTACTTGCACGTATTTGGCAATGGTCACAGTCACCAGGTCTGCGCTTAGAATGAAGCGGGTCAGCATGGAGCCGATAAACTGGTAAGCCGCCGAAAGAACCGGGTTCTTCGTGATACCAGCGGCTCCCAGGTCAACTTCCTCCAGAATATTGTGCAGCAGCACGACGGACGGATACCCCGCTTTTTTAACCAGTAACGGCGTTTGCAGGCCCAACGCGGCCGGTATCTTCTTGTCGCCAAAGAACAGAAACTGGATGTTGAACAGCACCACATCTGGCTTGGTCCGCCGAACGGCTTGCAGAATGTTTACCGGATTCGACCAGTTGTTGAATTGCCAGACCGCTTCTACCCGAACGGGGCAACCTTCATCGTCGAAAGTGTAGTGCTGACCAGTTGGCAGCTTATCGGCAATGAGGATGACCTCTTTAACGTCTGGATTCCGGCGAAAATGTTGCACCATATAGAAGCCATATTCGTTCAGCGTGCCTTTACCCGGCGGGTAGGTAGAAACAAGGGCGACACGTAGTGGTTGTGACATAGTTCAGGCTATTTATGAGGAATTTACGGTTTTAAAACGTCGGTAACGGGTTTAGGCTGACCATCGGCCCGAAGGATGCCGAAATGCTTTTGTGGTTCGCGCTGCCAGGGTTTACTGCCCACAACATCGGCGGGTACGTCGGTGAAGTCGTACAGTGTCCAGACGAGATAGGGAATGTTTTTGTGTTGCTTCAGGATGTCCCGCACTTGCCCAACGTACTGCTTCTGATCGTCTTCGCTTTTGCCAAACGGTGCCCAAACACCCCGGTACGTCGGCTGGCCGAACTCTTCTAACAGCAAGGTTTTCTGAGGTACTTTCTGCTGTAAATCAGTAATACCGGTCGCCAGTTCTTCAAGTGATCGGTAGGAGTGGAAAGAAACAAAATCGACCTGTTTAGCCATTAGATGGGCATTTTCGGGGTAAGCCCACCCAATCGTTATCAGGTGATTGGGGTCGAACTGCCGGGCGCGGGTTACAATCCAGTCCAGCCATTCCCTTACGTCGTCGGGATCGTGGTGTTTAAAGTCCAGATCCGGTTCGTTCTTGACATCCCAGGCCAGCAGGGCCGGGTGTTTGTTAAAGCGGGTCAGAATTTGCTCGAGCTGGCGATCCGTAGCGGTCAGGTTCAGCAGCCGATAGTCACCTACGAAGTCAAACAGGGTAACCAGGACTGTCAGACCGTGCTGGTTGGCCAGATCGAGCACGCTTTCGAGCTGATTGAGCCGTTCGGGGGGCACCTGACCTTTACCGAAGTCATGAAAGTTAACGAATACCCGTACGGTGTTCAGTTTCAACTCCCGAATGCGTTGAAAGTCGGCGTTGATGACGTTGGCATCGAACTGTTTCCAGAAGAGTGACCAGGGCGACCGCTGCGGGTAATAATTAACCCCCGCCGGAAAGAAGGGTTTTCCATTGACTACGAACCCGTTTTTCGCCATCTGTACAAACGAAGCCTGATCGGTGGGAGTTGGTTTGGGAATACGCATGGAAGCGGCTGGTTGCCGGACAATGTGCTTGATGCGCCAGAAGCCGTCATCGAGCAGCATCACCACCTGGTAATCGGCTACGGATTGATCGGTATATATTTTTTCCTGCGTATCAGTACGGAAGAGCCGTTGTTTGATGAGCAGATGGTGGTCAGTGAAGGACACAATCTGGCCATCGGCGGAGTAAAAATGAAGCTGTAAATTATGCTCTACGTCGGTCTGGTGCAGCCGATGCCCCTGCTGGGTTATCTCGGTAACGGCCGACGTTGCTTTGGGTAAAGCGTCGGTGGTGAAATATTCCTTCATGCCGACGGGTTTTCCCGCCAGATAGCTGAGTTGCCACTGATACCACGCCCGCACGTAGTCGCCCACGAGCTGCTCACGGGTGAAGTCTTCCATAGGACGGCCCGTTTCTGGATCGTCCGGGAGCCAAACGACCCGTGGCGTATGGGTTTCGAGCATGACTGTCGTCAGGTTCAGGGCTTCTTCGCGCCTGGCTCCGCTGTTGACGTACACCCAAAACTGTCCGATCGCGGCTACCAGCAAGGCCACCGCCACCAGTCCCGACGAACCGATCAATAAGCGGGAATAAGGTTTATGAATAACCACGTTTGCTTGTTTATCTGAATCGCTACTACTCATCGTATGGCAATAATTAAGGTAATCGTTCGCCCGGACACCGTTAACTCCACGCTATGTGGCCCGGGCGGTATACCCATCAGATCGGCTTCCGCGTAGCCACCAACTACTTCAATCGAAACCGGGTCCCGGTCGTCAATTTGTACCGTTACCATCGTGCCGTTCGGTACTAATTGATCCAGGCTTTCGGTCAATGGGCCAATGCGTAGCCGATGTCGTTTCTGGTCAATCTGCACCGGAACGCTCTTCAGGTTTTCGGGAAACCGAAGCGTCAGGACATTACTGCGCCCGGCACCATAGACCGAAGCACTGACCTGCATAGACCCCGCGTACCCTGGGTTTTCAAGCGCTACTTCGGCTCCACCACGCAGGGTATATCCTTTAATTAGTCGGATGCTACCATCGGGATCTACGCATCGAAACTGCACCAGCGTACCGTCTGATACTACGTTATTGTGTTGATCGACCAGCACATTGGTCAGTATGCGGAACCCCTGGCGTTGATCAGCCAGTGGGGTATAATTCGAGGCCTCGATCTTGAAGTTGACCGGAAAGCCCGGTACCTCCAGCAATTCTTTTTCTTTGCCCGATACGTTACCCGCCCGAACGCCCACGATGGTTTTTCCGGTATTGGTCTGCGCGGTTATGCGTTGATAAGCAACCAGATGGTGAGTAGCCGATGTGAGGTCATTCCGATGACCATTGGGTCGTAAAAAGCGAAATTGCACGGGTGTTTCAACGGGTGCCGGATTACCGAGGCTATCGCTTGGGATAGCCGTAATCATGGACCAATGCCACCCATCGGCAATGATCGATTTGGCGCCCAGATACAGATCCAGCGGTTGGGCCGGTTGCTGAGGTCGTACATGAATCGTTTGCGCGGCTACTAACTTGCTTCGGTGCCATACCCGCAGGGCCTGCACACCTGAGCGGGTGGTCCAGTGTTTTGGCAGAGCTACGTTCAGCACTGTGCCCGTTACCGTTTGTTCGAATACCTGCGTTCCCCAGCCACCTTGCCAGACCAGTGTCAGGTGTTCGCCTAACTGAACATGCTGGGTGCTGAGCTGAATCCGTAGGGGCTGCCCGGCAGCTACCGAATCGGGAGCTTGCAGCGTCACCCTGCCCGCAACGCCCGGCGTTGTAGAGGTAGAGCAACCCGTCAGGAGCATCATGTACAACCCGCTAAGGGTAAAAATTTGCTTCATTCGCCGATGTATGAGTTGACCAAAAACTGTACGAATCCCTGTTTTGTCGGAATCAGGTCCGGCCGATCCGTATTCGTATAGGCCGGTCGGAACGTTTCCTGCGGCAGACCATTGACAAAAAATTGCGACGACTGCCCCTGCTGAATGGGCGTAATACGTTGAAGATTGGGCAATGCTATCGAAAACGACTCTTTGCGCTGGGGCCGAACGCCTTCCTGCAAGAAACTGTGATCGACCCAGGTAATGTGTTGTGACTTGTCGTAAGCGGCCATCAAAATTTGTGGAACACTAATTTCCTGCGTCCCCTGGTTGCTGATTTGTCCCGTAGCGAACTGCTGGGCCGATACCGAAACCTGCTGAATTTCGGCATCCCGATAAAAGTCTTTGTCTGCAACCACGGCGCGGGCAAAGACCTTAAAAGACACGGGCTTACGATTAAACTTAAAGGCAGTAAACTCGTTGGGATTAAACTTGCCCGGATTCTTATCGTCTTCTTTGACCCAGGCTGTTTCTTCAAAATCGACCCGGAATGGTATCGTTTCTTTGGGTAATACCTTGTGCGAGGTGGTGTACTTGGCATTGTAGCTAACCAACACGCGCCCGTACTGGTCAAAGAGCTGGGCTTCGATGGTGACGTGCGCGGGGACGTAATCGGTGTTTTGCAACTCACCCACTACCACGTAACGGTGATCGGGCGAACGGACCAGGTTCGCCGAAAGGATATATAGTTCCGGCCGGTCCATGATG
The DNA here is from genome assembly GCF_042684525.1 of Spirosoma soli. Taxonomy (NCBI): domain Bacteria; kingdom Pseudomonadati; phylum Bacteroidota; class Cytophagia; order Cytophagales; family Cytophagaceae; genus Spirosoma; species Spirosoma soli. The sequence goes on along the minus strand of NZ_JBHULN010000027.1, from coordinate 43,864 downwards.
TCCTCGTGGAGCGTAGTGGCCGTAGTAACGGTTCGTTTGCCCTGATTGCGCATGGCGGGTACGCCCTTGATCAAAAACTGGTCGGGTGCAGTGGCCGACGTTGGCGTGGGCGGCACAATCCACCACTTGCCGTCATGCTGTACCAGTTCATGGGGCGTTTCAACGATATAGTTATCCAGGGGCGTTACGTATTTCTGCATCACCACCGCTTTCACCCGGTTGTTCATTCGTTCGGTGATTCGTATAGTCAACGAGTCCAGTTTGCTATACGAAGCTACCAGCCCATCCCGAACGGACAATTGGAGGATGTATTCATCAAAGCTCATAGAAGGCTCAAAATAGTCGTAAGCCTCGCGGAAGTATTTAAAATCGAGTGCGTTATAATACGCTTTAAGGGCAGACTCCGGCGTTTTTTGCGGGAAAGGGTCCGTGTTTTTGAACCAGACGCCGATCAGCAGAAAGATGACGCCCACGAGCCACAAGAACCAGACAAACCGTTTGCCCGGTAGGATACGGACCAATAGGGCACTTACTAAAAGAGGTTCAGGCCTGATGGTTGTCTGGCGGCTCTTCAACCGATCTGCCAGGTACGTTTGCGCCGGAAACTTGGTCATTCGGCTAAAAAACGTAGTATATACCCAAACCCCAATCATCGTAACCAGCGCTGATAGCGGCAAAATTCCCCACATCAATTTCTGGTAGTCAGGCATGTCTTTACTGGGCAAAAACGATGGTAGGGGCGGTACGTCCTGCTTCTGCCAGACCAGAATGCCGTTTTCCAAACGTTGCACTCGTTCCCAGCCCGCAAAGTAGAGCATCGGGTCGTAGAACTTGTCGTTCGAGAAAATGAACTTGAGGTGGTACTTCTCAGGCACCGTCAGAAACTGTTGCAACGAACCGATGCCCTGAATACCCTTGAACTTGGCATTTTCGAGCCGTTCGATGGGAGTTACGGTCAGTTCAATGACCCGGCGGGCCGAGTGGTAATTGCCGTCGATGGAACGCGCCGTTGTCTGGGCCGAGAGCCAGGCCATCTGATCACCAAATCCGAGCGTCAGAAATCGCCACCGGCTGTGCATGTCGCGGTCCAGGAAATTTAATATCGGCTGTACATCAACCGATTTTGGTTGTAATGGGCGAATACGGCCCAGGTTCACAATCAAAATGGTAGTTAAGCCAACCGCGCCGATCAAACTGCCGAGTAGTAACCGGTATCGTAACCGCTGCCCACGCGCAAGTAGCTTCTGCCGCCAGTCGCCTTCCAGCAACCGCTGAAACAGCTCGCCAACGAATGGTATCGCCACCACCGACGCCCAGAACGTAAACCGGTCGAGGGTGAGAATATCGAAGGCGTTCGCGCCCAGTAATTTCTTAGGAATCGGTGTTGTGCCCCCCGTGCCGAGCAACAGTAGCATCGTAAACGACAGGGCCATGAACAGATTCCGTCGGATATACATCCGGCGAAACACGTAGGGAAGTAGGAGTAACGTAGTGCCCAGCGGAATCAGAAAAAACATCAGACCCGATGACGGCACATTGATAAACGAGTCGCGCGATCCGTGCGGAATCGGTACCTGGGTAATGGGGTCGGTTTTCGACCAGTACCAGTACGGAAAAATAATGGTTATCATCAGCACGCCAACGCCCCCGCCAAAAAGAATCAGGTATTTGAGCCGCTTAAAGACAAGGTTGATCAGGCGCATCACTACGTTTCGTAAGTCGCCCGCTGGTCCAACTTCGTCCAGTAGCGCTACCCCAATCATGGGGGCAATAAAAAACGCCATGCCAAACAGTGTTGTGACGTGGTGGGAAGCCACCGTAACGCCCAGCAGCGACCAGGCCCGAAACAACCGTGGCCACTCCAACGTGCGGACGTACGCATAAATTTCGGGTAAGACATTCGTGAGGCAGGCGATTCCGCAGAGGGTAGGGAGTTGTCCGTACACATGAATTGTTTGCACAATACTCGACGCAAACACCGCGAATAAAGCCGCATAGCCAGCCGCTTGCTCGGACACCCAAAGCCGCGAAAAGCGGTAGATACCCGTCACAAAGCCGCAAACCGCCAGCAGCGCTACCACCGCGAATCCAAACTTCAGTCCGCCAATAAAGGACAGTAAAGCAATGAGTTGATGGGCGAGGGGTGGGTAGCTGGTAATGGTGAAACCCGTGTACCAGCGATATTCCCAGGGCTCGAACCACGACCGGGCGTAATGGTCGGCAAAAAAGATATGCACATACGCGTCGTACGTTCCCTCCAGCGTAAAGAACAGCGCTGACCCGTGGAAACATAATACGAGTAATAAAGCAATTTTTAATAAAGTCGTTGACTTGGGCATTCGATAGGTAGTCGCATCTGCCTGATTTTACACAAAAATAGTGCTAAGTCATCTACGACTGACAAGTTACTGAAAAGTCTTATTTCATTAACTCCATGTAAAATTCGCCAAAAAACCGGCAGTTGTTGCTGTTCATCGAATACTCGCCCTACAGGGGGGAAAATGAAGACAACTTTGTCTCAACAAAAACGCAGAATAATCTCCCTCCGTAACTAACTACAAACATGAAATTTGGTATTGTTATCCCCTGCTACAACGAAGCTAACCGTCTGAACGCCGAAGCTTTTACCCAGTTTACAACAATGAACCCTGATTATCAGCTGTGCTTTGTGAACGACGGTAGCCGCGACAACACCCTCGAAGTCTTGGAAGCTCTTCAACAAACGAATCCTGTGCAGATCAGTGTTTTCGATTGCGCTCAGAATGGCGGCAAGGCAGAAGCTGTTCGGCAGGGGGTACAATATCTTTACGGAACGACCAATCTTGACTACATCGGGTTTTTAGATGCCGACCTGTCGGTTAGTCTGGAGGATTTCACCGAGCTGGCCGAAACACTGGCCCGTGACAACAGCCTGAAAATTGTGTGCGGCTCCCGCGTGAAGCGCCTGGGTGCCGAAATCAGCCGGAACTTAAAGCGCCACATCATCGGTCGGTCAATGGCTACGTTGATTAGTACCTTACTGCGGATGCCATTTTATGATACACAGTGCGGAGCGAAGATTTTCCATCGTTCGCTGGTACCCGTTGCCTTTGGCGAGAAATTCCAGAGTGCCTGGTTATTCGACGTGGAAATGTTCTTCCGCATGAAGCAGTACTATGGTCTTAATCCGGCTATGAACATGATCTACGAATTCCCGCTACGTCGCTGGATTCACATGGAAGATTCCAAAATCGGCGCGAGCGATCTGTACAAAATTCCAGTACACCTGCTTCGTATCGATTTCCACTACCAGGTTCGCCCGCGACTGGCCGAAGTTCGTTTAAACCTGGTGCCCCGATTCAGTCATTAATTGAAGAGAATGTGCATGCGTGAGTGGAAGTACCCATCGTAGCTTGATTGAAAGTGCTCACCGTGAAAGGAGAGTATCCATCGTAGCAGTACAGTTTGCATTGAGTTGATTGATTACCCACCGTAACGAGTACTTATGAGTGTTGTTTTAAGAGTAATTGACCTTTGAGGTCACAACTCTAGTCGTAGACGGATGAAATTGCCACTTATGGGGCCAACGCTCGCCCGGCCGAATGAGACAGTCGTTGTGAGTCGTTTCTGAAGATGCGGTGGCAGTAACGAGCCTTGTTTCAGGAGGTGTCGCTTCTGGACTGGTTTGAGCTGAATGGTTGACCCGGTAGTTGGGGAGCTGAAGGCTTAGACTGACAGGCCGCTGATGCACCCGCTGACAGCAAGACGCGGATGTTCTGAAACGTTTTCATAAGGTGTCGATAGACTCAAATGCTAACGACTCGTTATTTTACAGCGGCAATCTGCCCTAAAACAAACGTCAGTGCCGGTTTTACAGAGGAATGGTCGGCGCACCAGTACGGGCCAAAATGTCCGGCTCCCTTCTGTTCGAACAAGGTACTTTTCACCCCGGCTGCCTGTAGTTTTTGGTGCATGGCGACACCGTCTTCCCGAATCTCGTCGATTTCACCTACGACTATCGTGGTGGGCGGCATCTTGTTCAACTGCGTCGAGACCAAAGGCGATGCATAGGGCTCATTAGCTTTGGTCATGTCTGGCATGCCCCAGTTGATGAACATGGCGTATGTTTTAAACGTAACCGAACCAGGCCGGATGTCGAGGGCCGGATTGACCAGGACCTGAGCAGCGATGGGTATGGGTTTGGCTGACTCTGCGTTTCTTAAGCAGGTAGACGCTACGAAATTACCGCCCGCACTATCGCCTAAAAGAATCAGTGGCCCTGACTGGCTCAACGTCGCCCGGTTCGCCTGAATCCAGGATAACACGGTCATGGCATCGTCGGTGGAGGCTGGGTACGGATGTTCGGGCGGACGGCGGTAGTTTACGGCTACAACCACCGCATTGGCGTCATGGCACAACCGCCGACAGATGTTGTCGTGCGTATCTAAATCACCGGCTACCCAGGCCCCGCCGTGGATATGATAAATGATTGGCAGGGCAGCACTCTTAGCTGAACTACTTGCGGCAGGTCGGTAGATTCGAATGGCTATTGGTTCTGAGCCAGATGGCACAAACCGGTTTTCGACCCCGCCAACCGCCATTGGCTGGGCTTTTAGCTCAATCACGGACTGAGCGACGCTCTGTCGAACCTGTTCAGGGGTGGGAGCTTGCCCCCAGGCGAGTGAGCCAAAAACAAGGCACAGAGTAAGGAATAGTGAGGATTGTTTCATGCTTCGTTTTGTTTAACCGTGGCTTAAATGATGGTTGGCTACCTACGTTTGTTCACTACCAGACGCCGAAATGACGGATTCAAAACATTCAACGCAGTACCTGACTTTCGTAACTATTGGTCTGGTCCTTGCCTACCAGCGACAGTAAGCCGAGAAGAGTGAGAACAGGAATATTGATTTGCATGGCTGGTAAACAGCTTATTCTGACAGAATTAGTCGGGTTTTCCGGTTAGCTGCTCCAGCAGAAAGGCGTAGGTATCAGCAAGCCGTGCCTGCTCCTGCTCACGGGCCAGGCCGGAACCGTGACCTGATTTATAATCTACGCGTAGCAGTATAGGCTTACCGCTCGTGCTGGTAGCTTGTAACCGGGCCGCCATCTTGGCCGACTGCCAGGGGTCAACGCGCCGGTCGTTCATGCCAGTTGTCAGCAGCACGGCCGGGTATTTGCTGCCATCTTTCACGTGATGAACGGCGCTCATCTGGTAAAGCCCCTTGAAGCCCAACGAGTCGGTAGCCGTACCGAACTCCTGTATGTTTGGGACGCCGTTGGCCGTGGTCTCAAACCGGAGTGCATCGAGCATACCGACGTTGATGATTGCAGCGGCAAAAAGGTCGGGCCGCTCGGTAATGGCTCTACCAATCAGAATGCCGCCCGCCGAAGTACCCTCCCCGGCCAGGTATCGGGGGGCGGTGTAGCCTTCGCGAATCAGGTATTCGGCGCAGGCAATGAAGTCATTCCAGGTGTTGGGCTTGTTGAGCTTTTGCCCGGCGGTATGCCACTCCTGACCGTTTTCTCCGCCACCCCGCACGTGAGCTACGGCGTATACACCCCCACGCTCAAACCAGGTGACAGATAATGGATTGAAGTATGGGTAAGAAATCCTGCCGTACGAGCCATAGCCCGTCAACAAGGTCGGATTTTTGCCGTTAAGCGTCAGGCCGCGTTTGTACACAATAGAAAGCGGTACCATCATGCCGTCTTTCGCCTTGACCAGCACCTCCCGCGATTCAAGGTCTGCTTTAGCCTCGGCCGGGTGTTTGGGCGCAAAACCCGTGTCGGTAAACTGCCCGGTGGATGGTTCGTACAGGTAAACCAAGCCGTTACCCGTCCAGGCGGCTGAGGCAATGAATGCACCAGGCAGCAGGTGATTGGTGCCGGCCACGAAACAGGGCGGTGCATTGGGGGCTTTGATGCGCTGGGGCCGTGGTGGGCCGTCCCAGGTTACGCGTAGGGCTTCGTCTAACCCTCCACGCATCTGCGAGATGTACAGCCCATCGAGAGCCGGGCCCATAGCGTCGAGGACGGCGTCGCTGGTCGGTACAATAGTTTCCGCATGGGCCAGGTCGGGGCTGCTTAAGTGGGTGCGGATGATTTTAAAACGCGGGGCATCTTTCGACGTCATCAGGTACAGCCAGTCTTCGTGGATAGTCACCTGCCGAATCAGGTCAGCGCGGTCGAATATCTTCTGCCAGGGTACGTTCGGTTTGCCGATGGCGTCGATGGGAGCGCGATAAACGGTTTCTTCGTTGGCATCGCCGTGTTTGATACGCGCCAGCACATAAGGCGAGGGGGTGTGGGTTAGGGTCAGTATAATCGGCGTATCGGCTGCGTCGATGGCGACAGCGGGCGACGAACCGAAGCCGAGAATGAACTGGTCAGTGGCCGGGTCGGTGTTCAGCACGTGACGAAATACCTGTTTCTTTTTCTGAAATTCGGTGGCGGGTGCATCGGCGGGTAACTGCCGCATTCGGGTGTAAAAGAACGAGCGCCCGTCGGGGTGCCACTCGGGTTGGGCGTATTCCCAGTCCATACGGTCAATGGTTTCGGGCAAATCCTGCCGCGTGGCCACGTTCAGAATATGCAGGGTAGGCTTTTCGGAACCGTTGGGGGCAATGGCATAGGCAATGTATTGGTCGTCGGGCGAGGGCACAAAATAGCTGATGCTGTAGCGCTCCGTTTTTGTGTCGAACCGGCTGGGGTCAACCAGCAAGGTTTCAGCGCCCTTCAATCCCTGGCGTAGAAACAGACTCGGCGTTTGTTGACCCGGCAGTACTTTTAGGTACAAATATTTATCGCCAACTAACCGCTCTACCCGGCGCACGGACGACGGAGCGTCGGCGTCTAAGCTAACAATGTGCTCCAGCAACTCTTTCCGGCGTGGTAAACGGTCTAGTATGGCCCTGGCCAAGTCGCCCTGTCCTTTCAGGTACTGCTCCAGTTCGGGGTTCGGCTGTTTCTCCATCCAACGGTACGGGTCGGTAATTTTTGTGCCGAAGTACTCGTCGACAACCGGGCGATTTGGGGCAACGGGTGGCTGTTGTGCGGTGGCCGTAAGCGCCGTAAGCAGCCAGACAACGGCAAGAGTTTGTTTTATTGCCCTGCGGATAAGCGTCTGGTGCCTGGATGTTGGCCAACATCCAGGCATAGTTTTTTCGCCTGGTGTCTTTGCTTTACAAAAGAGAGGGTAAACATGGCGATTAGTCATGAGGCATTGGGATAAGAAGCGTGACGTATGATATCGCAATGGGAATGATAGCTACTCAGGAACCGGCAAGCGCCAAACGAGTCCTGTATTGGATAATGCAGATTAAGCTAAACGGACTGCATGAATATCAGCAAAACGACCGCTACCTACTTGGTGAAATTAACCGATACCTGCATGGTTCGCCAGGCTTCGGCCCGATCCCGATCGTGGTGGTAGGTTGGCTTGGTCATTTTAGCGTAGGTAACGGGGTTTTCGAGCATGAGGAGTTGAATAGGTGCAATTAAGGCCGGCGACTGTCCGCCGGACGTAGCGTAATTCAACTGCAGTTTGAACATCACACGATTGGGGCGAATCATCGGATTAGGTAAATTAGGACTAACCGTAATGGTACTATCCACTACGGTGGTTTCGCCGGGTGAGATCGGATCAGTAATCGAGGCCCTGGTCAGCCGGTAAGTCGACGTCGCGAACGACGGTGTGTTGACGCGACGGAAATCGACCGATACGTTGTAGAATAACGACCCACCATACGCATTGACCGTGTGGCTAATCGCCTTACTCTTTGGCAACGAGATAACTTGACTGTTCGCCGTGCTGGTAGCCAGTACTTCGTTGTTCTGCCCCATGAAGTAGATTGTGTATAGCTGAAATTCGCAGGGATACGGACGATCTTGCCCGTTGAGCATTTTGCAGTTGGTTGCCGCGATTCGGGCACCCTGTGCAGGCTCAGGAATTAAGGCCGGATTTGAACAGGAATCCAGCAGTACGACCAATAAGCAAAGAAAAGATACAGGTTTCATCAGGCAAAAGCGGTTTAGGAAGCACTCCGGGAGTGCTTGATTTGATAAAACAGAAATGAACAGTTGAATAGGATGTTATAAATAGTCGGCGAAAGTTGACAATCCGGAAACAACGTTTCTTTGCCAGACGCTAGTCCGGTATTTGTTACCGGAACATCCCAGTTTTTAGGGCCTTGGCCACCGCTTCTGATTTAGAGTTGACGTGCAGTTTCTCGTAGATGTTGACAATGTGCGTACGGACGGTTCCCATACTAATCTGGCAGTGATGGGCGATGAGCTTATAACTGTCGCCTTCTACCAGACGCAGCAATACGTCTTTTTCTTTCTCAGTTAGCAGGAATTCACTCGGTTTGGATTGCTTATCGTGGCCCGGCCGGAAGGCTTCGAGCACTTTCATAGCAATTGAAGGGGTCATGGCAGCGCCCCCCGCCTTTACTTCCCGGATCGCGTCGATAATCTTATCCGCGGGGGTTTTCTTCAGCAAATACCCCACAGCTCCCGCTGAGATGGCCGCAAAAATTCGTTCTACATCTTCAAACACGGTAAGCATCAGAATCTTTGGCTGGCTGGTCCGCTGCCGAATAAGTTGTACGGCTTCAATGCCCGTGCGGCCGGGCATATCGATATCCATCAGAATGACATCGGGTTGGTCGCGTCGAACGGCGTCAACGGCATCGAGGGCATTTGGGTATTGGCCCGTCACGATCAGATCGTCGGTAGCGTCGAAGACCAGCGCCAGGGTTTCGCGTAGGGAATCGTTATCATCAAAAATGGAGACTCGAATCATGCCGACAAAGGGTATAGGTGTGAATAGGAGCGGGTTACTATGAGTTTACAAGTTTGCAACCGGTAGCTTGAATTGACCATTGGTAACCGTAAATTCCTTTTTATCACCGCTGTTATACGTTTTGAGCGAGAACGTGCCTTCAATTACGTCATTAGCAAAGCGGGTGACGGTTACTGTACCGGTTCGGCCCCCCTGAATGGTGTACATCGTAGTCGTTTTTACGTCAAGGTAGCTGCCAGTACTCTTTCCTGACAGTCGATCTTCCAGTGCAACCGTAGCTGGGCCACTGAAGTTTACCAGTGTGAAGCCAACCTGATGATTGGCGTCAGAGCCTGTAACCGTTAAATCTTTCGTCGCTTTCGTAAAGGTGGATAAAGCAGAGGTTGTGTTAAACGCCTGCCCGTTAATTTGCGCGCTCATCGTAGCATTCACGGATGGAGTAACGGTATCGTTATTGTCTGATTTGCTACAAGCCATGCTGCTGGCAATCAGTAGTACTGAGGTGATTAGTTTAGAAAAGTTCATAACAGGTCCGATTTTGTTTTATGCAGCTTATGCTGGTTTAACAAAGGTAGCTTGCTGCTAAACCCTTGTAAATCGGATAAGTATATGAGTCTGCAACGGCTTATTGAGCGGTTGCAGTTAACTCAAGCATCGTGCCCTGCCCCGGCGCGGATCGAACGGTCAGGTTGCCGCCCATGGCTTTGGCCCGCTGCTGCATGCTCTCCTGCCCGGTGCGCTGAGTGGGTTGAGTAATGTCGAAGCCCTGACCATTGTCTTCAATAGTGACTTTGAGCTGATCTTTCTGGTAATCAAAGCGCAATGTAGCCTGCGTAGCCTGGGAATATTTAACCAGGTTATTGATGGCTTCTTTGCCAATCAGGTACAGGTTTCGGCGTACTTCCATCGAGATGGGCACACTGTCGAGCGTAGGGTCGATGCTGACGGTGAACTGAATGTTTTTCGACTCCATCAGCGGTTGGGCGTATTCCTGCAAGCGAAAGGCGATGCGTTGTAGCGAATCGTTACCCGGATTGATGGTCCAGATAATCTCATCGACCGATTCGAGAATCTGTCGGGCATCGGTGTTAATCTTCGCGATGGCCCGCTCAACGGACTCGGGCCGGTTCTGGGCAATCAATCCATTAACCATGCCGCTCAGCAGCGAGATGCTGCTGAGCGTGCTACCTACTTCATCGTGCAGGTCGTGAGCAATCTGTTTGCGCAATGCCTGGGCCTCCTCCAGCCGACGTAGCCGAGCCCGGTTGAGCAGCCAGGCCGCAACGGCTGCCCCCAGCAACAGCAACATAAGGCCACCAGCCAATAAAACGTTACGTTGAAACCGTTGCTCCCGAACCGTCTGAGCTTGTAGCTGAATCTGACTTTGCTGCTGCTTTATCTGGTGCGTAAACTGAGCGGCTGTGGCTTTCCGGGTAACGTCTTCGTTGTTGAGGCTGTCGCGATACGTAAAATACAGACCCTGGTAGCGATACGCATCAGCATATTTACCTTGCTTAGCATACAGTTCGGCTAAGGTCTGACTGGCATCCCGGATGTAGTCTTTTTTGTGAGTTTGCTGGGCGATACTCAGGCTCTGAACCCCATAAAATTGAGCACTGTCGAGTTTGCCCGTGTGCAGGTAAGCCCGGCTTAACGTGTTCGACGTAGCCGACTCCGCCCAGGCGTTGTGATCCTGTCGGGCTTGAGCCAGCCCGCGCTGAGCATGAAAGATAGCCAACGGATAGCGCCCCAGCGATTCATAAGCCGCCGACAATTGTTTGTCGAAATGAGCAAGGGTGATGGCTGGATAATCAGTCTTACGAACTTGAATGGCCCGTTCAAATACTTGAATCGACTGCGCAGATCGCCCGACTTTTAGATACAGATTACCAATGGACGACAGGGCAGAAAATTGAAATTCACGGCTTTCGGCGCTAGCTTCCTGCTGGCTTATGGTGAGCGCCTGGGTCAAATAGCGTAAGGCCTGATCGTTGTCATTTAAAGCAGTATAGTTGTTGGCGATGGCCCGCAAAGACGCCAACGCACATGCCTGGCAGTGGCCCTGTTGAGCCGTTCGTAACGCCTGAAAATTCCACTGCAAGGCGGCTGCGTAGTTGTTATTCGCCCAATCATAATAAAGCGCAATCATGCGCTGGCAATCGCTAATCAATTTCGGATCATGAAGTGATTGAGCTACTGATAAAGCCCGTTGGCCGTACGCCAGGGACTGTTTCTTTTCGGTGTTGCTGACACGTTTGGCGGACCCTGCGCCGGTCAGGAACTGGATCAGTAGTCGCTTATCCCCCGCCCGTTCAACCAGTTGGATCGCCTGATCGACCTGTCGCTGGCCTTGTTTCGCTTCTTCTTGTTTTGCCGGATTATTACGATGCGTCGCATAGAGCGTAATGCCGAGCGTAAAAAGCGCCTTGGCTTCACCGATAGGATAGTTGAGCTTGCGGGCCAGCAGCAATGCCTGGTTTGCCAGGGAGTCATACTGCGGAAGCTGTAAACCCCACTCATTTGTGAGATCATTCAACCGGTTCACCCGAAACGTATCCGCTTGGGGATGCTTTTTGAGTACCGTCCACAAGCTGTCAATTCGCTTGGATTGAGCAAACGCTGAGGAAAGCGTTAATGATAAGCAGAAAATCAGTAAACGTTTTTTCATGAACAAGTACCGTGGACGTGAGTTTGGGGCTGAAACGTATTGCTTACAGAAAAGTAACGCCAGGAAAGTCGTCTATTGCGCTGAAAAGGATAACACATCAGTGAACATTTATCCATTAAGTGTTCAGACTTGATGGGTCAGGGCCTGTAAGACCTGACAACGGGTAAAGAGACCGTGCCAAGCTGAACTTCATAGTGATTGTTAGGTAGTTAAAAGCATAAGTAACCATTATTTCGGTACAAATGAAAGACCTTTTAGAAAACGGTCATAGTATTATTACTAGCCAGTTACATAAGGCAGATAATTCGTTAGCCTGAACCCCTGGCTCACGAAACGGCTGAGAAGCCAGCAACTGACGGTTTGTGGCTGAGAATTGGTAAATTTGTGGGTCAATACAGGGTTATCATTAAGCTATGTCGCTTACTACCTTAGGTCTCGAACTGCCTACCGACCCGCGTTGGGTCAACATTGACGAAATGAACATCGGTGATATTCTGATCGATCATGCTTACTGCGAACAGAAAGCTGCTTCGTCGTGCATTTCGCTGATTGTGCAGTATTCCGATAAAGAAGAACTGGTGGAGGTGCTAACACCGGTAGTGGCCGAAGAGTGGGGGCATTTTCAGCGAGTACTGAAGGAGTTACGCAAACGAAATATTCCATTGGGACGCCAGCGGAAAGACGAATACGTAAACCAGCTGCGGAGCCGATTGCGTCGGTCAATTGGCGATCAAAAAGAGCAATTAATGGATAACCTGCTGATTAATGCCCTGATCGAAGCCCGTAGCTGCGAGCGTTTCAAACTCCTCTCCGAGAACATCGCCGACGAAGGGCTTCGCAAATTCTACCGAGAGCTGATGATTTCCGAAGCAGGGCACTACCGCAACTTCATTGAACTGGCCGAAACATACCTGCCTGCCGAACGGGTTCGGGAACGTTGGAAGGAGTTTTTAGCCGTTGAAGCGGATATTCTGACCAACATGGACGTGCGGGGCGACCGTATGCACTGATGAATGGTTGTTTTCATCGCTGCGTTGGTTCTAAACGCGGCTGGTTCGACCATGAGTATTGTTCGGGATTCGCGCTGTGAAACGTTACCGCCTATGTGTTTACCATGTACATCCAGATTTTGGCGTGCGTAGTAATGAGTGTCCATAGTAAGTAAGGAACGTACCAGTTGAACGCCCGGCGGGAGGCTTTGTAGAACCAATAGCCGGTTATGAAGGCCGGTATGCCCACTACAAAATCCATGGTGACGGCTGTGCCGACCCAGCCAGTGCCATGCACAATTGGTATCCAGAGTAAACACAGGCCAAACTGAAACCAGAACCAGCCTAAGGCCCGCTTCGTAAGCGCATTAGAACCCGTCCGGCGGACGTACCAGGCGGCCACGCCCATGGTTGTGTAATTCACGGTCCATACCGCGACAAAAAACAGCCAGTTGAACTGCGTTACCGAGGGTTTAATGAGGTTCTTATCCCAGTCGTGACCAAAATATTCATTCCCCAGATAAGCGGTTAATTGGCCAACAATCAAACAGAAGAGTACATAGGGCAACCACGAAAAGCGGGCCTGAATTGCGTGCGTTACGTTCATATCTACACTGAGTTAGCTAGTTTATACCGTACGGTGATTTCTGTTGATGTAGAACTCAAAATAGGCCGTTACCGCCAGCTGGGTTGATCGATACAGGCAAAAGATAGTGGCTCCGATCAGCCCAAGCCGGAACAGGGCGACTGCTGTGTTTTGCCAGATAAGCCTAGCTAATTCTGCTTCTGAATAAGGAGCCGACCCGACCCATAGGGTTAAGTTAAACGTAGCGATGATGTACCCGGTAACCAGGCCAGCGCTAATAGCAAAGACAGCGGCATAAGTAATCCACGGACGTGCCGGAACGAACTCCGTTTGTCGAAGTCGAAACCACAGATAAACCGTCAGCCCGATGGCTAGTGGACTCCAGGGTAGGTAATAGTAATAAGGAGCCGAAACGCTGAACAGTTGCCGGGAAGCAGCTAGCATAGCTACCCGATCATCGGCCAGTATCAAATTAGGGGATAAAACAACGGCTTCGTATAAGTTGCCAAAGAACCAGTGCACAAAGCCGACCAGGCAAATGATTAATAATTTGATAGTTGCTTTCATCTGTACCGTGTCGCCCGAATGCAAAAGCGACGGTGCAAAGGTATCGGCCCTGGTCAGGGGGGTGGTAAGACGAATCGGGGGAATAACCGCACAATTTATGCTTACGAAAACAAGCTGCTACTGGCGGTACTTTCGGCAACGGCAGTACCAAAATACACTTGATACTGAGCTGATAGCGACTTTATCCTAAATCTGAAGCCCTCACTTAACCAAAGAAGGCGGTGGCCGTTTGGTAAACGCAACCCTCGCCGACTAACCGTTGCTCACCATATCACCATTAAGAATAAACAATACGTTCGCTTGCACTTAAGCCAGGGTGGATGGAAAGGAGAGACCGTTCTCATCGTACTTGATACTGAAGGGCATGTTGTTGAGCATTGTGCGTTGACATACAATTACTTGAGCAGCCAATTTTACCGATAACCGATTTTATACTATTAGCCTATAGATTGATTGTATAATAGTAATAAGCTAAAAAAGCCGATTCTCTGTTTATCGTGTTCTTCAAGGACACACTACTTTTGCGAATGCGTTCACCAGATTTTCCTTCAGAGTTCCCTTTTCTCGCCGGTGGCGGTGAATTGGGGGAATTAATCAGACAATATGATTGGCAGACGACTTCTTTAGGTCGGCCCCAGCAGTGGCCCCAAAGTCTGCGCTCGATGGTGAGCTTGGTACTGATGTCTAAATTCCCGATGATGCTGTTTTGGGGAAGGGACTTTATTCAGCTTTATAATGACGCCTACCGGCCAAGCCTTGGCCAGGAAGGTAAGCACCCCCAGGCGTTAGGACAATCTGGCCCCGAGAGCTGGCCTGAAATCTGGTCTACCTTCGCTCAGCCCCTGTTTGATCAAATAACGCAAACCAGAGAATCTGTTTTGAGCGAAGATCAACTAATCCCTATTTACCGGAATGGCCAGTTCGAAAACGCTTACTGGACGTACACCTACCTGCCCGTCATTGACGAAACCGGTCAGGTGGGAGGGATTTTAGCGATTGTCCACGAAACCACCCAAAAAGTAAACAATGTACTGGCTCTCCAGCAAAGCACGGCTGACCTGGAACGCTCCAACGCGAATCTGGAGCTGTTTGCCACGGCCGCCAGTCACGACTTGCAGGAGCCCTTGCGTAAGATTAAGGAGTTTGGCGCCTTGCTCAGGACCAACTACGACGCAAGCCTGGATCATCAGGGCATAGAACTGATTAACCGCATGGAAGCCGCTGCGGGGCGAATGTCGGTGCTCATCCGTGACCTGTTGACCTATTCCCGACTAGCAACCGATGGCGAATCGGTTGGCGAAAAGCCGTTGAACCAGATCGTTGATGACGTTTTGACGGAGTTAGACCAGTATATAGCAGAGAAAAAAGCCGTCATTGACATTGGTCAGCTAGGCACTGTACGGGGCGATGCAACGCAGCTTGAGCAACTATTTCGTAATCTTTTGAGTAATGCGCTGAAGTTTGTCAAGGCCGACGTAGTGCCTCACATCGGCATAAAGAGTAAACTCATCACCCGCTCCGAATTACCCCCGGCCTACCAGCCATCCGCTCAGCACGAGCACTTTCGGGTTATTGAGGTTACAGATAACGGCATCGGTTTCGAGCAGGGACAAGCTGAGCGCATTTTTGATACGTTTTATCGGCTCCATAACCGCCAAACCTATCCCGGTACCGGTATTGGTTTGGCCATCGTGAAACGGGTTGTCGAAAATCACCACGGTTATAGTACCGCGTGGAGCCAACCAGGCCAGGGGGCTACGTTTTGCATTTATCTACCTGTTTGAGCAAGCAATCATTTATAGTCATTTGTTGTCATAAAGTGGTCATGAATAGTCAATTGCTGACAACAAATGACTATGTGAACAGGGAGCAACAAAGGACAATCAGAACTGATCTAGCCCTTGTCAATGCAGGACGTTGTTGCCGCGTGAAAGAGAGCCGGGACCGTTGCCAAATTGAGTGGAACTCTGTTTTCTAAAACAGGTTCTCAATCGTACAGGGTGATTGTTGCAGTTACGCAACACTTTCTTTCACCTAAGTAAATCGCCCGCCTTTATTTGACTGTTTGTTCTATGGCTGTTGATGTCCAAAATCCAGATTTTAGTCTGCCTTCATCCGAACCAAACCCTGAACTGAACACGACTATAAAGAGTTGAATCAGGTTCAGGTGTATCAGATGATCCTGGAAAGTGCTAAAGACTACGCTATTTTCATCACTGACATTCATCGGCGGGTAAGCAGCTGGAGTGCCGGTGCAGAAGCTATGTTTGGTTATACCGAAAGCGAAATTATTGGTCAGTCAGGTGATATTATCTTCACGCCCGAAGATCAGGCGGCAGGTGCTCCCCAGGGCGAAGCTCAAAAAGCAATTCAGGAAGGACGAGCCGATAATGAACGCTGGCACCGTCGGAAAGACAACACCCGGCTGTATGGCTCGGGCGTAACAACTCCCTTACGCGAACCCGGCGGAACCATCATCGGTCTGGTCAAAGTGATGCGTGATCTAACCCAGCAGAAACAGGCCGAGGAAGCCCTGCAGGAGTCTGATCGCCGAAAAGATGAGTTTCTGGCCATGCTCAGCCATGAATTACGCAATCCTTTGGCTACCCTGCACAACACCCTGCTGCTGCTCGAACTAACGGGAGGGCAGGATGAGAGTTTACCGTTGCCATCGGCCATCCAATTAATGAGCCGTGAGGTGAGGCACATGACCCAGATGGTCGATGACTTATTGGACGTCAGCCGCATTAGCCGGGGTAAAATTACGTTGCATATGCAGCGGATCGACTTAGGAGTTCTGGTTGACCAGGCGGTTCAAACGGTCCAATATTTGTACGAATCCTCAAACCGCCGAGTAACTGTTGACCTGCCGCCTTCCCCCTTATACGTCAGAGGTGACCCCACCCGCCTGCATCAGGTGCTGGTAAACCTGCTCACCAACGGCGCTAAATATACTCGGGAGGGTGGTCGTGTGTGGGTTAGTCTCCAGCCAGTAGATCAGGAAGTTCAGCTGCGGGTGCGGGACAATGGCATCGGCATTGCGCCAGATCAGGTAGGGGCCATATTTGACCTGTTTTTCCAAGTGAACAATTCTCTGGATCGCCCTCAGGGGGGCCTGGGTTTGGGCTTGACCGTAGTGAATCGATTGGTTGAGCAACATGGTGGCTGGATAGAGGCCCATAGTGAAGGACTGGGCCGGGGCAGTGAGTTTGTGGTTCATTTGCCAGCACAGGCCGAACTGTCGTCCGCTCAGGGTTCTACGGGGGCTGCCCCCCAGTCGGGCGCGGCAGCGTTGCGGGTGCTGGTGGTGGATGATAACCGGGACTTAGCCGATGTGACCGCGATGCTGGTTAAGCAGTTAGGCTACCAGGTGTACACCCGGTATGGGGGTGAGGAAGCCCTGGCGCTGGCCGAAACACTACGTCCCGATGCCATACTGTTGGACATCGGTATGCCGAGCCTGGATGGGTATGAAACCTGCCGGCGGATTCGTGAACAGCTTTGGGGGAAGTCGATCTTCGTTATCGCTCTGACGGGCTATGGTCAACCGAAAGACAAGCAGCAGAGTAAAGAGGCTGGTTTTGATGCACACCTGGTTAAACCGGTAGATCTCAACGCCCTCAAGCAGTTGCTAACCGCTTTGCATGAATAAACGGGGGCAGCCCCAACAGGTAACTAAAGCGTTCGTCAGGAGGTACGCCCTACAGCCATTCACCACTTAATGAACCTGTTGCCGGAATTCGGTTGGACTGAAGCCGGTGTGTTTTTTGAAGAAGCGGGCAAAATACGAGAGGTCGTCGACGCGCAACCGGAACGCTACCTCCGAAACAGTCAGCTCTGGTTGGCCGAGCAATACCTTTGCTTCCAGTATCAACATATCGGCTATCAAAACACTCGCGGGCCTACCGGTCGTTTCTTTCACGCATTTGTTAAGATGGTTAGGCGTTACGGCCAGCAGATCGGCATATTCACTCACCGAGCGTTTACTCAGGATGTGGTGGGTCAGCAGCTGCTTGAAGCGGGCCGTAAGCTGAGCCGATGTTGACAGCAGTCGAATCTGTGATTGCTCGCCATACTGTTGCTGTACATCCAGCAGAAAAGCGTACAGTAATGAGCTACTATACGCTTGGCGATCGGGGCGTTTGCTTTGAAAGGCACGCTCAATTCTGGCAAGTTGCGCCAGCCAATCGTGGGTGGTGTTGGCATCAACAGATACTATTGGGTGAGCATCGGTCCGAAGAAAACTCAATTCATCCAATGCATGGGGGTTCTTAAGCGTGGTCAGTACATAGTCCGCATCGAACAGGGCGTAATACCCCGTGGCATCGGCACTACACGTATCCGTTGAAACGATATCGCCTGCCGTATACGCTGAAAACATGCAGGGGCCAATCACATAGGTCTCCAAACCATAGGTACGCCGAATAGAGCCACCCGTTAGCAACATAAAATCGTAGTGAAAACTTCGGCTGGCCGGAATCGGGAACCTGATGTGCCGGGCAAAATCTTCAATTCGCATCAGGGTAAAGAAGTTACGGGTCGGAGCGGTGCTACCGGTCGACGGATTCAGTTGCTGAGCCTGCTCGTGTGCTTCGGACATTACGAACTGCTGAACAAACGACTGAGGATCTAATATGGGTATGGCCGGGTGATTCATGGGGTACGCTCTGGTTTAAAGATGTCTGTTAAAAAAAGCAGGCGCCGATTCGTCCTAATAAGCTTCTCATCATAGCTAGTTGGCAATGGTAGCGCCTTCTGGATCTAATAGACGTGTTCGTGATTAAATAGATTTCGCCCGCCCATCGCCACAGCGGTTTAATCGCTTGTTCTCAACGATACAAACTCAAACGTAGGGCGAGAAATAACCCGCAACCGAAGTAAATTGACGAATTAATCATTCTCCCTGGCCAATAATCGTCAGCAACTGGGTTATCTTTACTTTTTGTTAAAGTTACTGTCGGCTTAACCACACTGAATGACATTTCTTCGCCAAACGGCTCAACGTATTTTTGACGCGCACGGTCCTAGTCTCCGGGACGTTTGGGTGATTCTGCCAACGCGTCGGGCTGTTTCGGTATTTCTCGACGAACTCGCTACTTGCTCTGATCGGCCGTTTCTGGCCCCCCATACGCTGGCCGTCGATGATTTCATTACCCAGGCGGCTGGCGTGGAGCTGATCGATTCGGTTAGCCTGTTGTTTGAACTTTACGATGTTTTCAGAGCCATCGACCCGCAGGTTGAGTTTGAGCAGTTTATCGGTTGGGCGTCGGTGTTGCTGGCCGATTTTGACCGGATTGATCAATACCTGATAAACTCCAACGAGCTATTTAGTTACCTGACAGCGGCCAAAGCCCTCGAGCGCTGGCAGGTCGATCAGCCCTCATCAGCTAAACCTATTGTCGAAACGCCCGGTACGGCGCGGTATTTCAAGCTATTCGAAAACCTGCATATCGCCTATCAGAACCTGCACCAACGCCTGACCGATCAGGGAATGGCGTATCGGGGGATGGCGTATCGGCTGCTGGCACAGAACGTTGAGGCACTGATCCGCGATGATTTGGCGTACGAACGCGTTTATTTTGTTGGCTTCAACGCGCTCAGCCGGGCCGAGGAGCACATCATCCGGGTATTGGTGGAGGCCCAGAAAGCAGAGTTGATCTGGGATGCCGACAACTACTACATTCAGGACTGGGGCCAGGAGGCCGGTGAGTTTCTGCGCCGGTATCGTGACAATGGCTGGTTTTTCTCCAGGCAAAATCGCGAAGAGCTATCCAATAACCTGCTCGGGTCGGAAAAAAACATCCGCGTCGTGGGCGTACCCAACGCCAGTATGCAGGCAAAAGTGGCCGGCAAAATTTATCAGGAGTGGAGCCGAGAAGCTGGGGCTGGTTTTGAGCGGATTACATCGGGTTCAACGCCCAAAACGGCAATTGTATTGGCCGACGAAACGCTGTTGGTGCCAGTACTCTACGCGCTCGATGAGGGCGTAACCAACCTGAACGTAACGATGGGGTTGTCGTTACGTAGTTCGTTGCTGTTTACGCTGGTCGATACGCTGTTCGAGATGCAGCGAACGGTACACGAGTTCCGGTCGAAAGACGGTCGCGACCTGCGGATTCCCAAGTTTCACCACCGCCACGTTGTCAAGGTCCTGAACCATCCGTTTGTGAAGCAATATGAACGGATTCGGCAACTGCAATGGCCCGGCGGCCGGTCGGAGTTGGGTGAGGTCTTACCCGCCGAACCGCTGTTTCAGTGGCTGGTGAAAGTAATCGTTAAGGAGCAGCGCGTGTACCTCACTGAGAAAGAAATTCAGGAGCTGGGACAAACGTCGGGTTCTGATGATCCGCTCATTCGGGTCTTGTTTTCGCGCTGGTCGAACGAAGACCCGATGCAGGCCATTCAGGCGTTCTATGACCTGGTCGAACTGCTGCGCGACGTGTACCGAAGCAGCCAGGACGCTATCGAAATAGAGTATCTGTATTTATTCTTTACGCTGCTGAAACAGCTTGAAACGACGCTCGAACGGCAGGCCGGTTCAGCGGGTAGTACGCCCGTAACCGTAAAGAGTTTTCGGCAATTTTTGTACGAACTGATTCGGCAAACGAGTATTCCATTCACCAGCGAGGGCAAAAGTCAGCTGCAGGTGATGGGGATGCTCGAAACCCGGGCGCTGGATTTTGATCGGGTCATTATTTTATCGGTCAACGAAGGGATTCTGCCGCAGTCGCGCAAGCTGAACTCCCTGATTCCGTTCGATATTGCCGCCGAACTGAAGCTGCCCACCTACCGCGAGCAGGAGGCCGTTATGGCCTATCACTTCTACCGACTCTTGCAACGAGCCAGTGAAATCGTGCTGTTGCACACCACCTCGACCGATGCCTATGGGAATAGCAAAGGTGAACCGAGCCGATTTATCCGCCAGATTGAGCACGAATTAGTACCCAAATCGCAGGGCCTCATTCGCATTAGTCATCCAACGGTGCGTTTCGGCCGGGCGGGTATGGACAAAGTGGCCGACGTAACGGATTTGCGGGTTCCTAAAACGGAAGCCATCCGAGCCGATCTAATCAACTTGTTACGTACAAAAGGCTTGTACCCGTCTTACCTGAACCAGTTTGTTAGCTGCTCCATGCGGTTCTACTTCAGCCGGGTGGTCAACATCTCGGAGGAGGAAGATATTGAAGAGAAAATGGGGGCGGCCGATTTCGGAAACTGGATGCATAAAGTACTCGAACGGCTGGACAAGGAGTATCGATTGAAGAACCTGCCCGTTGATGAGCAACTGATTAAAAACCTGCTCGAAGAAGAGTTTGCCGTAACCATGAAAGGGCGGGTTATTGAGTCGGGCATGAATCTGCTGCTCTATGAATTGGCGCAAAAACTGATGCTCGACTTCCAGCGGCAACAAAGTCAGCTTACGGGGCTCACGGTGATTGGCACGGAGCAAACGCTGGAAACGTATCTGAGCGTACCACTCGACGGGCAAGCACCGCTTCGCGTACGTATTGCCGGTAAGATTGATCGGCTGGAACGGTTGGGCGACCAGATTCGCATCGTGGACTACAAAACCGGTAAGGTTGATTTGCCCGAAAAAACGCCTAAAGACCTGGCCGAAAAGCTGCTCAACGACGGTAAGGAAGACAAAATGCGGCAGTTGTGGCTCTATCGTTACCTGGCTCTCAAAAACATTAGTGAATTGGGCGGCTTACCCCGCGACCGGGCCAAACAAGATGTGTATCCGGCTGCGGGCCTGCCGGTAGAAGCCGGCTTTTATTCATTCCGTGACCTGAGTGGGGGTTTCAAATCCAACCCGGTTGCCTTCGGAACTGATGACAGCCCGGCGCAGTATATCGAAGATTCGGAGAATTTGCTACGTACCATCATTCAACGAATGCTGGATATGAATGAGCCTTTCCGAAAGACCGACCAGCTCGAAACCTGCCAATTCTGCGATTATAAGGGAATTTGTGGGCGGTAGCTGCTCACACAGAGGTGAATTGGTGCTGTTTTTATAGCACACTGTAAAGTTACTTAAAACTTACGCTGTGAGTATAGGTCTTTGTAGCCTGGATAGCCACGTCCAGGCTACGAAAAATGAAACAGCCCAAAATCAAAACTAGGTTGCATGCTCGCCTGGGCGGCTTCTCCCTAAAAAAAGGCTGGTCGTAGCGCGACCAGCCTTTCCGTTTTTGAATACAACCTGAATTGAAAAAAGCAATGTTTGCGCTGTCTGTCAGAGCAGCAAGTGGACCAAAATTGGTAAATAAAAAGAATTAATACAACTATTTGGATAAATATACTGGATTGATTAATTAAATCAGGCTAAGAGCGTAATCAGTAAGCAAAAAATTGCCGATGGCTAGCAACAGGATTGCAGCTAAATGGCTGAAATTGTTTTGGTTAAGAAAATAGGTGTGCTACGTTGTAGCCTAAGCCTGATTTCAATAAATTTCTGGAAGCTGAGGTAGATGAGCCGTTAGAAAGAGTAATAAAGCTATGACCTACACCTTTGGTAGCGTCAGCGGCACAAAATGTTTTTGATTCAGGGGAAGATTGTCGGCGGTCCACTCAACATCGTGAATGAAAGCAAAACCCCGCACCGGGCAATTGGCCACCCGGCAATAATGGCAGCAGGCCTGTTCGCAGGGATCGGTATGAACAAATATTTCAACCTCGTTGCGGAAGCCATCTTTCAGAGTGTCTTCAAAATGGTGGACCTCGTCATGTACCTGATTCAGTTCCCAGTAATAGGGCAAGGTTAGGTGGCAATCGATGTGTAAATCAGCCCCGTACTTCTGCACGCGGAGGTTATGCACATCGATCCAGTTCCGGTCTTTATGCACGTTCAGCAGGGTTACCACGCGGTCGAGGGTCGGCGTGTCTGTCTCATCCATAAGCCGGGCGACGGATTGACGAATGAGCTGAAAGCCGTTGTAAATAATGACAACCGAAAGTATTAAAGAGAGGACACTGTCGATCCAGCGCTGACCCGTGAGAGCCACGATGGCAACGCCAGCCATAACAACAATGCTGCTGAAGGTATCGGTGAGCAGATGCCGTCCATCGGCGGTGAGCGCTAGTGAGTCTGTTCTTTTACCGTTCAGAATCAGCATCCAGCCCACAAACGCATTGGCCACGGCTGTGCCGCCAATCAGCACCAGACCTACGTCGAGATTACTTAATATTTTGGGCTCGAAGAAACTAAGCACCGATTGCCAGATGATGACCAGCCCAGCCGATAAAATCATGGCGCCTTCAAATCCCGACGATAGGAATTCGATCTTCCCGTGGCCGTAGGGGTGATTCTGGTCACGAGGTTGCCCCGCCAGGTAAATGCTGTAAAAGGCAAAACCACTGGCCAGTACGTTCACGATCGACTCAACGGCATCGGTTAAGATGGCGGTTGACGACGTTAAAAAGTAAGCCGTGAATTTGAGAACCAACAAGACGATGCTCAGGCCAAGTGAGACGCCCATCCAGCGGTATTTTGTGCGTTGATTGGCCCTCATGAAGCCTTGTGTGGTAGAGTTCAGTTTAACAAAGGTAACGATTCGTACCCGGAAAATCCGTACTTTCGCTGACATGAACGTGACAGAAAACCCTTGGCAGACGCTGAACTCGTCGGTCAAATATGATAATAATTGGTTGTCGATCAGACACGAAGAAGTTGTAACGCCAGCCGGTACACCGGGTATTTACGGTGTGGTCAGCTTCAAGAACAAAGCTGTAGGAGTGATCCCCATCGACGCTGACGGCTATACGTACCTGGTAGGCCAATATCGGTATCCGCTGAACGAATATTCGTGGGAAATTCCGGAAGGAGGTTCACCGCTGGACACCGACCCGCTGGAGTCGGCCAAACGAGAACTTAAAGAGGAAACCGGTCTGGAAGCCCGCCAATGGACCAAGATCGCCCGTATCCATACGTCAAACTCAGCTACTGACGAGGAAGGGTTTTTGTACATTGCCGAAGACCTGGTACAAGGCGATCATGCCCCCGAAGAAACGGAAGACCTGCGCATTTGGCGACTGCCCCTTGCCGAAGCCGTTGAGATGGCCATGACCAGTCGAATCACGGATGCGCTGAGCGTTAGTGGTTTGTTAATTGTAGCCCGGCTGCGGGGGATTTAACTGTTCTACAATCATATAGTTATAAAGTTGAATGGTTATAAAGTTATATAGTGAGTTGTGGTAAGCGTTTTTCACAACACCATTCCCCAGTCCATAACTATACAACTCTATAACTCCATAATTGTATCATCTGTGATTTTACCCATACTTTACGGTTTTCTGATTGGCGTTGCACTTTGTCTCACCTTTGGAACCGTCTTTTTTGCCCTCATCCAAAACAGCGTCGACAATGGGTTCCGCTCGGGTCTGAAGATCGTGTTTGGTGTCATTGCCGGCGACATCATCTTTGTGCTGGCTGCTCTGTTGGGAACGTCATTCATTCCGAAAGTCCAGGGGTTTGAACACCTCATGGCCATTATTGGCGTAGTATTTCTAACGGCTATGGGCTTAGTAAATATTCTTAAAGGAACGCCCCGGTTAGCTTACCCACAGACCCGCTTCGGTAATTTTATCTACTACTTTACCACAGGCTTTTTCCTGAATGCACTTAACCCCGTCAATTTCGTCTCCTGGGTGGCCATTGTGGCGTATATCCGGTCGCATTTACATTATACCGTAGGGCAGCAGTACAGTTTTATGAGCGCCGGTTTAGTGGGAGTGTTTATAACGGAGACTGCCCTGGCGTATTACGCTAACCGACTTAAGCGGCTTTTTACACCAAGGGTCGTTACGATCTTCAACCGTACTACAGGGATTATATTCCTGGCCGTAGCCGCCCAGATTGCCTACACGCGGCTGTATGAGCCCATTAGCAAAATGATGACGAATTGGTGATGATCAGCACGCAAACCTCATTGCGTGCTAGCCTTGTGCCCGTTTGATCACACTGCCCAGGAGGCTCCCCGCGAAGGTCAGGCCAATGGATCCGTACAGGCTAAAGACTTCTACTTCCCGCTGTGAACTTAGAGTAGCGGCTCCGGTAGCAAAGGTGTAGCCGACCCAGAGTGTTACCGCTTGCTGTAGAGCCAGCGCCCATCCTTTTCGGGGTTCAAGAAAGCCAATGGATACCGCTGAGATGGCCGCCGTCAGGTAAGGCCAGTGAATAACGGGGCTTCGCTTAATAATGAAAAGCAAAAGCAGGCTACTAAGAAAAATCAGACCCATATGCAGCAGGAACGCGCGATCGAAAAACGCCTGTTGGGTCGGCTGGACCGTTGGTACGGTTATCTGCGCTTTGTGCATCAGTGCATCGGCCCGTTCTAAATCCTGTCGGCTCGCTTCGTCCTGGTGCAGCCGTTGGCGGGCCAGCCCCCGCCAGTGATAGGGTTCTGCTTCATCGCCATGAGCGTGAAATACGGCTTTGTCGAAATCCAGAAAAGCAGCCTGATAATCTCCTCGCTCGTAGTGAATCTGGCCGCTTTCGAGGTGCAGATCCGCCACGGTATCATCGTAGCTTTTCCCTCGGTCAATATCAATTATTGCGGCTGAGGAATCGCCCAGGGCCCGGTAGATACGGGCGCGGTACAAATAAGCAACGCTGGCCTTCGGCTCAGCCGCAATAGCCTGATTGAAATACGACAAGGCTTCACCAAACTGCCCATTGGTGTATAAATGAATGCCTTCCTTTAAACGCTCGGCTTCCTTTTGGGCGTTTGTACGCTGATCGGCGTAATACCGCAGGTAGATAATGTAGCCAATAAATAGCGTTAATGTGGTTAACTCCAGCATTGTTTTGCACAAGTAAGTAATCTTCCGCAGATGGTCTGAGCAGTCGTGACGCTACATGAAAGTTACACTGATCAATCGTTGTTCAGATTACTAACCGAAAGGCTGATGATGGGGTTCTGGTGGCGACTAACCTTAATTTTGTTGTTGTGGGCTTTCCGAATAGACAGTTGAAAAGCCCACAACGAACAGATGGATGTCTGGGTGAAACCGCAGTTCAACGGGTACAACTTATTTATTGTTGTTCAAAAACGCTTCCCACTCGGTTATCAAGTTCTTTTTGAGCACACGGGGGAATTTGTGTTGCCCACCCATTTTTCCTTTCGATTTCATCCAGTTGTAAAACGTCACCGAAGGGAGCACCGTTACCGTAACCTCTTTGAGCGCATGCCGACGCTCCACGGCGTAGTCGTCGTTTAGTTCTTTCAATTTGGCATCCAGACGGTCGCGCAGGACGGTGGCATCAACTTTATCATCGGTTCCAACGTACCAGTGGTGAGCAAACAGCGTGTCGTGGCTTACTCCCGCCACGGTAAACTCCCGAACGGAAATGTTTAGCTCTTCGGATACCATCTCAATGGCTTTGTTCATGTTGTCTACCGAGAGGTGCTCGCCACACAAGCTCAGAAAATGCTTTGTCCGGCCCGTAATGACGATTTCGGCTTTGCGCTTCGAGACAAACCGAATGGTGTCGCCGATCAGGTAACGCCACGCGCCCGAGCAGGTCGATATAAGCAGAGCGTATTCTTTTCCTTCTTCCACTTCGTCGATCATCAGCGTTTGTGGTTTCGCCACCAGATCGCCATCGGGTGAGAAGTTTTGCTCGTTAAAGGGAATAAATTCAAAAAATAAGCCGTTGTTGAGCACCAGCTGCATGCCTTCGGCGTCGGGGTGGCTCTGGTACGCAATAAAGCCTTCCGAGGCCAGGTACGTTTCAATGTAAGTAATCGGGTGGGCCAGCAGCTTTTCAAAGCCTTGCCGGTAGGGCTCAAACGAAACGCCCCCGTGGCAGAACACCATCAGGTTAGGCCAGACGTCGTGGATGGTTTTGGCGTTGTAACGGGCAATAATCTTTTCCATTAGCAGCTGAATCCAGGCCGGAACGCCCACTACGTAGCCAATGTCCCAGTCGCCCGCTTGCTCCGTAATTTCGTCCAGTTTCAGCGCCCAGTCGCGTTCTTGGGCAATCTCTTTTCCGGGCTTGTAGAACCGCTGAAACCAGAACGGAATCTGGCTGGCGGTGATGCCGCTGAGGTCGCCTTCATAATGCCCTTCGCGAGCGTTCAGATTCGTGCTGCCTCCGAGCATCAAATAGCCTTTTTCATAGAGTGTTGACGGCAGATTCTGGTATTTGCCGAGCGTCAGAATCTGGCGGATGCTGGTTCGCTGAATGGCCTTCGACATGGCCTTCGTAACCGGAATGTATTTCGACGCGGCTTCCGACGTGCCCGAGCTAAGGGCAAAATACTTCACCCGTCCTGGCCAGGTCACGTTTTTGTCGCCATCGAGGGCCCGCTTCCACCAACCGTCAAACATCTTGTTGTAGTCGTGGATGGGTACGTACTGCTTATACTTTTCGTAAAATTCTTTATCTGTACCAAACTCAGCTGCACTGACTAGCTCGTCGAACTGGTAGGTTTGTCCAAAGTCAGTAAACCGGGCTTTGACGACCAGTTTCCGGAACACTTTACGTTGCTGCCGGAGTGCATTGGCTTTTCGTAACCGTACGACATTCGTCAGGCGAATACCGTTTTTGAGCATACTGCCTAATAGGGCCATGTTTGAGTGATGAATGAGGAATGATAAATTATTAATGATGGGTCATGATAGCGTATCCATAGTTCATCACTCATAATTCATCATTCATAATAAATAGTTACAGCTTCCAGTTTCTCAGGTCATCTATCATACTGTAGGCGGTCAGGTCGTACTGACATGGTACTACAGAGGTGTAGTTCTGTGCTATGGCGTATTCATCAGTATCTTCGGCGTGCGTATCGAAGTTGACAAAATCACCAGCCAGCCAAAAGTACCGTCGGCCATTGGGGTCTCGTCGCTCATCGAATACTTCCTGCCATTTGGCGTTCGCCTGTCGGCAAATCCGAATACCTTTTAATGGCTCGGCTGTTCGGGCCGGAAAGTTGACGTTCAAGGCCGTACCCCGTTCTATGCCCCGCTCCAGCACCTGCCGGGCAATCGTCAGGATGTGCTCATGCGTGTGCGAAAAATCAGGTTGGCGCGTAAAGTCGCCCAACGAAAAACCAATGGCTGGAATGCCTTCAATGGCGGCTTCGATGGCCGCCGACATGGTACCGGAATACAATACGCTGATGGACGTATTACTACCGTGATTAATGCCACTAACGACCAGATCCGGTGATCGGTCTTTGAGTACATGGTTTTTGGCCAGCTTTACACAGTCGGCGGGTGTCCCTGAGCATTCATAGGCGGGTACATCCCCGAAAATGTCGGACGGATAAAGTCGTAAAGGGTTGGCAATGGTAATTGCGTGGCCCATACCCGATTGGGGGCTGTTAGGCGCCACCACGACCACAGAACCCAGTTCTTTCATTAATTGGACAAGTGTCCGAATGCCGTGGGATGTAATTCCATCATCATTCGTGACTAAAATCAGGGGTTTTTGCTCCGCCATAAAGTAGAGGTAGTGAGTTTATCAGTGAATGAGTCGACAGTCCGTAATTGGCAAGGCCTGCTACGGACTATTTATTGGCTGATTTGTCGAAACGTCCACTGATCACTGTTGAGTTGTACAAAACTACGCAAATACGCCCTAACCCGACTACTATTGGCCATTAAGCGGATGTTGTGATATGGTAGGCATCGGCCATCACCGGACAAAGGCATCAGAATAAAGGCTGTAAACGAAGTGTTCGGGCCGGTGGTTTTGCTTAGTTGACAACGAGGGGGGTCAGCCACAACTAAATTAACAATTTAGCTCTGTGGCCGACCACCTCGTTGGGAATATCATGTCGGCCCAAATAGACCTGGCCCTGCATAATTTTTATGCGGGGAATATCAACGGGGCGCCCGGCTTACCAGACCATACGTATCTGCCAACGGGTAGCGGCTATATTCGAGTGATAAAAGCTGAGATTATGTACGTAAAAGCCGATCGAACTACGTCCGAATTGTACCTGACCACATCTGGCTTTAACCGGATTTATCCAAACAAACCGTATCAGTTCATTAGCATATCCCTGAATTTAGGAAAGCTTCTACCTTATCTATCAGACGGTTTCTACCAGTTATCCCGTTCGCTGGTTATTAACCTGAATTACCTCGATCGTATTGAGTCGAACCGGTTGTACATCGGTTCACAGGAGATACCGATTCCGGACGGAGCCAGAAAATCGCTGATTGAACAACTACAGGTTGTTAAAACGCGCTGACAGTTTTATTTGTCATTAAAAGGTTCCGATGGGAGTCGCATGCAATGACCACCTAATCAAAACTCCATCTGCTCCGTCTTTGCAATTTTTTTGTCAGGGAACTGTAAGCTCTGCTGTAGGCTAAAGTCGGTTACCGACTTCATGCGGAACACCGGTACGTTGGGAGCGTGCTGGGCTTTCAGATTACGTACGTCGATGTTTTTCACGTCAATCAGCACAAACGGTGGACGCTGGTCTTCTTTCTGGTACTGGATGTCGATGTTGCGGAGTTCAATGCCTTTGACGTGGCGAATGAAAAAACCGTAGGAGGGCATGTCACCCATGTGGCCGGGGTCGGGATAACCCTTTTCCTGTTCGGCCGGGTTAATAGCTGCCTGTTGTTTTGTGCCACCACCCTGGAAAACAATGCGGATGTTGTCGAGCGTTACGTCTTCAATGTCGTGCCCAGGAATCCCGCTGATGATAGACCCGTATTTTACATCGGCGTTATACACAATGACATTGCTGATCTTAACCCGGCGCAGTACCCCAACCGGTGTGCCTTCCGGGCCGCGCATTCGGGCACCCAGTCGTAGAAAGAATGGCGAGTTGACAATATCGCGCATGGTGATGTTAGTAATCGTTACGTCTTCCAGGATGCCTCCATCGACGGTCTCCAGCGCCAGCCCGCGGCAATACTCAAACACGCAATTTGAGATCGTAATGTTTTTGAAACCGCCGTTCGATTCCGTTCCGAACTTGATCCGGCCCGTTACGTCCATTTTGTCGGGTACAAGGTGGGCTTCCTTGCGCTGGTAGGTACCGTTATGAAATGTTCCCCGGTCGTAGCCGGTCACCTGACAATTAGTGATGGTCACGTTTTCGGTGGCGCGGGCGAACCCCAGCGCATAAGAGCTTTTGAGGCAAATCGCATCGTCCCAGGGCGAGTTGATGGTGCAGTTGGAAATACGCACGTGGCGGCAGCAATCCACGTCGATGCCGTCGCGGTTGGTGTCCATCTTTATATTGTCTAAGGTAAAGTTGTCGATGCCGGTAGCCAAAATGCCAAAGTGGCCTCCGTACAGGATCGTGATGTCTTTAATGATGACGTTGCGGCAGAGCTTTAAGGCAATAGCTTTATTGGCAATGCCTGCCCGACGATTTTCGCCCCGTGTCAGGCCTTTTCCGTAGATGATGCCGGTGCCCAGAATAGATACATTCTCTAGGTTTTCACCCCAGATGAGGCTGTTATGCCAGTGGCTATGCCCGAAATCCTGGAACGTATCGGAGGCATTGGGTTCGGGGGCGTCATAGCCACCATTACCCTCCGGGGGTGAATCAGCGGCCAGCAATGTAGCGCCCTGATCGATGAACAGTGCAATATTGCTTTTCAGGTGCAACGAGAAGCTGGCATAGGTGCCTGCGGGAAAGTAAACCGTTCCACCGCCCGCAGCCGCAGCCGCGTCAATGGCTTTGTTGATGGCGGGAGTATCAAGCGTTTTGCCGTCGCCGGTCGCGCCAAAGTCCCGAACGTTGAAATTCGTGGGACGGGACTGAGCGAATAAGGATACGTGAATGAGAAACTGACTGATCAGGAGAAGATAAAACTGCATTGGTGGATTTTCGTTTTCTGCGTTCTATTCGTTTAAATAACCTTTATTTGCCGTCGTAGCGTCGCTTGAGCCAGTCGGCCGGTACGGGAATGACGCAAATGTTCATCGACCGGTTATCCGCCGAAAGCATCGCCGATTGGATTTCGATGCGCGTGCCATCGGCGCTGAACGTCGGGTGAGGGTGGTCGGCAGCGGTTGTTTTATGCCCCGCCGACAGGAGTATCATTTCGTGGCTGTGCCGGTCAATGAGGTAAATGTTCCGGGCAAAATCGTCACCCACCGCCCAGCGACCGTCCGCCGAACCATGTACGTGCCAAAGACCGCTGCCGCTGGGTGTTTGCCCCGCAATAAGCATCTCCCGCGTACGCAGGTTAACAATGCCCAACCCGGTCGGTTTTTCGCGCGTTCCCGATGGCCCCCAGTCGGTTTCCTGACCTGGGTTTTGCGGATCAGCCGGTTTGTTGCTGGTGCTGGCCTGAAGGGTGTTATTGTCTTTGGCAGGGTTAATCTTGCGGTGCCCCATGATGGCGATAGCTACCTCGTCGGGGCTGATAACGGCTTCGTGGGTTACCCATTCATAATCGGCTTCGGGGTAAAGTGGCCGTAGACCGCTGCCGTCGGCCAGTACCGTCCAGGTGCGCTGGGGCGATTTGCCACCGGTTTCCCAGCAGAAGATAATTTCGCCGGTGACAAACGGATTCGCCTGCACGTGGCCGATCTGGAACGGCACCGACACCACGTACTTGATTTCGCCCGTGTTTACGTTCATGCTGGCGAGTCCGGCCGGGCCAGCGCCCATGTTCCGGGGACCAAAGTTATCGGCAAGTTTAGTGTCTGCTGCCAGGTGCTTAGCCGCTTCGGTTTTTCCAACCCGAAAATAAACCCGATCCTCGGCTGCATCCAGGGCCATGTCGCCACCGGCTTCCATCTCGGCGGGAATGGTGCCGCACACGCGCTGGTACACCGTTGTGGGCTGTAGTTTTCCGGCTTTGCTGTCGGCAAACAACCGTTCCAAATTAACCTCCACAACTTGTTTCTGCAATGCACTCCGCTGGCGAGCTCCTTCTGCTCCTTGACTGGCTGGCGGTCCCCCCGTCGAACGCATGAGGTAGAGTTTCATGGACTTCTGGGCCAGGTTTAGCATACCAGTGTAACCACCCTCGGTCACCTGAATAAGGGTGCCATCCTTTTCATGAACCGCCAGAGCCTCTCCCTTTACTCGGTTTGAGCGAAACACTAGCCATTGGCCATCAGCTGTCCATTGGGGATGCGTCTGATAAATCTTTGTATCTCCCGCGGGCGTGCTGGTCAGGAAGGTGAGCATGGTGCCAGTGACGGGATCTTTCACCACTTTCCGTTCAGCCGGAAACCGGGTGCCGATCTGGCCCAGTACCGACGACAGAGGCAGCCAGGCTCCCAGCGTAACGGCTGCAATCATGACAGATAGTTTGTTATTCATCGCGTAAAGAACAAGGCTTTGTAAGTTCAAAAGAGTGAATCGTAATTGCCAGGGCGATTGCGTTCACCAGAAACGTCTTAAAGGTGTGTCTTTACCCGGAACGAACTGTTCTGTACCTGCCTGTATCAGGACAGCGTTAGGGATTGTAAGCACGGAGAAACGGAGGGCTTCACGGAGAGCACCGAGGTTAAGACGTAACGTCTAAGCCCTTTGTGCACTCCGTGAAACCCTCCGTTTCCGTTGTGTTTAAACTTATTTCTTGAGTAAAGCCAGCTCAGTGTGCTGCCCCTGGCGACTCTTATAGCCCTGAATAGGGGAGTAGCTTTGAGTCTGCTTGCCATAATAGCCACTGCCGTCGTAGGGGCGCAGATTGGGGTCGTTCTTGCAATTGTCCGAGCAGGTGCCCACATGCTCGTCACCGCAGGCTTCGCAGAGCGTTACGTGGTTATTACAGACGGGACTGGCGCAGTTGATCATCCGGCTGGTGGGGGTTCCGCAACGGTAGCAGGTTGACACCGTTGCGGGGTTGACGTGGTTGACTGGCACCGTTACGCGGTTATCGAATACGTAACACTGCCCATCAAAGTCTTCGCCCCCGGCTTCCATGCCGTATTTAATGATACCGCCATGAAGCTGATAAACGTTCTGAAACCCCTGCGACAAAAGGTACGCGCTTGCTTTCTCGCATTTAATACCGCCCGTGCAATACGTAATGACTTTTTTGTCTTTCAAATGTTCAATCTCGTGCACGTGTTCGGGTAGCTCGCGCAGGTTCTCCATGTCGAACGTAACGGCCCCTTTGAATTTGCCAACGGCGTGCTCGTAATTGGAACGCATATCCACCAGCACGACGTCGGGGTCGTTCTTGAGCCGACGAAATTCTTCGGGTTCGAGGTGAATGCCCGTTTGTCGGAGCGGATCGACGGGGAGGTCGGAGTGTACAATTTCTGGTTTTACCCGGACGTGTAATTTTTGAAAGGCGTGCCCGTCGGCCTCGTCGACTTTAAATTCAATGCCGGCAAAACGTGGGTCGGCGTGCAGGGCTGCCATGTAAGCCTCGCAGTCGGCGGTGAGGCCCGACACGGTGCCATTTAGCCCCTCGGGAGCCACAATGATGCGGCCCAGCAGATTCAATTGTAAACACAGCAAATGGTGCTCCTCCCGATACTGTTCAGGATTCTCAATCGGTGAGTATATATAATAAAGAAGGACGCGGTACGGTTTCATGCCAATGAGGTAATTAGTAACAAAAATAAACCGATTTTGCCAAAGTTCGTTCCGTATACTAGTTGGCACAATCATCAATACGCCAGCCGGTGGAGATTCACACTGGCGTTACCTATGAACAGGCCAACTTTTTGACCGATTAACTAACTTCATTCATGCACATTGCCATTACTGGAAATATTGGGGCTGGAAAAACAACCCTGGCCGAACAGCTCGCTGCTCACTACGGCTGGGAAGTGCTGTATGAGGCCGTTGAAGGGAACCCGTATCTCGCTGATTTCTACGACGACATGGCGCGCTGGTCGTTTAACTTACAGATTTACTTTTTGAACAGTCGGTTTGCGCAGATCAAGAAGATCATCGCTATTCAGCAGGAAAATCAGGCAAACCCTGCACACCCCCGGACCGTGGTTCAGGATCGGACGATCTACGAAGATGCGGCTATTTTCGCCCGTAATTTGTACCAGGGGGGCTACATGCCCGAACGCGATTACCAGACCTACCAGGATTTGTTCAACAACATGATGAGTCTGGTGCGCCCACCCGATCTGATGATCTATCTCCGCGCTGGACTGCCTAAACTCCGCGAGCAGATTCATAAACGCGGCCGTTCGTTCGAGCAGTCTATTAGTGACGACTACCTCAACAGCCTTAACCGACTTTACGAAGAGTTTGTCGCGTCGTATCAAATCGGAGAGTTGTTGATCATCGACGTAAACCAGCTGGATTATGCCGAGTCCTCCGCCGACTTCAGCCAGGTGATCCAGCAAATCGACGCCCGGCTGGCAACGCTGACCGCGACCCCGTAAGAACGCAGCCTTAAGCTGAGTACAGCTTCCCTACTGCGTTCGGGCGGTATGTGCCCCGGTCGGCCGTCGCCATCTCTAACCAGAAATAGCGGCTCTGCACAGCCAAATTCAACGTATGTTATAATCAACACGTTTGTGACTGGTAGTCAACGCTTTTAAAAAAAAAGTGAAAAAGAGAGCTGTTCCGTTGCATCTAAAAATCGTGATTCGTAGCTAAATTGGTAGTATCGTATAGCTAAGGGATAAAAAACGGTGTGAAAATGGACAGTAACGAACTGGATTTGTGGTTGAGCAGAGGGTATTTTCGGATGCAGCAGCGATTATTTACGTGTCCGCTCGTGCATTTCGACGATGTGTTTTACTCCGTTCACTGGCTACGCATCGTGCTGGCAGACGTTACGTACGGCAAAGACCAACTCCGACTGTTCAGAATCAACGCGCCGTTTACGGTAACTGTTGGGCCTTTTTCGCTCACGGAAGAAGTTGAAGCGTTGTATAGATATTACCGCAATTCTATAACGTTTGACGCGCCGGACACAGTCGAATCCTGTCTGCTCGATGGCGCCCGCTATACTGCGTTCGATACCTATAGCGTAGAGGTTCGCGATGAAAACAAGCTGATTGCGGTGGGGATTTTCGACAAAGGTTTCCGGAGCATTGCGGGTATTATGAATTTTTACCACCCCGCCTACCGTAAGCATAGCCTGGGGAAATACCTGATGTTGCAGAAGATGAGGTATGCCCAAAGCCAGGATAAAACGTATTATTACCCCGGCTACCTGGTCAACAACTACCCTAAATTTGATTATAAGCTCTTTGCCTGCGAAGCGGCTACCGAGGTGTTGGACAGTGCGACCAATATATGGCATCCGTTTTCGTGGGAAGCCGTGAAGGCTCAGTCCGCTGTCATCATGCACCAGAACCGCCAGTTGATTTCCCAAGCCACGGAGTTCTAGGCGCGTTTGCGTCGTCTACCAAGCTAGGTTGGGCAGGGGTAAGCCTTTTAATAAAGTAAATCATAGAAATATTAACCTAGTAAATTGATATAGTTAAAAAAACTGTACATCTACACCTTTTGACTATGAATGCGCTGTTAGAACTGCTGACAAGTTTGTATTCATACTTGCTGATTCCGCTCCTTTAATTGATGAGGATCAGGACAATTCTGGGCATGAGCCCCCGACGGCAGAGGATCTGGAGCTAGAGCCTGATGAGTCGTCAGAGTCCAGCAACTGGCTCTGATAGAGATTCCACCTGAATAAATCTAATCTCAAGGCGTTCTCTTCGGCTGGCCTAGACGTTGTCTGGCGGGAGAGAAGGATTCTATTGCCCAGGTTGTACAACCCACCCCATTACGATTCGTTGCCCACTGGCTACGACTGCTTGCCTAAAATGCAGGCTTCAGGTGGTTTTTTTTGAAGACGTTACGTCAATGTCTGAGCTTTAATTCGTCAAACGGCAGAAAATCAGGTTCGTCAGTGCTTTCAGCGGCTAATGATGATCTCCAGGCCTGTCAGTAGACTAACACTCCATTGCTCATGAAAACACTACGTACTACCCTGGCAGTAACCGGCTTATTGCTGTACACGTTTGCACTAGCCGAAACACCCCGAATAGTAAGCACGACAAAAACGTCAACTATGCAAACTATCACTCCTTCAATTGATTCCTACAGCGAGGTCGTCGACTGCGGTAGCGTGTCGCAGGGCGAACTTTTCCGGCGGGCCAGATTATGGCTCGTTCAAACATCGGCGACTGAACCTTTGGCCCTCAGCGATCAGCAGACGGGTGACCTGGCCGGCCGATTCAAATCGGTAGTAACCATCCCGCGGTCCGAAAGCTCGGCTGGTGGCGTATTTCGCTTCCGTTACACCCTTCTGATTGAATGCGCCAACCGGAAATACCGGGCCACGATTGTTCGCATCGAGCCCGAAGAGAACAGTACTACCCAGCCGGTTTCTCTGGAAACATATTGTCAGAAAGCCGAGAAGAGTACACCGGGCATTTGTGCGGAACTGGATAAGCAACTGAAGGGCGTATTGGCGTCGCTGCATCAGGCAGTTACCGAATATAAGCCGTTCTGATGCCTTTTGGGCACCGCTGTCGCTGAGCCCAAACTCCTCTGCTATTGGTAAACAACACCTACTAATGAACTTCTCTTTGATGAAAAATGCCCTGCTGATCAGCCTGGTTACGGTTGGCTGTGACCCAATTAGCCAACCTAGTCAGCTACCAGACCTGAAGATGCCCGTGCCGGACACGCTGCTCTTGAACGAGTCATTCCTACAGCAGGGAAGCCCGTTTAATCCGGCACAAAGTCCCATCAGTCGCGACGATGCGGCTCAGCTGGTGGGAGTCAAGTCGCTGACTTATAAAGCAGATACTTTAGCAACGACCCCGGAGGCTTACGTAGTCCTGATTGGGCGACTTTATGCCGAAGAAACTATTGGCTGGTTTAGTACCGTCAGCCGCGCCAACCACCGGCAACTAGCTCAGGTGCAGGTGTATTATGACAATGCTGAAGGGATGACCGATACCGAAACCCAGTGGCTACCTCACGAACAGCGGGCCATTGTGCGGACCGGCACTTACGACGAAGCAGGCCAGTATCGAGTAACCAAAGCGAGCTACACGGTATTGCCCAACGGCAAGCTGGCTAAATTGTGATCCGTTACGGCCTTATGAATATCTACGTGTTGAATCTGCTTACGCTAGGCCTTACGCTAAGCGCCTGGCTCTGTACCCGGTTGGGGTACACGTTTCTGCCACCATCCTGGGACGATAAACCTTTCTGGATTGGCTTTCTGCTCTACATGGCAGCTTTGGTCGCTTCTTGCATCATGCTTGGCCGGTCGTTTACGTTTGCTGGCTCGCCCAACGTTCCTTGGTGGCATGGTGCGCTAATGGTGATCTGGGCACTCGCGCAGGGGGTATTAACGCTGGGTGTCTTCGGTCTGCTCTATGCGGAAGGTATGCAGGGCTACACTGACCGCTGATCCTAACCAGCTACGCAAACGCATAAGCTATCAAACCACTAAGACTATGATTGACAATATCGTTTCACCGGGCCATTCGTACAAGATAGTGTTCAGCTGCTACGAGGTGCGCATGAGCCACTGGATCGAGCAGCCGCACCTGATCCGGGTGAGCGACAGCAAAATAGTATTCAGCCTGAACGGCGCTTCCTGGTCGGCGTTCAAGGTGCAATGGCATGACGACGAGACTGTTTTCATGCGTGTATCAAAATATCCCGGCCGCATTTCTTTAGATATTACGCTCAACGTAAACCGCGATGCGGGTAGCGCCGTTGGCGAATTTAAATCGTTTTCGGGAACGCTGAGCCAGGTAAGTAACTGGATATTAGCTCTGTAAATAACAATGAACAATTACCTTCCTCTTTTTTGCGCAACTGCACTCACGATGTCGGCTTGCAGTCACCGATCGACGGTGACTGCACCGGCAGCAACTCAGGTGGGCATTACCCACAAAAGCACTTCGCGGAGCATAACAACGCTCGATTATAGCCTTAATGCCGTGCTTTGGCAGCAACAGTCCGGCGAATACCGGGCCTTATGCTATCAGGCGTTTGCGCTGGCGAAACTTCAACTGGCCGATGCACTAAGGCAGCATCCTAAGTCGGCTAAACCGTTGGCCATCGTCACCGATATTGATGAGACCATTCTGGATAATAGCCCGCAGCAGGCACAGGACATCCTCGACCACACGACCTACACCGAAAAAAGCTGGAAAGCCTGGACCGCTAAAGCCAGCGCGAAAACCCTGCCCGGCGCGGTTGCGTTTTTTCAGTACGCAGCTCAGCAGGGCGTGCAGATTTTTTACATCAGTAACCGCAGTCAGGACGAGCTGGCGGCTACCATTCAGAATATGAAAACGGCGGGATTTCCGCAGGCCGACGATAAGCACGTGCTGATGAAAGGGGAATCGTCGGATAAAGAGCCACGTCGCCAGTCGGTGGCTCAAACGCACGACATCGTGATGCTGGTAGGCGATAATCTCAACGACTTCGACAGCATGTTTCACAAGCAGCGGGCCGACAAACGGCGTGATCTGGTCGACGCAAATCAGTCCTTGTTCGGTACCAAGTTCGTTGTTCTGCCCAATGCCATCTATGGCGATTGGGAGTCGGCTCTGTGGGCCGGCCAGACCCTCACGCCCGCCGAAGCCGATGCCCTTAAACATAAAGCATTGGAAGGCTACAAGTCTGATTTAGCTACGCTGGAATCAAATAACCCCAAGTAGGCATGAAACTCTACGACTGGAATCTCTGTGCGCTCGGTTTAACCTTGGGGAGCTGGCTAATCGCTCATGTTTACTACAAATACCTGCCTTCATTCGGTTGGTTTGGCGGAATGGCCCTGTTAACTTATGCACTATCATACCCGGCACTGGGTTGGGCGGCTCTACGTAGTATCTGGTCGGCCGTTCAGGGAAAGACAACCTGGTACATGAGCCTACAGGTGATTGGCGTAACGTTTGTCCAGTTCAGCCTAACGATGTATGCATTTTTGCTTCTGGTGGCAGAAGCCTATATCAACCCTGTCAAATAGTTACTGCACCGTGCGTTACCTATCCGTTTATGACCTGTATGCGCTGCCACCGATTGACTGGCGGTCGCTGGTATTGCCGTTTGGACTGGCTATTGCCGCTGGTCTGGTAGGCTATCAGACTCGGCCGGGCTTCGCGCGGAACGCTTTTTTTGTTTTTGCGGCCCTCTTTGTTGTATTATCGGTAGGCATACCCGTCTTCAATTATTACTACCTGTCTACCCAAAAGCCCAGGGTTGTGGAAGGGGCCGTTTCTGACTACTGGCGAAAAGACTGGACAACCCGGCGCGATGGTAAGAACCAGCACCACAGCCAGGAGGGATTCCGGGTCAATACCGTTACGTTCTGGTACAATCGCAGCCCGACGGCGGGCTTTACGAACGTAGACCCCGTTGAGTTTCCTATTCGCGACGGGTTGGCAGTGCGTATTCATTACGTTCCAATGCGGCAGATTAGTGATGGCGAACGTATCAATGCTATTGTTAAACTGGATGTGGCTGAACCAAGATAGCCTGAAACCCAAAGGGGTACCATAC
Source organism: Spirosoma soli (assembly GCF_042684525.1). Lineage (NCBI taxonomy): Bacteria > Pseudomonadati > Bacteroidota > Cytophagia > Cytophagales > Cytophagaceae > Spirosoma > Spirosoma soli. The sequence goes on along the minus strand of NZ_JBHULN010000027.1, from coordinate 4,875 downwards.
CGTGAACTCATGTATGGTACCCCCTTTGGGTTTGTATGAATGAGATTTACGCCTTTTCGAGCATGGCTTGCGTAAGCGACTGGTAGCAAGCTTGCCAGGCTTGTTCAACCTCTTCGTTCCATTCTTTGCCGAGACCCTGTTCGAGGGTCCAGAGCAGAGCTTCGCCTACGGGTTGGTAGTGCGAAGGCTTTACGCCGTAACCTTCGTGCCGCTTTGCCATGTCGGCTACCTCGGTCTGTAGGGACTCGGGCTGGTCAATACGTGCCACGATGAAACTCAGCATGTCAACAAACTTTTGATATTGGCTGTCCATCGGTCCTTTGAATAAGGAACGTACCGATGGATGCTTTAAGAACAGCCGCTTATAAAATACGTCGCCCAGCAGTTGCGGATCAACGGCCCGTAGTAGGCGCCAGGTTTTCTTGATGAGTTGAATCTGTAGTGCCGTCATGAATTCGTCATAGGTTACCACAAATGACTAATGAACTACGGAGATTCCCAAAAAATATAAGATGAGTCGTATATTTTAGCCATTCAACCGTTGGCTAGGTCAGGTAAGTTGCCAACCGATTGAGTTGCTGTCGAGAACGATCGGATGCCACTTCTGCGTCGTTCATCTGACCGGCAATACAGTTGATTACCAATTTTTTGCAGATAAAGGCGAAAAATTAAAAATTTAGCCCTTAGTATCAGCTCTTACCTTCCTGTTATGAACGCCCTCATCATTGAAGACGAAAAATTAGTAGCCCTTGAGTTGGCCGCCAGTATTACCGAAGTTGCCCCCAACATCAGTATCATTGGTACCGTTGGCAGCGTAAAGACAGCCTTTCGGTGGTTTTCCGAAAACGCCGAACCCGACCTTATTTTCGCCGACGTACAGCTGGCCGATGGGGTAAGTTTCCGCATCTTCGAGCAGTTTCAACTGTCAGGGCCCATCATTTTCACTACCGCATACAACGAATACGCTATTCAGGCATTCAAGGCCAATGGCATCGACTATTTGCTGAAACCCGTTGATCGGGACGAGTTGAAACGGGCCATCGGTAAAGCGCAGTCGTTGATCAATGCGAAATCAAACGTAGCGCTCGACGTTAAAAAATTGCTGGAGGTGATTAACACGCCAACCACTGCCCGATCGTCGTATAAGGAACATTTTCTGGGCAACGCCCGCAACAGCTGGGTACCCATCAAGGTGTCGGATATTGCCTACTTCACCCGCGATCAGCTGAATTTCATGGTCACCCACGCTAACGAACGGTATATTCTCGATTACGACACCCTCGACCAGATCGAACTGCTGCTCGATCCCAATCAGTTTTACCGCGCTAATCGGCAGTGCATCGTTAACATCGACGCTGTGCACCAGGTAAAGGGGTTGGCCAACTTGAAGCTTAGTCTTAAGTTAAAAGCTCCCAACCACCAACTCGACATTGAAATCAGCCGGGACAAAGCCCCATCGTTCAAGAAATGGCTCGAAAAGTAAGCGTTGGCGCGTGGGGGTGTGTTTGGCTGTTAGGCTGGTTCGTTGGTTGGGGCATTCCGGCGAGCGCCCAGGATCGTCCCGTTGAGTTCGAATTTCGGCACCTTCAGGAGAAAGACGGGCTTTCCTTTAACACCGTAAGCAGTTTTCTGCAAGACCGGGATGGCTTTCTGTGGATCGGTACGTTTGACGGATTGAACCGGTACGACGGCAATGATTTCATTCAGTTCAAGAACCGACGGGGCGATCCTACCTCGCTGCCTAATAACACGGTATGGTCGCTGTGCGAAGACCACGATGGTAACATCTGGGTAACCACAGAAACGGGCGTCAGCTGCTACGACAAATCTACCGGCCAGTTTAAAACCTGGAAGCAGCTAAATGGCCGGGTGTTGGGCATGTGTTCGAACATTCTCTGCGACCGCAATGGCGACATCTGGTTTACGAGCTATCTGGCCGGGCTGTTTCGCTGTCGAATCAAAAACAACCACATCACCTGGTTTCCCGTCGACCGGCATGATGAGTTACAGACGGTTTCAACCCGGATCGGCTGGGAAGCCTTAGTGGATGATCCCCTGGGAGATGGGCTGTGGGTGGCTGACAAGAAAGATGGGCTGCTTTATTTTGATAAAAACCGAAAGCAATTCCACGATTACGTTGACGCTCCCCCGCTAAATCAGTACAAAGGCCGCTCCATCTCGTCGCTAACCCGGGATGGCAATCGGTTAATCTTTGCCGACGAAACAGCCGGCCAGATCATTATGTTTGACCTGCACCAACGGCGGATCGTCAAAACAATTACACTTGACGATAAGGCCCCGGCTGGCTCGGTTGAGATTGCTCATATTTTTGTGGATCGCCAGCACAATCTGTGGGTATGTTCGTGGGGCAACACCATGTACTTTGTCGAAGGCAGTACCTACCAGGTTCGGCCGTTACGTCACCAGGTCGGTAACTCGCTATCGATTGCCGGTACATTCTTCTGGGCGGGCTGGCAGCATCCCGATGGCTCGGTCTGGCTCGGCACGGTAAACGGCATTTCGATAACAGACCCAAAGCGCACTTTTTACTCGATCTACGATATCAATGCGCTTTTCCCGGCCGTGAGCGACGAACAGGGCATACTGTCGCTGTACGAAGATGTGGATGGCTCCTGGTGGCTCGGCACCGCTCGGCGGGGGCTGCTGCACTATTACCCTCAAACCAACCGGCTGTCGGTCCGTAAGCTGCCCGATGCCACAATCAATCATCCCTACGGCTCCACAACGATCAGCATTATGCCTTACGGTAACGATTTGATCTTAGGAGGCAGTAGTGCAATTTATCGATTCAATAAACGCACGGGCCAATTTACTTCTCTGCCCACACCACCAGTTGTGACAGATGAAAAGAAGCTCATGCACGCTTTTCTGTTACAGGGCGACGACTTATGGATTTCGGGCCAGAGCCGATACGCTTATTGCTACAACCTCCGAAAAGGGTACTGGCGTAGCTTCCCCGTTGCGTCGGCCACCGACGATCGTAAATCCAAAGCCGGGGCTATACAACTCGACCGTACTGGTGGCTTGTGGCTGCATATGTACCCAGACGGTTTCGCCCGCTTCTCGAAGTCGAGGGGGCAATTTGTGCTTGACAACGTCCCCCCTGACGACAACCACAACCCCGCGATCAACAGTACCATAGCGTCCTGCGTTCAAGATTCAACGGGCATGTTCTGGCTGGCGTCCGGCGGCTATGGCCTGCTGCGTTACGATCCTAAAAACCGGCAGTATGAGCGACTGACCGAGAGCGAAGGCCTGGCCTATGACCATTGCGGGGCTGCCCTGGCCGACCGATTTGGCCACGTTTGGGTAGCTGCCTACAACCGGTTTTCCATCTATACGCCACAAACACGACGGTTTACAAACTTTAGATTGCCCTTCAACGAGAGTAACAACAACTACGATAACCGCCTGTTTTCGTTGCGAAACGGCCACATCGTCGCTGCTCTACAAGGGTATCTGATCGAATTCTTTCCGGAAAAACTGGCTGAGCAACCGCAGCGGTCAGGTGGGCGGGTACTTGTGAGCCAGATTCACTTTGGCGATAAAATACAGCTGCTTCACAGTGGGTTGCCCCAAGTTAATTTGACGGCAGACGAAAATAGTTTTTCGATGCATTTTGCGGCATTAACCTCCGCTAGGGAGCCTTCTTTTGACTACATGTATAAGCTTGAGGGATATGACAAGGACTGGAAGCGGGTTGGAACTGCCACCTATGCCGTGTATACTCAAATGCCGGGTGGCAATTACACCTTCAACGTAAAGGCCATTTCGGCGGATGGCCGCCAAACGCCCGTCAGTGCGTTGCCCATTCACGTGGAGGCTCACTTTTATCTGACCCGCTGGTTTTGGGGGCTGGTCGTACTTATTATGTTTGGGTTGCTGATTGGATTCTTACGGTACCGGGCCGATCAGATTGACCGATTACACGATTTACAGGTCCAGGCCACCCGGCTTGAGCGCGACAAAACTGAGATTCAGTATCAGAACCTGATCAACCACCTTAACCCGCACTTCCTCTTTAACAGCCTGACCTCGCTCAACAGCCTCATCAACATCAACCCTCGCGAGGCCTCTGCGTTTCTGGGTAAGTTGTCGATTATCTACCGCTACATCTTACAGAATAAAGACAAAGATCTGGTGCCACTCGACAATGAACTGGCTTTTGTTCACAACTACATTGCCCTCCAGAAGTCGCGCTTCGAGGACGCCCTGCAGATTAACATTGACGTGCCAAGTGAGTACCTGACGCGTCTGATTGTGCCGGTGACGATTCAGAACCTGCTCGAAAACGCCATCAAACACAACACCATTGATGAAGACAGCCCGCTGGTGATCAACATCTATCCGGAAGAGGATTATCTGTGTGTTGTCAACAACTTACAAAAGAAAAGTTTTGTCGAAACTTCCAACAAGCAGGGGCTGGCCAGTCTCAAATCCATGTACCACTACCTCAGCCGCCGAGATATTGACGTTATCGAAACGGATACCCAATTCATTGTAAAAGTGCCGCTGATATAACGTCTGATCACGGCATTCGCAAAAACGACTCATTGGTGGGGGGAGCCTACATTGGTACACTTTGTTCCATTCACAAGTCATAACCGTATCATATATAAGCAGTTACAACTTTCCTTACTCCAAAACCTGCCTACAATTCTTTTGAGATTACAACGAAGCTAACTTGCTGATTACGAATACATTGATAGCCTAGCTTGTGGGAATAGCAGATTACTGGACATGAGGGATAAAAGCAGAAAAGTGGCTGACCGATGGTAAGTTTAAGTTCGCTAAAACTTATCTAAACTACCACTATGGCCAAGCCACTTTTTACCAAATGTAGACGGTTCTTTC
>NZ_JBHULN010000026.1:0-97763 GCF_042684525.1 Spirosoma soli | reverse complement strand
CAGCGTTTGGACACCGTTATGGGTCAACACGATTGCTGAACCGCCCCCGCCCCCCCCCCCGCCACCGTTACCATCGCCCCCGAGGCCCAACTTACCACTCTGGCCAACAATCACCGTTAAGAGATCACCACTCTGAACCGTATAAGACCCCTCAACACGGGCCCCCGTGCCGCCGATCGAATACGCCCCCCCGTCTCCGCCCCGGGCCGTCAACCAGACTCGGTAAGGACCACCCGCCGGGACCGTGTAGGTGTAGAGACCAGGGGTAGTATATGTGGCGGTCAAACTCATGTCGACTGGCTGCGTTATATTCACTTCGTACGGAGTACCAAGGCCCGGGCAGCCATTGGCATCGGTGGCCTGAATGATGAGCGGAAAACTACCGGTCTGAGTTGGGCTTCCTGACAACTGGCCATCAGCCGACAGACTCAGGCCCGGCGGCAGGCTCCCGCTGGCCACACTAAAGCTGCGAGGAGAAACGCCCCCCGAGGCCGTGAAAGCTTGACTCACCGCCTGACCCACCACAAAAAGCGCCGTGGCCGGATTGACCACGGTAACCGTGGCAACACTGGTCACCGTTGTGGTGGCCGAGTTCGTGCAACCGTTCGGAGAGACGCCCACCACTGAATAAGTGCCCGGACTGGTCACGACCCGGTTATTACTGGCCGGATCACCAGCCAGACTCAGGCTGCCCGTAGTAAAGGTATAGGCGGTCGCTCCCGAGGCCGTCAGGGTAACACTGGGCTGAGTGCAGGTCAGCGGACCGTTATTGGTTAAACTCACCGTGGGCACCGGTTTGATTGACGTAACACTAGCCTGACCACTCAGGTTACTGACCGGGGCAAAGCCCTGGTCATCGAGCAGCGATTCAATGGTGTACGTAATGGGACTGGCCGGGCTGACAGGGATCGAGAAACGGGTTCCGCTGCCCGTGGTCGTCAGGCCGTTAGTCAGCACCAGGGTCCAATTGCCTGTAGCGCTAACGGTGCCCTCTATGAGCGAGGGCGTGCCCTGGCAGACCGCCAGGTTGGTGGTTGTGATGGCTGCGGTAGCCGTATTTTGGCCAAAGCCAATGGTGGCTACGCCCTCCCGGTTCCGACTGGCTCCGCCGATACCCGGCGTTACGCTGGTGTTACTGCCAGCGGGACTCACATACGAATAGCCGCCCGTGGCTCCATCAACCGGAGCTCCATTATCTCCGCCATCACCACCACCATAACCTCCACCCCCACCACCGACCGGTCTCCCTGGCACTGAGTCACCTCCGCCCACGCCCCCACCACCGCCAAAACCACTACCTCCAGACCCATCTTCAGAACCTCTATACGGCCCGCCGACACTTGGAGCCGTTAAGCTGGCGGCTCCACCGCCCGTGCCGCCCGGATCAAAACCGCTGCCCCCATTGCCCCCTGGCGCATTCAGGCCACCACCGCCACCACCACCACTGTAATTAGCAGTCGATCGGCCACCCACGCCACCGGTACTGGGGCCAAGGCCCTGGCCACCACCACCCGGCGTTATGGTTGCTTGCCCGCCACCGCCACCACCGCCAGCAGCCACCAGCAGCGTTTGGACACCGCTATGGGTCAACACGATCGCTGAACCGCCACCGCCACCGCCACCGCCCCTACTGAAGAGCCTGCCACTCTGGCCAACAATCACCGTTAAGAGATCACCACTCTGAACAAAATAAGACCCCTCAACACGGGACCCAGTGCCGCCGAGCGACTCCGCGCCCCCATCTCCGCCCCGGGCCGTCAACCAGACGCGGTAAGGACCACCCGCCGGGACCGTGTAGGTGTAGAGACCAGGGGTAGCGTACGTGGCGGCCGGACCCGTGACGGCAGAGAGCGACACAATCGGTTCGTAGGGAACGCCAACTCCCAAGCAGCCATTGGCATCGGTGGCCTGAATGACGGCCGTAAAACTGCCAGTCTGGGTTGGGCTGCCTGACAACTGGCCATCAGCCAACAGACTCAGGCCCGGTGGCAGACTCCCGCTGGCCACACTAAAGCTGTAGGGACGGCCCGGCGATCCGGAAACGCCCCCCGAGGCCGTGAAAGCTTGGCTTACCGCCTGATTCACCACGAAAGATGTCGTGGCCGGATTAACAACGGCGATGGGGGAACTGGTAGCAGTGACGGTCGTACTGGCCGAATTGGTACACCCATTTGCATCGGTTACCACCACCGAATATACTCCTGGACTGCTGACGACGCGCGTCTTGCTGGTTGGCGAACCGGCCAGGGGAGTACTGCCATTGGTGAAGACATAAGACGTAGCCGTATTACTGACTGCCGTCAGTGTCACACTGGATTGGGCACAGGAAAGGGGGCCGTTGTTGGTTAAACTCACCGTGGGCGGAGTCAACGGCAACTGGGTCACCGTAGTGGTTGCTGAACTGGTACAGCTATTGGACCCCATTACGACTACGGTATACTCCCCCGGACTGCTGACGGTGCGCGTGTTTCTAGACCCCATTTCATCCAGGGTAGTACTTCCGCTTTTGAACGTATAGGGGCCCGATTGATCACTGGTTGCCGTCAGCGTCACACTGGATTGGGCACAGGTAAGCGGGCCATTGTTGGCTAAACTCACTACTGGCAGGACCTCATTCGCTTTGGTAATCGTCTGGGTGGCTGAGGCCGTGCAATTATTAATACCCGTCACCAGTACGGTATACTCCCCAGGACTTGTAACGTATCGATATGGGTCGGCTGGGTCCCCAGGAATGATTGTGTTTCCGTATATGAATGTATAGGACTTAATAGCTGTTGCTCCCAAAACAGCTACTCCTATCCGCGTGCTGGGAAAGGAACAGAAAAGGACACTCCCCTCGGGAGTGAACGTATATGGCTGTGGCGGTGCTGTCGACTGGTTGACAGTAGTAGTGGCCGAACTCACACAGCCATTACCATCAATCCCCAGAACTGAATAGTTTCCCGGATCATGAACAACCCGAATGTTGCTGGCGGGATCGCCCGGCAGGATCGTATTCCCACTACTGAACGTATAGGAGGTCCCCCCCGACGCAGTCAGCGTTACATTATATGGAGAACAACCGATGAGGCCATTACTGGTTAAACTAACGGTGGGACCGGGATTAGACGTAATAACTGCCTGCCCCGTCAGGTTGCTGACCGGAGCAAATCCCCGTTGGTCGCTCAACGATGCAATGGTATAAGTTGTAGAACTGACCGGCCTGACTGGAATTGAGAAGGTTGTCCCACTACCTGTACCTACTGTGCCATCGCTAAGTACCAGTGTCCAACTCCCCGTAGCACTAACCGTGCCCTGTAGTGTACGAAAAAGGCCCGGGCAAGTACTCTGGTCGGGGCTAAGGGTTGCCCTGGCGGTGTTTTGGGGAAACGTAATTGTAACCTGGCCGTCATCGTTCTGACTGCCTCCCGCCGTTCCCGGGGTTATCGAGGTATTCATGGCACTAATAGCCACATAGGAGTATCCGCCGGTGGCATGGTAAATTGGATTATCGCGATCTGCCCCGGTGAAACTCCCGGAAATTGCGCCGTTTCCCCCGCCGTAGCCACCACCACCACCACCCACACCCCTGGCTACTATAGATCCGAAATCGCCCGCAAAGCTCCCACCACCACCAAAACCACTGCCTCCATTGACTTGGAAAGTGTCATGAAACACCCCACCACCAGCACTCACAGCTGTCAAACTGGCGGCCCCGCCCCCATTGCCACCCGTATCCCCACCCCCGTTGCTACCCGGGCCGGCCAGTCCACCCCCGCCACCACCACCGGCATTATCATCGTTTGGGTTAGTTATGCCCCCCTTACCTGCATTCGTTGCCCCCAGGCCTTGCCCGCCCCCGCCTGGATACATAAATGTTCCAAAAGGAGGAGAAGTTACCGACCCGCCACCACCGCCACCACCCGCGGCCACCAACACGGCACGGGTTCCATTACGGTTCACTATGACCGCCGACCCGCCACCACCCCCACCACCACTGTAATTAGCAGTGGATCGGCCGCTTTGACCAACGATTACAGTTAATACGTCGCCACTCTGAACCGTGACGGTGGAGGCAATCGTGGCCCCACTGCCGCCATTACCCAGCTCGCCCCCATCGCCCCCCCGGGCCGTTACGCGAATCTGGAAAGGACCGCCCGCTGGAACGGTGTAGTTGTAGAGCCCAGGGGTGGCGTATATGCCCTGGCCTAGTACGGAGTGACTAGACAGAACAAAAGTCAGCCCCACGAGCAGGGAGGTGGCTGAATAAACAAGCCGCTGGAGTGCGGGAAGCGGGAAGCGGAAAGGTGGTTTCATAAGCGTATTCAGTGAAAGGAACTGGGATGTACTCAAGTAAATCGGATGTCTTCACCCACTGCTTTTACGCTGCGGGTGAAGACATCGGCCGTTCTGGGTTCTTCCAGGAAGCAAAGCAGATTAGCCGCGTCGATGGCCAGGCCAAAGGTAGAGTGCCAATACCCCGTCGGACGATAACAAATGATCCATTTTTGCCAAAGACGATACGTTTAAGACCGATTGGTTAGCCTTGAGAGGCTGATTGGGTGAGCGCGGTTGAGCGAGTGACCGTTGAGCGAAGTTTCAAACTTCGCTCAAGTGTTATCCGGTCTCTGACCGGTCAGAGATAGCACCGGTCAGAGACCGGATAACGGCCCAGCGTAGCCTGGAGACTACGCTCAACCGGCGGACCGCACTCGCCAAGCCCATCCGGTAGGCAATTATTTTAAATAATGTAGTTGGTCAGACTGGGATCACGGCTGTCCTGATCATCGGTATTACTGTCGATCAGGCTGGAGCTTATAGCTGGAGCGTAGCCGCTTACAAACACTGCCGTTCCATTCTCGCTCTCCACGGCTTCCAGATAGGCCCTGGCTACGGTAGCCGCCGTTGGGTATTGGGTGCTATCCAAGCCAAATAAACCAGCCGTTTCGGCCACCAGCGGGGGATGAACAATCACCAGCCGGCGGTCCTGGGTCATATCCAGGGCAGCCGCCCGGACAAAGCCTTCCAGGCCGGCATTGACCATGGCCACCATCGACGTTGCGGGCCAGGGCGTATACGCCAGCATGCCTCCCGTCATCACAAACACCCCATTGGGCCGCAGCTTAGCAATTCCTTTACGTGCCATGTTAATCTGGCCCATCAGCTTGCTCGATAGCGTCAGCTCAATCTGGGAATCAGTTAGTTGATCCAGTGGGGCAAAAGCCGCATCACCGCCAATAATCAAAATGGCATCCAGTTCGCCGACCTGCTCGTAAAAGGCATCGATACTGGCCAGGTCGGTGAAATCAACGCCAGGTTGCGTGGAACGGGATGCGCCGATGAGCGTAAACCCCTGCTCGATAAAAAGGTCGGCGACAGCTTTGCCAATGGTGCCCGAGGCTCCGATAAGTAATACGTTCATGATCGTATGGGGTGATGAGATACCTTTAAAACACACTCGGTCGGTCAGCCAGCAGGCGGCTGATGGGGCGATAATCCGTAAACTCAATGCTGGGAGCGATGTAGCCCGGCTTGACCGACTCTTCCCGAACCAGGTCGGTGCTCAGGTATTTTTTGTTGCAGTCGCACAGAACCGTCACCACACGGGCGTCGGGGCCCATCTCTTGTTGTAGCTTAATGGCCCCGACCAGGTTCGCTCCTGACGAAATCCCCACCGCGACCCCCAGTTGCCGGGCCAGTTTCTGGGCCATCAGGATCGCGTCGCCGTCGTTGGCCTGCACCACATGATCCAGCTCGTCTAACTGGAGAATACCGGGAACGAACTCATCAAAGAAGCCCTGAATCCGGTGCGTTCCGGTTTTATAGCCTAACGATAACGTAGGCGATTCGGCGGGTTCGAGCGGATGAACGCGAATGTCAAGGTTTCGGGATTTCAGGTAACGGCCCACGCCCATGACCGTCCCCCCCGTACCGACACCGGCCACAAAAGCATCCGGTATAACGTCGACGCTTTCCAGCTGGCGCCAGATTTCTTTGCCCGTGGTCAGGCGGTGGGCATCCGTGTTATCGGTATTGGAGAACTGGCGGGGCAAAAAAACGCACGGGTCGCAGGCGGCCATTTCTTCCGAATGTTGAAGGGCACCCATAAAACCGCCTTCTTCTTTGGAGAACAGCACGACGTCGGCCCCCAGACTCCGAATGATGTCAATCCGCTCCTGGCTAACCCCGGCGGGCATGATAATCGTAACGGGGTGCCCCAGCGCCTGCCCAATGGCCGAAAAAGCAATCCCCGTACTACCGCTGGTGGCTTCCACAATACGGTCGCCCGGTCTGATCCTGCCTTCCCGATACGCCTGATGCAGGACATGAAGCGCCATGCGGTCTTTCATACTGCCGGTCAGGTTGTATTGCTCACATTTTACGTAGAGCGAACGGGGCTGTCCCTGATCGGTATAGAATACTTCCAGCATGGGGGTGTTGCCGACCAGGTGCCAAAGTCGTTCAAACTTTTTCTGGACAGCAGGTGTCAGGGCCGTTTCTGTTAACACAGAACTATCTTCAGTATACGTAAAGCGTTGAGGGTAAAGAAGAAGGGGATGCATAGATCGGGTTTTGTCTAGGATTCGCTATAACACATCATTCGTACGCCTGGAAGGCACAGCGGATTGGCTGCTACGCCTTCCATTCTGTTCACTTCAACTCGTGCAGAAACAGGTAAATCGCTTTCAATTCATCGTCGGAATACGTAAAGGATTTAACCGGCGTGTACTTGCTCAATACCCGGCCCTCGGGAGTTTTGCCGGTATGAAACACCTGGACAAATTCCTGCTGGGTCCAGTTGCCCGGGTGTCCGGTCGATGAAATGTCGGGGATGGGCGGCTGTTCGGGCGAACGGGAAGGAGCTCCTTTGAAATTGGCTGAGTGGCAACCAGTACACGTTACGGCCAGGTATTTTCCGTAATCGGCGTTGACCACCATTTTGACGTCGTCTACATACGTAGCGTTGTGGTTGATTTCTTCGGCGGGTAGTAACGGGAACTCGCCCACAAACGTAAGAATCCGGCCCAGTGGCTTGATCGATTTCTGCGGAGTCGTTTTATCGACCGGCGGCTGCTTTTTAACGTAGCTGATCACAGCCGCCATGTCCTGATTCGACAAGCCACAGATCTCGTGCGAGGGCATAAACCAAAGCGGTTTGTTGTCTTTCCCCAAGCCATGCCGCAACGCCCGAATCCAGTCCTGATCGGTGTATTGAATGCCCCCCTTGCCAGCCGTGATATTCGACGCCTGGATGTACCCAATGGGCGAGTTTTCGTCGGCGAATACTTCACCCGTCGCCAGATTAGCCCCGTGACAACCCACACACCCCCGGATCTCAGCAATGTGCCGACCCGCGACATACGAGGCCGAGTCGTCGGGAATGGACAGCTGCTGAAGCTTTACGTTGTACACTTTATTAATACTTGCTTCGGTTTGTGTATACACAACACCATAAAAGACGAGGAGCAGCAGAACCAGGCTACCTAGTACGATGCCGGTCCATTTGAGTATTTTTTTGAGCATGGTTAAAGAGAGTAGATACGTGAAATTCAGTAGGTACGTGAATGAGCTAAGTCTGGGTCAAAAGTAGAGGGTGGCCACCCCGTCAGACGATAACAAATGATCCAAACAGGATGACAAATGATCCATTTTTGGGTTAAAGCACTAAGAAATGCGTGGAAAGGTCGTCTAATTTGACTTGCGTCATAAAGTCGCTGGGGCTCACCCGATAGAGCTCCCGAAAGCACTTACTGAAGTAGGCCCGACTCTCGAAGCCCACCTGCCAGGCGGTTTCGCTGATGGAGACACCGGCCCGCAGGAAGTGGGTTGCCTGTTTCAAGCGGTAGTTACGCAGCAGTTCATGGGCGGTTTGCCCAGTCCGGGCTTTTACCTTGCGGAACAGGGTAGTGCGGCTCATGCCCAGTTCACTTAGCATCTGATCGAGGCCAAAGCCGGAATCGCTCAGGTTGGCTTCGATCAGGGCATACAGGTGGCTCAGAAAGGGATCGGCCGATTCGGCGGGGGGCGGGAGCGATGCCGGGTTAGGAGTACGCCGACTGGTCTGGACCCACTCCCGTTGCCGCTGTTTACCGATCAGTTGGTTGAGATGGGACAGACCAACAAACGAGTTGGTTATCATACTTGATTGATTGACTGTGAACAATAAATGGGTCTCAATCCGGAATAGCTTTGCTAATGCGTCTGTGTAAAACTGGCGGGTAATCTTTCACCCCGCCCGGAAAGGGGCATAAACGACAAAATCCGGTACATGAACGACCGGATTTTGGTAGTAAACCAAAAAAGACAATTGGTATAACTGGCTATAATGACGAGCCCGGCCAATCCAGGCCAGGAGACTCAATCCCGGCCGGGATTGGCCGCACCAGTCCCGGCCGGGGTCGGAATCCACAGCCGGAAGTAGGTGCCGTTTCGGGTCGTCAGACTCATCTCACCCCCTAGCTGGCCGGTCAGTTCACGAATCAGTCGTTGGCCAAAAGAGCCTTTTCGCCAGGAAACAGTCGGGCTTGCCCCCGCATCGGCGGACCGCTCCAGCCGAGCGTCGGTCCCATCCAGTCCGGGACCGTCCAGTCCGGGACCATTATCCTGGACCTCAACGAGTAGTCCGGTTGCCGGGCCATCCGTTACTGGCTGGAGCCGAACGTTCAGCTTAGGTTTTGCTACGTTGGTATACGCGTATTTGAAGGCATTCGTCAGCACTTCGTTCAAAACCAGGCCCAGCGGTACGGCCACATCCACATCCAAATGGATATCAGCTACTTCGACCTGACAGTCGAAGGTGTCGGGGTCAAAACCGTAGCCCAGCAACAGGTTCTCGGTGAGTTCGGTCACGTAGGCTTTGATAGGCACATCGGCCAGGTTTTCGGTCTGATAAAACTGCTGGTGAATCAGCGAGATGGCTTCTACCCGCCGTTGTCCATCCTGTACGGCCTGTACCGCCCGTGGGTCGTCGAGTCGTCTGGATTGCATCCGCATCAGGCTCGAGACGATGGCCAGATTATTTTTGACCCGGTGGTGCAACTCCTGCATCAGCACGCCCAACCGGTCGGACTGCTGGCTAATCTGCCGGTTGTTTTCGGACACCAGCTGGCTGGAGGCTCTCAGCCGGGCATTCGCCTGCCGGATGACGCGATACTGCCACAGGGCCAGGGCCAGCAGAGCAATCAGGGCGATCAGGCCAGCCGCCTGCCAACTGATTTGGGTTAACTGACGCTGGTTATCAATACTGAGCTGGTTAATGCGGGTCTGTTTTTGAGCGGTTTGGTAGCGGGCTTCTACTTCGGCAATCTGCCGGTTTTTCTCCACACTCCGCACGGCATTCCGGTACTGATTGCTCAGTCGTTCGTAGGCCAGTGCCTGTTTGAACTGGCCCCCGGCTTCGGCAATGTGCGTTAGGGACTCATAGACCTGCGTTCGGTGTTCATCCTGGCGTTCGGGATCGAGTTCGATCCGGCTCAAGGCCAGTTTCGCGTAGTGTTCGGCTTCGCCCAGCTGGCCCAGGTGTAGCAACGGTTCGGGCAGGTGGATGTAGGCGTAGAGTTCGCGTCGCTGATCGCCCTGCTGGAGGCTGTAAGTCAGGCACTGGCGAAAGGTTTTTTCCGCTTCGCGGTACATACCCCCATCCGTTGATAGAACGCCATAGCCATCCAGGTAACCATAAAATTGTTGCCATTTCCGGGTCACCCATAAAATGGTCATAGCTTTTCGACCATAAGCCAGCGCAGAATCCAGTTTTCCGGCAATTACGAAATCATCCGCCTTATCTGCGTACATAAACGGCAGTATGGACAGTTGACGATACTCACGTTGTAACGTAGCTGCCTGCCGACTGTATACCTGTCTTTTGGCTAAATCTTGAAAGCTAGTAAAAACTGAGATAAGATGAACACACAGTTTTTGCTGCTGTTCAAAAGCATAGGTGGCCTGGTAGATAGCCAGTGCCTGGAGGAAAAAATCAACGGACCGGACAAGATTACCGTTGGTTTCTTCAACAGACCCTGACAGCTCGTAGAATCGGGCGGTCCAGGCGGTTAAATGAGCCTGTTGCGCTACTTTTAACGAAGCCTGTAACAAAGTCCTGGCTTCACCGAAGCGGGAATGTTCGATCAGAAATACAGCATACTTTTCGGCCCATACCAATCGCTGCACGGGCGACAGAACCGCCATCCGCCGTTGAAAGAGACTATCGTAATCAATCAGCGGTAGGGTTTGGGCCCGACTGCTGATACATAGCGACAACAAAAAAAGGAACAGACCGGTACGCATAGGATTACCGAATGTCGAAGTGGCGCAAAAAGTCGGGCTTGTAGAGTCGGCCCAGCGGCAGGCTCAGGGTGGGCAGGCATACTTCCCGCTCGTTGAAGGTACTCACCCGGTTCAGATTGACCGCATAGGAGCGGTGAATGCGAATCAGGCGGGGGAAGCTAAGCCGGTCCAGCACGTGGCTAATGGTCAGCCGCAGAGCGTAGCGGTGCTGAGCGGTCACCAACGTCGTATAGGAACCATCGGCTTCGATATAGTCGATGTCATCGAGGCTGATTTTGACGAACTGGTATTTATGTTTGATAAACACGGCGTCGTCAATCCGCAGAATGGGTTCGGTTCGGGTCTCGCCAGACCGGGCGTCATCTTTGCGCGCAGGCAGACTGGTTAGAGAAGGCAGCGGTTCGGGCGGAGTCGTCACCGACTGGGTAAAGTTTCGCAGCGCCAGTTCAATGGCGGCCCGCAGGCCGGGTACGGTGATGGGTTTGATCAGGTAAGCCGATGGGTAGAGCCGCATGGCGCGGTCGAGCGTGGCCTTGTCGGTTAGGGCGGTCAGGAAAATGATGGGAATGGACCGTTCGGCCAGCAGGCGTTCGGCCGTTTCGATGCCGTCCCAACCGCCTTTGATATGAATATCGCACAGGGCCAGATCAAGCCGGTTTTGCTGGTGCAGGCTCAGGGCTTTGGGGCCGTTGTTAGCCGTCCCAACCACGAAATAGCCTTCTTCTTCCAGCAAATCGGTCAGGTCCATGGAGAGCACCGCTTCATCTTCAATAATCAGGATGTTAATCGGGTCAGCCATAGGTCAGGGACAGTTGAGGTAGTCGATTGAAACAGTATCCCGGATACCCGTCAGCGCATCGGTGCTGAACTGCCCGGTTACGTAGCCCAGGGTGTCCGTTCGCCAGGTAACCGACACGTCCGCCCGTTTGATTAGTTGGGTGGGCGTTTCGGGGGGCGCGAACCGGTAAATGTCTACGTGCCGGGCTACTTCGCTGCTAATAGGAAACTCCTCTCCCCAAGTAATCCAGGGGTAGCGGTTCAAATCATAGGGCACGCCCCGTATTAACTGATAAGGACCGGATACCGACGAATTGAAGTCCCGCTGAATGACCCGGTAGTACAGGATGTTGCGGTCGTTTCGCACGTCGAGTTGCACATACCGCCCCTGTTCATCCAGCTGGTATTGGGTCGAGTACGCCATCAGGCCACTGTCGTTCAACGGCATTCCCAGTAGCCTTGTAATCTGGCCATTCGCATTGGTACTGACCTGATAGCGGTAAATGGGCTGACCATCCTGAAAAAAGTCGATTCCTACCAATTGTCCGTTCTTGTAACGGTATCGACTGAAGCCCCGCTCATCGCGTACCTGGTCCAGTACGCCCGCCTTGGTGTAAATTAGTTGCTGGTTCAGGGGATAATCCTTCTGATTAAACGTGTGTTCAACGGCCGAACACGTACTTAACCGCTCGCTGGAATCAAACGTATAGGTGTAGTAGTTGGTGTTATAGGCATGCCATACCACTTGTCGACACCGGCGTTTGGGACGGGCAGGGGCCGCCCCAACGGACAAGGTATCGGCGCTGGTCGTACTGTCTTGATGATCGGTGGGTGTACAGGCAAACACGGCTATCAACAGCAGGTAAATGAACAGGGAGATTTTTATCGGGGCTATCGTACTCAGCATGGGTAGACTGAAAAGGCTACTCAAGTTACGTCAATTTGTCAAACCACCAGGGATACCGGTGGGCCAACGGTATGGAGCTTATCTTCTTAAAAGTAACTAGTTGGATTTATCCATACCGATAAATGGTCATGAACGACGGGTTTAGGTACACGAATAACCGAAATAAAGCAGTGAACATGATTAATTCGGGGGTTGTATATCGATACAAAAATAGACCGTTGCCCTCGGGCAAAACGATAACAAATGGTCCGTTTTAGGCCCAAACACCAAAAAATGTGGGGAAGGCCTTTGAATTAGCCCTGCATCATGAAGTCGCTGGGGCTAAGCTGATAGGGCTCCCGGAAACACTTGCTAAAGTAGGCCCGACTCTCGAAGCCTACCCGAGAGACGGTCTCACTCACCGGGACGCCGGCCCGCAGCAGCTGGGTGGCTCGTTTCAGGCGGTAGTTGCACAGCGGCTCATGGGCCGTCAGTCCCGTCAGGGCTTTTACTTTGCGGACCAGGACCGCCCGATGAGGCCACCAGCAGGCTCATCAGACAGACCAGAGTGCGTATAAGCGACTCAGACGTGTAGCCAGCTGGCATCGCCATTATTGATGGGTTGAGTAAGGATAGACGGCAACAAAGCTAACTTTCTTAGACTAAAAGTGACATTCTCCCTCTCAGAAAGGTGCCGGGTTTACTCTACCGGGAACTACCTATGTGACTACATATCAAGAAACGTTTGTATCTGTTATGCAGTACCCCAAGCAAACATTACCTCACTCAACCAAATTCACAGCCTCTTTCCAGCGCTTGTACACCTGTTGATACGCCTTGTGGCGCTCGGCATCTGGTTTAAAGGTTTCGCCAAACAACACTTCATCGGCGAGTCTTTCCAAAGGCGATTCTGTGTCAGAAGCTAAGAGTATGGCACCCATAGCCGTGCTTTCGTTACTTTCATTGAGCCGCACCGGTACGCCGAAAATATCGGCCATCATTTGCACCCAGGAATCTGACTTTGCAAATCCACCATTAGCGTAAATTTCTTTGGCAGGACCCGTTTGCTTCGTCACCATTTCTTCGATGCTTAGCAAGTTAAACATAACGCCTTCGAGCGCAGCCCGAATAAAATGCGCTCGTGTATGCTGATAGTCTACGTTCAGGTAAGCACCTCGTGCAGAGGCATCCCAGAGCGGGGCTCGTTCGCCATGTAGGTAAGGTAAAAATAAAAGTCCGTCGGCACCTAACGCAATGCGTTCAGCCTGTTTCACTACGTCTTCGGTTTCCTGCTGAGTCAGCTTTTCGGCTACCCATTGCAGCACGTTTGCCCCGTTATTGGTTGGCCCGCCAAACACGTAGTATGGTTTCTTTGCGCCCGAATCTCCGTCGGCACGTTCGTCGAGGTAGTAACAAAACAACCGGCCGTGTGGGTCACGTAAGGGCTCATTGACGGTGCGTCGAACGGCCCCGCTTGTTCCGATAGTGATGGTGGTAATACCAGGACCAATGCAGCCCGCTCCCAGGTTAGCCAGACAACCGTCCGACGCGCCGATGGTTAACTTGACACCCGCTGGTAATCCAATCTTTATTTCTTCGCCTGGCTCGTAGGGCACCGTATAGGTAGTCTCCTTCAAATCAGAAAGCTGACTGGCTTTAACACCCGCAAAGTCGAGGGCCGGCTGATACCACGAACGGCTTTTAACATCGAACAGGCCAGTAGCCGTAGCTATCGAATAATCAACTTGGTACTGGCCTGTCATCTTCCACCATACGTACTCTTTCAGCGAAATGAACTTGGCCGTCTGCTGCAACAACTCAGGTTGTTGCTCTTTGAACCATGCCAATTTACACAACGGAATCATGGGGTGGATTGGCGTTCCGGTATGTTCATAAATACCACGCCCCAGAGAAGCTGATTGGGCATGAAGTTCAGCCGCTTTCTCTTCAGCCCGGTTGTCGGACCAGAGCAGGGCGTTCATCAGCGGCTTACCGTGTTTGTCAACAGCGAGCAAACTGTGCATAGCTCCGCTTACACAGACTCGGTTAATGGTGTGCTTTTTTCTTCGAACATGTATGCTTACTTCGGTTAACGCTTCTTCGACACCTTTCCAGACCACTTCCGGATCTTGTTCCATATAGCCCGGCTGGGGCGACAAAGTTGGTAGTGGAATAGACGATTGAGCAATAATTTCCCAAGTGTCTGGCGTTACGGCAAGTACTTTAATGTTAGTTGTACCCAAATCCAGGCCGAGCAAACAATCCATAGTAAGAAGAAAAATAACGAAACACCAAAACAACGCTTTTTTGAGATTCGTCAGCTGTTTTACTATCAAAAACACACGGTAATAATACACGACCAGACTGCTCGATTAATAGATGGTCGCTATATAAAACATTATTACCTCTAGTTTGTGATAGCCCATATTTTGACTGAAACACTAGTCAGAAGGTTAGTAAAGAACGCATGATACATTCCGACACCTACATAGCCAGCATACCTAAGGGCTTAGGCTTGTTTGCAAAACGTCATTTCAAACGGGGCGAAATTCTCTGGATTGCCGATAACATAGACGTTAAAATTCCCTTATCTGATTAGCGTTCGTTAGATCCGCTTCAGCAGCGGAAACTGAATATATAGTTACCTGGATTATATAAACCGGGTAATCATCCCCTGGGACGAAGGCAAGTACGTAAATCATTCCTGTGCTTCAAACTCGACAGGCTTGTTGGAATTCGATAACATTAGTATTGCGCTCCGCGACATCTCACCAGGCGACGAAATTGTGGAGGACTATTATTGTTACTTCGGTCATTTCGAAAGCTTTGACTGTCGATGTGGAGCACCCAATTGTCGGCGAAACATAAAACAGGACAACTCGTACCGGGCCGATCTACGACTGAGTTTGTATGACGTTCCCCCTTTGCTTCTCAGCCTGCCCCAACCGTTGCCAGCAATCCGCTCGTCGGAGAACGACGATTTCCTGCGGGTACTTCACTCCTGTGCGTTAACTGCCTGATACGATAAGGGGATGGGCAGTTTTATGGTATATTTGTGAAAAGTGTTAAGCATGCGTTTCTCTTGGCTGACCGCCTTTATTTTCACTAGTTTACTCGCATTTGAAGCTTGCCAGTCGGCTTCAACCACCGAAACGAATACCGCTCCACCGGTTCCTACTCAATTAAGTGGTCGGCAACTTGCCCAAACGTACTGCGGTAGTTGTCATCTGGCACCCGACCCCTCGTTGCTCGACAAGGTTACCTGGCGGAATGGCGTCCTGCCTCAGATGGCACTTCGTATGGGGCAATCGGATCAGCAGATGAACGCGCTGGCCAGCATCGGCAACATGGAGGAGATGACGCGAATTCTACAGGCGAAAATCTTCCCGGAGAGTCCAATGCTTGACTCCACCGACTGGCAAAAGATTGTTACGTATTATATCACCACGGCTCCCGAAAAACCTCTACCGCAACCTGCCCGTAAACCGGTTCAGCTAAGTTTGTCCTTGTTTCAGCCAAAGCTATCAAAATACGCGATAGACGGTTTCGTGACCCTGCTGAAGTATGATTCTATACGTCATCAGATTTGGGCGGGTGATGGACGCGGTCATCTTTACGCGCTTAACAAAGACCTACGGCGGACAGATTCTGTTCAGTTAAGCAGCCCGGTTACCGACCTACGCACAAACCGCGACGGCAGTACTGAGCTACTAACAGTTGGTATGTTAAACCCGAACGACCGACTGACCGGCGCATGGAGTCACCTCAACCCCACAGATAAACAACCGACTCCTGTTCTGCAAGGATTACAACGTCCTGTAGCCGCCATACCCGCCGACCTTAATCAAGACGGTCGCGAAGACGTTGTGATTTGTCAGTTTGGTAATTACCTGGGCAAACTCAGCTGGCACGAGAAAACAGCCAGCGGCTACACTGAACATCTTCTGGACAGCGTACCCGGTGTTCGAACAGCCATAATTCAGGATGTAAATAAGGATAAATGGCCTGATGTAGTTGCTTTACTGTCGCAGGGCGATGAACAGATTGCGGTTTATTACAATCAGCAAAATGGCTCGTTTGTCAAGAAAACCGTGCTGCGCTTTCCGTCCGTTTACGGTTCGAGCTACCTCGAACTGAACGACATTGATCTCGACGGCGACCTGGATCTTGTGTACACCAACGGCGATAACGCCGATTACTCCATCGTATTGAAACCCTACCACGGTGTCCGCATTTTTCTCAACGACGGCCAATTCCGTTTTCGGCAAGCCTGGTTTTATCCAATGCATGGAGCAACGCAAACGGTCATTCGCGATTTCGATCAGGATGGTGATGCGGATATAGCGGCCATTGCCCACTACCCTGATTTTTCGCAAGAGCCAAATCAGGGCTTTGTTTACTTTGAAAATCAAGGAAATCTTAGCTTCGCCCCGCGCACCTTTACGAGGGCCAACCAGGGGCGTTGGCTCCGAATAGACGCTGGCGATGTAGACCAGGACGGCGATGATGATATTTTACTAGGCTCGTTTTTCCGACCCACCAACGCTAAATACGCCGACCTGATGAATCAATGGGCAAAGCCAGGTGCGGGTATCCTGCTGCTCGAAAACAAGCTGAAGTAGAGTCCTGATGTACTTAAGAAGTTGTTTAGGATTATTGGTCGCGGCCAGTTGTAGCCCGGACGTAGCCGTCCGGGTGTGCTAACCATTTCTTAGCCTGACAGCTACCCGGACGTGGCCGTCCGGGCTACAACTGGCTCCTTCAACTAGGGATTAGTTTTAAAGCGAAAAACTAAACGTGTCTATGTGCTGAAGACATCAAGACGTTTAGACAACTTCACAAGTTGTAAAACGCCACCGCATTAGCGCCAAATACTTTGGCTCGGACTTCGTCTCCCCAGGGATCAACGTATTCTTCAATGAGCGTTTTGACCTGCGTGTAGTTTGCTGCCACCAGACATACTGGCCAGTCGGAACCAAACATCAGCCGATCAGGGCCAAATTGCTCAAAAACAACATCCAGATACGGGAAGAAGTCCTTTTTACTCCACTCCTGCCAATCAGCCTCGGTAACCATTCCCGACAGCTTACAGGATACATTCTTGTTCTTGGCAATTTCGGTCATGAAATTTGCCCAGCGGGTAATTTCCTTTTTCTTAATGTAAGGCTTAGCCAAATGGTCGATCACAAATTTAACTTCGGGCAGCGCTCGGACCAGATGCATAGCGGCCTTCAGCTGACTGGGATAAATGAGAATATCGTAGGTAAAGTCGAACGCGGCTAACTGCCGGATACCCTTTACTACCTCAGGACGCATGAAAAAATCATCTGGCTCAGCCTGGGCAACATGCCGGAATCCTTTAATCTCTTCAAATTGCGACAGAGCTTCCAGTCGTTCATACAGTTGCACTGATTGCAAATCGACCCACCCAACAACGCCCTTCACAATATCGTAATTCTGGGCCATGCTGACCAGAAACATTGTCTCGCTCTCAGACTGCGAAGCCTGCACGGCTACACAACCAGCGATGCCATTTTCAGCCAGAACCGGCTCTAGATCAGCGGGCAAAAAATCACGTTTTATGACAGCCATATCGTCCGTGATCCAGCTGTCACGGACAGGGTCAAAGTGCCAGAAGTGCTGGTGAGCGTCAATAATCATAACTGTCTGAACCGCGTCGGCGGCTCGGCGAGATGTAGAGGATGGGAAGGATTTACTGGATTTTGTTTTTCAGAAAAGCGACTAACAAAATCTGCTCAATGCCGGTCAGACAAATGACTTTGCTACTTGCCGCTGCTCGCCTAGCCCTTCGATGCCCAGTTCCACCACATCACCCGGCTTTAAGTAACGTTGTGGACTAAGCCCCAAACCAACGCCTGCCGGCGTGCCCGTTGAAATCACATCGCCGGGCAACAACGTCATGAACTGACTGATGTAACTAACCAGCGTCGGTACGTTGAAAATCATATCGTCGGTATTGGAATCCTGTAGTCGTTCGCCATTGAGAGACAGCCACAAATGCAGCGCGTTCGGGTCCGCCACTTCGTCTTTCGTGACAAGGTACGGTCCTAGTGGTGCAAACGTATCCGCGCTTTTCCCTTTTACCCACTGACCACCTCGTTCGAGCTGAAACGCCCGCTCGCTGTAATCGTTGTGAAGCGCATAACCGGCAATATAATCCAGGGCGTCATCGAGCTCAACGTAGCTGGCCTTTTTACCGATGATAATGGCTAGCTCAACCTCCCAATCCGTTTTCTCGGAGCGTTTCGGGATAATAACGTCGTCGTTGGGGCCACAGAGCGCCGTTGTTGATTTAAAGAAAAGAATTGGTTCGGCAGGGATGGGGGCATTCGTTTCGGCCGCATGTTTGGCGTAGTTCAGTCCGACACAAACAATTTTGGAGGGTCGTTTCACGCACGGCCCAAAGCGCTGATCAGCCGAAACTTCCGGGCAGTTTTGAGCGTGACTTTCTAACCAATGCGCTAGTCGCTCAGGACCGTTAGTGGCAAAGAAAGATTCGTCATAATCTTCACCGAAGTGAGTGACGTCAATGGATTGACCTGTAGGCAATACTACACCGGGATGTTCGTGAGCGGGGGCGCCGAAGCGAAATAATTTCATGCTGAGAACGTATACTTTCGGTTAAAAGAACCTTGAGCGGCTATTTTAACCATACTTCGTCAGCTTACAAACTAAAACCGCCTGACAACCCGCATAATTTGATCGAATTACCGAACGGCCTTATCCTATAGCCTTTAGCTTGGCGCTCTTCTATCCGCTAATTCGGTTTAGCAATCAGCTTAATATTTTTTAAACACAGAGGAAAAAAGGCTACACAGAGCACCTATTGAATCTACCCTATGAACCTACTATTATTGCGACTTTCAATACTCCATTAGTTCATGAAAGCGCTTTATCTTAATCTTCTCTTATTGATCGCCCAGTTAGCCTTCGCGCAGAAAAGGGTTACGGTTAAAATCAATAAAAATGTTGAAATTTTCAATGCTCTCGCCGTTCAAAACACTACAAACTGGCTAAAAGACACGTTGACTAATCCAAATTTTATGGCAACGAGTGTGCTCATGCGCCGGTCATACCACCATTTTCAGAGCGCCCAAAACCACCCCATCTTTACTCCATACAAGCGGTTGGAAGATAAAATTGGCACAGGTGTTTATCTGCTTAGTTTTTATTACACTGACGTTCCAAACGCCCAACGCAAAGCACCTGTCAGTGAAGTTATTCTTCGTGAACTTCATCCAAACAAGGATTCTGCGCAGTACCTGGTTGATAGCTTCATGCGCCAGCTTAACCAGTTTTATAGAGACGTTCAATTCGATAAATTCGTAGCCGAAAACCAGTACGTCTACCAGAAAGCACTGACCGAGGCCTCTCAGAACCTGCCCGATGCGTCGTTTATACCTGTTCTGGAAGCCTACTACGGTGCCACCAAACACGGTTATCACATTATTCTGAATCCTTTCTTCAATACAGATTGGGGTATGGGCTGGGAAATAGCGTCGAAGGACGGAATGGACATTTATAATATTACTTCTCCGCTTTCAAAACCCACAATTGGCGAAGACCAGCGGATAGTTTCGCCGGGCTTCAACAACGCCCCCGAAATTCGACGCCTGTCTGTGCACGAGTTTGGTCATTCGTTCGTCAATCCATTGGCTAATCAGACTGGCTACAAAACGCAGATTGAACGCTTTAATAACCTATACGAACCCATTGAGGGACAGCAACAATATCGTGATTGGCACACACAGTTCTGCGAGTACGTAGTGCGAGCGGGTGAAGTCAGGATCGCGTTAGCCATGAACGATCCGGCGGCCGCCAGAGCTACAGAAGTACGTGATGCCAAGTGGCGCTATTTGCCCCACTTTGTTAATCAGCTAACGTATTATGAGCAGAACCGGAAGAGATACCCGACGTTTGAGGCTTTCTTCCCCGACTTGATTGCGTCTCTGGCGAAGATTAACAAATAGGGATACAACACAGACGAACGGAGGCCACAGAGAAAACTTTTTGTTCTTAGTGCAACCTCCGCTCCTGTGTGTTATATCCCTACCGCTACGTGTTCAGTCGGGTAAAGCCCCCGTCGATTGGATAATCGCAGCCTGTTACAAAACCAGCTTCGTCGGAGCATAAGTACAAGGCTAACGCGCCAATTTCTGACGGTTGAGCCATACGACCGATGGGCTGTGTTTTCGACAACTTCTCGAACATTTCAGTTTCCTGACCCGGGTAGCTTTTTGCGATAAAACCGTCGACGAAGGGCGTGTGCACCCGCGCGGGCGAAATGCAGTTGCAGCGAATGTTATCTTTAAGATAATCTTTTGCCACCGATAAGGTCATTGTCAGCACGGCTCCTTTGCTCATGGAGTAAGCAAAGCGATCGGCGAGGCCTAGTGTAGCCGCAATAGATGCCATGTTCAGAATAACGCCCCCACCGTTGGCTTTGAAATGCGGAATAGTGGCAAACAGGCAGTTATACACACCTTTTACGTTGACCCGAAAAATCCGGTCAAAGTCGGCTTCAGTTGTAGTCTCCGCCGTTCCGATATGCGACACGCCAGCGTTGTTCACTAAAATATGGATTGGGCCCTTCGCAGCGATCTGATTTATGGTTTCCAGAACCTGCCCCTGATTCGATACGTCTACGGCATGAGCTTCGGCCCGGCCACCATCAGCAATTAACTGCTCGGCCACCTGCTGAGCCTGTTCACTATTCAACTCCAGGATGTGCACCATGGCACCCGCCTGGGCGAATGTTTGTGAGATAGCCAAGCCGATACCGCTGGCCCCGCCCGTAATAAGAGCCGTCTTGTTTTTGAGTGAGAACATAGGTAAAGAGTGAATGAATGAAAGAGCGAATGAGTAAAAGAGCGGGTATGCTTTCACTCATTCGCTCTTTCACTCATTGTTTTATAATGATACACCAGATCGTTTCCAGGGAATGAAGTCATCCTGGCCGAGCCGCTCAGCCTGGGTAATTTCTTCCCCCGAGGCTAACCGAACGATATACTCCAGTAGCGCATCGGCACTTTGTTCAATACTCTGCTGGCCATCGATGATTGGTCCACAGTCGAAGTCAATCACGTCAGGCATCCGGTTTTTGAGTACCGTATTTGTGGACACCTTCACAACCGGGCAAATTGGGTTGCCGGTAGGCGTGCCGAGCCCCGTTGTGAACAGAATTACGTTTGTGCCGGAGCCCGCCATGCCCGTTGTGGCCTCAACATCGTTTCCCGGGGTGCAAAGCAGGTTTAGTCCCGGTGTCGTGACTGGTTCAGCGTAATCCAATACGTCGGTGACAGGAGCGGTACCGCCCTTTTTAGCAGCACCTGCTGATTTAATGGCATCCGTAATCAAGCCATCTTTAATGTTCCCCGGCGAAGGGTTCATGTCGAAACCAGAGCCGACAGCCTCAGCCTGAGCCGAATAACCTCCCATGAGGTTAATGAACTTTTGAGCCTTAGCGTTATCGGCGGTTCGGTTAATGAGTTCCTGCTCTACGCCGTTCAACTCCGGAAATTCGGCCAATACGGTTTTCCCGCCCAAGCCAACGACTGTGTCTGACAGATGCCCCAATACCGGATTGGCCGAAATGCCCGAAAAGCCATCCGAGCCACCGCACTTTAAGCCAACAGTTAAAGCGCTGAGCGGAGCTGGTTGGCGTTCGATCTTGTTGATTTCGATTAGGCCCAAAAACGTTTCTTTAACGGCCTGCGCCATCAGGGCATACTCTGTGCCGGCCTGTTGTTCATAGATCAGAAGCGGTTTATCAAAGCTCGGGTTCTGACGCCGAATCTCTTTCTCTACTGCGTCGGCCTGTAGATGCTGGCAACCTAAGCTCAGCACCGTAGCACCAGCTACATTAGGATTGTTAATGAAACCCGCCAGTAAAGCCCCCAGATAAGCCGAATCCTGACGGGTACCACCACAACCCATTTCATGCGTTAAAAACTTGATACCATCAATATTTTTGAACGGTCGGTTCGCCTGACGGTTTTGGGCAGGGTGAGTCAGGGTTCTGTTTTGCGACTCGTCGACGAAGGGCTGCATTTTATGGATAACGCCTATTTCCCCCGCCTTATACAGACTTACTAACTCATGAACCTGTTCGCGGTACGTTTCGGGTTGAGAGTAACCGAGTTCGCGCTCGAAAGCGTCTTTTAAAACGAGAACATTCCGATTTTCGCAGAAAACCAGCGGCACCACAAGCCAATAATTGCGGGTGCCTACGCTCCCATCGGCGCGGTGGTATCCCATGAAGGTACGTCCCTGCCAACGCGATACATCGGGCGGTTGCCACGCATACGGCTGTTTTTTATCCAGACCATACCGGTCAGCATCATGTTTGAGGTTAAACGTAGTAATGGGCTCACCGCGTCGGATTGGTTGTGTTGCTTTACCAACCAACACGCCATACATAGTAACAGGATCACCGGGTTGACGATCTTCGGTTACAAATTTGTGCTTAGCCCCCACCGCGTAAGGCAATTCATATATATCATTTTCGAATTCAATTCGCTCGCCAGCCGACAGATCGCGCAGAGCGACGATTACGTTATCGGCGGGATGAACTTTTAACACACGAGCAGGCATCAGAAAAGTTGTTTTTATACGTAAAGAGACGCTTCAGTCCGAAATATACCACCCCTACTAAAAAGATTGGTCAACTTTATTGCGAATGTGAATGCCAATCCCAAGTTTTGACGTCAAGATTCCTACCCAACCATGGTGCCATCCGTATCCGCCAAGCAAACGGGCTTTCTGGCCGACCGTCTTATGTCACTGGACGTATACCGGGGCTTCGTGATGACATTGATGGCCGCTGAGCTTTTACAATTTCATCGGTTGCACGAATCGTTCCCCAACAACAAACTCTGGGCCTTTTTGGCGGATCAGCAAAGTCATGTCGAATGGGCAGGCTGCTCGCTTCACGATCTCATTCAACCGTCGTTTTCGTTTCTGGTCGGTGTGGCACTGCCGTATTCGCTGGCTAGCCGAGCGGCACAGGGGCAATCGTTTGCCGCTCAGTTCGGTCATGCGCTCCGACGGTCGCTGATCCTGATTTTACTAGGCATTTTCTTGCGCTCAACGCACGCCAATCAAACCTATTTCACGTTTGAGGATACCCTGACACAGATTGGCCTTGGTTATCCTTTTCTTTTTCTGCTGGGTCACACCCGCCCTCGAACCAGCTGGATTGCGCTGGGTTCCATTCTGTTCGTTTATTGGCTGGCGTTCGTGCTCTATGCGGCCCCAGGCGCTAGTTTTAAGTATACCTCCGTTGGTGTACCATCGAACTGGCCCGAACACTACAGCGGTTTGATGGCTCATTTTAACAAAAACAGCAACCTTGCCTGGGCGTTTGATCGATGGTTTCTGAACCTGTTCCCCCGCGAAACGCCATTCAGCTTCAACGAGGGTGGTTATGCTACCCTCAGCTTTATTCCCACGTTGGGTACCATGCTGCTCGGGTTACAGGCAGGGTGGTGGCTGCGGTCAGCAGCGATGACACAGTTGGACAAACTCAAGCGGTTTGTCGTAGCCGGGGGGATAGGAATTATAGCGGGTCTGTTACTGCAGATTGTTGGTATATGTCCCATCGTTAAGCGCATCTGGACACCTGCCTGGGTGCTGTTTAGTGGTGGGTGGTGTTTTATGCTATTAGCTGCGTTCTACTACATAATTGATGTTGCGCAGTCCGGGCGCCGATGGGCCTTTCCGTTAGTGGTCGTTGGGATGAATTCCATTGCAATTTACTGCCTCGTTCACCTGATCGACCGTTTCATTATTGATTCGCTG
The DNA here is from genome assembly GCF_042684525.1 of Spirosoma soli. Taxonomy (NCBI): domain Bacteria; kingdom Pseudomonadati; phylum Bacteroidota; class Cytophagia; order Cytophagales; family Cytophagaceae; genus Spirosoma; species Spirosoma soli. The sequence continues at coordinate 74,017 of NZ_JBHULN010000026.1, read as the reverse complement.
TATATCCATTTGGGCCACGCTCCTTTTCAGATGCTGGGCCCTGCCTACGAACCGCTGCTTGTTGGAGTCGTTACGCTCTTTATTTTTTACCTGATTCTGCGGTGGATGTACCGCCGTAAACTCTTTATCCGCATTTAACATGCCCACAGCCAACATATTAAATCTCTTTGATCAAACGATTTTCTACGGCAACATCACTATTGAAAAAGGCCGCATCGCACAAATCGACCGTCTCGGGCGCGAACGGCCCGGCGAACCGTACATCCTACCCGGTTTTATCGATGCGCATGTTCATGTTGAAAGCTCATTACTCACTCCACCTCAGTTTGCCCGGTTAGCCGTTGTGCACGGTACCGTCGGCACGGTATCAGACCCTCACGAAATCGGTAACGTACTGGGCGTTGCCGGCGTCGAATATATGATCCAAGAAGGCAAGCGCGTACCTTTTAAATTCATGTTCGGTGCCCCCTCCTGTGTTCCGGCCACGACCTTCGAAACGGCCGGGGCTACCATTGGCGTCCGTGATGTTCGTAATCTACTGGCCATGAAAGAAATCGGCTACCTGGCCGAAATGATGAATTTTCCGGGTGTTCTACACCAGGACCCGGACGTAATGGCCAAGATTGCTCTGGCCAATGCCTTTAATAAACCAATTGATGGTCACGCACCTGGTCTGACAGGCGATGCCGCTCAACAATACATTGACGCCGGTATCAGCACCGACCACGAGTGCTTTACGTATGAAGAAGGGCTCGATAAAGCCCAGCGCGGGATGAATATTCTTATTCGGGAAGGCAGCGCAGCCCGGAACTTTGAAGCCCTGATTCCACTTCTGGCCGAATTCCCAATGCAGATTATGTTCTGCTCCGACGATAAACACCCGGATACACTGGCCGAAGGGCACATCAACCAGTTGGTGTTACGAGCGTTGGCAAAAGGCCACTCGTTATGGAATATTCTACGGGCTGCCTGCCTGAATCCAGTACTGCATTACCGTTTACCGGTCGGCCTACTCCGCGAAGGTGATGCAGCCGATTATATCGTCATCAACAATCTACAAGACTTCCGGGTGCAACAGACCGTCATCAACGGAGAAGTTGTGGCCGAAGATGGCGAGTCGAAGATCCCGGACCTGCGCAGTGAGCACGTCAATCAGTTTAACTGTTCGCCCAAAACAGCCGCCGATTTCGCGGTCGATATCGTCGCTGAAACAACGAGTATCCGCGTCATTGAAGCACTCGATGGGCAATTAATTACGAACGGTGTATCCGTACAGCCTAGCATACGTAACGGTCAGGTCGTAGCGGATGTCGAACGTGATATTCTCAAACTAGTTGTCGTGAATCGATACCAGGATGTTCCACCGGCGATTGCATTCATCAAAAACTTCGGCTTAAAACACGGAGCGCTTGCCTCTTCTGTTGGCCACGACTCGCATAACATTACGGCGGTAGGCTGCACCGACGAAAGCATCAGCCAGGCGGTCAATCTGGTTATTGAAGCTCAAGGAGGATTAGCCGCCGTGGCTGGTACAATACCTCACGAACATGACCATGAGCTGATGAGCCGTCGTAAGTTCCTCCATCTGACAACGACGCCAGAGACGCAACTTTTGGCGCTGCCGGTAGCGGGGCTGATGACAGACACCGATGGTTACGACATCGCGGCTCAGTACACAGCCCTTGACCAGTTTGCGAAACAAGAGTTAGGTAGCACCTTAGCTGCTCCATTTATGACGCTCTCCTTCATGGCGTTACTGGTGATTCCTTATCTTAAATTAAGTGACAAAGGCTTATTCGATGGCGGGGCTTTTCAATTTACCCCCCTTCAAATAGTGAAAAAGGGCCATTAAAAAATTTTATTAATCTACCGTTTTAAATTCTATTTTTTATAGATATGTTTACACATCCCAAGGCTATTCTTAATCCTTACCTCTTACCTACCCGCTCATGGCTCGCTCTCGTACACAAACCGGCCCCGATGACGAAACATTATGGAATCAGTTTCGTGGTGGCGATGAAAACGCGTTCGCTCGGTTGTATCAGAATTACGTGCAAACCCTTTACCATTACTGCGCTCATTTTGCCACCGACCGGGCACTAATCAAAGATTGCATCCACGACTTGTTTGTCGAGCTTTGGAAGCACCGCACCACCATTGGCCCAACCACTTCAGTACGATTTTATTTGATGGCCTCCATCAAACGGAAGCTGGTTCGTCACTTAACCGCTGAGCAGAAGCTAGTTAGTCAGGATGAGATTACAAACGGCCGACGGGTAGGCGATACCCTCCCCGGTGCCGATCAGTCTCATGAGAACCTACTAATTGCCCACGAGGAAGATTCTTACATGAATGATTGCCTGCATCAGGCCCTCGAAAAACTACCCCGGCGTCAGCGCGAAGCCGTCCATCTCCGCTATTTTCAGAACATGAGCAACGAAGAGATTTCGGCCCTCATGGAAATCAATATCCAATCTGTATACAACCTTATCTTCGGCGCAATGAGTAACCTCAAACGGTACGTAACGCCCGAGAATGTTGCGCTTTAACCCTGACTATTCCTAAACTTGATCGAACCCGGTAGCCAACGAATGGCTACCGGGTTTTTGTTTTACCCCAGCAGTGGTTGCGCGGGCCAGGTTGTTCGGGTAACTTCGCTTAATGAATACGGACTCAACGCCCCTACCCGAGCGGGTTCGCCCCCGCACCCTCGACGATGTTATTGGCCAACGTAAATTAATAGGTCCCAGTGGTGCTTTACGGCGAGCGGTCGACGCCGGACGATTACCCTCTATGATCTTATGGGGACCACCGGGCGTTGGTAAAACGACGCTGGCTTTGCTGCTGGCCGAAGCCGTTAAGCGCCCCTTCGTAGCCTTGAGCGCCATCAATTCAGGCGTTAAAGAAATCCGGGACGTATTGAGCCGGCCAACCGGAATCTTTCCCCCAGTCGTGTTTATCGATGAGATTCACCGCTTTAATAAAAGCCAGCAGGATGCTTTGTTAGGCGCGGTTGAGAAAGGGCAGATTACCCTCGTAGGAGCTACCACCGAGAATCCTTCGTTTGAAGTAAACAGCGCTTTGTTATCGCGCTGCCAGGTGTACATCCTAGAAAGCCTGAGCCGCGACGAGCTTATCGAGCTTGTTGACCGAGCTATCGCGCGCGATGCCTTTTTGCAGTCAAAGAACATAACCGTAGCGTCGTATGATGCCTTACTACGCCTGTCGGGTGGCGACGGCCGTAAACTATTAAACCTACTTGAGCTAGTTGCCTCGGCTCATGTTTCTGCCGACCCGTTGGTAATCACGGACGAAGTCGTAACGACCGTTGCCCAACAGAACATTGCCCGATATGACAAGTCGGGGGAACAGCATTACGATATCATTTCCGCATTTATTAAATCATTACGCGGCTCCGATCCGAACGCAGCCTTGTACTGGATGGCCCGAATGATCATTGCGGGTGAAGATCCGGTTTTCATTGCCCGGCGAATGCTAATTCTGGCATCTGAAGACATTGGCAATGCTAACCCAACGGCTATGATTATGGCGTCGGAGGCAGTACAGGCCATAAAAGCTATCGGCATGCCCGAAGGCCGAATTATTTTGTCGCAGGTGGCGGTTTATCTGGCGACATCGCCTAAAAGTAACGCGAGTTACGTAGCCATCGACGATGCCATTGCGTTAGCAGAGAAAACAGCGCATTTACCCGTACCGCTGCATCTACGTAACGCGCCGACCAAGCTTATGAAGCAGATTGGCTATGGTAAAGAGTACCAGTACGCTCACGCCCACGAAGGCAATTTTGTTCAGCAGAATTTTCTCCCCGACGACTTACAGGGACACAAGCTCTACGAACCCGGTCAAAACGCCCGGGAGGCCGAAATCCGACGAAATTTACAAAAATGGTGGGGTGAATGGTATGGCTATTGAGCCAAAAAGCACATAGCGGCTTAATTCAGATTAAGGCCAAATAATACGCCAATCCAGGGTTTGTTATGGTACACCCAAGCCTGTCGGTTTTGATCAATCAAATAATCAAACCCGACAGCAAGACCTACGTTAAACACTCGTGCGTCATAAATCCCAGCCAGCCCCGCATCTAAAATCACGCCCTCATATTCGTAACCGACTCGATTGCTCGTAACAAGGTCATTAATCGTGGCCGAGCCAATACCGGCAAACAGGCCATAGCCAAACCCCTGACTACGTAATTGCCGAACGCCCAGCGTAGGTGTAATTGACTGCCAGCGGTACTGATGGAAATCCAGCCGCCGACCCAGATACACAGCCGCGTTGAAATTCGAGTTTAGCTGGGGCGGTAAACCTGCCTGAGACGGCCGGATTTTGAACGGCAGCGTAAATACGTCAACGTCGATCTCAGTACGATAAAAACTCCACTTCTCGTATGTTCTGGACGGTACAGAGCGCCGTTCCCCAGTTTGAGGAAGCACTAACTGGAGCGTATCGCCAGTGTCCATTACATACACTTTCCGTTTGGCTAACTCGGGCTTAGCCGAACGAAAGATTTGATAGAAGCTCGGTTCCAACGTTGTAGATGACGACGTAGCCTTACAGCCAATACACATCCAGCAAAAGGCCAGGCAGCTTACTAAATGTATGAGCCGTAGATAAGTATGCATAGGCCAATGGCTGGAAATTGACGTAACGAAAACGGCTTGTGTATGAAAGTCTATGTATTCGGTAACGTTAGCCCGCCAGCTATCTGTTTTGCCGATTTCGATTAAAATCCTGCTGCTTTGAGCCGAAGGCCGCTATCTTCGGGTAAGCCAAACACCAAATTCATGTTTTGCACAGCCTGCCCCGACGCACCTTTGGTTAAGTTGTCAATTACACTCGTAATCAGTAGCTGGCCGTCGTGCAGTTCGAGGTGTAAAAAACACTTGTTGGTATTCACTACCTGTTTTACATCGACCGGTGCATCGCTGAGGTGCGTAAACGGGTGAGATTCGTAGTAGGTCCGGTACAACTCCTTTGCTTCTTCCCGTGTACCCGAAAAAGGCGTGTACACATTCGCCATGATGCCTCGGGTAAAATCGCCCCGATACGGTACGAAATTGATGGCATGGTTAAAGTCGGGATCAAGCTGAGTCAGGCTTTGCCGAATTTCTGCGAGGTGCTGATGCGTAAAGGCTTTGTAGATCGAAATGTTGTTGTTCCGCCACGAAAAGTGGGTCGTGGGCGAAAGAGCCTGCCCCGCTCCGGTGCTGCCTGTAATGGCACTCACCTGAACGGCCTCGGTCAACAGGCCCGCTTTGGCTAATGGCAGCAAGGCTAGTTGAATGCTGGTGGCAAAACAACCGGGATTAGCAATGCGAGTAGCTTCCTGAATTCGCTCGCGCTGAAGTTCGGGTAGACCATATACAAAATCATCATGCTCGTCGCGGAAATCGTTGCTAAGATCAATGATGGTGACATCGTCCGAGATGTCGTGCTCCGCCATAAAGGCCGCCGAAGCTCCGTGACCAGAGCATAGAAAAATGGCGTCGAGCCCTTCCTGCGCTAGTAACGCGGTTGGCTCTTCGCTGGCAAACGTCAGGTCCGTATCGCCCAACAAATCGGTATGGACAGTCCAAACGGGTTTACCAGCCTGACTATTGCTATGTACGAAGGCTACGTTTACAAATGGGTGATTAACAAGAATACGTAGCAGTTCGCCCCCGGTATAGCCTGCCCCGCCGATGATACCAACGTTAATTTTCATTCAGAATCGTGTTCGTTAAACTGGACAACGCCTATGTCCATGAATTTGTCTCATAATAGAGACCTCTTCAACAGAACGTATGCCATTGCCTGGTACGAGGATTAATTAAACACGAGGTGTTGATTTGCACAACCAACACCCTCGTGCATAATACGTAGTTGACTTACGAGTTACGATCCCGTATTTTCTCGTAAATCATTACCTGATTGGATGCTACTTTGGAGAAGCCCCGAACGTCGTCGCCCGTCCAGGCATTGTTCATTTCACCGTAAGAGCCAAATACCGACGCCATGAGGTCATGGTCCGACTCGATACCCAGCACCTGGAAGCGATAAGGAGCCAATAGTACGTGCACTTTACCAGATACGTGCCCTTGCGTATCGCTCAGGAACGTTTCAATATTCCGCAGCACAGGGTCCATAAATTGGCCTTCGTGCAGCATGGTTCCGTACCAATTTGATAACTGCTCTTTCCAGTACAGCTGCCATTTGGTCAAGACATGCTTTTCGAGCGTATGGTGCGCCTTCAGCAAAATGAGCGGGGCGGGTGCCTCAAAGCCCACCCGGCCCTTGATGCCAATGATGGTATCGCCAACGTGAATGTCGCGACCAATGCCGAACGGCCCGGCTATCTCCGTTAGCTTACGAATGGCATCAACCGGATTGGCGAACGTCTCCTCTCCAATGGCCTTTATCTCACCGTGCTGGAATGTTAACGTAATAGTTTCGGGCTCCGTTTTGGTGACCTGCGTTGGCCAGGCTGATTCGGGCAGGAACTGGTCAGACGTAAGCGTTTCTTTGCCGCCAACCGACGTGCCCCAAAGTCCTTTATTGATTGAGTAAGCGGCTTTATGCCACTCCTGCTCAACGCCTTTCGACTTGAGGTATTCAATCTCGGCCTCCCGCGAAAGCCGCAAATCACGAATTGGGGTAATGATTTCGGCATCCGGCGCAATAATCCGGAACGCCATATCGAAGCGAACCTGATCGTTGCCGGCCCCGGTTGAGCCGTGCGCGATGGCCGATGCGCCGATCTCACGGGCATATTCAGCCGCAGCAATAGCCTGAAAAATACGCTCGGCACTCACACAAAGCGGATACGTGTTGTTCTTCAATACGTTTCCGAACACCAGAAACTTTAAGCATTGCTGGTAATAATCATCCGTTTTTGAGATGGTAACGTGCGATTTTACACCCAGCGAATACGCCCGCTCTTCAATCGCTTTAAGCTCGGTATCGGAGAAGCCACCGGTATCGACGAGTACGGAGTGAACCTCCATGCCCCGGTCTTCCGACAAATATTTAACGCAGAAGGAGGTATCCAGACCTCCACTAAAGGCAAGAACTACTTTTTGAGACATTAGATAGAAGACGTTGGACGCTCATCGGCCGTTGCGGCTGACTGCCCGCCGTCAGGATAGTTTTGGCGGGGCAAATATCTGGCTTTTAGCGTTATGTTGCGAGAATGAATGTAAAGGAGTTATGACAACACGGATGAACTTCATGAATTAGTTTGCTTACTATTACATCACGGCACAAAAACTTCCCTCTGTCTATGAGCTAGCTGCAAGGTAAATTACCCAATGCGAAACTGAAAAATGGCTTGGAAAAGAAATAACTAAAACCTTCCAAATTTTGACGAATTCATAAAGCCTAATCTATTGTCAGGTATTGGCCTGGCTATTGAATTGACGTTTTTCAGATGCCCCCATCACTGCCAAACTGCGAACCATTGGCAGAAGGATGGCTTCAATTTACTGGTGACAGTAATGTCCATTCGCAGGAAGGTTCGATTAGATACATTATATAGTAAAGAACACGCCTAACTTCTTTAATTGGGTAGTAAAACGCCTACTGGTATCGTCTGATTTATAGAACGTAGCTACCTGAAACATTTCGGTATCAGCTTTACTCTTCTGCCTGATTTTGTGCAGCCCAGCTCTGCCTATGCAGCTGCTGAAACGGTACTGTCTGCTGCCAGGGTGAAATGCGCTCTTATTGTGGCAACTGCACTTCCTCAAAACAGCCCCTCAATCAGGCTACTTATGCCCGCTGAGATAAGCGGGCGGTTAAACCGAGGTATGGCTCGGTCGATCCTCTGTAAATCTACCTACCATATAATAAATAAGTGACTGGTAGATAACCCTAAATTTTACTTCAGCCTAGCCAGCTAGTTTAAGGAGGCCGATAATCATTAACAACCCAAGCAGGTATGTAGACCTTATCCACTTAAACAATAAGATTTGCTTTATACCAAGGCCTCTTTATGGCCATTTAGCCTGATTTGGCTGGATTATACTACCAGACTACTTTTACGGCTGATCAAGTAGATTTTTCTTTAAGCCCCTTGGATCGCCTAGTCCACACGCTATCTTCCTATGCTAATAACCTTCTACGGGTAACTAACCATGCTAGGCCCGGCTCTTCGGCCAGTACTTCTCAAACCGGCCGAAGCTCAATATACCAGGCCTGGTATAAGGCCTACTTACCAAAGGATTGATTACCTGTCTTTGCTTTTTACAAATATCTTATACAACCTGTTTATGACTACAACGACTACCTTACTGGCTGCTCTGCATCGATTCTGGTTAATTAGTTTAGGACTTCTCGTATCCTTCAGTACCTGGGCTCAGACAATCTACGTTACGCCAACCGGTGCTGGCCAGCAGACCGGCGCCGACTGGAACAATGCCTTACCTGGTGACCAGCTTCAGCCTCAGCTTGCCAATGCTACTGAAGGCCAGGTTTTTCGTCTAGCAGGAGGGCTTTATAAGCCCAGCCAGACAGGCGATCGTTCTATATCCTTTATCGTACCTTCAGGAGTGCAGGTGTTTGGCGGCTACGCAGGTAGCGGGCCGGAGCCCGACGCCCGGGTGAATTTTGTGCTCCCAAGCCAGCCTAGTAGTACAACTTTATCAGGCGACATCGACAACGACAATCAACTCAATCAGGCCAACACCAATAACGTTGTCCGGTTTACCAAAGTCAGTGACCAAACCCATTTAGACGGGGTAGTGATTACAGGGGGGTACGCCACTCAAACTCTATCAAGCCCGGGTGCTTTTGCGTCCCAAGTTGCGGGGGGCGGTATGTACAACGATGGCTATTTGCGTGGTTCTAGCTCCCCGGTGATCCAGAACTGCTTATTTATCCTCAATTATACTTCTGGGAAAGGGGGAGCTGTCTTTAACGATGGCGGTTTGGGAATCACTAGGCCTACATTCACCAACTGCGGTTTCGTCCGCAACACAGCAGCCGAAGGGGGCGCTATTTACAACTCAGGATTCTGGGGGATAAGTAGTCCAAGCCTGACTAACTGTCAATTCGATTTCAACACCGCAGCCAGTGGTGGCAGTATGTATAATTTTTCGGAAGGGCAACAATCCTCCTATTATGGCGAAAGTAACCCCGTTCTAATCAACTGTAGCTTTACCAATAACACAGCTTCCGTTAAAGGCGGGGTTATGTTCACTATAGCACAAGGAGTGAATACAGGAGCCAACCCAAAGTTAGTAAACTGCACCTTGAAGAGCAACGTTGCTCCCACTGGGGGGGGAGGGGCTTTTTATAATCAAGCGACGCCTTTCAATATTAACTATGTATATCTCAATGCGGGCCCTACGCTCTACAACAGCATTCTGTGGAACAACGGCGGTCAAGACGCTTATGTCAACGTTCAATACAAACATCCCACTGGTGGCAGTACAGGGACGGGTTACACTCAACTTATTAATTGCTTAGACGAGTCGGCACTCACCATCTCACCCTTTGTAAGCGATCAGACCTTACAACTACGCCCCTGCTCACCAGCCATTGATGCCGGCACCAACGCCTACTACACAACCCGCTCGGGCCCGTCTACCGACCTGGCGGGTAACCCTCGGTTCTTTCCCTCGGAGGGTATCATCGATATTGGAGCTTATGAGTACCAAGGCCCGGCGAATCAATCTCTCGCCATTGTCCAGCAACCAACTAGCCAATCCATCGTTACTACGGGGGCTACTGTGCAGGTCCCCGTCCTGCTTAATAGCTCCGCCACCAACTACGCCTGGTACCAGGATGGTACGCTCCTCACCAACCAAAGCTCAGCTACGCTGACTCTGACCAACGTACAACCCGCCCAGACCGGCTCCTACTCACTAGTAGCTACCAGCGCCTGCAACAGCGTTACCTCCACTGCTTTTAGCCTGTCGGTCTCCCCAGCCCAGCCGCCCACCAACCCGCCCTCAGTCAGTGTGACCGCTAACGCAAGCCGCTTGTGTATAGCCAGCACTACCCTCTTGCAAGCCCAGGTCAGTGGTGGCACGGCGCCCTACACTTACAACTGGACCTCCAGCTCTGGGGCCTCCCTCAGTAACCCCCTCGACAACACCATCTCACTCAGGGCCGATACTCCAGGACCGGTCCTGGTCAGTGTGCAGCTTACTGATGCCAACAACCTTACCGCTACAGCTACCTTCTCCTTGACAGTTGAGGCCGCCCCAGATGTTAGTATCACCCCCTCGGCAACGGCCATTTGCCAGGGACAAACCGCTACCCTGACGGCCCCAGCTGGGCTAACCTACCTCTGGACTGATGGGCAGACTACCCAGAGTATTGCCGCTACGGCCGCCGGTCTCTACTCCGTTACGGCCACCAACAGTGCGGGCTGCTCGGCTACGGCTACCGCTAGCCTAGCCCTCAACGCCCTGCCTGACGCAAGCTTCACCGGGCTACCTACGACCATCTGCCAGACCGCTCCCCCTGTGCCTTTAGTGCCCGCTACAGCCGGAGGGAGCTTTGCCGGACCAGGTCTCGAAGGGGCTCGCTTCAACCCCGCTTCGGTGGCTGTCGGCGGGCCGTATTCGGTTTCTTACACGGTAGCCAACCAGGGCTGCGTGAGCACCTCCACTCAGGCAGTTAGTGTGCTGGCTGCTCCAGCTCCACCCAGCCTACTGACTCAGACCGGCCAGCTCTACCCCGGAGGCCAAGCCCAGGTAAGCGTACCGCAGTATTTAGGCAACGTCACCCTGCTGGCCAGCGGCTGCCAGGGGGGTACCTTAAGCTGGAGCGGTCCTAATAATAGCGCTGGTACAGGTGATATCACGGTCTCGACTACCACCGTAGGTACGTTCGAGTATTCAGTGGTTTGTCAATCGAGTGGGTGTAGCAGTGCTCCGACCAGGGCAACAGTGGTAGTTCAATCAGCTCCACTTCAGGTAGTAGCGCCTTTATTTGATTGCGCTACAAACAAGCTGACGCTACGAACTACGGGTGGCAACGGGCAGCCCATTGAGTATCACATACCTTCGGTGACCCAGGGCTGGACGTCAGAAAACCCCGTCACGGTACAGGCTAAACACTTCAAGAAAGAGAAGTTAAAGCTGAGCGCTCGGCAACTAGGCCGTAATAATACCGACTATGAGGTAGTGAAGCTGGATTACCAGTTACCCACGTGTCCTTCTGCCCGTCAGGGAGCTAGTGCTGAACCGGTGGCTAAGCTAGAGGTGCGGGTGCTAGGTAATCCAATTAGTCACTCAACGGTCGAGATAGACGTGATTGGAGCAGCCGATCAAAGCCTCCAGGCCCAAGTAGTTGATGTTCAAGGTAGATACGTGAGTAGTCAACACGTACCATTGGCCGTTTCCCCCCAGCGAATGAGGTTAGATGTGGGTAATGGGGCAACCGGTGTACTGTTGCTAAAGGTGACTAGTACTACTCAACAGACAACAGTTAAGTTACTCAAGCAGTAAGAATTTGTTCAAGTATCGTACCACTCAAGAGCTCCACAGTCCCCTGAGTGGTACGATACTTATCTACTTCTTCGAAAACACCTAGCGGACAGTTGGCGTATTAAGTTGGGCAACAAGTATTGCATCTAGTTAGAGCTCATAAAAACGGTTTAACTATCAGCGCTTTTACAGCAGTACTAATAAACTACCCGGTAATATAAGCACATCAACCCGGCCAGTTGGTAAGGTAATCGGTTCGCCATCGGCATGAATCAGCAATGGCCCTTCGGCTTGTACAGTGGCCTTGGTCACGGACCGTCCATGCCAATAAGCGGATTGATTAAGCGTCTTATTGAATAGCCGCCAGGTTAGTAAGCCCGCTAACTGAACCGGGAAAGGCCGGATTTCACACAGCTCTAACCGACCGTCGGCAATGTTGGCCGTGGGAGCCATCCAGGCGTTGTTGCCAAACTGCCCTGCATTGGCGAACGTCAGCGAGAATAATTCTTTTTTCTGCCCATCAATCACAAACTGCTCGGGCCGATACGCCCAAAACGCCCGAAACGCCGTGCGGATATACGTAGGCAAACCACGGATTGGCTGTTTGGCAAAGGCATGGGCCACATAAGCCTCAAAGCCTAGCCCGGCCGTGCAGAAAAAAGGATGTCCATTGATCTCACCACTATCAATCACAACCGGCCGACCGTTCAACGCCCGTTCAATGGCCTTTTGCGGATTAAGCGGTATACCCAAATGACGCGCTAAGCCATTTCCCGATCCGATGGGTACGATGCCCAGGGCTGTTGCCGATCGACGTAGCGCCTGGGCCGTCTCGTTAATGGTACCGTCGCCCCCAATGGCCAGGACCCGGTTGATCCCCCGCTGAATGGCATCCTTGGCCAATTCGGTAGCGTGATGCGGGTATTCGGTCAGTACAGCTTCGGGAGCATAGCCGAGCGCTTCGGCACGACGCATAAAGCTATCTCGTAGCACAGCTTTCTGCGCTACGGACGTAGTACCAGAAAGCGGGTTGATGATGGCCAGAACGGCCGGTAGTGTGGCCACTCAGGAAAAGAATATAAAGAGTATGATGATGAAGACAACGATGAACACGTAATACCAACCATCCGAAAAAATGTACGGCTTGTACTCGTCATAAAATTTTCGAATTCTCATAAATACCTAAGGTGGTTCCTTACGTAAAGGTAGTCAGTTTACGGTGTTCGATTGGTACCGAACTGTCAATAGACAACCAACTTCCTGCCGTTCTATTCACAAGGCTTGTCCGCCATTAACGGCTAATACGTGTCCATTAACAAAGGATGCTTCGTCGGAAGCCAGAAATAAGTAAGCGTTAGCAATGTCTTCAGGCTTGCCAATACGCCGGACGGGAATAGTTGCAACGGCCTGATTGCGAACTTCCTCAGGCATTGCGTCGGTCATGGCCGTCTGAATAAATCCGGGAGCCACCGCATTAGCCGTTATGCCTTTAGGCCCCAATTCTTTTGCCCAGGAACGTACCATGCCGATGACGCCTGCTTTGGCAGCGGCATAGTTGGTTTGCCCAAAAGCGCCATGCACACCGTTAATTGATGATGTACAAATTATTCGTCCGTATTTCTGTTCGACCATGTAAGGCGCAACAACCTTCGTACAATTAAATACGCCGGTCAAGTTAACGTCAATCACCTGCTGCCATTCCAGGAACGACATTTTGAGCAGCGTTTTGTCGCGGGTAATCCCTGCATTATTGATTAATATATCAATGCGGCCGTGGCGCTCATAAACCTCACGGGCCGCAGCTTCAATGCCGGGCACGTCGGTGGTGCTGACCTTCATAAACTCGCATTGATATCCCTGATCACGTAATGTTTGCGCGGTTGTTTGGCCTTCATCGAGCAAGTCCCAAATGATAACGGTAGCGCCCTGGCGGCAAAACAGATCGGCGGCTCCCTGGCCAATGCCCCGGGCAGCTCCGGTAATAATCGCAATGCGGTTTTGTAGTCTCATGAAATTATAATCGGTAATAGCTAAACAACGTAGTGAATTTTCAGTAATGCCAATGGTAGCTTCTTGCTAAAGATTGATTCCTCAAATTTGTTTCGCCAATGCATGTATACCTTAGCTTTACGGAAAACAACCTAATCATGAAACAACTTCTCGCTGTCGTTTTACTTAGTCTGTTGGCTTTGCCCGCCATGAGTCAGCAATCAGCTGATCGCCGGGCCATTTTGCTCATTCTTAAACGCCAGACCGAAGATTGGAACAACGGACGCGTCGAGAAATTTATGAACGGCTACTGGCAGTCCGACTCGCTAACCTTTGTCGGTAAAGTGGGCATTACATACGGATATCAGGCTACACTGGCAAACTACAAAAAACGGTATCCTGACCGGGCGTCCATGGGCACCCTCAAATTCGACATTCTGCATATGGACTTTCCGGCTCCGAACGTAGCTTATGTCATTGGCCGCTGGCACCTGACACGGCCCAAAGTAGGAGATGCTGGTGGCTATTTTACCTTGCTATGGCGCAAAGTCAAAAAACGCTGGGTCATCGTGAGCGACCACTCAAGTTAAGCTAAAGGGGAAAAGCTATACCCGTCACTCTTTCACCCGTTCGCTCGTTCGCTCTCTGACCGGCTCCGTAATTTTTGGCTCTTTGTCCGACAGTCGTTCTCGTAGCTCAGTAACTGGCTTTTCAAAGAATTTAAAGAGTAGCGTCGACGACGTCAGGACCAGGACCCAGTATATAGCGACTTTCAGCCAGCCAACCGTGAACGAAGTCGTTGGGTAGCGTTCAATTACGTTCACCATGATGGGCGTCAGGTTAAGTAAGTACATGGAATAAGAGACCAGGCTGATGTGCGTAATGAACCGGGCGATACCAAATTTTGACCAACCGCCCGTTGCCGCTCGCCAGCCATCCATGTATGGCATCAACAAAGCCATGCTCAGACCAATAACGGGAAAGTAAAACGTGCGCTTGTAAAACACATAGGACGGATACACCCCCGCTTCTACATAGTACTTTAGGATGTAAATAGATGCAGTAAACGCAGTAATTACGGTTAAGGTCAAACCAACGAGTAGCAGTTTTCGGCGCCACTGCTGGTTTGCCCAAAAGTCTGGGAAATACTGTTTGACGTAAGCCGCCAAAACTCCGTAGGCAATGGCGTCAAGGCGGGCTACCACAATGCTCCGAAAGCCCAATTCTCCGGCCGAAATAGGTACCCGAAGCGCTATCAGAAGCCGAAATACATTTGTACCAATAATAACGAACAGGATCGTCGCTAGTACAATTCGTTGGCGCGGCCATTGGGTCGGGAGTAAGCCGTGCATGAGCCACAACAGCAATGGCAGGGTAATATATGACCACTCTTCGATAGCCAGACTCCAGGTTTCAGGAAAGAAACTGGGTAACTCGCTGGCAAAATTTTGTAGAAAAACAAAGTACCTGACCAGCTTGCTCGCCTGGGGAAGCGTATGGTGTACTCCGTTTTGCCAGGCCAGTAGCAGTGCAAGAACAATCAGTCCTGTTAGAACCAGGTAATAGTTGGGTAAGGTACGAAACCACCGGCGTGTCCAGAAGTTGAGCAGCAACTCACGGTCAAAACGGCCTTTCTTTTCGTAGGATCGGATCAGTATGCCGCCAATCAGGAAGCCGCTCAGCACGAAAAACAATTCGACGCCATCGGGCAGGAAGTTATGCCAGAGTGCTCCGCTGTAATAATCTTTTAGGGCAACGTTCGAGTGAGCATCTACAACCATCAGGATCGCAGCCGCCCGCATCACATCTAATCCAAACACGCGCTTTGCCGATAGCGTATCCAGCGAAAACAGTTTTTTAAACATAATTCACTAAGTCGGCAACAAAACTACGTGCAATAAGCCATACTTGAACCGGAAAATAGTTAGCGGTAAGGGTAACTTTGCAGCAACGAGTCATTTCGGCTATCAGCCAGCCGCACTGAACAAACCTGTTTAATCACCACTAATCCATTCGTATGACTCCTGAATTTACGCTTGATGCTGTTCATCGCTACGCCTTTCGTTTTTCGCAGGCCGATGTAATTGATTTTGCCCGCGTTACGGGCGATAACAACCCACTGCACCTCGACGCTGATTTTGCCGCCCAGACCCCGTTTAAACGGCCTATCATTCATGGTATGCTGGGAGCCAGTATATTCACGAAGGTGTTGGGTACGGAGTTTCCGGGCTATGGCTCGGTTTATCTGGGCCAAACGTTAGAGTTCCTGCGCCCAATGTTCGTAGAAACGGATTACGAAGCTACGTTCACCGTAAAATCAATCAATCTAGACAAACACACGGCTGAAATCCTTGGCGAGATTCGTGATGTTCAAACGAATAAAGTCACCACCAAGGGTATTGCTACGCTGATGCACCGGGAAAAAATTTAGGGTTTACGCTACACGGTAAATAAAAACAAAATCCCCTGCTAAGACGAGTGCCTGCAGGGGATTTCAGTTTACCAGCCGGATAGGCTTACTAATTACGCTTTCTCGGCTTTGTTCTTTGTGTCTTGAACTTCCGAGCGAATGGCTTGCGCCAGCGTCTTTAAATCCTGCATTCCTTTGCGAACGCGGGTACCGGCAGCTTGGTTATTTTTTTCGTAGAACTTTTCGAAATCACCTTCCAGCGACATAACCAAATTCTTTACTTCATCGAAGCGTGCCATAGCGATACGTATGGGTTTAAGTGTGAAAAAATGCCCAAATTCCGCTAAAAACGCGGTTTTCGGCTGAAATTTAGTAATTCTCCCATACAGCGCAATAGGCGAGGCAAAAAAATAGCTGAAAAATGCAATTTTTTTACAAAAATGCTACTCAGTAGCTGCTCCGGCCGACACTTCTAGCGTTTCTGGAGCCACAGGGGCGATATTTCCCCGGTAAACACCTTGCTTAAGCTTTTCTCCAATTTGCGAGAACGCATTCAGGGTATATTCCACGTCTTCAAGCGTATGAGCAGCCGTTGGAATAATACGTAACATAATGGTTCCTTTTGGCACAACCGGGTAAACAACAATGGAACAAAATACGCCCATATTCTCCCGTAAATCTTTCGTCAGTGTAGCGACCTCAGCCACCCCCCCTTCGATATGGTGGAGGAAAACTGGCGTTACTGGCGACTGAGTATCCCCGATATCAAAACCACGCTCACGAAGGCCGGTTTGTAGGGCCCGAACGTTAGTCCACAGCTTATCCCGATACTCCGATGAGTTCCGGATCATGTCTAGCCGCTTTAGCCCGCCAACAACGTAAGGCATTGGTAACGCTTTGGCGTACGTCTGCGACCGCATATTGTACTTGAGGTACATGATGATGTCGTGATCAGCCGCGATGAAAGCACCTATGGCTGCCATTGACTTAGCAAACGTTGAGAAGTACAGGTCAATGCCATCCTGGCAACCCAACATCTCGCCCACGCCTGCACCGGTTGCACCCATTGTGCCAAAGCCATGCGCGTCGTCGACCAATAAACGAAATTCGTATTTTTCTTTAAGGGCAACAATTTGATCCAGGCTACCTACCTTTCCCGACATACCAAATACGCCTTCTGTGATTACCAGGATACTGCCTCCTTTTTCGGCGGCTTTTTTGGTAGCCCGCTGGAGGTTCTTCTCCAGGCTAGCCATGTCGTTATGGTTGAATTTATAGTACTCCCCCAGTTTGGCTTTGTGCAGCCGGATACCATCAATCAAACAGGCATGACACTCTGCGTCATAAACAATTACATCGCGGTGATCAACTACGGCCTCAATTGCCGACATAACCCCCTGGTAACCGTAGTTTAAAAGAAAGGCGTCTTCTTTGCCAACAAACTGAGCTAGCTCCTGCTCAAACTGTTCGTGAAGTTCGCTATTCCCGGACATCATCCGAGCCCCCATCGGGTAGGCTAGGCCCCACTGCTCAGAAGCTTCAGCATCAGCCTTACGGATTTCCGGGTGGTTAGCCAAACCAAGGTAGTTATTCAGGCTCCAGTTGAGCACTTCTTTACCACGGAAACGCATGCGTGGTCCAAGCTCACCTTCGAGCTTAGGAAAAGCGAAATAATGGTGACCATTAAATTCCCGTGATGGTGAACCAATGGGTCCTAGATTGGTGCGCAGTTTCTCAAATAAATCCACTTTTTGTTATTGTTTATCAGGCAAAACCTTCGTTTTCTTACATGGTAAGTGCAAAAATACGTTTTACTTTTGGTAGCACAAACGCATCCCGTAAAATTCAATTTCATAATCGTTTTGCAACAAACTCGTAATATTGGTCAGCTGTGGTCAAAAGTGGTCAGGTATTGAATGCATAATTCTACCGGATCACGCTTGACAACAGCTGACCATCTTTGACAATCTTATGACCATAAATAAACTTCTTATTGCCAATCGGGGAGAAATTGCGCTACGTATTATGCGAACTGCCCGCGAAATGGGCATCAAAACTGTAGCTATCTACTCAGAAGCCGACCGCAACGCGCTTCATGTTCGTTACGCCGATGAATCGGTTTGCGTTGGCCCAGCTCCTTCTGCGGAATCCTACTTACGAGCCGACGTTATTATCGACGTTTGTAAACGGTTACAAGTAGACGCCATTCATCCTGGTTACGGTTTCTTGTCGGAGAATGCCAATTTTGCTCGAGTGGTGCGCGAAGCCGGGCTGATTTTCGTTGGTCCCTCGCCAGAAGCTATTGACATCATGGGAAGTAAGCTAGCGGCTAAAGCTGCGGTTGCCAATTATAATATCCCTATGGTGCCGGGAACGCCCTCGGCCATCACCGACCGCACTGAGGCCAAAGCAATCTCAGCGCAAATCGGTTACCCGGTTTTAATTAAAGCTAGCGCAGGTGGCGGTGGCAAAGGCATGCGCGTGGTTGAAAACGAAGCCGACTTTGACGAACAAATGGATCGGGCCATAAGCGAAGCCTTATCTGCATTCGGGGATGGGTCGGTGTTCATTGAAAAATACGTGACGTCACCCCGTCACGTTGAAATTCAGGTCTTAGGCGATCAACACGGTAATATTATTCATCTGTTCGAACGCGAATGTTCCGTACAACGTCGCCACCAGAAAGTGGTGGAAGAGGCTCCCTCGGCCATCCTGACGCCTGAGATTCGCGATGCCATGGGTCGGGCCGCCGTTGATGTAGCCCGAGCTTGTGGTTATTACGGAGCTGGAACGGTTGAATTCATCGTCAACGACAAACTTGATTTCTATTTCCTGGAAATGAACACCCGGCTTCAGGTTGAGCACCCCGTCACGGAACAGATTACAGGGGTCGATCTGGTGAAGCAGATGATATACATCGCCGAAGGTAAGCCGCTCACAATCAAACAGGAAGATTTACAAATCAAAGGGCACGCTGTAGAAGTGCGGGTTTATGCCGAAGACCCCGCCAATAACTTCCTGCCTGACGTCGGTACGCTCGATACCTATGTCCGCCCACAGGGCAACGGCGTCCGCGTTGACGACGGCTTTGAGCAGGGCATGGCCATTCCTATTTACTACGACCCCATGATTGCCAAGCTCATTACGTATGGTGACAGCCGCGAAGAAGCCATTCAGAAAATGATCCGGGCGATCGACGAATACCAGATCTCGGGCGTTCAGACTACGTTAGCGTTCTGCCGATTCGTGATGGAGCACGAGGCTTTCCGCTCCGGTCAGTTCGATACAGGCTTCGTGTCGAAGTACTTTACGCCAGATAAACTTATACCTGAACCGGATGCCACAGAGGCTGAGTTGGCGGCCGTGTTAGCGGCCTGGTTAATAAACACTCAGAAGCCAAAGAACAGTGAGACAGCTGTTCAGGTAGCTCACTCAAGAAGTAAGTGGAAAGAAAGACGGTTAAATTCAAATTAAGTACAGTATGATTTGTCAACAAACGAAAAAGGATGCTGTACTCATCAGCATCCTTTTTCGTTTGTTATGTATTCACCTACAAAAAGCTTCGAATCTTCTCCGCGGTTTCAGCCAGTTCCTCCTGGCTTGGCTTCATTTTGTTGTTGAAATTCATATCCGCCATCGAGTTGAGCGGAATCAGATGAACGTGCGCGTGGGGCACTTCTAAGCCGACAACCGCTACGCCGATCCGCTTGCAGGGAATCGCTTTTTCGATAGCCGGAGCCACTTTCTTGGCGAAAGCCATTAAACCAGCATACAGCGCATCGTCGAGGTCAAAAAGGTAATCGACTTCCTTTTTAGGGATAACCAGCGTGTGGCCAGTCGTCGTCGGCATTACGTCCAGAAAAGCGAGATAATCGTCGGTTTCCGCGATTTTATGCGACGGAATGTCGCCAGCCACGATCCGGGAAAAAACAGAAGGCATTTTCAATAATTAGTTATCAACCAGCAGTGAACAGTTATCAGCACATCAGTGAATCCACTGGTCAGTGCGGCTGATAACTGTTCACCAAGCTTAGCGTGCGATTTCGACAACTTCAAACTCCATAACACCCGCTGGAACCGTGATTTCAGCAATATCGCCGACACGCTTACCCAGCAGTCCCTTACCAATTGGTGAGCCAACCGAAATCCGGCCCGACTTCAAATCAGCTTCTTCTTCAGATACCAACGTATAAAGCATTTCAGCGCCGTTTTTTTTGTTCTTGATCTTTACCTTCGACAAAACCGATACCTGAGAAGCATCAATGGTAGATTCATCTAATATACGGGCATTAGCGAGCACTTCTTCAAGCTTTGAAATCTTCAGTTCATGAAGGCCCTGCGCATCCTTGGCGGCATCGTATTCAGCGTTTTCGCTAAGATCGCCTTTGTCACGCGCTTCGGCAATCTGGCGGGCAATCTCGGCACGGCCTTTCGTTTTCAGATCATTTAGCTCAGCCTTGAGCCGGTTGAGTCCTTCTTCTGTGTAATATGAAATCTTTCCCATAATACGTTACGTACTTACTCGTTTTTCACATTGGTTTAGGTCACTCCTTAAAAACAAAAAAACGGTACACCGACCGTTCTGCAACCAAATTGGTTTTCTTTGCAGCCGCGTCAGTGTCGCCGTCGGTATACCGAAGCGAGCGGTTTTGGAATGTGGTCGTTTGCTCGTTGCA
The DNA here is from genome assembly GCF_042684525.1 of Spirosoma soli. Classification (NCBI taxonomy): domain Bacteria; kingdom Pseudomonadati; phylum Bacteroidota; class Cytophagia; order Cytophagales; family Cytophagaceae; genus Spirosoma; species Spirosoma soli. The sequence goes on along the minus strand of NZ_JBHULN010000026.1, from coordinate 53,507 downwards.
TAAACAGAGCTGTTTGTCGGTCCATTACGTTCTGACGCGACGCGTTTGGAGTGACGCGTCTGTGAGACAAAAATAGAAATACTTCCCGGCTATATCAACAAGTAGCCGACTTGCTTATCAAAAACTGATTAATCGATTCATGCCACAACCGCTTCGCATCGTGTTCATGGGTACGCCCGATTTTGCGGTTGCCAGCCTACAGCGACTCCTCGGAGCAGGCTGCAACGTAGTAGCTGTCGTTACCGCCCCTGACCGACCATCGGGCCGGGGCTTGCAATTATCCCCGTCGCCGGTAAAAAAAGCCGCTGAGGCCGCTAACTTACCCATTCTGCAACCCGAAAAACTTCGTGATCCTGCGTTCTTAGAAGAACTAACCAGTTATCAGGCTGATTTACAGGTTGTCGTTGCTTTTCGGATGCTTCCCGAAGTGGTCTGGTCAATGCCTACTATTGGAACGTTCAATTTACACGGTTCATTGTTACCACAATATCGGGGGGCGGCTCCTATCAACTGGGCCATTATTAATGGTGAAACACAAACGGGCGTAACCACTTTCTTTATAGAAAAAGAGATTGATACAGGCCAGATGATCTTTCAGGATGTTGAGCCAATCTACCCCGACGACACGGCTGGTACAGTCCATGACCGGCTCATGGAACGGGGAGCTAGTTTAGTAGTCAAAACGGTTCAGGCCATCGAAGCCGGTGAATACCCACGAACTCCTCAGCCAGTTGCCGATGACCTGAGACCAGCTCCTAAACTCAGCCGAGAAACGACTGAAATCAACTGGAATCAACCGGCTCGTACGATTCGGAACTTTGTCCGAGGCTTGTCACCCTTCCCGACTGCCTGGACGTTAATAAACGGTAAGTTTTTTAAAATATACAGCGTTTCGGTGGCTAACGAATCGCCTTTCACGGCTGAACCTGGTGAGGCTTACACGGATAACAAAAAAACGATTCTGGTTCGAGCGGCAGATGGCTGGCTATCGTTAGACTCCTTGCAAGCAGAGGGAAAACGGCGGATGACAGCGGAGGAGTTCTTACGAGGGAACCGGCTTTAGTAGCTTTCACGTAGCGTGCACCAGCTTTTTGGGTGATCGCTTTGCAGACGTCATGAATACAACTCACCCATTACCGACAAGGGTATGGTAGCAATTTACTTAGTACAACAGCATGAAAATCAGCCTTATTTCGGCCGTTGCTCAGAACCGAGTCATTGGCCGTAACAACGATCTACCCTGGCACTTACCCGACGATTTCGCGTTCTTTAAACGAAAGACGAGCCACCATCCCATAATTATGGGCCGAAAATCGTTGGAATCGCTTGGCAAGCCCTTACCAAACCGAACTAACATTGTTATTACTCGTAACCAAGATTTATCGCACCAGGGCGTAACAGTCGTTCATACACTTGATGATGCGATCACTGCAGCGAAAGCCGTCAATCAGAAAGAAATATTTGTGATCGGTGGAGCGGAAATCTATGCACTTGCTTTACCTATCGCCACAACAATGTATCTCACTGAGATTCACAAACCCTACGATGGCGACTCCTATTTTCCTGAATTCAATAAAGAAGACTGGCAGGAAGTAAGCCGGCAAACGCACTCAGCCGACGAACGGCATGAGGTAGCCTTTGATTTTGTTGAATACGAACGAAAAAGCGGCCAGTAGTTTGCTGGCCGCTTCTCTATTAATTTTCAGAATCGAGAATCTTCTTTTTCTCCTTTTCGTATTCGTCCTTCGTCAAAATACCATCGTCCAGAAGTTTCTTAAGGTCACGCAAACGAACGGCTTTTGAACTCGACACCGATTGATCATTAGCCAGTGGCATGGTAGCAACTCCTGGACTGTCTGTTCCAGCCATTGGAACGAGTTCGTATGTCCGAGAAGGGTTGTATTTCATCGTCCATAAAAACGGAAACAATAAGAAAAAGCCACCTATAATGGCCCCCGCATCTGCCTTCTCGTCCCTTGAAAATGAGCTATTTAATTGCTGATAACCTTCTTTTTCCAATCGGACGAACGTAGTACTCCCCACAATTTTAGTGTCTGTGTGGGTATAGGGCGTTGTACCAACCAATGAGCTGTTCAGGTAAACTTTTGCACCGCTTGGATTTGATTGAATCACGGTAGAGCTAGCGCAGCTTTCTAGCAAAATTAATGCGGCAAGCGCCAACGGAAGTAGACGGGTTTTGAGAGGCTTCATAAAAGGTTAAAATAAACATATTTATGAAGCAAGTATATTGCTAAATCAGATGAAATACAATAACTCAAAGCAGTTACATTGATTAACAATAGTAGCGTAACATAAGCCTTAATGCGCCTTCTCTAATGAGGGCATTATCCCTTCATAAAGCGTACTAAACCCACCTCGATTAGTAGGAACGCGAGTGCCGCCAGCTAGAAATGATTCACTTTTATTTATAGTAGCAGTTGTAAATCAAAAATAAATCCAATCAACACATCCTCACCCGATAAGCTTTCGTCGAATCCATGACGAACATGAATTGAGCCATCAGCCCGGTAGATACGCACCTCTTGGGCTTTTGGGTCAATCAACCAGCCCAATCGACAGCCATTGTCCACGTACTCACGCATTTTCGCGTCTGTGTCCTTAAGTGAATCAGATTCACTCATTAACTCAGCCACAAAATCAGGGCAAAGAGGTGGAAACTTACGGCGCTGTTCAGGCGTGAGGGTATTCCATCGGCTACTAACAATCCAGGCGGCATCAGGACCACGAGTAGCCCCGTTAGGCAAGCGAAAGCCCGTCGATGAATCAAAGACAAATCCAGATCGGCTCTTCCTGTTCCAAATCGTTAGTTCAGCGGTTAGTTCACTGTTACGAATCCCGGATTCACCACCTGTTTGTGCCATTGGCTTTATGTTACCCGACGCATCCCGTTCAAATTTATAATCAGCATTCTCCTGACAGAAGAAGTAAAATTCGTCGTCTGTCATATGACGCATCTGCTCGAATATATCGATACCCGGTTCAAAGGGAATAGGAAACACGATACCCGCCATAAGTATATGCGTTAGCCGTTTGTCAAATCTACCAATTTATCCCTTCATAAAGCGTACTAAACCCACCTCGATTAGTAGGAACGCGAGTGCCGCCAGCAGAAAGTATTTCCACAAGCTTTTACCCAGATTCTCCTGCTCTAGTATCTGAACAAAGTCGCCATCCTGAATACTGTCAAACACCTCAACGTTGGGTTGATTAGCGAATACCCGGCGTAATTCGTCAGCCGAATAAAAATCCATAGCCGACTCCTGATTACCGTGATTGAAAGCTAGTAACCGCTCGGTTTTGGGGGGACCAGTGCTGTTATTTAATTGTAGTTCATAATAACCAGCTTCAATTTCCTGACCAGCAGCTAGCTCATTGCTCTTGGGCATTTCGAGCAATAGTTGGTTGCCCACAACACGTTGCACAGGTATGATCTCCAGTTTGTCACGCTTCAGTTTGTAAACCGTCCGCTCTGATGGATCATTAACCGGAACAGCCAGTAGGTTATCGTCAAACGAATAAGCGGTTCGCTGCGGACGAACACTCAGCGCGGCTATCTTGTACATAACAGGCACAAATAAGGCATGTTCAGCAAAATTGCCGTATTGAGTCGCCAGAGGGTTAGCCAGTACATATACATTGCCCTGACGCCCAGCCGTACCTCCAACTCGAACCTGGGTTAACAATGGGCTACCATCGCGTAGACTCAGTAGTCGTTCGCCGGCGCTCCACCGCCATACGGGTGCTGCACTGGGCATATTTAGCGGCTCGGATTGATAACTCTGTTGAAACACATCTCGAAAGAAAGGATTACGTCGATCAGGCTCAGCAACCGGTAAAGGTGTAGCACTCACGCCTGGCGCTGACGCCGTAACTTGCACAACACCTACTCCTAACGCACTTAAAAATGGCGAATACGATGAAGCATCGGGAGTTGCCGGTGGAATAATGGCCAGGCTTCCTCCTTGCCGAACAAACCGCTCCAGTTCTGTACGCAATGTACCGTTTACCTGGGTTACGCCTTCGAGCACGACTAAATCGGTTTCTTTTAGTTGGCCTACATCGAAGTTTTGAGCGTTAAAGCTACGCTGAACAAACAAACTGTCGTCAGAATAAACAGTCTGCACATAATCGGTAGGACCTTTTTGGTCAAACAAATGCAACACCCGAACCGCCGGCGAAGCCTCAATCACAAAGAAGTACTGATTATCGAACGTAATTGGGTAATCTTCGAACACGATCCTTCCCCGATGGTAGCCCTTCGATGTCACATTAAAGTTTAGGGACACCGTTGCCGAGCCACCAGGAGGTATAGTAGCCGAAGCCGTTGACGTTTGCGTATCGTCCAGGTACAATCGTATAGGCAAATTCTTTACGTTCTCGCGGCCACCATTATTTAGTTGTACGTTGATGCTGTTATTCTGCATCTCTCGAATAAACGGCGTACTAAGCCATACAGAATCTACGTAGACATTCTTAGTTGCCTGCGCGTCGAGAGGCACAATAAACAGTCGATCCGTAGTATCAATTTTAAGTCGCGACAGATCGCCTACCGTACTTTTTTGAAAATCAGAAAACCAGAACAACTGATTACGCCCACCTGGGTTCAGGCTTGCCAACAGATTACGTTGGCGTTTGTAAACAGTTTCGAGGGTTCGTGGCGTGTGGGCAAACCGTACCGACGTAACGCGATCCCGAATTGCTTCAGCCGTACCGGCTTGTTGTTCAGCAGCCGAAAAATCGTTAGTAAGCAATTGCAGTGACGTCGCATTGCGAAACAGCGTCAACAGTTCGTCCAGCTTTCCCGTAGCAATATCCAGGTAACGTTTTTCATTCCGCTCGTTCTGCATACTGAACGAATTATCGAGATATAAGCTAGTGACGCCCTGACGCGATAAGCCTAACTTACTTTTGCTTGGAATGAAGGGTTGGGCGAAAGCAAACACCAGACAGGCCAGAAACAAACACCGAGCAGCAAGAATAAGCCAGTGTTTTAACCGCCGAAACGATTTGGTTTCAGTCTGAACAGTACGCAGCAAGGCAACATTGGTAAAAAACACCCGGCGCGTCCGGCGAAAATTAAATAAGTGAATGGCAATGGGCACCGAAACAGCCAGCAGACCAAACAAAAAAGACGGATATAGGAAACTCATTCAGATTGTGATCTCTACGTACTAACGACGCTGATGGGGGCTTTGGTTTAGCAACGCCCAAGTTAATCAGAACTATGTAAGTTTACTTATGCATTGGTTATGAAAAAGCCCCAAATGGTCATCCATTTGGGGCTTTTCAAACTATTTACGTTGACTATAGTGTTCGCTTCACTTCTTTTAGTTCAAAGCTTTCGATCACATCGCCTACCTCGATGTCGTTGAAGTTCTTAATGCTCAAGCCACACTCGTAGCCCGACCGCACTTCGTTAACGTCATCTTTAAAACGTTTCAGCGCACTAATCTCGCCAGTATGTACCACGATGAAGTCGCGGATGATACGGATCTTGTTGTTACGCTTAATATTTCCTTCGGTCACGTAACAACCGGCTACGGTACCGACCTTACTAATCTTGAACACCTCACGCACTTCAACATTACCAACGATAGCTTCTTCGACGGTCGGAGCCAGCAGGCCTTCCATAGCGTCTTTCACTTCGTTGATAGCATCGTAGATGATCGAGTAAAGACGAATCTCTATCTGTTCTTGCTCGGCCAGCTTACGCGCACTTGACGACGGACGAACCTGGAAGCCAACGATCACAGCATCTGAAGCCGATGCCAGCAAAATGTCTGACTCAGAAATCTGCCCAACAGCTTTGTGAATAATGTTTACCTGAACTTCTTCAGTTGACAGTTGTAAGAGCGAGTCTGACAAAGCTTCAACCGAACCGTCCACGTCACCTTTCACAATAACGTTCAACTCTTTGAACGAGCCGATCGCTTTCCGTCGGCCAATTTCTTCAAGCGTGATGTGTTTCCGTGTCCGCAGTGTCTGCTCACGCAAAAGCTGTTCACGTTTGTTCGCAATTTCACGAGCTTCGCGCTCCGTTTCCATTACGTTAAACTTATCGCCTGCTTGTGGAGCACCCGGCAATCCTAGTATTTGCACAGGCTGCGCGGGCCCCGCTTCTCTGATACGTTCGCCCCGGTCATTCGTCATGGCCCGGATACGGCCGTAGTGAGCGCCAACCAGCATGATGTCACCCTGACGGAGCGTACCATTCTCAACAAGAACCGTTGAAACATAACCACGGCCCTTATCAAGCGAGGCTTCGATAACTGTACCTAAAGCACGACGGTTGGGGTTCGCTTTCAACTCAAGTAACTCGGCTTCCAGCAAAACCTTTTCCAGTAATTCGTCAACGCCCATTCCAGACTTCGACGATATTTCCTGTGCCTGATATTTACCGCCCCATTCTTCAACGAGCATATTCATGGCGGCTAACTCTGTACGTATTTTTTCAGCGTCTGCCCCTGGTTTATCCACTTTCGAGAAAGCGAATACAATCGGAACACCCGCTACCTGCGCGTGGTTGATAGCCTCACGCGTTTGGGGCATGATGCTGTCATCGGCGGCAATCACAATAATAACAACATCGGTTACTTTTGCACCGCGTGCCCGCATTGCCGTAAAGGCTTCGTGACCTGGCGTATCCAAGAACGTTATCATTCGATCATCGCTGGTCTTTACGCTATATGCTCCAATGTGCTGCGTGATACCACCGGCTTCACCAGCCGCAACTTTCGCCCGACGGATGTAGTCAAGTAACGATGTTTTACCATGGTCAACGTGGCCCATGATCGTTACAATCGGCGCCCGTGGCTGAAGCTCTTCGGGTTCGTCAGCTTCCACATCAACACCGGCTTCGGTTTCATCTTCGGCCGATACAAACTGCACATCGTAACCAAACTCGTCGGCAATAACCGTGATAGCTTCAGCATCTAACCGCTGATTAATCGAAACGAACATACCCAAGTTCAAACAAACTGAGATGACTTCGTTGATCGATACGTCCATCAATGATGCCAGATCGTTGGCAGATACGAACTCGGTCACCTTCAGAATCTTTGCTTCGAGTTCCTCCTGTTCGCTCAGCAGACGACGATCTTCTTCGCGTTGGTTTCGGCGATCACGTCGGCGGTCAGCACCCCGGTTTGGCTGGTTGCCCTGCATCCGGGCATTAGTCTGCTGAATTGCCTTCCGGACATCAGCCTGCGTTGGTGCTTCACGACGGTTGTTACCACCTCGGTTAGCGTTGTTACCGCCCCGATTTTGGCCATTACCTCCACCATTACGGTTGTTAGGGTTGTTACCACCTTGGCCACCTCGATTGGCATTATTGGTATTGTTGCCACCCTGGTTCTGGCCATTACCAGCCTGACGATTAACAGGTGTCTGGCTCCGATCGCCTTCGCGTTGACCAACTTGCCCTTGGGTTTGTGGGCGGTTATTATCCCGCTCGCGCTGGCCACCCGCCTGGTTACGGTCGCCTTGCGGACGATCGCCCTGAACCCGATTTGCCGGACCACGATCTCCTTGTCCATCCCGTGGCGGACGATCGTTGCGGTTGTTGTTACCGCCTTGCCCCTGTGGTTGGCCACCACCCTGCTGGTTAGGCTGTCCAGTACTACCAAGAGCACCTTCACGGCCACCGCGAATACGTTTACGCTTTTTCTTATCAGCATTGCTGCTGCCGCCACCACCGCCACCTTGACGGGGGTTGCTGACAGGCAACTCAATTTTACCAAGAATTTTCAGACCACCTAGCTGATGACTACCAGCTGCCCGGATAGTTTCAGTTACGTTTTCCGGCTCATCAGCAGGCGCTTCTGGTTTCACCACAGGCGTCTCTGCTTTGGGTTGATTATTCGGGCGGTCATTATTCCGATTTTCCTGTCGTGGCTGGCTCTCCTGAGCTGGACGAGCAGCAACCGGGGTTGAGGCCGCTGGTTTAGGCGCTTCTGTGCGCACTACCGGTTGTTGTGTCTCAACCTTGGCAACGGGAGGTACAGGTGCCTGCGGTTGTACCGGTTGCGGCTTAGGAACCTCTACCTTCGGAGTCTCCACACGAGGTGTCTCCGCAACAGGAGCGCGTTCTTCTGTCGGAATTGGTGCTTCAGCAGGGGTTGGCTTTGGTTGAGCTGGCTCAACTTTCGCTTCTACAACTGGTGTAGGCGCTGGCTTCGGAGCCTCAACAATTGGTTGAGGAGCCACGGGTTTTGGCGCTTCACTAGCACGGACAGGAACTTCAGGTTGAGTAGGGGCAACTACTGGTCTCGCTTCCTGAGGAGCTGGAGCTTTCGCTTCCGGTGCAGGTTGCGGTGTAGGTCTGGCGTTTAAATCAATTTTACCCACCACTTTCAAACCGGGCAGACCCGTCTGGGCAGTCTGCGGGGTTGGCTTGGGCTCCGCCGACGCTGGTTTAGGAGCTTCGGTTTCGCCATTGGCCCGGCTGGGGGTATCGGTTTTAGCGCCCCCGAGGGGACGACCTGCGTCATCACGACGGTATAAAATAACATCTTCCTCCTGACGGCGCGGTGGCTCAGCAACCGCAACCGATGGTTCGGCCCGGCGAGCTCCGGTCAGAAGTTCCGTTGATTTATACTCCTTCGCTAACACCTCCAACTGTTCCATGTTGAGTTTGGTGTTAGGGTTACTATCGACCTTAAACCCTTTGGCAGACAGACGACTCACAACCGAGGATGTCCCCGTGTTGAGAATTTTTGCCACTTGGCTTAGGCGCATTGACTTATCTTCTGCCATACGTTCGGTCTATATTCCGCAAATTTAATGGTTGTTGATATGGTATGAACAACAGTTACAGCAATAAAAATCCCTCGGTTCTAATAATGGATGACGAATACTGTAAAATGAACCCTTTGCTCCGTGGATAAAACCATAGTTCAGGGTTCATTTTACAGTATTCGTTATTCAAATTCTTGTCGCAGGATACTCAAGATCTCTTCGACGGTATCTTCTTCCAAATCGGTCCGGCGAACCAGTTCTTCTTTACTCAGCGCCAGCACACTCTTGGCTGTATCGAGACCAACTTTCCGAAGTTCATCGATCATCCACTCATCGATTTCATCAGAGAACTCCATTAGGTCAACGTCTTCGTCGTCTTCCTGACCTTCATTATCACGGAAAACATCAATCTCCATGTCGACCAACCGGCCAGCCAGCTTAATGTTTTGGCCTCCTTTACCAATGGCCAACGATACTTGGTCAGGCTTCAGGAAAACCGATACACGTTTGGCGTCGCGATCAATCTGCATCGTGCTAATCTTGGCCGGGCTAAGTGCTCGACTGATTAACAGTTCAAGGTTTTCGGTGTAATTGATAACGTCAATATTTTCGTTACCTAACTCTCGAACAATGCCGTGTATACGTGACCCTTTCATACCTACGCAAGCACCTACAGGGTCAATACGGTCGTCGTACGATTCAACAGCTACTTTAGCCCGCTCACCCGGCTCCCGAACGATCTTACGAATCGAAATTAAGCCATCATAAATTTCGGGAACTTCAATTTCAAACAGGCGCTCCAGGAACACTGGTGAAGTGCGCGACAGCACAATTTTAGGCGTGCCGTTGAGCATTTCGACCCGGCTGATGACCGCCTTTACTGCTTCGCCTTTCCGGTAGCGGTCCTTCGGAATCTGTTCCGTACGTGGCAAACTCAGCTCATTATTCTCTGAGTCAACCAGAATAATTTCATGCTTTAACAATTGATACACTTCAGCACCAACTAAATCCCCAACCTGATCTTTGTATTTCTGATAAAGGAGTTCTTTCTCCATGTCCTTTATCTTCTGAATCAGCGTCTGACGTGCCGTTTGAACCACGCGACGGCCAAAATCTTCCAATTTAACCTCTTCGGCGACTTGCTCACCTACCTCAAAGTCATCCTGTATTTTACGCGCTTCAGCAAGAGGGATTTTATCGTAATCCCAGATGTCTTCAGAGTTGTCGTCTACGATTTCACGTGTCCGCCACATCTCCAAATCTCCGCTTTCAGCGTTAATAATTACATCGAAATTTTCGTCGGTACCGAATTTTTTACGAATCATTGTCCGGAAGACCTCTTCCAGAATGGCGATCATGGTAGGCCGGTCAATATTTTTCGACCGGGCGAAATCGGCAAACGATTCGATTAATAATCCACTGGTCATGGTAGTTTAAAGTTGATCAGTTGGTTAATCAGCGAGTTAATCTACTTTACTGACAACCATTCACTGACTATTTGAATGATAGTACTACGTTCGCTTTCTTAATCTGTTCGAAGGCAATCGGCGTTGGGCCAACAGGTGGTGCTTCCTCAGTCAAGTTAGCTTCTTTTTTCTTTTTACTCTTGGATTGCTTCTCCGCCTGAATATCCAATATAATGTGATCATTCGCAACGGAGTCTAATTTACCGGTTCGGGTGCTTCCGTCAATCAACGTTACTACTAACTGGCGTCCAACATTACGGACGTACTGGCGTTGGAACGTTAATGGGTAGTCCACTCCCGGCGATGAAACCTCGAGCGTAAATGCGGATTCTCCGAAAAAATTTTCTTCGTCCATCTGCGCACCTAGCCTACGACTAATGTCAGCGCATTCGTCAATCGTAATTCCAGTATCACTATCCAGCAGAATAATCACTTTGATACGACCACTCGGCCGGCCAACGACTTGAACATCAACAATATAAAATTGATCTCCGTTTAAATACGGTTGGATCAGTTCGGAAACGCGTGCTTTATCGTCCATAAGGTAGGGCTAACAAAAAAGGGAGTGCGACTCCCTTTTTTAAACAACGCCATATGGTTTTTGTGCCACAAAGATAATACGTTTCTGCTTGTATAGCAAGCCCTTGCTTTTGCTCGATTGTGGTCATTCCAGCCATTATGCCTTATTTTTGACTCTCAATGGGGATTCCCCAACCAATGACGATATGACAGTAAGAGCACGAGTTGCCTATTTCGTTGCCTATTTTTTCCGGTCGTTGCTATGGTCACTCAACCTACTACTAGGCTTATACACATGTTTGGCATACTGGCTGCTTTATAAGCTACCAGTTGAGCACTGGACAGCCGGTATGGTCATGATCACGTTGCCTGTAGCCTGGCTTTTGAATTTAGTACTGGTATTTTTCTGGTTAACGACCCGTCCCTGGCGTAGTTGGCTTTCCGGATTGGTTTTAATGATTGGCATCGTTTTGTTTGGACCACGTACGTTCGTCTGGCACCAACCGGTTGAGTTAAGTGGTAAGGGTACACCTTTAAAAGTATTTAGCTACAACGTAGAGTCATTTGGCTTAGATAGCCCCTGGGAGCGCTACCATAGCTCACCCCGAGTTCGTAGAATAGTCAATTATGTGCTACGTTACGATGCACCGATTAAATGCCTGCAAGAATTTTATATATCGACCAGCATACCTGATTACAATGTCGTTCGACGCATGCGGCAAGCTGGTTATAGTTACTCGGTTCTGCTACATCCTGAGCTCGCCAACGCTCCTGACGGACCCATTGGTGCAGCCATTTTCTCAATTTATCCGATTATTCATTCGGGCCGGGAGACATTTAATGGCTTCAACGGGTTAGTTTGGGCCAATATCAAGGTTGGCAACGATACTATCCGCGTCATTAATGTTCACTTGCACTCCATGGGTATCCGAGTCGGCAGAGTGCTAAACCAAGAGGAGCTTACGGGGGTCAAACACGAAACACGGGGGGTGTTGAGCGCCTTGCGTACAGGATTTATTGAACGCCGGGAAGAGGTAGCCAAAGTTCAGCGACACATCCGGGAAAGCGAATTTCCGGTAATCGTGACAGGCGATCACAACGACACGCCTTACAGTGTCGTTTACGAACGTATGCGACAAACACTACCCAACAGCTTCGAGGATGCCGGTCGTGGATTCGGCTTTACCTATAACCGCCTGCCCGGTTTTATTCGAATTGATCATCAATTCCATGACCCCAAACTGCGTATCCTGAACTTTGAAACAATCAATTATATAAGCTACTCCGATCATTACCCAATTGTAGGCACGTATCAGTTAAAGTAGCAGAACGAATGCTAGTTGAGTACGACTTTCCACTTACTTCTCTAACCTACGGATGTGCATTTACCCACTCCTCACCATCCGTAAAAACCTCTTTTTTCCAGATAGGTACGGTTTGCTTAATCGTATCGATCATATATCGACAGGCGTCGAAGGAATCGTTCCGGTGGGCCGTAGCGACGCCAATCAGCACTGCCATTTCGCCGATCAGCAACGTGCCTTTGCGGTGAATGATGGTATAACGTAGCAACGGCCAGCGACGATGGGCCTCATCGGCAATCTTCTGCATTTCGCTAATGGCCATACGATCATAGGCCTCATACTCAAGCCGGTCTACGGGTCTCTCTTGTGTATTATCACGAACGACCCCCAGAAAGAGATCAATAGCTCCTGCTTGATCTGATTGAAGATATTTTAACGCTGAAGCCACGTCGATGGGATCAGTAGTGATGGCAATCATAAAAAAAGTTAGTAAGCCTATAATTGAGGAGTCAAACTATCGACAGCGTAAACTGTTTATCCTCCGCTAACCGGTGGAATTAACGCTATCTCGTCTCTACTGGTAAGCACTTGAGTAGGTTCGGCATACTCCCCATTTACTGCAACAAGCAGCGAACGAACCCCGGCCAAACTAGGGTATTGTTGATGCAGTCGTCCGAGTAACTCCTCTACATTGGCCCCCTCGTGCAGTGGTACCGAAATTGCAGATTGCCCGGTTAAGTCGCGAACTATACCAAATAAGAGCACCGAAACGGATGAATCCATAGCTTAAAACAGCGTAAACAATAATACTGAACTAGTTTTTTAAACGAAGTTACAATTCAACTAACAAAAAACTGTGCCACTACCCGAAAGCAATGGCACAGTTAGTTTCTTGGGTCACCCTCAATATGTAATTTATTTCGAGTTATCTAACTTGCGTTCGGCCTTTTCCATTTTACGATCGGCTTTGTTGAGGGCTTTGTTAGTACCATCTTTAACGTCCTCTTTCGTATTTTTTGCGGCCTTTGATACTTTCCGACCAGCTTTTTGAGTGCCCTCTTTTACATCTTCTGCAGTGTTCTCAGCAGCATTTCCAATTTTACGGCCTGCCTGCTTAGTTTCCCGGCCAATCTTATCACCAGCGGCATCGGCTGTCCGACCAGCCTGACGAGCTGTTTCTTTCGCGTTTTGTTTTGTATCCTGAGCCGATACAACAGCGATCGTGAGGGCCAACGCAGCCGTCAGCATCATTAATTTTTTCATAATCGTTGAATTAGTTTTGTGTAGTAACACTATACGTTTAACCGTTCAACGATCGAATTGTTTACGATGCTCCGGCTGATTCCTTACTCTTTATGCTTGAAGACTTTGACTTGATAGACGTAGTCTTGCATCCGCTTTATTTGCTGCTTACGCGGCAAATTTGCCAGCGTATTTTTTCGATTGAGACGTAATGGTTGCCCTTTAAGTGAATCTGCAGGAATGGTATTCAGCGCTTCGAGCAGATAATTTGTTTTTACGGCGAAGCTTACCCCTTCTGACGTGGTCTGTTTACCACTGATGATGCCAATAACATTACCTTTCTCGTCGAGAAGCGGGCCGCCTGAATTGCCAGGATTCACACTAATGGCAACCTGGTAAGCCGTCGAATCTCCACGATAGCCAGTACCTGAACTGAGGTACCCTTCTCCATAAACGATTTCTTCACGTGGATAGCCAAGAGTATAAACACGCTCTCCTAAGTCAGAGGTATGCCCATCAAAGCTATAAGGAACTGGGGGTAATGACCGAAAAGCACTATCGTCGCACAACTGTAAAATTGCCAAATCATGGGCTTGGTCGGTATGCACAACCCGAGCTTTATATACTTCACCTTTTGCACTCTGCACATAAACCGAATCGGCCTCACGAACAATATGGTTGTTCGTAACAAAGTATCCATCGGCTGTGATCAGAAAACCAGAGCCAGCCACCTGAGCCGGATTAACACTTAAGGCCCGGCTTCGTCCGTTTAAATCACTCAACAATTTACGTTGCGATGATTTAACCGCCTGAATCTCCTTGCTTAATAAACTGTACTGCTGCTCCTGCTGTTGATGCCCCTGTTGGTACGTTCGATATAAGAAAATCGAGCCGAACGTTGTGATAACAGCTACCGACGCGGCTACCGCCAGCGTTGTACGATACGTACGCCAGAGCGTGCGAATCTGCCCAGACTGGTCAGAGCCCGACTGATACAAACCGATCTCTTCACGCATAGCATCCATATCCAGGTTCGCTTGAGCCGCTGTCAGACGCTGTTTGAACTGGATTCGTTCGCCGTAAACGCGCAACGCGTTTTCAATGTCTTTTTCCTCGTTCGTTTCCATCTTGGTAGGTACAACTGCACTCTTGTAAAGTTCTTTGGTGCAGAGCTAATTCGCAGTAGCGGTCAGCTTGGCGCACAGAACCATACGCTTTCACAGTTTCATTTTATTGTTTGTATTCCGAAAAGAACAACCGCTTCAACCGCATTAAACACTTATACTTTTGCGTCTTGGCGTTATCTGCGTTTGTGTAGCCGAACTTTTCTGTAATGTCCTGCATGCTCAGATGCTGAATATAAAAGTCTTCCAGCAACGTCCGGCACGGTTCTCCGAGCCGGCTAAGTGAGTCAGCCATCAAATCAAACTGACGGTCGCGCTCTTCATGATCAATTATATCTTCATCAATTTGCCGGGCTGCATCTTCATCAGTAGCGGGCATTTCTACGTCGCGTACCATAAATCGGCTACGTTGTGTTAATTGCTTTAGCCACAAGCGCCTGCCCACCGAATATAGATACGTCTTTAATTGACAATGTAATTCAAGCGAACCATTCTTTACTTTCTCATATACCACTACCAATACTTCCTGGTAGATGTCTTTAGCGTCGTCTTCGCTGCCACTATTGCTGGTAACGAAGTGGAGCACCATTGGGAAGTACCGGCGATACAACTGGGTAAGTGCATCATCAGAGCCATCGGCCAAGCCCATCAACAACTCCTCATCGGTCAATACGGGCCGCCTACTTTCCTTCATTGTGTTGGGTCATTGCTTAATACGGGAAACGTCTCAGACGTAACCCAAAAAAAAGATAAAAAAAGTTTAAAAACGTTGGGTTACCTTTCACTCTATGGAGTATTAACGTTGACATTGATTCATTAATCACATATAAACAAAAACACTCCAAAACTATGAAAGCAATCACGAAATCCGCCTTCTTTTTCATGGCTATGATCGCCCTTGCAACTTCTTGCAGCTCGAAAAAGACTGAATCAGAAAGCACGACCACGACCGATTCGACCTCTACTATGTCTTCAGACTCATCTTCGACGATGGCTACAGACTCTACGATGGCTACCGATTCGGCTTCGACGATGTCGTCTGATAGCGCGAAGTAATTAAACTAAGGCACAACTGCCGGTAACATTGCCGACAACGCTATAAACGTTTGAAGGCCCTCTGAGCAATCAGGGGGCCTTTTTTGTGAGCCCGCATAGGTATGTTTATCAAAGCATGCCAAGTTGCTTATTTCAGTAGTCCTTTTAACTGGTTCATTTCGCCAGTAGGTACTGCTCGTTCATATAGAATATTGTAGACTGCCTCAACAATTGGCATGTTGACTTTAAAGCGCTGGTTTACTTCGTAGATGCTTTTTACAGCATAATACCCTTCGGCAATCATGTTCATCTCAGCTTGTGCTGACTGAATCGTGTATCCCCTGCCAATCAGTGTCCCAAAAGTTCGGTTACGGCTAAACGGTGAATAAGCCGTTACAAGTAGATCGCCTAAATAAGCTGAGCCACTCAGATCACGGTGTTTAGGGTAAATGGCATCTACGAATTGGCGTATTTCCTGCATGGCGTTTGACACAAGTACCGCCTGGAAATTATCACCATATCCTAATCCACGTGTGATACCACAAGCTAAGGCGATAATGTTCTTCATGACAGCGGCATACTCAATACCATAAATGTCATCTACGGGTGTGGTCTGCACAAATCGGCAGCGTAGTAGCATAGCCACTTCTTCCGCGCAGCCAGGGTCCTGCGAGGCAATGGTCAAATAGGATTGCTTTTCTAAAGCGACCTCCTCAGCATGGCACGGACCGGCAATGACTGACATTTGGTTTGCCGGAACGTTATATTGATTGCTGACCCAGTCGGTTACTAACTGATTGGCGCCTGGAATCATACCTTTGATGGCCGACACTACACATTTACCCGTAAAGTGTTCAGGTTTAACACCTGTTAGTGCATCGCTCACAAAAGCTGCGGGAACAGCTAAGATAACGTACTCACTATCCCGAAAGGCTTCCCGAATCTTTGTACAGACCTTGACCTTCCGGGTGTTGATCTGTACATCGCTCAGGTAACTAGGGTTGTGGCCGAATTTTTTGATATGATCCGCATCCGATTCTTTACGGAGCCACCATTTAACATGTACGTTGTTTTCGGATAATATCTTGATTAATGCTGTTGCCCAACTCCCCCCCCCTACCATAGTCAGACGGGTTGGCGGTTGGCTTGATCCGGAAGCTGACCGGTTACTATATTGAGATTTCATAAAGTAAAACTACAACACCTCTTTCAATTTAGGGTACCACTGAATTCGTGCATCGGTTTCGCGCTTGGCCTGAGCTTGTAGCAGACGCATCTTTAACCGGATACAAAAGCACCTCGTGACTAATTAAAGTTTACCCAACAAGAAAGAGCGCTGGATACGTCCAGCGCTCTTTCTTGTTGGTATGTTTTGAGGAAGCTTATTCCGAATCTTTCTCTTCTTTCTTTTTAGCCTTGTTCGGATCACGTTTCACAACTAGATCGCCGTTCTTAAGTTTCTTGGAGACAGCAATAAAAGGTCCTGAAATAATCTGATCGCCAGGCTTTAATCCAGAGATGACTTCTATGTTCTCAAAATCGCTGATTCCTGTTTTAACCTCTCGCTGGGTAGCTTTCCCTCCTGCGTTAACGAATACAATCTCTTTGGGCTTTTCTTTCTTGGCCGTCTGGTTAGCAGGCTCGTCGACTGTTCCATTTTGCCGTTCTTCCGGCTTGTCGTCGCTTGCTTCAGCATTGGCTCCGCGGGTGGTAACGGCTGCAATTGGTACAGCTAGCACTCCTGACTTACGATCTGTAATAATTTCGACCGAAGCAGTCATACCTGGCTTAAAAGGGTATCCTTTTTTATCTTTCTGGGCCAGCAAGTCGGCGTATGAATTGTTCAGAATCTTGACTTTTACCTCAAACTCCGTTACCGCATCGGCAGACACAGATGAAGCCGCGCCTGATCCAGATGAACTAGCTAAGCCATTGGCCGTGTTAGCCACTTCATACACAATTCCTTTGAATTTCCGACCCACTGTCGTGTATGAATCCACTTCAATATCGGCTGTATCACCCAGGTTCACCCGCACGATGTCATTTTCGTTGACGTTAACTCGTACTTCCATATTTTGGAGGTTAGCGATACGCATAATTTCGGTACCAGCCATCTGCGATGTACCTACAACCCGCTCACCTAATTCAATATTAAGCTTAGAGACCGTGCCGTTCACCGGCGAATAAATGGTTGTTTTGCGCAGGTTTTCGTTCGCATCCCGCAAACTGGCCTCAGCGCTCTGTATATTAAATTGTGCAGCCCGAACACTGGCCTGGGCCGCTTCAACTTCCTGCTTTGCTACGTTATAATTAGCCTCGCTGGTCTCAAAGTCAGCCGAAGAAACTACTTTGTCGTTGAACAGCTTTCGGTTACGGTCAAAGTCGGCTTTCGCCCGAATCAACCGCGCACTCGACTGAGAAACGGATGCTTTCGATTGCTCCAACTGCGCCCGACTCTGGTTTACGGTTGCCCGCGCCCGCGCCAGCAATGACTCGTAGTTATCGGGACGGATTCGGCACAGCAGCTGGCCTGCCTTAACGGGATCACCTTCGTTAACATACAGGCCAATGATTTCGCCGGATACGTCGGGACTGATCTTTACTTCAACCTGGGGCTGCACTCGTCCCGATGCGCTAACTCGCTCCGTTATGTCGATACGCTTGACCGTTGCAAAATCAACCTCTGTTGACTGCGGTTTGCCAATTATACCAGTTTGCTTAGCAGCTACTAAGCCTACAACGAGCAGGACGACCAGCCCACTCAATATCCACCAAATGCGGTTTGACTTCTTTTTCATGATGAGTGCATGAGCAAATAATCGAATGAGGAAAAGGTTCTGGTGCGAAGTTATTCGCTCTTTCGCTTATTCGCTCATTTACTCATTAAAAACTAAGCGGTTTATTCTGATAGTAATCTAAAATTTTGGTTCTAAACACATAATCATACTTAGCTTGTACTAAGCTGGCGCGAGCACGATCAAGATTTGTTTTGGCAATGCTGTAATCTGTGGCGTTAATGGCACCCGCATTTAATCGGCTCTCGGCAAATTGAAAAGCCCGTTCCAACGAGACCACCTGCGCCTGCGTAGCCCGATAGCGATTTGCCCCTGCCCGCATGTTTGTATAAGCTGTTTCGATTTGCTGACGTAATGTTAGCCGCGTATTCTGTGCTGTAAGTTCAGCGTTCTGTTGCTGAATTTTAGCCGTTGTAATGCGATTACGAGACAGATTACCTTGAAAGATAGGAACCCGCAGAAATAGCGAAAGCGACTGATTGAAGTTATTATTGAGCTGATCAATGTAAGTGATATTGCGAGTGTCATAGCCCGGCGCTGTTGCATAAATAGGTTGCTGAGCTCCAGTTGGATCCGTATAGAAAGCAATAATCTGCTGTGTCTGCTGTATTGACCCGTTCGGTACCTGTTGTTTACTAGCGGCACTAGAATAAATACTGCTCAAGTTACCATTGAAACTTAACGTTGGGTAAAGCCCTCCTTTGGCGACCTGAACACCTAAAGCAGCACTCTTAACGCGTAAATCGGCCCCCTTTATTTCGGGCAGGTTGCCAACAGCTATATCAAAAATTTGTTGAACGTTCTCGGTGTATGGATTCAGGCCAGGGTCTGGTACATTGATCGGCTCTACCTCAAAAGCTTGATTGATTGGTACGTTCATAGCCTGCAGTAAAGATACTTTGGCCAGGTCAAGCGTGTTCTGCGCATTCACAATGTCCAGTTCATTGCTGGCTAGGGTTGCCTGAAGTTCCAGCAAGTTAGATTCTGGAACAGATCCTGCGTTGACCAGTTTTTGTGTACGATCGATCTGCGCCCGGGCAACATCAGCCTGCCTTTGGGCAACAAGGAGCTGCTCCTGGCCAGTCAGAACATTCAGATAACTTTGAGCAACTGTCAATGATACGTTGTTTCTGGACGCGGTCAATTCCTCTTGGCTAGCTTTAAGGCTTAGATCATTTTGTTTAACGGTGTTACGTAGTACCATACCGTTATACAGGGTTGCTGAGGCATTTAGTTGATAGCTACCCGAAATAATGGTTTGTTGTACGAATTCGTTGGATTGCGGGTTGATACTCCGTCCTCCGTTCACGCCTTGGTTTGCCTGAAAATTGGTTGTTGGCAGCAAATTAAGCCGTGACTGTCGAAGTTGAAGGTCACTATTTGCTACCGTCAACTGTCCTTGCCGAACAGTGATATTGTTCTGCTGGGCAATATCAATACATTGCTGGAGATTCAAACGAGCTGAAGCGCTAGAAGTAGGTACTGCGCTTTGATTACCAGTCGTGACGGCTCCCGATGTGTTACTACTCTGCCCGTATGTTATCGACAAATTAGTCGTTAGCCAGAAGGTCGCAACGACCCCAATTTGCCTCCACGCCACTTGCATACACATAATTTTTGATGGTTCAATGTTACAAACTTACCTTAGGCGCTGCTATCGTTTTGGGATAAACGGCGCAAAACAAGCATGAATCTGGTTTATAATTCGGATATACTACCCGAAGAAAAATTTTACGTTGAGCTAAATGACCGTGCCTTCCAATACGGCGACGGTCTTTTCGAAACAATTCGGTATGAGAACGGGACACTTTGGTTCTGGTCAGATCATTACGACCGGCTCACGGCCGGCATGAAAACGCTGGGGCTCACCTATCCCGATGGGTTCGACGTACCGTTGCTTTATCAATCCATTTTACAGCTGTTGTCATCAAACGAGCTTTCTGATCAAACCGCACGTGTCAAAATTCAAGTCTGGCGCCAAACGGGTGGCTTGTATACGCCGACAACCAACTGTGCGAACGTTCTGATTACGGCTCGACCCGGCTCGCCCTTCGCTATCACACAAAAAACGAATGTTGATCTTTATCCTGCGTTTCGGCTGGCACCATCCCCTGTCTCATCGTTCAAAACGTTGAACTCGTTGCCTTATGTACTTGCCGGTGTCCACAAACAAAGCATGGGGCTCGATGACGTTATTTTGCTCGATACCAATGGGCATCTGGCCGAATGCGTTGCCTCTAACTTGTTCTGGCAATCCGCCGATACGCTCTTTACTCCCTCGTGTCAAACAGGCTGCATCAATGGCATAGCCCGGCGGCAATTGCTACGTATGTTTCCTAAGGCAGAAGAAGGTTTCTTCTTACCTGAAATCCTAAAAAAAGCAGATGTAGTTTTTGCCGCAAACGTTATGGGGATCCAAGTATTTCAGGGCCAGTTTAGTCCCCAATATTACCAACAGCTCATGCAGGTGTTTACAGCAAAGAGCTTGTAAGACCCACCTGCCTAGCGGCTGTTAGCTTAAATTTGTGTTCCCATTGCTTCAGGTACCAACCAGCCGTCTTTTAGTCGTACGATGCGCGTACCATATTCGGCATTAACTTCCGAGTGGGTGACCTGCACAATCGTGACGCCATCTTTCTGATTCAACTCCCGGAAGAGTTCCATGATGTCGCGGGCTTGGTCGGAATGCAGGTTACCCGTTGGCTCATCAGCGAAAATTACGCTTGGTTCAGCCGCCAGGGCTCGAGCGATACCAACCAGTTGTTGCTGCCCGCCCGATAGCTGCGACGGAAATAAATCTTTTTTGGCGACCATATTGAAACGGTCAAGTAGCTCAGCGACGCGGCTTTTACGTTCTGATCCGTTCAAACCTTTGTAGAGCAGCGGTGTCTCTATGTTTTCATAAACCGTTAGCTCATCAATCAGGTGGTAGGCCTGAAACACAAAGCCGATCTGCGTCCGGTGGAGTTCCGTGCGTCTCTTCTCAGATAGCTTCTGTACAGGCTGATCTTCAAAGAAATACTCACCCTCAGAAGGTTCTTCGAGAAGACCCAGGATGTGCAGCAATGTAGACTTTCCTGACCCTGATGGCCCCATGATGGAAACAAACTCACCTTGTGCAATCTCAAGATTAATGTTTCGTAACACATAGACCCGACCAAACCCGGCAGGATAATACTTGGAAACGTTGTTAAGTTGGATCATAGTCCGATATTTTGAAATGATTACGTTCTCTTCCGAATGACTTTACTGGTGACAGCCGTTTTAGCGATCGCGTGAAAACTGTAAAGATATTGGCTGTTTAGCTAAAAAACTGTTATAGCCCGCTCTTCTTTGGGTCATCTAATATACCTTTTGCCTAGGATGGTCAAGTGTCGTGCCAGAAACAAAAAGGGATTGACTACCAGTTTTTTACCTTGTTTCTTTGCCTAATCATCGTCCGATTCTGGACAATTACTTACTTGAAATCGGACAGATTTTTCGGCAATCATGCAACGAAGTATCCTTTTTTATCATCTTCACATAAATTAAAAATCATTTCAACCATGAAAACCTTTGCGTTAGCACTACTCATACTCACGGGAATCAACACGGCAGATAGCGACTGGAAAAAAGAACGTACTGTTTCAGGCTTCACGGGGTTAAACGTAACTAGTGGCATTGATGTGTATCTGACCCAGGGCGACGCTGAAAAACTGACTTTCGACGTGAAAGGCGTTGAGGAAGACGAAGTTAAATCAGAAGTTAAAAACGGGGTTCTCCGTCTGTACATCGACCGTAAAGGCAAGAACTGGGGCTTTAATTTTGGACGAGACAACTACGTTAAAGCGTACGTTACGTTCAAGAAACTAACCAGTTTGCAAGCGTCGGGCGGGGCCGATGTGTTTGGGCAGGGCCGCTTAACCTTCTCAGATTTAAACCTCGAATCGTCGGGCGGGTCGGATGTAAAATTGGACCTCAAGGCCGACGAGCTGAACGTGTCGGCTTCGGGTGGTGCCGACGCCGTTTTGCAGGGTACGGCTCGATCACTCAACGCACACGGATCAGGTGGAGCCGATTTGGATGCTCGCAAACTGACCGTTGAGGTGTGTAATGCGAACTCGTCAGGTGGTTCCGACGTGTACGTAAACGCCACCCGTGAACTAACCATGAAAGCATCGGGTGGATCGGACATCTATTACTACGGCCCCGCCAAAGTACTCACCAAAAGCGAATCAGGCGGGTCTGACATTTCAAAGCGAGATTAGAAAAAGAGCGAATGAGCGAACGAGTGAACGAGTGAATTGGTAATTTTGCTCTTTCACTCTATCGCTCATTCACTCTTTTGACACCAACAATAGGCATTCTTGGCGGGGGGCAACTTGGTCTGATGCTTCTGCAAGCCGCTATCGACTGGAACCTCCGTGTTCATATTCTTGATCCCGATGCTGAAGCCCCCTGCCACGCGTTATGTACTCAGTTTGTACAGGGTTCGCTGACAGACTACGAGACCGTTTATCAATTTGGGCAAACTGTTGACGTATTAACTATCGAAATCGAACGAGTTAATGTTGATGCACTGGAAGCCCTCGAACGCGAGGGGAAGCGGGTATTTCCGCAACCGGCAGTGATTCGTACCATTCAGGATAAACGGCTGCAAAAGCAGTTCTACCGCGACCATAACCTTCCGACTGCCGATTTTATACTGACCGACAACCGGGCCGACGTAACGCAGCACAGTGATTTTCTGCCCGCTTTTCATAAACTCGGCCGCGACGGGTACGACGGTCGTGGTGTTCAGCGAATTGCCTCAATATCAGACGCAGACAAAGCATTCGATGCACCTGGCGTATTAGAAAAAGCGGTTGATTTTGAGAAAGAGTTAGCCGTTATCGTTGCCCGTAACGAACAAGGTCAGGTGCAAACCTTTCCCACGGTTGAAATGGTTTTTCACCCCGAACTGAACCTGGTCGAGTATCTGTTTGCTCCCGCTGATGTTTCAGACGAGATTAACCAACAAGCGCAGGAAATAGCCCGACAAACCGCAGATGCGTTTGGCATTGTGGGTCTGTTAGCCGTCGAATTGTTTTTGGATAAAGCGGGAAACGTGCTCATCAATGAAGTTGCTCCGCGTCCGCACAATAGTGGCCATCACACAATTAGAGCAAACGTTACGTCCCAGTTTGAACAACACTGGCGGGCTATTCTGAACTTTCCACTTGGCGACACGAGTGCTTACCAACCAGCTGCTATGGTAAACCTCCTCGGCGAAGAAGGCTATACTGGCCCAGCCGTTTATGAAGGATTGGAAGCCCTACTAAGCATGCCGGGCGTGTTTCCATTCTTTTACGGTAAGGCTCTTACGAAGCCTTACCGCAAGATGGGACACATAACAGTTATGGACGCAGACATGGAGCAGCTGCGCGAGAAAGTAGCTTTGGTAAAAGGAAGCATCCGGGTGATCGCCTGATGCCAGGCTTATTGATTGCTTATTACCTTCTCTCGTAACGGGTCTGGTACTGACCGCGTTTTAGAATTAATTCTTGCCTGGTTAACGACACAATTTCCGTTGGTGGTTCAGGTTGGCAGGCAATTAGTGTTGGACACGGGGTACCACCGTACGTAATATCAAGAAAGCTACCCTGCTGCTTGTATTTATAAGCCGTCAAGCATCCGCAGCCCATACCAAAACCAGATAATAGACCCTCTCTGGTAAACACAACCTTCGATCTGGATACAGTCGGGATGCTCTCCCACGAACCAGCCTGGAAAGACCGGGCTGTGGGTTCCCAGCTTCCTACCAGATTTGGATGTACCCCTTCCTTATCGCAAGCAACAAGCGCCAGAAGAAATAAAAGTAAGATTTTGTTCATGGGAGTAATTCATTAAGTTAAGCTACTGTATTCTCTAATGTGCCAATACTGTCAATAGTGATGCGAATCTTATCGCCTGATCGAAGCGTGAAATCATCGGGAGGCACAATGCCCGTGCCAGTCATGAGGTAGCAACCAGCAGGAAATGAGCATTCGCGAAACAAAAACGACACGAGTTCGGTGTGCTGTCGCTTCATTTGATTTATGGCTATGCTATTCGTAAACGCGGCCTGATCGTCGCGGATGATTTCCAGTCGAATTTGTGTTGCGGGT
This sequence comes from Spirosoma soli, assembly GCF_042684525.1. Lineage (NCBI taxonomy): Bacteria > Pseudomonadati > Bacteroidota > Cytophagia > Cytophagales > Cytophagaceae > Spirosoma > Spirosoma soli. The sequence continues at coordinate 29,140 of NZ_JBHULN010000026.1, read as the reverse complement.
GAAATTGGCGATTCTGGAACGTAAAGACAGGGTCCCAGAGCGGCACTCCCGTCGTAAGTTTTAGCCTGGGGCAGATAGAGCGGGTTTTCGCCTTCAATGCTCCGAGAGCTCATATCGTTGCCACAGGTGTAGCCAACAATTTTCTCTTCCGACGTAATGAACAGCGTTAACTCTGGCTCGGGTACGTTCCAGGTTGAATCCTGTCGAATCCGAACGGCACCACCCGGGGCAACAACGCGTTCAGGGGTTGCTTTAAAGAACAGCTCAGGCCGTTCGGCATCGTAAACGCGATCGTAAAAGGCAGATGCACCCCCGGTTTCCCCTCCCGCCTTTTTCGACTCCTCCATACGAGCGTCGCGACTGCGTAGGTACGTAACGCCCGACGCCCAAACCTCCTGCCGGCCAATGGGAGCCTGTAGCTGCGTTTCTGTCCATTCCCGATACTCGTCAGAAGGCGTTGCATCAGCGAGTCGCTGACGCAAAAACTCATGTAAGTCATCGCGGTTTACGAGTGTATCCCAGTCGTCAGATAAAGCAAGGTAAAATTGGTTCTCGTGTTCGACAACAATGCCGGAGCGGGTTTTGTACAGTTTCATAAAGGACGTAAGGATTTGAGGGCAATTATAGAGTAAACTCACGACTTTTCTGGACAAAAAGTGTTATCTTAGGTAGTTCACTACCCAGTTCAGATGCTGCAAAAAACCAGGGGTATTGCCCTCAGCTATATTCGATACCGCGAAACATCCATTATTGCCCGCGTTTATACGGAAGAGTTTGGCCTTCAAAGCTATATTGTCAACAGTGTCCGCACAGCCCGAAGCAAGAATAACCGTATTGCTCTATTTCAACCCTTGACGTTGCTGGAGATGGTTGTCTATTTCAAGAATGACCGTGACCTACACCGGCTTTCGGAAGTAAAAACGAATCATCCGTTCCAAAGCCTTCCCTTCGAGGTGGCTAAATCTACCATTGCGATGTTCGTGACGGAGATACTTAACAAAGTGCTGAAAGAAGAAGCGGGTAGCCCGATCTTATTCCGGTTTCTAGTTGACTCGGTATTGTTTTTGGAAGAGGCCCGGATGAACTACGAGAACTTCCATCTCGCGTTCCTGTTGAAATTATCGTTCTTTTTGGGATTCGGTCCGGAAAGTGCCCGTGAATTTGAAAACCAACTTCAGGAAAACTCATACCCATTCCTGCTTGATCCTGAAATGACGACGGCATTGAACACCATGCTCCGTCAGCCGCTAGGCACTCCTATTGCGCTAACCCGTTCAGCCCGGAACGAACTGCTGGATGCATTGGTGGCTTACTACCAAATCCACATTGATTCGGTCGGCGAAGTGAAGTCGGTGCCGGTATTGCGGGAGGTGCTAGGATAACGCGGGTGAAAACCCGCGATGGCTAAAAAATAGAATTGCGGGTTTCCACCCGCGTTACTAGATCTTCCGTTTCAGCTCAAAATGCTGGCCCAGATAGAGCCGCCGAACCTGTTCATCATTCGCCAAATCTTCGGCACTCCCCTGCTTTAAGATTTTACCTTCAAACAGTAGATAAGCCCGGTCAGTGATCGACAGCGTTTCGTTTACGTTATGATCGGTAATGAGAATACCGATATTTTTGTGCTTAAGCTTCGCTACGATACTTTGAATATCTTCAACGGCAATGGGATCTACACCAGCGAAAGGTTCATCGAGCAAAATGAACTTAGGATCAACGGCCAAAGCGCGGGCAATCTCCGTACGTCGGCGCTCTCCTCCTGACAGCACTTTGCCTTTGCTCTTGCGAACATGCGTAAGACTAAACTCTTCGAGTAGCTCCTGGACCTTTTCCTTACGCTGATTTTTCGGCATATCAGTCATTTCGAGTACCGCCAGCACATTTTCTTCGACTGACAAATCTCGAAACACCGAAGCCTCTTGTGCCAGGTAACCTAAACCAAGTCGTGCCCGTTTATACATGGGCAGGTCTGTCACGTCGATATCATCGATAAATACCTTCCCGCTGTTGGGCTTTACCAAGCCTACAGCCATATAGAATGATGTAGTTTTACCAGCGCCATTTGGTCCTAGTAAACCCACAATTTCACCCTGAGCAACCTGGTACGATACGTTATTATTAACAAATCGGGCTCCGTATTTCTTAATTAAATTTTCGGTTCTAAGAATCATTTTACATTAATCAATCCGCTTGATTTGAGCCTGTACAGCCAACACAAAATCAACGAAAACCTCAAGACCAGTCGCAATCTGCTCTACCGTTAGCATGTTCAGTTCAAGCATCTTTTTTCAAGTCCTGCCCCATTCATGAACACCGAATATCCTTCAACATCAATTGTAACGAAACGTTCCCGTTGAAGAAGTTCTGCTCAACCTGGTAGCAGATCGAGAAAGGCTTACCCATTTGAAGCTGATCGGCCATGTGTGCTAAACCAAAACCGACAGCCGTCAACGTATGCCCCGTTCTACTTTGGCGTACATTAATTTTCAAGTGCTTTTCCTTCATAACAATCGGATCGCTGACTAAATACACGTCATCCGTCATAAACGTTGGCGGCATATTATGCGGTCCGAACGGTCCCATCTGCTTCAAAATTCTGGCGAGCTTGTCGTTAATTTCGCTGAAGTCCATGGGCAGATCGACCTCTACCAAGGGCGTCAGGTGCTCTTCCTTTATTTTACGAGAAACGACTTCCTCAAACTTCCGCCGAAACGCATCAATGTTGTCTACGGGCATCGTCATACCAGCCGCGAACGTGTGTCCCCCAAACTGCTCCAATAAATCGGCGCACTCTTCAATAGCTTCATACACATCAAAACCGGGCACCGAACGCGCCGAACCAGCTGCTTTATCATGCGACTGCGTCAGTATGATCGTTGGCCGGTGGAAATGTTCAATACATCGTGATGCAACAATACCAATGACTCCCTTATGCCAGGTAGCATCATAAAGTACCGTCGACTTAGCCCGCACCATGGCTTCACTTTCCCGAATCATGGCCAGCGCCTGTTCGGTAATGCTACTATCAAACGTTTTGCGATCGTTATTGTGCTTGTTAATGGCCATCGCGAACTCGTCGGCCTCTTCTTCCAATTCAGCCAACAGAAGTTGCACGGCGGCTTTAGCGTGCTGTATACGTCCGGCAGCATTGATACGGGGACCAAGACCAAACACTACGTTCGTAATGTCTAAACTGTTCTTAAAGCCAGCTACCTTAATTAACGCTTTTAAACCGGTTCTGGGTGCCGAGTTAAGATATTTTAACCCGTAGTGCGCCAAAACGCGGTTTTCACCCGTGATGGGCACGATGTCTGACGCGATACTAACAACGACCAGATCGAGGTATGGATACAGTTGATCAAGTGGGATTTCCTTGTACAGGCAAAATGCCTGCAACAGCTTGAAGCCGACGCCACAACCACTTAACTCTTTGTAAGGATATTGGCAATCGTCGCGCTTCGGATCAAGTACAGCCGCAGCATCAGGGAGTTCAGTACCTGGCCGGTGGTGATCACAAATGATGAAATCGACCCCAAGCGCCTTAGCTTCAGCTATCCGTTCAATCGATTTAATACCGCAGTCGAGCGCAATGATCAGCGAAAAACCGTTGTCAGCTGCCCATTGAATCCCCTGTCGCGAAATGCCGTATCCTTCTTTATATCGGTCAGGAATATAATAATCTATCTTTGCATGATAGTTTTTCAGAAAGCCGTAAACCAGAGCTACAGATGTCGTGCCATCTACGTCATAATCGCCGTAGATGAGAATTTTCTCCTCTCGCTCGGGCAGCATGGCCATTTGCAGACGGGCAATAGCCCGGTCCATGTCCTTCATTGCGAATGGATGATGCAAATGATCGATTTCTGGCCTGAAAAACGTACGCGCTTCGTCGTAGGTATGCACTCCCCGCTGAACCAGTAGGGCCGCCAGAAAGGGGCTTATGCCAAGCGACTGGGTGAGCGACTTGATAGCAACGCGTTGTTCCGCTGAATCAGGAAAAGGCTTGGTAATCCATCGTTTGGGCGGAGGTGTCGGCTGGGCTATCATAAATGCAAGATAAATCCGTTTTTAGAAAAACGTTGCGTCTATGTTCATTTTGCTTTCATTTCTCAGCCTATTTCTGTCTGGTAGCTCTGATCGGCCCTCCCCCAAAAAAGCGAATTTAAAGGTTGACGTTCAGAACGTTCGTGCGCCGAAAGGAGCAGTCTACGTTGCATTGTTTCACTCAGAAAATAGTTTCCCACAGGGAAAGCCGATGGAAGGCAGGAAGCTGAACATTGACGGGAAAAGCGTGCAGACTACGTTTTCTGTCGAGCCCGGCGACTATGCAATTGCCGTCTATCATGACGAGAATGGAAACGGTAAGATGGATAAACGGATGTTTGGTATTCCTAAAGAGCCGTATGGGTTTAGTAATAATTTCCGCCCAACTATGTCGGCCCCTAAGTTTGTCGACTGCAAGTTCACCGTTAGCGACGGAAGTAAAACGGTCAGTATCAAGCTAGATAGCTTCTGATTAGGCTTCTGTTCTATAATCTGCCTGAGGCCAGCGTGGCTCCCTGGCGACTAATGATCTCAGATGGGTCAAATTAACTTTAACTAATCTGGAGGACATTCTACCAAAAATCCAAAAACTTTTAGTACTTTTGTCCGGCAAATAACATCACCTGTTTATTTGCCATGAGCTTAGATACCAGCAAGTTTCTTTACGAGGCTCTCACCTACGACGACGTGCTGCTCCTACCTGCCTATTCGGAGGTACTCCCACGCGACACGAAGACCGTCACCCAACTTACCCGCAACATTCAGCTAAACATTCCGCTCATCTCGGCGGCTATGGACACCGTCACTGAGTCGGCGTTGGCTATTGCTATGGCGCAGGAGGGCGGCATCGGTATTATTCACAAGAATATGACTGTGGAAGCCCAGGCCGACCAGGTCCGCAAAGTCAAGCGTTCAGAAAGCGGGATGATCATTGACCCCATTACGCTCTCCGAAACCGCTACGTTGACTGATGCGCTCAAAATCATGCGCGAATTTAAAATTGGCGGTATTCCAGTAGTCGACGAAAACGGTAAACTGGTTGGTATCTTAACCAACCGTGACCTCCGTTTTCAGAGCGATTTAACGAAACCCGTTACCGATATTATGACCCGCGAAAAGTTAATTACCGCGCGGGAAGGGCTCACCTTAGAAGAAGCCGAAGAAATATTACAGGAGTATCGGATTGAGAAGTTACCTATTGTCAACGATGACTACCAGTTAGTTGGGCTTATTACGTATAAAGACATTCTCAAAAAGAAAAGTCATCCAAACGCTTGCAAAGATGAACTGGGCCGATTGCGCGTTGGAGCTGCCGTTGGCGTAACGCCTGACTTGATCCGACGTATTGAAGCGTTGGTGAAGGCTGGCGTTGACGTCATTAGCGTTGATACGGCCCACGGCCACTCCAAGGGTGTTCTGGATGCGGTTCGTAGCATCAAAGAACGGTTCCCTAAGTTGCAACTCATGGCCGGAAACGTAGCAACCGGCGAAGGTGCTAAAGCGCTGGCCGACGCGGGTGCCGATGCTGTGAAAGTTGGCGTTGGTCCCGGTAGCATTTGTACCACCCGTATCATTGCCGGCATTGGTATGCCTCAGTTGACAGCTGTTTACGAAGCCGCCAAAGCCTTGGAGGGAACCGGTGTACCCGTTATTGCTGACGGCGGAATCCGATTCTCGGGCGACATTACCAAAGCGCTCGCCGGTGGAGCCAGCACCGTTATGATTGGTTCGTTGCTTGCCGGGACAGAAGAAGCGCCTGGAGAAGTGGTGCTTTATGAAGGACGTCGGTTTAAGACGTATCGGGGTATGGGCTCCGTAGAAGCAATGGAAGACGGATCGAAAGACCGTTATTTCCAGGATGCAGAAGACGATATTAAGAAACTTGTTCCAGAAGGAATCGTGGGTCGAGTGCCCTTTAAAGGTCATGTATCGGAGATCGTCTATCAGATGGTCGGTGGCTTAAAGGCGGGCATGGGTTATTGTGGAGCAGTCGATATTCCAGCTTTGCAACAGGCTAAGTTTGTGAAAATCACTACGGCTGGTTCGCGCGAGAGCCACCCACACGATATTTCGATTCAGAAAGAAGCGCCTAACTATTCGGCTCGTTAACGAATCATAAAGTCACAATTAAAAGGAGCTAAGTCACAATTAAAAGGAGCTGGCAAGTGATTGCTGACTCCTTTTTGTTTTTCTGTAAACCGTTTTTCACTAAACCCGTTGTCAATGTAACTTAACCAAATAAAAGTTAAGCTATGCAATCTTATGGAAAAACGTACCATTGGCAAGTCGAATTTGTCAGTAGCTCCCCTAGCCTTCGGCGGCAACGTATTTGGCTGGACGGCCGACGAGCCGACCTCATTCCGTTTGCTAGACGCTTTTGTAGCCGCTGGCTTCAACCTAATTGATACAGCCGACGTGTATTCGCGTTGGGTACCGGGTAACAAAGGCGGAGAGTCAGAAACGATTATCGGTAAATGGGTTAAACAGAGCGGTAAGCGCGACCAAGTAATTATCGCTACTAAACTCGGCGCTGAAATGGGCCCCGATAAGAAAGGCCTGTCTAAACAGTACGTTCAAAGTGAAGTAGAGGAGTCGCTACGTCGGTTGCAAACCGATTACATTGACTTGTACCAATCTCACTACGATGATCTGAGTACGCCCGTTGAAGAAACGCTCGAAGCCTTTGGCGAGTTAATCAAGGCTGGTAAAGTGCGGGTGATTGGGGCGTCAAACTTTTCGCCCGAACGATTAACCGAATCCTTAGAAGCCAGCGCTAAACACGGCTACCCTGCTTATCAAAGTTTGCAACCGGAATATAATCTCTACGACCGGGAGAAATTTGAGACGCAATATGAGCCAATTTGTCAAAGATATGGCTTAGGGGTTATCAACTATTACTCACTGGCCAGCGGTTTTCTAACGGGCAAATACCGCTCAGTTGATGATTTATCAAAGAGTCCACGAGGCCAGGGCATCAAAAAATACCTGAATGACCGCGGAGAACGTATTTTGAAAGCAATTGATGAAGTAGCCGCTCAATATACCGCCACCCCTGCGCAGATTGCATTAGCCTGGCAAATGGCCCGTCCAAGTATAACAGCTCCTATTGCCAGCGCAACTAGTGTTGAGCAGTTGAGTGATCTGACAAAAGCCGGCGAATTAAATCTAGATCAATCAGCAATCGACAAACTGACAACCGCGAGTGCCTACTAAGAATTGAGTAGCCTTTGATTATCATCTGTTACCAAACAGCGGTTGATGGCAACAATCTCTCAAGATCTTGCCACCGCGAAGCCGTCAGGTCGGAGGTGTTTGCTTTTTGCAAAAAACATAACCTCATCAGACGGCTTTTGCGTTGGCTAAAACCAACTCGAACAACCTCTGAACGCAGCACCGTTTCCTGGACAATACGCGGTTTGTTCCTTTACTCGAACGGGTCAACGCACTGAAAGTCCCTTTGTATCTACACCTAACATTGTGCCCGACACCGGCGACATTGTTATCCAGCCACCATTGCAGGCGCTTTACGTTAGTTCTGTAAGTAGTTGATCTAAACCGGTTTGGCCAGGTGCCCATCAAAACCGGCCTCCTGCGTACGTCGTCTATCTTCTTGCCCATGACCCGTCAGGGTGATCAATACTGTTTTTTGCCCATCGGTGACTGACGGATCTGCCGACTCACTTCGTAACCATCAAGTTCAGGCATGCCAATAAAGGATTACCTCCGGTTGCAAACTTTCAAAAGCTCGACAGCGTGTCGGCTGCGTCGCGGTTGTGGTCTGCTCTGTTTTCCTCGCCTGAATGGTTAGCCTACTACTTCTTAACTGAATATTCTTGCATTACTTTCTTGAAATATCGCCCCTGTCGGGTTGGCGTATAATTCCAGTCGGTGAACATCATGGGAGCCCATTGCGGATCGAACACCCAAACGATATACGAAATGCCATTTGTATCGCAGTACCTGGTAATCGCGTCGCCGTACGATTCGTCGCTGATGACGGGGACGTGAGCGCCTTTGTCATCTGGTCCGCAAAAGCCAATTTCGGTTAAAACGACCGGGTATTTTTTGGCGACATACCCCCAGTCGGCGGTCCATTTATCTTCCCAGGGCTTTTCGCGCTTCATCGGATACGGGTGGCTTACGTACGCAATTCCTTCGGCGTTGATCGGGTTCTTTGCTACTTCGGTCAAGTCATACGCCCAGTTAAAACCGGCCACCAGCGGAATAGCTTTGGCCCCATTAGCCCGAATGATGGTAATAGTTTCCTCCATCAGCTTCTTCCACTCTGGCCAGCTACAAGTACCTAACTTACCAGTCATAACGGTCGGCTCGTTGAACAGTTCAAAAAAGGCAACCGTCGTGTTGTCCTTATAATGCTCAGACATAGTGCGCCAAAACTCGAACGTCTCCTTTTGGGTGGTTTCATACATCGGACTCTGATACATCTCATTTTTCAGATTACCAATGCTATGCCAATCAATGACGACGTATAGCCCCAGCTCACCCGCCCAGGTTACGCCCTTATCCAGCAGTTGCAGATACTGTTCTTTGCCACGACTACGCCAGGCCGTCGGGTGCACTGGGAACCGAACGAGCGTAGCACCCCAGCGCTTCATTTCCTCAAAATAAGACTTGTCCCAATGACCACTCTTTTCGAGTTTATCGGGATCGCTGGCGTTCAGGCCGTGGAAGATGATTGTTTTGCCATCAGCCGTAACAAACTTATTACCCTGCACTCGCAGCTGACTGAGTTTAGGTACCTGCGCAGACGCTTGGATGATACTGAATGAAAGAAACAGAAACAGATGAACCAATAGACACTTCATTGAGGAACGTATTGAGTACTAAGTAATAATTTGTTGAGGGCTTGTATTCTTGCCAACAATGAATGGCATTAGTTGAAAATTCAAAATCAAAAATTGGTGTCAGCATTTTTGAAATTCATTTCCTTAATCCAAATGTTTCGGTAAAGTACGTCGTGGCCTTCAGCTTGTAATTTTAACCCACCGGGGACATCAGTGATGCCTTTACCGCCATCATTGCCACCGTCGATGCCGGAATTTGGACCACCCCAAACCTGACTGATTGGCTGGTTAGTATGCACTTTTTTACCGTTGAAATACATCGATACCAAAGCTGGTTCAGTACGTTTGCCATCCTGAAAACGGGCCGCCCGAAATTGGATGTCGTAGGCATTCCATTTGCCTATGCCGTTGTAAGCGTAATACGGCGAGGGCGATTCGTTAATGACCGCACCGATGCCATGCGAGGTTGTGTCGCCATCGAAGATCTGAATCTCGTAGCGGTTTTGCAGATACACACCACTGTTTCCGCCTGGCTTGCTAACGTAGAACTCTATGTGTAGCCTGAAGTCACGGTAGGGCTTTTTCGTGACGATGTCGGCCGCACCGTATTTACCGCCAGCCGCTGCGGGGTCGTTACTATTCATGACAGTACCAGTGCCGGTTGGATCTTTTTCGATCTGCCACTTGATGGGTAAGGTAGCCGCCAGGCGAGGTCCTTGCCAATACGTCCACTTTTCATCGAGCGTTTTGCGTGAGCCGTCAAAGAGCGTTTCGGCTCCTTTGGGGGCTTTAACGCCAAGCCCTACCGGCTCTTCAGTCTCAGGAATCATAGCAATGCTTATGGCCAGGAGCAACAAGGCAGGAAGCAGGTTAAATTTATTGGCGAATGGCTTCATATGTAGTCTTGGTAGTTTATAAAGATTAAGATTTGTTTGGGTTAACGATAGCGATGTTGAGTGTAGTCTGGAGACTACCGTACCGGCGGAACCAGAAGCTCAATGCATCCTGCATTGTCTTAAACTTACTACTGCTTCTCCAGCTTCTTCAACGTTTGCTGAATATAGCCTTTTGATAGCCAGTTTGTCCCCATCATCACGCCTTCTATGTTTCGTGTCTGGTTGATGTCGTTCAGTGGATTACCATTGAGCAAAACCAGATCGGCTACGTTGCCAACCTTAATAGTGCCCGCATCAGGCTTGTTGAGATACGACGCTACGTTGACAGTACCCGTGCGCAAGGTTTCATAGGGCGTAAGACCAGCATCCACCATGTACTTCATCTCGTGGTGGATAGAAAAGCCAGGTACGTTGAAAATCTGGGGAGCGTCGGAGCCTAGCAGCAGCTCAACGCCGTTCTTCTGACACTCGGCAATGAGTTGTCGGCGAATCTGAATCAGCTTTTCGGCGTGTTCTTTCGAAAAGTTTGGATTGCTATTATAGTTATTTTTAGTCTTCACCCAGTTCTGCACATCCTGCGGTTTCATGTATTTCATTTCCGGATCGTTGATGAACGCGTCGGCCGTAAGCGGAGACAGCCAACGTTCGGCCAACGCCTGTGTTGGTACCACCCGAACGCGGTTTTCGCGTAAGCCCTTCACGAGTTTCGGAATTTGCGACGCATCAGCCCGGTAGGCGATCCAGGACGCGAACAAGCCCGTTTCCTGTTCGGCCAGCGTATCAACGCCCGGCGTAATGGCTTCGACAAACCCGTCCAGGTGATCAATCGACGAGTATTTTGCGTCGATCGCCCGCCAGACACCCACGTTAAACGAAACGTGCCCAACGAACGGAATTCCAACTTCCTGTGCCGTCCGGGCAATGGCCGGAAAGGTTTGGTTAGTTAGGCCGGGGTGCAGTTTCAAAAAGTCATATCCGGCGGCTTTCTGCTCCCGCACCATTTCGGCACCCCGTTCCGCAGTTTTCACCGATTGTCCGTTAAACGAGGGCCCCGTAGCATAAAAATGCGGCCCCAAGATGTCGCCGTTGTTGATTTTGCTACGTAACTCAAGGTGTCGGGGGTGCCCCAACATACCCCGAATGGTTGTGATGCCGTTGGTAAGGTAAAGCATCAGCACCTCTTTCATTGGCTCAATATCGTCGATGGGTGGTACGTGCGCGTGCATTTCGGCCCAGCCGGGTAGCAGGTATTTCCCTTTGGCCTCCACAAGCAGCGCATCTTTACTGAATTTGGTATTGGCCGCGTTCCCCACAGCCGTTATCTTTCCATTTCGGGTGACGACTGTCTGATTTTCAATGACTCGCTCGCGATCCATGGGAATTACGTTGACTCCCTGGAAAACAATATCGCGCGGACGATTGCTGACTAGCTCCTGTGCCAGGGCTGGTGAGCCAAGCGCGATAAATAGAAGGCAAATAAAGCTTCGCATGTAAGAAAAGGATTAGCTTTATGGATAAGCTCACTGGTGTGGCCCACTCACGAACGAACTAAGCTATGAAAATTAAAGCAATCATAACAGGGGCGACTGGTATGGTCGGCGAAGGCGTATTGCACGAATGCCTGCAACATCCTGATGTTGAACAGATCCTGGTCATTAATCGTAAGCCCGGTGGCGTATCGCATCCAAAATTAAAAGAAATCATTCATAGCGATTTCTTCAACTTGTCCCCTATTGAGAATCAGTTGACAGGTTATAATGTCTGTTTTTTCTGTTTAGGCGTATCGTCGGTCGGCATGAAGGAAGACGACTACCGCCGGTTAACCTACGATCTTACCTTACACGTAGCAGACACCTTAGCCAGGCTCAATCCAGACATGACGTTTGAATACGTATCGGGAGCGGGCACCGATAGCACTGAACAAGGTCGGGTTATGTGGGCGCGGGTGAAAGGGACCACTGAAAACCACCTCATGCGACTACCCTTTAAAAAGGCGTATATGTTTCGGCCGGGCTTTCTGTTAGCAACCGAAGGAGCAAAGAATGTAAAGAGCTACTACAAGTTCATCACCTGGATTTACCCGCTCGGCAGAATGATTTTTCCCGCCGGATTCTCGACATTACAGGAATTGGCGCAGGCTATGATCAAGGCCGCTACGCAAGGCTACGAAAAGCCAGTTCTGGAAGTAAAAGACGTAGTTAAGCTAGCTAAGGCTTGACAACCAACCCCTTGTCTACCAGTCAATAAGAGTAGCCCTGGCGTAAAATAAGATTATAATTAATCAAGAATGCGTAGTTCTGCTTTGAGGTTATACGAACCAAAAGAACAGGCCCTGACTGAATTATAACGGCTCAATCAGGGCCTGTTCATGTAATACACACGGCTAAACTACAGCATCACTGGCTGGCCTGTTCGCACAGATTCATCGCAGGCGAAGGCCACCTCAAGACTGCTGACGGCGTCCTGCATATGGTCGGTGAGGTCCAGGTTTTCCCGAATGGCTTTCAGAAAATAGCGTTGTTCGCGGTTGCATAACTCCTGGTGATCTGGCTCATCCTGCATATCAATCCAGGTATCTTCTTTCGCAAACTCATCGCCATCTTTCAAATCGGCGTAGTGTACCCGTAACGATTCCGTCTTAGTGTGCGAATCAACGTTATCCGATTTACCGGCGGCACCCGCGTTTCGGGCTACGATCGACACACAGCCGTTGGGACCGATTACGTCTTTCACAAAGAATGCGGTTTCGCTCATCATGGGCCCCCAGCCGGCTTCGTACCAGCCCACCGAACCGTCCTCGAAGCGAATCTGTAACTGACCGTAATTATAGTTATCAGCCGGAATATCGTTCGTTAGCCGGGCACCGATTGCGTTGACCTGCACCGGTTTCGAGCGGGTCATCTGGCACATCACATCAATGTAGTGTACGCCACAATCGACAATCGGGCTTAGGCTCTTCATCAGGTTCCGGTGAACGGTCCACATATAGCCATGGCTTTGCTGATTGAGGTTCATCCGCATCACCAGCGGTTTTCCCATCTCCTGCGCGACCTCCACAAACTTTTCCCACGAGGGGTGATGACGCAGAATATAGCCAACCACCAACTTCTTTTCGGCTTTGTGCGCGGCTTCTACGACGCGTTTTGCGCCCTCGACCGTATCGGCCACTGGCTTTTCGATGAATACGTGACAGCCCTGTTCGAGCGCCATGATAGCGAACGCTTCGTGCGTATCAGGATAGGTGGAAATACAAACCGCGTTGGGTTGGGTTTCTTTCAACGCCGTTGCATAGTCGCTGAACAGAGCGTAGCCACCTCCCAGGCGCTCATTGAGAACTTCTTTACTTTTTCCGGTGGAGACAATACCGCAGATCTCGAACCCATCAATCGATTGATAAGCAATAGCATGCGAAGCGCCCATGTTGCCGCAGCCGACAACAAGGACCCTCAAATTAGTTTGACTTGACATGTAGCCTTGGTTTTAACTGGCAAATTGTAAAAAATAGCGCAACGCCGACGTAGCCCGGTCTATTTCTTATTGACAGCAGCGGTTGCTTTAGCGGCTGTGCCTTTATAAGCAATTCGGAAGAGCGTTCCGTTCAAATCGTCCGTTACGTACAACGCGCCGTCGGGTCCCTGAGCTAGACCGCAGGGACGATGTTGAACCGGCCCCGTTGGTTTGACCAGGTCAGTGCCCGCAAAGTTATCAGCAAAAATCTCCCATTTACCCGACGGCTTGCCACTTTTGAAGGGTACGAACGCAACCATGTATCCCTTGTGCAGCTCCGCCGACTGGCCGTGAAAGGCGATGAAGGCTCCATTCCGGTATTTCTCCGGGAACGCCGTTCCGGTGTAGAATAGCAGACCGTTTGGGCCAAGGTGTGCCGGGAAAGCAGCAATTGGATCAATGGTCTTTTCGCCACCCGTTTTTTTACCATCGCCCCCGTACTCCGGCGCTACGATTTTCTTCTTCTGGATGTGATCGTAGTAGACATAAGGCCAACCTGCATCATCGCCCTTATGAATCTCGTACATCGTTTCGGCGGGTAACTCAGCACTCTGCTTGGCCGTGTAATATTGTGGATAGAAGTCATGGAACTGCCCGCGACCATGTTGCAAAACAAACAGAGAGTTGGTTTTTGAATTCCAATCCAGGCCTACTACGTTCTTCAAGCCCGTGGCATACCGAACTCCATCCGCAAAGGATTGATTTGATACGTTGGTTTTGAACTGCCAAATGCCAGCGGCTGAGTCAAGCAGCGGGCAAGGCATCAGCCCCTTACCGGTACCGGCTTCCCGGCAAGCGTCATTATCCGAAGCGATGTTAACGTAGACGTTGTTTTGATTATCGACGGCAATCGATTTTGACTGATCTCTGGTTTTTAGCCGCAGACCGGACACGAGCAACTCCGGCTGGTCGGGGTTTATAACCTCTTCTTTTTCGTTGAGCTTGTACCGGTAGATGCTGGAATTCGACGAGGTATACAGATAGCCGTTCCGAATGTAGATACCGGTACCAGGGTAATCGCCAAAGCCCATTTGCTCGTCAATGACGCCATCTTTATTCGTATCCCGCAGACGGTAGATGCCTTTGCCGTCTCTCAACTTAGCCAGTTTTACGTAAATATCACCTGTCTTGCTGACGACGATGTGCCGGGCAGGTCCTAGCTCTTCGGCCACCACAGCCGCGGAGAAGCCTATCGGTACTTTCAACTCAGAAGCAGGAATTAATTTGTTGCCATTTGGCACAGGGTGCTTAGGCTTTTTATCAAAAGAACCAGCACTCATTGTGCAGATAGCGACTACACCAGCTAGTAGATAGCGGGTTATCAAAAAATATTTGTTCATAATTTGATTAAACCAGAATTCAATCTTGCCATACGCAGCAGATAACTGCTCTAGTAAGCGAATTGGTACCAGAAAATACTAGTCCGAACCATCCGTCTGATGATTAATAGGCAAGCGTAATAGCGCCCTGTTGCTGTTTTTGGCTAATCTGACCACGCTGGCGCAATTCGTAATTGATTCGCCAGGCATATACCCCATTCGGGCATAGCTCGTTCTGGTAACGCCCGTCCCACTGAAAAGGGGCATCGTCAGTTTGAAAAATTACTTCACCCCAGCGATTAAAAATGGCTAGTGACTTGATTGCAATGTCACCACAGGCAAACGGCACAAAGGCATCGTTCACACCGTCGGCATTGGGGGTGAAGCTGTTGGGTGCATAAATTACGCAGCCACAGGTACCGTAACCGACCTCTACCGAGTCGATCACTGTTGCGCAGTCATTACGAACGCTAGCCCGAAAAACACCCGAGCTTTTTACCACACGCTCAATGTCGCTGAATTCATCAAGCCATCGAAAAGTCCCTTCCGCAAACGTGGGGTTAATGGTATATACTTCGGCCCCGCAAAGCTCCTTACTGGGGCCCAGCTCTAGCTGAGGAGGCCGGATGTAACGAATCTGGATAGTGTCCCGCACAGTACAGTTACCCTGCGTTGCGCGGAGGCTGTATTGCCCTGATTGCTTAACCTGATAAACATTTTGCGAAGAACCATCCTGCCACTCATAGGCCGAGATGCTGGTTGGCGCTTTTAGCACAATCGTTTGTTCGTTGCAGAGCGTGGTATCGGGGCCTAAGTCAAAATCGAGAGTGTAATCGACGGTAATGGTATCGCTCAATATTTTACACGGCGTCGTTACGGTTACCCAATATTTGCCCGGCCTGGTTACTGGAAACGTAGACAATCGGCTCCCATCCTGCCACCGATACTCGATAGCTCCGGGTGTTTTGCCATTGAGCGTATAGGTGCTCTTCCGGCCACACAAGGTAGTATCTTTCCCAAGATCGAGCCGAATTGGCAGGAGTGATATATCATCCAGAAAGATGTAATAAAAACCCAACATTCGGGGGAGCTGTACAAAACTACCAATTGTCAGATAACGCTCATTACCAGTTGCTTTAAGATAACCCGCTATTTTTTCCCACTGAGAAGGGCTATTGATGGTTTTAGCCTGCGAGTCGAGAACCTGGGGGCTAACCCCTAGCAGTCCTTTGTCGGTTCTGGCAACGGGGTTATCAGAAAAATAAGCGCCAAGGGTTTGCGGAACGTATTGATTGGGCGTTTTTGTGCTTACATACATCTCAAAATAGTAGCACTCACCGGCTTCTAATGGCTTGACCAGCGGAGTAGCCAGATATTCGGCCCAGCCCTGATCCAGAAACAGTCGGGCTAACCCCTGACCCGTGCGGGGGGGTATTTCAATCTGGCTTGTCGGAAAGCACTGATTATAGAAATCCGGGGTTGCCTGGTTGGGGTTGTACCAGGGAGTTGCTTCACTCAGCAGATTATCCTGGCGTGGGCAATTAGCATACGTTTCAAAGCTTCCATTTGGAATCAGCTCCTGACCAATAGCTGTGCCCGGTAGGCACGCTAATAGCCAAAACGCAATATGAACTGTCTTTCCAAACATTCTACGCGGTTTGTAAGCTTCCACACAGACGTAACCTAACTCTGCTATACCTACGAGCCTCTAAAATAGATGATTATTAAGTAAAAATATAATTATTCTCTTTCGATAGGACTAGTGTCTGTGCTCAAACGTGCTTATGATCTTGTGATGCATTTGAGTTGGTTGAACAGCACGGTACAAGCATTGCTAACGGACAGCATCTATCAATGCTAATTTCATCAAAACAGTTGATACTGAATTATGTACGATTCGCCTACTGATTTCCCCGCTTCAGTTTATATTCTTTTTATGTGCCCCGGCGTTACTCCTACTTTTGTCCGCATCTGAACAGAGGATGTCCATTAACGTACAGAGGCAACTCTAGCCCGCGTTGATAACTATCTGATTATCAACGTAAATTGTTATTGACACAACCTTTGGCTTACAGGAAGCGAACAGTAAACAACTAGAACATTTTTAACCATTAAACAGTACACAGCCATGTTCCCATTAATGAGCACCTTAGTAACATCTTTTCTTTTGAGTGCCGCAACGCTCACCAATCCTACCACGCCTAAGGGTCTATCTTTCGACGCAAGTGCCTTTGTAACGGCCAGCAACAAAATCCGGTTAGCGGTTAGCAAAACGACTGATAAACCGGTTGTCGTTCTGCTACGTAATAAGCAGAACGAAGTGTTGTACCAGCACACACTCGGGAAGCAAGAAAGCGCTCACGCCTTTTTATTTTGCGTTAACGACCTTACCGATGGCCAATACGAATTGGAGATAAAATCCAGCGAGGGTAGCATTCGTAAACAAGTAACACTGTCATCACCTACTAAAGCACCAGTACGTATTATCGCCATGGAGTAAACAACAGAATCTTGGGTGCATTAACACCCTGATTAAGCAACGCCCGGAGAGATCTTCGGGCGTTTTACGTTACGAAGAGTTTCCTATACATCGTATTTGCTTTTTTAACCAGTGCGTAATGAGGCACATTGATTATTCTACTTAAGTAAAATACCCAATAATGTGGCAATCATTCCCCGTTATATCCATAGACTGCTGTTAATTAGGTCTATTCCCCTGTACTAAATAGCTCATAGTCAAGTATTAGCTCTTCTCGACATAGAATTGGCACGAAAATACCTAGTATGTGATTAGTAATATCTAATAAATGCAATAGCTATGAAAGGTTTTCTGACAGGGTTAGCAACAGGTTTAGCTGTTGGCTATCTAACAGCTCCACGATCGGGTAAAGAAACACGCGACCAATTGTCAAGTACGGTTGACAAACAAAGTAAAGGCCTTAAAGACCAGTGGAGTAAAGCAAGTGAGCAAGTTACAAACCTGGTCAACGATGTTAAATCACGAGTTAGCGTGTCTAAATCTGAATCTAACACCTCCAATACTCAGACAGAAGGTATCTCGAACCAATACCCAAGCCAAACAACCACCGACATTGATCCTGTCATCGGTCGTTACAACAACGAATTAGATTATTCAGCTGACTTCAGCCAATCGGACATTGACCGTACGGGCGAGACAATACGATTATAACTAGCCGCTTTTTCTGATTAACTCAACGCTAAAGATGCCCCTGACTTTGACTATGTCAGGGGGTTGTTTTCGTCATCGACTTAAGATATTTCCGTTTGCACTAATAAAACAAAGCTGAGAATTAAGTCCCTTGAATTGGTCAATTTTTAGATAAACAACGATTACTTATGGAACGAACAATGATTTACGAAGATCGTCCGAGCCGGATGGATTTCATTAAACGCATCTCCTGGAGCGCCGTTTTCGCTGGTGTATTAGTGGCCATTGTCACTCAAATGCTCCTCACACTTTTAGGGTTAGGTATCGGACTGGGCACCATTGATCCGGTTGAAGAAGCTAACCCAACAGCGGGTTTGGGCATCGGTAGTGCTATATGGTATGGCGTTAGCAGTTTGATTTCGTTGTTTTTAGGTGGTTGGGTGGCTGGTAGATTAGCGAGCGCCCCTCGGACATTCGACGGCGTTATTCATGGTGTATTGACTTGGTGTCTTGTCACTTTATTAACCATCTACTTTCTGACTACCACACTCGGCAGTATTATTGGTGGGGCAAGCCGCTTGGTTGGTGGCATAGTTCGCACGGCGGGCTCAGCAGCCGCATCCGCGGGACCAGGGTTAACCAATATGGTTCAGGATCAGTTGAAGGCTAACGGTATCAATACCAATGACCTTGACCTAGGCGACCTGAAAAACGAAGTCAACACCGTATTACGCCAAACCGGCGATCCAAGTTTGAACCCTAATGCGCTGGAACGTAAAGCTGATCGGGCCACCGAGCAGGCAAGTAATACAGCAGAACAGGCCGCATCGAATCCGCAAGGGGCTGATGATGCAGCTAGCGGACTGTTCAACCGACTCTTCAAGCAGGGTCAAAGTACAATTAACCAGGTTGACCGCGAAGACGCAGTGAACGTGGTGATGAAGCGGACAGGCAAAAGCCGAGCAGAAGCAGAACGTACCGTCGATAACTGGATCAATACGTACAAACAAGCGTCTGTAAAATTTGAACAAACTAAAAAAGAAGCTGAAGTTCAGGCTCGCCATGCGGCCGACGACGCAGCATCTGGCGCGTCGAAAGCCGCTATCTTTGGCTTTATTGGCCTGATGATCGGTGTGGTTGCATCGGGCTACGGAGCAAAGCTAGGTACTGACTCGAAAGACGATTATAACAAATATGATCGCCCGGTTCGGGAGGTAAGGTAATACGCTCCCCTCTTAATCTAATCCCGTTAAATGTAGTTCTGGACTACATTTAACGGGATTATTTGTTGTTAATCGGCGAGTGCACCACTTACACTAAACGTAGCGCTGGTACAAAAAGAACGCTACTTACTCTTCTTTATACTACCCTGCCCCAACACTGATGCCGCTCATCCTCACCCTTGTCCGACATCAGTAAGAACGCTTTATCAAATGGCCGTTTTCTCATTCACCCTGCTATAAGAAAAGATAAATAAAAGCTAGAGATGTTGACAAACGTAAAGCTGACTTTAACGAAGGTCGTGTTCTGAATAGGCCACTTACACCGTTTTATTTTAAGTTTTAAGCGTTATGAAGCCTTTACCGAAGTCAACAGACAGCCCCCCATCACTTCAACCTGTTAGTGCATTAGTGGTGGAGGACAACACAGATCAATGGCAGTTTATCGAATTCGCTTTTAAGCATAATTCGATACCGATCACGCCCATCCTGGCAACCAATGCAAAGCAAGCGCTACGTTTTCTGGAACGTTGCGCCCTGACGGGTACTAATTTCCCTCGCTTTATTCTGTTAGACCTCTACCTACCTAAGCGCGAACATGGGTTAGCTTTTTTAACTGAATTACGAAACAAGCCCGAACCGTTGGGCTTACTGCCGGTTGTTATGCTAACCGCTTCTGATCAATACGAAGACATGGCCGCTTCGTTCGAAGGCGGTATAAACGGGTATATCATTAAACCCCTAAACCCCTCAGACTGGCTTGACTGTATGGTAGATTTGAAACAGTACTGGTCACCAACGTAATGGCCTTTTTGTCAAACTGAAACTTTATATTGCATTGGCAGTGCATCTTAGCTGCTACCATACGCTAAACAACTAGTAAACGCGAGTCCCTGCCGTCACTAATTGTGCTAATTCAACCAGACAACCATGCCTGAAGTAAAGAAAGAAGTTCGTACGTACAAGGTTCGTTATGTATGTGATCGTTGCGGCATAGGCGATATGGAAGCAACGGGCGTAGTGCCCAAAGGCTACCCTGGCACCTATCCTCACTCGTGTAATCATTGCGGAGCATTTCAGACGTTTGACCGCCAGTATCCCGAAATACGGCTTGAATAATAAATTCTGGCTGAATAGATTTTGTATCCTTAGCCAGCCAGAATCCACTTGTCAGCGTACCGCTGTTTGTGCGTTCAGCAAGTATTTATCCAGAAACTCCTTCACTGCTTTATAAGCCGTAATTTTATTCTCTTTCCTGACGAAGCCATGTTCCTCATCAAGGAAGGTTACATATTCGACTGGTACTCCGTTTTTCTTCACATTGGCCACGATTTCGTCAGACTCGATTTTCAGCACACGAGGGTCGTTAGCTCTCTGGATCGCCAGCAACGGCTTACGTATACGCTCGGTATGAAACAACGGAGACTTCTTATACAACGCAACAGAATCCGCCTTAGGATGGCCAATCTCCTCGAACATAGCCTCGCGCTGTGGCCCCCACTATTCGGGCATACTGTTCAACGTACGAAGCCAGTTGGCAACACCGAAAATGTCGACCCCAACGGCAAACTCATCGGGTGTGAAAGTTAGGCCAGCTAATGTCATATAGCCACCATAGGAGCCACCCATAATGCCAATCTTAGCCGGATCGACGTAACCCGTTGCGACAAGAAATTTCTTAGATTCGATACAGTCTCGCAGGTCCGCGTCACCATGTTTACGATCATCGGCCGCGTAGAATTCTTTACGCGGTTGAGAGATTAGTACGCAATATACATCCGGAATGGTTTCCGCTTTTGTGTGCCTTGTGAGCTGTGCAAGTATTCCTTCTCGTTATCCCTCATCACGATTTGTGATACGGCCTTTTTAGCGCCAAAATCCACGCTACAGCTACCTTTATGCCGAATTATTCGCCTTTACAGCTCGTTCTATTTATAGAGCACCACCAAAATACTTGGTTTGCGTTATCGGCTGATGCTCTTGATTGAACTACGTACAAAAGATGATTACCACAGATATATGCATTATTGGCGCGGGTCCCGTGGGGCTGTTCGCCGTTTTTGAAGCCGGTTTACTGAAGATGCGTTGCCACCTGATTGATGCCTTACCCCAGGTTGGTGGACAATTGTCAGAGATTTATCCGCAGAAGCCGATTTACGATATACCAGGTTATCCGTCTATCAACGCACAGGACTTGGTCGATAACCTGATGGAGCAGATCGAGCCGTTTCACCCAACATTTACGCTGGGTGAGCGGGTTGAGTCGCTGGAGAAGCAGGATGACGGTTCATACATCATCACGACCAACGACGGAACAGCCGTTCATTGCCAGGTCGTTGTGATTGCTGGTGGCCTGGGTTGTTTCGAGCCACGCAAGCCAGAAATCGAGAATCTGGAGCACTTTGAAGGCAAAGGCGTTGCCTACATGGTGAAGAATCCTGAGCAACTGCGCGACCGGCGGGTGGTGCTGGCTGGCGGGGGAGACTCCGCCCTCGACTGGACCATCTTCCTGGCCAACGTCGCCAAAGAGGTAACCCTGGTTCACCGAAGTGATACGTTCCGCGGTGCGCCAGATTCGGCCGAGAAGGTGTTTGAACTGGCGAAAGAAGGTAAGATTAACCTGGTGCTGCAGTCGAATATTACCAGCATCAATGGGAATGGTCACTTGCAGGAAATAAACATCACGGCCAAAGACAAGTCTGTAACAACCTTGGAGGCTGATAACCTGATTCCGCTGTTCGGCTTGACGCCCAAGCTCGGCCCAATTGCCGACTGGGGCTTAAACATCGACAAGTCAGCTATCGTTGTTGATACGACTGACTACTCAACCAACGTCGAGCGGATCTACGCGATTGGCGACATCAACACGTACCCGGGCAAGCTAAAGCTCATTCTATGTGGCTTCCATGAGGCTGCATTGATGTGCCAGAGCGCCTTCAAGTATGTGTACCCGAGCCAAAAGCTAAGTTTCAAGTACACGACCGTTAATGGTATCCCAACATTTTAGTTTTTAATCTAACACAGAGGCAACAGAGATTAGCACAAAGTACACAGAGGTTTTTTATGTTCTTTGTGTACTCTGCGCTAATCTCTGTTGCCTCTGGTGTTTAAAATCAATAATTGACATGATCAACTTTACAATAGAAGACCGCGACGGCACGCGGCAGACGATGGAGATACCCGAGGGCATTAGCCTGAGCCTCATGGAGGTTTTGAAAGGATCGGACTACAACATCCTGGCGACCTGCGGGGGCATGGCTCTCTGCGCAACCTGCCATGTACAGGTACTGCAAGGACTCGATGCGTTACCACCGGCACAAGACGCCGAGTTAGATATGCTCGACACTCTCCCCGATGCGGAGGAAGACAGCCGGCTGTCTTGCCAGATCCGGGTCGATGAATCGCTGGAGGGGGGGGTGTTCCGGATCAAGGGAGCCGAGCAGTAATACTGACTACTGATTCTTAGCGGTCATAATCTTCTGTAACAAGTTGAGTACCTTTTGCCCGTCAATCGTGCGTTTGTAGGCCCGGTGGATGATGACCAATCGTTTTCCCGGGTCAGTTAGAATCAGCTGCGACCAGTTACCCTGGGCCGAGAACGCTTTTTTGGATAAGCCCAGGCTAGTAAAGTTACCGCCGTCGTGTACCCACCAAATATAGCCATAGCACCCATCGAATCACCCGCCAAATACCAAAACTCTGCCCTGGATACTCCAGCCGCATCAGTACTTTTCGAAAAGCCTGAAGCATACATAACTACATCTCGCGCCTACGAAGACCCTGAGTTAACTCTTTCGCAATTCGCTCAGGCACTGGACGTGTCGACTAATCAGCTTTCGCAGGCGATCAACCAGGTGGGTGAGCAAACCTTCTACGGGTTGGTTAATCGCCACCGAGTCATGGCTGCATGTAGCCTGCTCACTGATCCCAAGCATCAGCACCTGAGCGTATCGGGTATTGGTTATGAAGTTGGTTTTCGCTCGAAGAGTACGTACTACGCGGCTTTTCGACGGGAGTGCGGCATAACGCCCTCCGTCTACCGTAAGCAGGCGAAGGGCGCTCAGTCATAAAACCGCAGTATGGTCACTTCTTAACCAGCACCGGTGGATTATCCGCACCGTCCCGCTGTGCTCGTTTGATCACTTCTTTGCCTACTTTACCTCCCATATCCAAGCCCACTTCATTGTCTTTTCGGAAATGAATTCCGCCTTCAAATCGGGATTCGGCGGCTTCTCTGGCTTTACTTAAAAATAATTGAGAATCTTCGGGAAAGAGATAGCTTAAAACGGTGGCCTGCGCGCAGGAAAGTGTAGCGTGACCAGATGGATAGCTCGGATGGGCAGGCGTAACGGGTAAAAAAGGTGTATAAGTGCTATCGTACTGATTAGGTCGAATCGCCCAGTAGGTATACTTCGTATCAAAGCAGGCAATGGCTGCGTCCTGAGCCGCAATGCTTACCAAGGCGTATACCCTGGCCGCGCGGGGAGCATTCAAACTCAACCCGTTTTCAAACAGTTTTTGGTTTGTTATTTCGCTCCAATAATTACCACTGGCCCAATAAAGAGCCCGGTACATAGCGCGCGGATTCTTTTTGAACTTCTTCAACTCTTCCATTCCTTCTGCCGGATCGGATGGAGGCCCAGGCCGAAACTGATTACTGGCAGTAAGTACCCACGGTTTGCAATGCCCTAACATAGGAGTAAACGGTGGGCGCTTGTCGTTCCACACGTTTGCCCCCGTCGGACGTTTGCCATCCCAGACAGCATCCGCGCCATCTGTCTTAGCTAGTTCTATCACGGCCTGGGCTACTCGTTGACCGAGGCTAAAGCCCGCTTTTACATCGCTGGGATACGCCACGCCAGCCAGCACCCGCGATTGAGCAGCTTTTTCGGCTACGCCCCGAATCGAGTCCGCTTTAGCTGGGAACAGGTAAGCCAGTATTCCAGCCGCGGCTCCGTCGGCCACCGAATGTTCGCATGGATACGATGGACTATCCGGGTTGGGCAGGTAGGACGTCAGACCCGTAAACGATGGACGAGGACGGCGGTACATGTATTTAGAATGCCAGGCCGCAATAGTGGCATCGTAGATCGCTACGTTCATCAAGGCTTTAGCCCTCCCCCAGCCCGGTGGAAAGTATTCGTACAGTTGTTCTATAATGGCCTGCCAACGGTACCCCGGTGCACCTGCGTTCCAGAACTTAATTTGGTTAATAGCCGCTGAATCGCGTTTGCTTTGTAGACTCAGCAGTATTTTTTGTTCGGCTTGTGTCGCCTTAGCGTCAGGTGGCGGAGGTAAGCGATAGGCTTCACCTGATGGAATTACCCAGGTTTTCCAGACACCCGCCCTAGGTTCAATTTGCGCATGAAGTTGAAAGCAAGTTATTAAACAAATTAAGATAGTTACTGGAATAGCTTTCATGTGGGGTAGAGGTTTGACCTTACCCCAAAGTTAGACCCGCCGTCGCTTTATGGATAGCGCACATTTCCCCTTACTGTCAGGTATTTATACGTATTTTCTCTTAATCTACCTCGACTACCAGTTCAATTTCCACGGCATAATTGGATGGTAGTGCACCCATCCCAACTGCTGAGCGGGCGTGTTTTCCTTTCTCGCCAAATACAGCAACCAACAGATCTGAGCAGCCGTTAATTACCTTTGGCTGGTCACCAAAATCAGGCGTAGAGTTAACGAAGCCGGTGACTTTAACGACACGTTTAACTCTGTCGAGATTGCCTAACTCGGCTTTTAAAGTAGATAGCAGCGAAATGGTCGCCACTTTAGCAGCTTCGTAACCTTGCTCTACTGTCAGATCTTTGCCGAGTTTACCCGTAATGCCTGATCCATCAGCTCGCGTTGATACGTGTCCAGCCAGAAATAACAGGTTCCCCGTCCGAACGGCTTTAACGTAATTCGCCATTGGTTTACCGGGTGTAAACAATGTAATACCCTGATCTTTTATCTTTTGGTCGATGGATTGACTACAAGACGGCCTACTGAAAGCAAGCAAGGCGAGAGCAACAAAGAAGAGCTTCATGCGATGGCCAGGGGTTTCTTCATGACAATAAAAGACAAAGGTATCTTTGGTAATCCAAACCGCGGGTCATCCATTGGAAAGGGTTCAGTTTCACCAGTGGCCACAAATCCCCGCCGTTCGTAAAATGCAATCAACTCGTGTCGCTGCGAAATTACGGTCATTTTCATGGCTCGACATTGCCAATCATGGGCCAGTTTTTCGGCAGCTATCATAAGTTGCTTCCCAATGCCCTTAGCTTGCACATTGGGCGAGACGGTTAGCATACCTAAATACAATTCGTCACCCTTCTTTTGGAGATAAACACATCCTAACAACTGGTCATCTTCTTCATACTTTAAGATGGTAGCCGTCGGATTTTGCAACATGGTACGTAGACTCTCTTCATCCGTCCTTATACCACCTAGCAAGTCCGCTTCAGTTGTCCAGCCTTTGCGAGAGCTATCGCCCCGATAAGCGCTATTAACCAGTTCAGCAAGTGTTGGAATGTCCTGTTCTGTTGCTGGTAATATGTTCGGTTCATTCATAGGCTACAAAGATATAAGGGTTGCAGAATCCAGCTAAGTGAGCCCCCGAAATAACAAAGCCCTCCGACCTCAGCATTTGTCCGCTAGTGAACGAAAGTTGTCCGCTACCGTACATTCTTACGCTATGCCAGACAGATAAACTCTTGATAATCAATGGATATGGTTTCCTGGCACAACCTTTGGCTTAGTACTAGCAACTCGAACAACTTCGACTCACACAACAAATACAAACCAACACTAAACAAACACGACCATGTTACCAATCATAACCAATCTGGTAAGCGCCCTGTTATTGAGTGCCGCCACACTAACCAATCCTACTACGCCTAAAGCGCTTTCCTTTGATGCTAGCGCCTTTGTTACTGTAAATAATCAGATACGTTTATCAGTAGTCAAGAACTCCACCGTTCCGGTAGTAGTGTTATTACGTGACCGCTATAAGGAAGTGATTTACCGCCAAACGCTAAGCACAAAAGAAGATAAACAAGCTATCCTATTCAAGCTCGACGACTTAAGCGATGGTCAATATGAGTTGGAAATCAAATCGTGCGAAGGCAGTATCCGAAAACAGCTAAAACTCAGCTCAGCTCCTGCTCAACAACAAACCCGTGTGATTGCCTTGGCTCAATAACCTATCTAGCTATTCACTTTACCACTACAAATAAAACAAACGCCCGTAGGATCATCCTACGGGCGTTTGTTTTATAGTGTGCCTGCTTGTAGAAGTTAGATGCTATCAATAAAGTACCTTCTTCTGATATGTCTACGAACGGATCAGGATACACCTTTGAAAACTTCTTCCTGTACAAATGGCTGGCTCCGTAATCGTTTACCCGTTGCTTTGAAGATAGCGTTAGCAACCGCTCCTCCAGCCGGTGGAAGAGAAGGTTCGCCGAGGCCGGTTGGATCTATGCCGTTCTCTACAAAGTGAACTTCTACCTCCGGAATTTCATTGAGCCGGATGAGCCGGTACTCGTTAAAATTCTTTTGCTCGGGTACGCCTTCTTTAAACGTGATGTTACCATACATAGCGTGGCCGATACCATCAACCACACAACCTCTTACTTGCTGTTGCGCACCACTTTGATTGACAACCACTCCACAGTCAGCGGCTGAGTACACTTTTTGCAAAACAGGTTTTCCTTTTTGCATAACAACTTCACCAACCTGAGCTACGTAAGAGCGATGAGAGAAGTAAACGCTAAACCCTTGGGCAACGTTTTTCTTTTTGCCCCAACCTGATTTTTCAACCGCTAGTTGTATAACGCTCTTCATCCGATCGATATCGTATTTAATAGCGCCAACGGGTTTCTGTTTGGCCTTGTCTAGCAGCTCTAGGCGGAACTGTACAGGGTCTTTACCAGCCGCCTGCGCCACTTCGTCAAAAAATGATTGCTCAGCAAAGGCCAGAAAATTAGTAATAGGGGCCCGCCAAGGTCCTGTGGTGATCGGTGATTTATGATCTACGCTATCGATGAGCAGATTATCAACGGCTCCTGACGGGAAGTTGTCTTCCCGTGTTGAGTTACCAGCGTTGATACTAGCTCCCCGCAGTTTGTAGCCAATCATATTACCCTGGGCATCCAGTGCCGCTTCAAACCGATAACGAACCGCTGGTCGGTAACTACCACCAGTCATGTCATCTTCACGCGTCCAAATTACTTTTACAGGCGCATTTACCAACTTCGATACTTGCACAGCCTCGACCACGTAATCGGCCTTAAGCCGTCGGCCGAAGCCACCACCCATGCGCGTTAACTCAACGGTGACTTTATCGGGCGAAATATTTAATAGCTTAGCGGTTTCATTTCGAGCTAGCTCTGGTGTCTGCGTTGGCCCAACTAATTCGACTCCATCAGGACGAACATGAGCGAAGAAGTTCATTGGTTCCAATGGGCTATGAGGTAAAAACGGACATTGGTATTCCGCTGTAACTACTTTAGTCGCACTTTTAAATGCAGAATCAACATCGCCATCTTTCCGCCGGACAGTAGCTTCTTTACTATCGAGAAGCTCTTTAAAAAGCCGATTATGATCAGCTGTACTTTCTAGATCACCAGCCTTTTCCCATTCGATTTTTAACGCATCTTTCGCTTTCCTCACTTGCCAAGTCGACTTACCGACAATGGCTATATTATTATCGAAGGTTACCACATCAACAATACCGGGCATAGCTTTGACAGCCGCGGTATTGAAGGACTTGAGTTTATAGCCAAATGCTGGCCGTTGCAGCATCGCAAACAACATGCCTTCCCGGTAGAAGTCTAATCCAAAAAGAGGCTTACCGGTAATAATCTTCGGATTATCGACATTCTTAACCGTGCTACCTATCTGTTTAAAATCTTTCTGATCTTTCAACTTTACTTCGGTAGGTACAGGTAGTTTAGCTGCTTCGGTAGCTAACTCGCCATAGCTAAGCTTGCGATTAGTAGCAGTATGCAGAACAAATCCTTTATCCGTTGTACACTCCGCCAGGGGCACATTCCAGCGCTTTGAAGCTGCTTCGAGCAACATTTGCCGGGCTGTGGCGCCTGCTTTGCGTAACCGCTGCCAAGAGTGCGGAATCGATCCGCTTCCTCCGGCCACCTGCCGCTCAAACTTCTTTGTATCTAGCGGAGCTTGCTCAACGACAACCTTTGTCCAATCAGCGTCCAGCTCTTCGGCTACAATAATTGGAAATGCCGTTTTAATACCTTGTCCTACTTCCGGATTTGGTGATAGAATCGTAATAATCCCCTGAGGATTAATCGACAAGTAACTATTAAAATCTACACTTGGCGCAGCTGTCCCAACTACATCCAGCAAAGCCGATGAAGATGCATCAGCATCCGACCAGTTAAAACCGAGCAGCAAACCGCCCCCGGTTATTGCCGCAATCCTCAGAAAGTTTCTCCGGCCTGGGTTTGATGATGTTTGCATACTTATTTCGTTTTAGCAGGTTTTGGATTAGCGGTCGACTCCGCAGCAACTTTTACAGCTTCTCGTATACGGTGATACGTACCACACCGACAAATGTTACCCGCCATCGTAGCATCGATCTGCTCAGTAGTTGGCTTAGGCGTATGTTTAAGTAAGGCAGCAGCTGCCATGATTTGACCTGCCTGACAGTAACCACATTGCGGAACATCTATGTCATTCCAAGCTCGTTGCACAGGATGGTCCCCATTTTTAGATAAGCCCTCGATTGTTGTGACTTTCCCTGTACCTATCGCAGAAACAGGTAAAACGCAAGAACGAGCCGCTTCTCCATTCAAATGAACAGTACAAGCACCACATTGAGCAATGCCACAACCGTATTTAGTACCAACCAGCCCAAAGTTGTCACGCAACACCCACAACAAAGGTGTATCAGGATCAACATCGGCTTGATAGCTTTTGCCGTTTACTTGCAGTTTAAAAATAGCCATTAGTCTGACAAGGGTTGGGTGAAGAAGCAAGTTACAAAAAACAGAAAACAGATATTCTCTTCCCTGCAAATTTACTCAAAGCCCGAAACGCAAAGAGCCCGTCCCTTATGAGGACGAGCTCTGGCTTGCAATACATCAGGTGGCACCTTCCTACTCTCCCACTTGTGACAGCAGTACCATCGGCAGTACGGGGCTTAACGGCTCTGTTCGGA
>NZ_JBHULN010000025.1:0-109971 GCF_042684525.1 Spirosoma soli | reverse complement strand
AAAATCGTATGTTAGTTCTAAACGCTGTACGAAATAAGCTAATTCATCGCGTTTATGCCGTTGTGCGCCGGAACGAAAAATATGATAAAAATTATACGCCAATCCTTGTTTGAACCATAGAAATCGGCCCGGCAAAGATGTACCCCACAGACCTGACTGATTCTGCCTGGCAAGTTATCCAAGAAATTCTAGCTGACAAACGTAAGCGCAAGTATTCGCTTCGTGCCATTCTCAATGCGTTATTATACTTGACCAAAACCGGACGGTTCGCCGTTGCGATGCCAATGGCGACAGTTGCCCAATGATTTACCGCCCTGGCCCTTGTGCTACTACTATTTCTGGAAATGGCGCAACAACGGCACTTGGGAAGGCCTGAACAAGGCCTTAGTCCAACGTAGGCGACGAAAAGCCAAGCGAGAGGCTTCGCCCAGCGTGGGCGTGATTGATTCGCAAAGCATTAAGTGCAGTGAGTGGGGCGTCGTACCCAAAGGATATGATGGCTACAAGAAGATTAATGGACGTAAACGGCACATCATCGTTGATACATTAGGCTTAGTTCTAGTAGTCGTGGTTCATGCTGCTAATCAGCACGATAGTCCAGCGGCCAGAGCGGTACTGACCCGCTTAATGAACCAGGGCTATGAGCGAATGAGCAAGATCTTGGCTGATAGCGCCTACGGTAAAAAGTTGGCTCGTTGGCTTAAGAAGTCGTATGGACTGATCTTAGAAGTGGTGAAGGTGAGCGAATTAGCTGGTTTTCAAACCGTACCCATGCGATGGAAAGTGGAGCGGACTTTTGCCTGGATGAATTGGTCCCGCCGGCTAAGTAAAGATTATGAGTGTGGAGTTAACTCCCATGAGTCGTTTGTCTATTTATCCAATATCAGCCGAATGCTCAAGCATTTCTAAACAGGCTCTTAGTAGTGGCCGAAGAAGCGTACAGAAGCTAATACACATCATACGAAAGGATGACCTACCATGAGTTTATCCAGTAACAAGTCGAAAATTTGCCTTAACGGTTTAGATATAATCATCGTTCCACCAACAGTATCAGTGCCGCACAGTAACCTTAGGACGGAGATATTCGTACAAGACCTGAATAGCTTCTTTCGACGTTTCGATGCCGTGACCTGTATTTGCCAGCACCCGACTGCCGCGCAGGGTTGGAATGTGTTTTTCGGCTAACCGGATCGTTTCCTGGGGAGGAAATAGCAAGTCTTTCTCCCCTAAAACAAGATAGATGTCGGTGCTTAACCGTCGTAACTCTTGGGTAGACAGCGGAGCCGGATAATCGCCCTGAAACTTATGGTTCTTAAGGGCATATAGCAGGTAGCTGCTTATCAGATGCCGATACACCGGTGGTACCGTATGATACGGTGGGCAGAAGATCGCCGTGTCCAGAAAGGCAGCCAGATTCTCCTGACTTGGCCACACCATCGGTAGCAGGTTATAATATAGATTCCGGACCGACGACGAGAACGGTTGAATACCGGCAGGATTAAATAGTATTGCTTTATTTACTCGTCTGGGCGACTCCAGGCATAATTTCAGGCAAATGAGCCCGCCCAGCGAAGCACCCGCAACGGTTGTCTTTTCCAGGCCGAGTCCGTTCAACACTTCGGTTGCCCACCAGCCATAGTCATTGGTTTTCACGTTTGGGCATTGCCCATCGCTCAGGCTGGGCTGGCCGTTCACATCGACAATATAGTACCGATACGTTTCCTGAAACGGTAGTAGTGCATTGTCCATATCCCAAAACAATCCACAGGTTCGCGCACCCGGAAAAAATACGATGGTTGGAGCAGAAGTCAGATGCTTGTTGGCCGCCCAAACTCGTGTGTTACCAAATGACGTCCGTACCGTGATTCGCTCGTACAAAAATCCATTCAGGGCTTCTACCCGTCTGTTCCAGCTCTCCAGGAAAGAAGTTGCTTCAGTCGGGCGTTTAAACGTTGATACACGATGCGGTTTCATAGAGGAGAGGCTGTGTAGAGTATGAGGGCCTTAATGACCAGTCAAAAATAGTCGTATGTAACCGAGCCGAATACATCAAACCGACAACCGGTAGCCATGAACCAATAACTGGTCAGTATCGATGAATAACCGGAGAGTCGACTATACACCCCTCTGGCGCGCGCTTAGATCCGTTCCAGCAGGTTCAGAAACTCTTGTTTCTTGTTACGCGATACCGGAATGTTTTTGTTGTTTGCCATCACAACTTCTCCTCCATCGCCCCGAATGTATTTCTGAACGTAACGTACGTTAATCAGGAAGCCATGATGCACCCGGCAGAATCCTTTGCTTTCGAGTACCTCTTCCACTTCTTTCAACGTTTTGGAAATCAGCACGGCTTTGCCATTGGTCAGAAAAAAATGGGTATAGCCTCCATCCGATTCACAATAATAAATCTCTTCGCTTTGCAGAATCTGTAGCCCTTCCATGGTCGGTAAGGCAATGCGGTCGCCGGTTTTCTGGCGGTTGAGATAAGCGACAAACTCATCGACCTGCGACGCTGACCGGACCGAGATGGCCTCTTCGGCTTTGGCAACCGCCTGACGCAACTCATCTTTATCGACCGGTTTGAGAATGTAATCCAGAGCGTTATGCCGAATGGCCTGGATGGCATATTCATTATAGGCCGTTGTAAAAATGACCCGAAAGCCCGTAAACCGACACGCCTTAAGCAAATCGAACCCGCTCATGCCCGGCATTTCGATGTCCAGAAAAACCAGGTCAGGGTGATGAAGGTCAATAGCGGCTACGCCGTCGGGGCCGTCGGCGCAGGATGCCAGCAGTGTGATTTGGGGGCAATATTTGGCCAGAAGCAACGCCAGTACGTCGCGGCAGTGTTTTTCATCGTCAACCAGAACAGCAGTCATGAGTAAGGAAGTTTTAGCGTAAAATACACGCAGGTGCCCGCCGAGGCTCCCCCTGCGTCATATTGATCAGCAATATCGATCCGAGCCGCTACGCCGTACATTTCATTCACCAGCTGGAGCCGCTCTTCGGTCAGCTTAACTCCCTGAGCCTTATGATTGGTTAAGGGATTACTACGTAGCTGGGCCGAAGCTACCCGGCCAATTCCGTTATCATTGATCTCAATGGTCAGGTAATCCTGTTGTTTTCGGCAACTAATTTGCAACATGGCCGACCCTTCTTTTTTGGGAAGCAGACCATGCCAGATGGCATTTTCAACGTAGGGCTGAGTAATGAGGGGAGGCAAGTGAATGGTGTCCAGATCGAGGTCAGGGTCAACGTACAGCCGGACCTCAAACTTGTTATCGCACCGGAGCTGCTCCAGTTCCAGGTAAATCTCCAGCGCTTTGAGCTCATTACGCAACGACACCCATTCCGTTTTGGAATTATCGAGTACCTGCCGCATCAACCGCGAAAACTTAGTCAGCAGGTCTGAGGCATGATCGGCATCCTGTTGCAGAATGAATTTGTTGATGGAATTCAGACTATTAAAGATGAAATGTGGGTTCATCTGCGTTCGCAACGCCAGCAGCTTTGTTTCGGCAACCCGTTTGTTGGTTTCCATAAGTTGCCGCTCAGCCTGCCGGTAGGCCTGTTCGACTTCTACCTGCTTAATCTTCTGCGCGCACAAGGCGGCCACCGTCATTAAAACCGTTACGTGGCGGTTTCGAAAGAACCGTTTCTGCGGATGTTCGGCGTCGATAACTCCCAGGACTTTCCCATCCAATAGTATGGGTACAGCGATTTCCGAAAACCGCATTGCATCGTCCTTAATATAGCGCGGATCTTTGGATGTATCCTCAACAAGTTCAGGCTGGCCCGTTCGGGCAACGGCCCCGACAATGCCCTCCCCCACCGGAATATCTATCGGTTGAAATATCTCGAAGTTTATCGGATTTTTGGGGCCATGCGCTGCTTTCTGTACAAGCATACTACGCTCGTGATCAAGCCAGTAGACCACACAATCCACGAAATTAAGCCGGGCAATGCAATTCTTGGCCACATCCCAGAGTACTTCGCCAACGGTGTTCTGATTCAGCAAAGAGGTGGCGAAAAACGTAATGGCGCGCTCAGCTTCCAGATCTTCCCGCAAGGTTCGAATCTGCGAGGCCGCACTAGGGCGAGCTGATGGAGGTGCCAAACGCTTCATTCGTGAACATTTCTCATTCTCATTGTGTCCAAATTACTTTTATTTTCGCTTCATTGGAAAGCCGTAACCAATAACAAGTCGTCTACAGGGAATAACCACCATGAAAAGCAGGATAGCTGGCGTAAAGACCCTTCGTACGAATCGCCAATTATGTCGGCGCTATCAACTGTTGCTGCTCACCCTACTTTTGCTGGCCAATCAAGGCTATGGCCAGTCGCCTACACTGCTGTTCCAACGCCTGACGCTGAGTCAGGGCCTCAGCACGAACTACGCCACATCGTTCGCCCAGGATACGCTTGGCTTTCTCTGGATTGGGACCATCAACGGGCTGAACCGATTCGACGGCCTGCGCTGCGTAACCTACACGC
Organism: Spirosoma soli; assembly: GCF_042684525.1. NCBI lineage: Bacteria > Pseudomonadati > Bacteroidota > Cytophagia > Cytophagales > Cytophagaceae > Spirosoma > Spirosoma soli. Next base: position 105,477 of record NZ_JBHULN010000025.1, on the reverse strand, counting down.
GTCAGGTTGGCAACCCACACTCGCTGTCGAACCGCATTGTCCGCTGTGTGTTCAAAGCCCGCAACGGTACCCTCTGGATTGGTACCCAACGGGGCCTTAACCGGTTCATACCAGAGAAACAGGCGTTTCAGCGCTATTCTTTCGCTACGCTGGGAACGGGCTGTGATCTCGTTCGGGCAGTTGCCGAAAGCTCCGACGGCCTGCTTTGGCTGGCGACAAGTGGCGGAGTTGTGGTATTAAACCCCAAAACGGCCAACGCAAAACGACTAGCCATACCAGCCGACTCGACCCTGCTTCAGTCGGCCAATACCATCCGACGCGTGTTGATCGACGGCCCTACCCTCTGGATTGGTACTCAGGCTGGCCTCTATGCCTACAACCGAACAACGAAGCAGTTTCGCCTTTTTCGTCATCACGACTCAGCCGCCACGTCATTGCCTAACGATTACGTATCAACGCTGGTGCTGCACCCCCGCACGAATGAGTTGATTGTTGGCACGCGTATGGGTCATCTGGCCGTGCTTGATCAAGGCACTGACACCTTCCGTCGATTACCACTAGCCGCCAAGAACCAGGAAGTTTCGTCGGTTGTCTTTACGCAGACAGGGGCAATGTGGGTTAGCGTGGCTGGCGGTGGAATTCATCGTTACGATGCGGCCAAAAACCGTTTTTTCACTTACCTGAACGACGAAACCAATTCGAGAACCCTTGTTTCAAATTCAGTAAAAGCCTTGTTTGAAGACCGAAGCGGGGTGATCTGGGCCGCTACCGACGATGCCGGGATCAGCTGGTTTAACCCAACAGTCAAGAAGGTCCATTCCCTGTTTGATGATGTAGGCTACCGACCCGCGTCAACCCTGGGGTTCGATGCCGGGCAACTTTCCTTCGATTCCCAAAATCGTTTGTGGGTATCTACCCGCGATGGACTGGCTTGCATAAACCCACAAGCGCAGACCTACCGCATCTATCGACACGATCCTAAAAATCCGCATAGCCTCAGCGATAACTGGACATATGCAGCACTGGCCGACCGCTATGGGTTCGTGTGGGCCGGTATGCCTACGGGCCTTAACCGACTTAACATCAGCACCGGACGTTTTGAGCACATCCGGTGTCTACCCTCTCCGGAGAGTCCGACGCGGTATCCGGCGTTTGATCCCAAGCGTCGGGATTTCGTCGCGGGAAGTCAGGTGTTTATTATAACTGAGTCGCCAGACGGTCGACTATTCATTGGCACAAACGAGAAACTAACCATTTACGACCCCCGCACTGGTTTGTTCAGCAATCAGTTCAATGACGAGCGGATTCGACAATTGCCGGGTAAGAACTACAATACCCTGTCCTTCGACCGTGCGCATAACTTGTGGGTGGGTGGTCTGGGCCCAGTGTACAAGATTAGCCCTGACCTGAAACTACTGGCCCAATACGACCATAAAGAAGACGATCCTTACAGCCTGCCCGATGAAGGCGTTACCGATTTTGTGGAAGATAAGCGCGGCCAGATCTGGATGAGTAGTGACAATGGCCTTGCTTGCTTAAATCAACGTACCGGACGTTTTGCCGTTTATACCACCCGACATGGCCTGCCTAACAATGACATTGCAGCACTGCAATTGGTTAATGACAGCCTCTGGGTTAGCACCAGTAAAGGACTAGCCTGCCTCGACACCCGTACCCTCCGTTTCACAACGTTTGACGAAGCGGACGGCATCCCCTCCTCCGAGTTTGAGTCAGGCTCAGTAGTCCGTGATTCGAGCGGGCGAATTTATTTTGGGGCTATGCGGGGGCTGGTGTACGTTGAACCCAATCAAATTCGGCTGAACCGTTTTGTGCCGCCAGTTTATCTGACGTCGTTTCGGGTTAACGACCGCGAGCTCCTGCGCGGGTCACCGGACAGACCGCCCACTATTGTACTTGATTACAGCCAAAATGGGTTTTCCTTCGATATGGCCGCACTTAGCTTCGACAACGCCGACGGCAACCGGTATGCGTACCGGCTGGAGGGATTCGAAGATCAATGGAACCAGGCTACCAACCGGGCGTTTGCGAGTTACACCAACGTTCCCCCCGGCGAATACGTATTGCACGTTATTGCGGCTAATAACGACGGGGTCTGGAACCGACAGGGTTACAAACTACCCTTGACCATTCGACCGCCTTTTTGGCAAACCTGGTGGTTTCAGATCGTGGCTTTCGGTTCATTGCTTACCCTGGTGATTTCGGTAGCTCGTCGCAGAGAAGCAAGGCTGGTGAAGGAACAGCGCGAAAAAAGCGAATTACGTGAGCGCATTGCGGCCTCTGAAATGAAAGCCTTACGGTCGCAGATGAACCCTCATTTTCTGTACAATTCACTGAACGCCATCCGGCTGTTCGTACTTCAAAACGACAGCGACAACGCCGACAAGTACCTGGTGAAGTTCGCGCGGCTCATGCGACTCATTCTGGAGAACTCCCGATTAGAGTGGGTAACGCTGGCTAGTGAGTTAGAACAATTGGCGCTATACCTGGAGCTGGAGCAGCTCCGATTTGGGAACAAGTTCGACTTCAAGGTTGATGCTGATCCCGCCCTGGACAGGGAAAATACGTCGATTCCTCCCATGATTATTCAACCTTACATCGAGAATTCTATTCTCCACGGCATAGCTCACAAAAAAAACCGGGGAACAATTCAGGTATGCATCAAACCCGTCGATGATCGGCTGGAATGCACCGTAGAAGACGATGGTGTGGGGCGGCTGAAAGCCAGCGAGCTGAAAAGCAAGACGGTGTCGTCGCACAAAAGCGTAGGGCTTAAGGTTACCGAAGAGCGGCTTCAGCTCATCAGCCAACGTAGCGGTAAAGAGACCCGAGTGACTATAGTAGACAAAGTAGGCGACGATCAGCAGCCGCTGGGCACGAAAGTAATTATCCAGTTGCCCCTTATGACCGCTCAGGAAACCGCCTGACCACCGGCCCGGTTGTATCCGGCAAGTCCTGGCGTCAATCGGTTAATGCAGTAGTGCCATTGATCAATCAAACGCATCTGGCGGAGTGGCTACCTACTCTATTTTTGCGGGTAAATACAAAAAGAAACTACGTAGAAACTTCAGCTTAACCGCTTACAACTTATGCCAATTGATACCATTGTATTTGATTTCGGGGGAGTACTCATCGACTGGAACCCAAGGTACCTTTATAGAAAACTCATCGCCGACGAGCAGCAGATGGAGTGGTTTCTTTCAAACGTCTGCACCGACGAATGGAATGTTCAGCAAGATAAAGGACGCTCGTTTGCCGAAGCGACCAGCGTACTTCAGAACCAATTCCCTGACCACAAAGACCTGATTGCCATGTTCTACGGGCGCTGGGAAGAGATGTTGAATGGCGAAATCTCTGAATCGGTAGCTATCTTGCGCGAGTTGAAAGACAAGCATTACAAGCTGTACGGTTTAACGAACTGGTCAACCGAGTCTTTTCCGATTGCTAAAGAGCGCTACGAATTTCTGAATTTGTTTGACGGTATCCTGGTATCGGGCGAGGAGAAGCTTATTAAGCCCGACCCAGCCATCTTCCATCTCTTGCTCAAGCGCTATAACTTAACCCCTGAGACCTGCGTGTTTATCGATGATAACCTGAACAACGTTAAAGCGGCCAGCAGCCTGGGATTCACAGCCATACATTTTCAATCCGGCGCACTCCTGCGCGACAAACTGGTTGAGTTGAACGTGTTGGCGGACGAAAACGTAGCGTAGTACTTCGTAAAGCGCATCGAAATTTACCAGATTCAGCTATCACAAGAAAAGCGTCGGACTAGGTAGTCCGACGCTTTTCTTGTGATAAGCCTAAGGGTATTAAGGCCGTCTCAAACGCGTTTCACTACATATTGGCTCGACTTACAAAAGAAGTCAGGCAATTATTCGACGACCGGACCAATAGCTTATTTCTAAGCCATTACTAGAACCTTCGCTAGCTCGCCATGTTCATCAACGTATCCATACAAAATATGGACCGGCTACTTACAACCCCACAATAACGTGTTATCGAAACAGGCATATCAGTCCGTTGATCCTCTTGGCTCAACTCTTCAAATCTGGGAGCTTGACTGGGTACTGCTCCAGTTCAAAGCCGACAAGTCCCGTGAGCAACTTAGGCTGACCGCTTTGTGCCAATCACGCCCTAAACGTCTATTCACGGCTCCTGGCCATACCCGATAGAAAATGTTATGTTTCATGGCCATAGTCACGATTGTTATCTACTCTATTACTCTACTATTCCTAGTGATCAGCAGCCTAATTCAAGCTCGTCTGGCCTGGCATTTTTATCGGCGTCAAAAGCAAGTCTCAAATCATGCCATGGCATTTTCGGGCTTCCCTCTGCCTAGCATTACCGTACAATTACCCCTGTACAACGAACGATACGTAGTCGAACGCTTGCTGGCCGCCGTAACGGCCCTCGATTATCCCCGCCATCTTTTAGACATCCAGGTACTCGACGATTCGTCGGACGAAACAACCAGCCTCATTGATAACCAGTTAGCTTTAATTCGCCAACGTGGCATTTCTATTGCTCACATTCGACGCGCCGAACGAACTGGCTTCAAAGCCGGCGCACTAGCCCAGGGAACCCGGCAGGCCCAAGGAGATTTCATTGCTATTTTCGACGCTGATTTCTTACCGGCTCCGGATTTTCTACTGCGGCTGATTCCTTATTTCACGCATCCAGAAATTGGGCTTGTACAAGCCCGTTGGGACCATTTAAACCTCACCGACTCCTGGCTTACGCGTTTCCAGGGCTTCTTTCTGGATGCCCACCTCTTTGTGGAACAGTGGGGGCGGCACTCGGCCAACCACCTGATTAATTTTAACGGTACGGCTGGCATCTGGCGAAAAGCCTGTATTGAGGATGCCGGAGGTTGGCACGCCGATACGCTTACTGAAGACCTGGACTTGAGTTACCGGGCCCAACTGCGGGGCTGGAAATTTCAGTATGCGGGCGAGGTGGGCGTACCGGCCGAACTACCCTTGTCCATGCAAGCCCTCAAAACCCAACAGTTCCGTTGGATGAAAGGCATTGCCGAATGTGCCCGCAAACACCTTGGCTCTACGTTGCAATCGTCCCGGCTCCAGATATCCAACAAAGCATATGCCTTATTTCATCTGCTCAGTAGCCTACCGTTCTGCTGTTTGTTCATCCTTGGGCTGAGCAGTGTGCCGCTGCTATGGTTTTTGCAGCAGCCAGTCTATCAGCTCTGGGTTGAACGAATCTCGGGATTAACGCTGCTTTCAGTAGCTTCCGTATTCTTGTATTGGGTTGGCTTCATGCATCGTCAGCCGTTTAGCAAAACTCGGTTACTTAGCTTCTTGGGCCATTATCTACTATTTATGGTCTTGTCGATGGGGCTTTCTTATCATAACACGAAAGCGGTTGTGGAAGGATTTGCCGGTCGAAAAAGCTCTTTTATACGCACACCCAAGTTTAACCGGGGAACTCAGCAGACGTCCTGGCATACTAACGTGTATGTATCGAAGCAAAGTAGGGAGTTACCGTGGGCAGAGATCTTGCTCTGCCTGTACTTTCTGGGCGGCATCGGACTTGCGTTCCACCTGCACATCTTCAATTTACTTCCGCTCCACCTATTGCTGGTAGTAGGTATGGGCCTGGTGGTCTGTTACCCAGCCTGGCAGGCCGTACCGGAGAAAGCAAAGAAAAATAAACAGGCAAGCCTGGACACACGTGAATTGAGCCCTGCGGAATAACTACACGCTGTAGAACTGGCTCATCCAGTAGGCCTCCTACACTGATGACACTTGTTGACCTCCGGCTAAATCAAGCCGTTCGCGCTGGTCTGTCCTAAAAGTGAGTGTTTATGTCTCATTTTTGAGCGTTTTCGCCTGCTCAATAAACCACCTTTGCATAGTCATTGACGCACAAACACAGTCCCAGGTGTTTACGTCTACTCTTCATTCATTATATCCTCTTTAACCCCTTATTCTTATGGCTTACCCAGTTATTGATCAGAAAACCGAGTCGCACAGTTATGTTGTCGAGAAAGTAACAACCACCTTAACCCTGGTAGAAACAGCACCTGGCCAGTTTGGTATCCTCTACGAAGCCAAGTATTCCGGCGTGAAAGATGGGCATGTTTCCGGCGGACCGCTCAGCGTCAGCGGAAACGGTGAATACGTGGTCAACAAGAATCCGGAAATCACGGTGACCATCTCAAACTACTCTAACACGGGGTCGAACATCTCTATGCAAATCAAGATTTACGTGAACGCTTACGGTGGCCATACGATTTTCAATCAGGCATTGGGAGGTAGTTTCGGAGGAGATCCCGTCAAAGCTATCTTCGACAATATGACCGAGTTGTACGAGAAAAATGCATTGAAAACGGCATAAGCACCGCTAAGGCCAGTGTATATACAGCGCTTCCTGAAACCTTAGGGAGCGCTGTTTTTTCTACTCAAGCTCATTCGTTTTTACGAAGCTGCTTTCAGTACAAATCCTTTTGCAGTAAGTTTCCCGAGTGTGCCCCTCGTTCGTTTCTACATTCAAAAACTTACTTCACTCATTAATAAACAGGCTGACTATTGAGCCATTCTAGTAAACGACTTACGGTGCATACGGCAATGGTAACAATGCCAAAGACAATCATGGTGATGCCAGCAAAGCCCCGAAGCTGCCAGACAAAGTGAGATCCAGGCTGGCTCTCGTCTAGCTCCTCGGGCACATAGGTAAGCCGGGTAGTGGCTCCTTCGCTCAGCTGAAACCACCGGCGAGATCGCATGCTGACGTCTACCTCGCGCGCCAGTCCCGTAGCATCCTGGAACGAGCAACGGACGTAATAGTTTATCATCTCCCCCATCAGCCCCTGATCCTCTTTTCGAAATTTTTCCAGCACGATTGCCGTAACCGTCAGGCCACTGCTCCGAATGTCACGCCCTTCATACCAAAGGTACCAGCCAATCAATATGCAAACTATTCCAACGAATAAGCCGCCAAAGGCGACAAGTAAAGGCAAAATGGTAGCCGATGAACTAATCATAGTCGAGGATTTGATCTGAGTGCAAACAAATTTGCTGAACACAACACAACTCCACTATACTCACTTGACAATCGGTGGATTTGAGTGAATAACTTACCGAATAAAGACATAAGTGGCTGACGAACACCGTCCAACAACTACTACCAGTTATTTACTCAACACTACCGGCTGTTGATTTAACTTGGCTTACGGGTTCACAATACGCTACGTTTGCCTAGTTACTCGCCGGCGCAGTATGTCACCTTTAGCCGCATTGCATAACGTTTATCTCATGAAAATTATTACGACCACGAACTGGGTATTGATTAGCCTCTACGCAATACTCCTTGTCTTTACGCTATTCAATATCAACCGTTCAGGTAACGATGCGGCTGGGCGCGGCATGGAATCGGGCTTCCTTTTTATTGGCATTATCCTACTGGCCGGGCTGGTCGGGCTTAATTTGATGCCCTATCGAGCAACCAAGATTACGGCTTTAGTATTGGCAGGGTTACCGCTCATAATAGTCTTGTATAACTTCCTGTCCGACTACTTCATGGCTAGCCACCAACAACATGAAGACAACACCTAACTTAAGGTGCTTTCTTAGCCTGAGCTTCCATAATTAATTGAATATTAGCATTTTCCTGAGTGATGTGGGCGTAGTTCCCCTTACCCGATAAGGCGATTCTCTTGAGGTTAGCGCCCGTGATGGCGTTGCGACCGAAGGTAAAAACGGTCAGGTAGATAGCTTGTTGAGCACCATCACTTACGAGTTGGTATACGTCGTTACTAATGGGAAATTCGCCGTCCGTGGCGAGTATAATTCGGTTGTTGCCCGCCCGGATGTAGTGCTTGTCTGCCAGCTTATAAGCCAGACGAATACCTTCATCCCCATCGGTATCGCCCTTGGACTGAAGGTCGTCGATCACGCGGGCAATTTCGTCGGCGTTGGCCCCAGAAGTGGGTTTTAACGCCACCCGTGCTTTACCCGAGTACACCACCACCGAAACCTGATCTTCGGGACGGAGTAGTTTCAGCAACGATTTAATGGATCGCTTCAAGAGGGGCATTTTATAAGGCGATTCCATTGACGCTGATACGTCCAGCAGTAACACCATATTGTTTGCCGCAAAACCTTTCAGGGTAAGATTGTCGGCTCGTGGGGCGGTTCGGTCAACGTATATGGTGTCTGTTCGCGTTCGTTCCACAAATACGGTGTCATGTTCAACTGTCTTGCCGTTTGTTATTGGCTTTACCGGAGGGTCGCTACTTTGCTCTGGCGTAGCCCGGATAGACTTGGGCGCAGTGCTTTCGGGTTTCGATTGAGCCAGCAAGGACTGGTTTGGCGTATCAACTTTTTCGGGTAATGCCTGACTTTCTTTAGCTGGCGTCGCCCGGCGGAAGATGAACATATCCGGTTGGTTAACGGCTTTCAGAATGCCAGTCTTAGCCAGTTCGCTAAACTTGTTGTATTGGTAAATTAACTCGTTGTTATAAAAATAGTAGATCGACTCGTAAGGATGCGAGGTTGCCGAGCTGACATTTACATGTTGCGTCTTTTCGACAAATCGGATTGAGTTTTCTGCTACGTCTTCGTAAGGCGAGTACGGGCATAAGCCATTACTCCGGCCAAATCGCTTCAGCCCTTGCAGGTTTTTGTACTCGTCCGCAATCAATGCGCGGGCATTGGCAGCTAGCTTGTCCGTCATGGGCAGGTGCGCCACCTCTCCTTTCAAGTACGCCTTTATGCCAAACAGCACGTCGTGGTCGTCGTCCAGGGTTTTCAGAAGAGCTTTTCCTGCAACGTGCCAGGAGTCGGCGGGGTTAGCAACCGGGTAGCTCTCGTGAACGCGTCGCACGTCCTGATAAAGACGCTCTTTTTTCTGGTCGAACAAGTCAAATAGATAAGCATATCGGTTCAAAATGGCGTCGGAGCGTTGTAATCTATCCTGAAGGTATCGTTTCTCGGCGGTGTAGTTAATTAACTCAATACTGAGCGCATCCATCTCTTTCAGCATAGCGAGCAGCACGTCGGCCTGGCCGTTGATAGACGCTCGATAAGGCGTAGGCACCTCCCGGCTGCTACTAACCAGAAGCTGATATTCGGAAAGAGGCACTTTATAGGCTTCATGGGCGTAGGTCAACCCCGCTCGCTGGCGGCTGCGGGCAGGATCGCGGTAATACTCAGCCGAAGCCTGGTAATTGCGGAGCAGCACCTGGAGCGTATGCATCTGTCGGAGCGATTCATTAATAAACTCCACATACCCATTCAATGCCTGGAACGTAGCGTTACTGGCCGAAGCAGGCGCCGGTTTAATGACAAACGCACCAGGAGGAACATCCCGGAAAGGCATGGCCTGAGTAACTGACTGTCCGGCTGACGCGGGCGGTTCAATGGCAAATACCGGACAGTACTTAGGATAACTCAACAGCCGTTTGGTCGACTGACTATAGTTGACAAAAGCCTGATGACTAGCCAGCAAGTCCTGGTTGTAGTGCGCCAACAGCGAACGATACACCTCATTGCCATGCGCAGAGGTTTGACGTGCCGCAAACGTATGGTCGTCAACGGCCCGGCGTTTTATGTCTTGTAGTGACCGTAGCGCCGTTTTAAATGCGGGCACCATATCCGAAGCCGGATAGTCTAACGCTGTTTGCGCTTTTCCCAGCTGAGTCAGCAGTCGCTCGTCGGCCAGCATAGCCGCCTGAACCCGGCCGACGGGCCAGTCTGAGCGGCTTTCCTCTTTTAAATAGAAAGGTAAACTATCGAGCAACTGCTTCTGACTAAGCAGCACCTGTTCCATTTCCCGCTCGGTATACAAGTAAGCATCTTCGGCCAGATAAGGCTGGTATCGGCGATACACCCGTTGAATCTGCTTATAGAAGTCGTCTTTATCGCGGCTGAACTGGCCGGAGAGCGCCTGCATCTGGTTGAGCAGCGCATCCGATTGTTTTAGCTCGTCGCGCTGGTAATCTTTCAGCCGCACGTAGGTTTCCAGGGCTTTGCCGGTCTGGTCTAGTTTTGTTAGTAACTGCCAAAGCGCCTGTGCACGGGCCGTCAGGCGTTGTTTCTCGGCGGCAGTTAAGCCACTACTCGCCAGGGCTTTCTCGTAGTAGTAGGTTTCTAGGGGTCCCGAAGAAGGTAGCCGCAGGAGAACGTCAGGCCTTTGCCGATACCGTTTTACATCAGCATAGTACGTCTGTAATTGCTGAAATCGGTTAACGACCTCATCAACCGACTGGTTGATGAAGGCTACGTAGTGATTCAATGACTGCTGAGGTGGCTCCTGCCAGCCGCGGGCGGTCACATAAGCCGCCGATGAAGCTAGCAGTACACAACAAAAAAACGTTTGCATGGCCGAAATAACAGAATCTTACCCTACTCAGACAGAAGCTATTTAGTCAACGGTTGATTCAGGTTGAGACCGGTATTCGACCACAATTACCTGCTCCGTCTCCGGTGGGTTTACCAGGGGAAGTGCCCGGCCCCCGGGAGTTAGCCAGGATGCCCGGCAGGCGCTTAGTCAACGATACCAATCCGGTAGAAACCCCGTCGATTACTACTGATAGAACTACCACTCCGAAAGACATTGTCAATGTTGATTACCTTCTCCGAAGTAACCATAACGTCGAGGGTATTAAACCGGCTTGTAGGTCCTTGAAAATACGCGGCTGGAATGGTGTACGCTCCCTGCCCCGAACTTACCTCTGTGCTCAGGTAGTCGGCTTCTTCCGTGCTGCCCCCTTCGTATTGCACATGCCTCCACGGATCGACGGTACGACTACTTTTCGAGATTTTCAGCTTGGTCACTGACTCCTCTCCCCGCCAGCGCTTCCAGCTGGCCACCCACCAGTTGTCGGGTTCAAGGTCCTGCCAGTGTAGCGTCAGCGGTTGCTTTCTTGGATGGCTGACCGGGGGTAAAAACCGCGCTGGTATAAGCTCAGCCTGAGTCTCGATGGTCCCCAACGTATATCCACTACCATCGGTAAGCACCACAGAAACGGTGTATGTCGTCTCCGCATGGACAGCGAGCGACGAGTCGATACGCTGATAATAGGGATAAGCTCCGTAATAATTTGACGACCCATTATTCAGCCGAAGGCTTTTCCCATTCACCTTAACCTGGATGTTCGGATTGGCAACGGTCTTGTCAGACTTATCCCGGATAAAGGCTTCGATGGTCTGGTTTAGGCTGTCGCCGTCACCTGTTGAACGGGAGATGATTACGTTTACCCGGAGCAGAGAAGGGTCGTTTACCGAGCTGGTGGATAGCGATGAGTTACTGCAACGCATAAACAGTACGCTTACCGAAACAAGCACAAGGCGCAGGCAGTGTGGCATAGCCTTTTCTCATACCTCAAAAGGTAGCTCATATTCTTTGGCAATCACTCTAGAGCTACGGGTTTTGACCTCTACCCTGGCTTTCAGGGGCGACCCTAGCACCAGATAATTCTTCACGAATTGGTCTTCGTAGGCCATCCACGATTTATCTTCCAGCAGATAGTCAGTGGCACCCGCTTTGGAAGCCTGATACGCCAGCCGTTCGGTAACCAGCGGCTCGTAGTTTACGATGTTACCCATGTAAATCACCTGAAGGCCCGGCAACGATTGGTTACCGAGTTCGGTACAGCTCACCACTGTGACGGTTAACGATGAACCATCTTCCAAGTCCCTGACGGACCATTCGTCGATAATATTTTTTTGGTTTGCCATAGTGTTTGTGTTCATTAATGTTGTTTACTGCTCAGTACTACGCTTGATGGAAGCTTCTCCCTTAACCCTTCGTTAGATCAGCTTTAAACCGCTCACCTTTAGGTCAATTGGGTGCGTAAAAGTAGACCAGGCACCGGCCAAGGGATAGCTCGAATGAATATCTGGTAGGTTTAAGTAAATAACAGGCACCAACCAGTTTATCGACGGCTAAAAGCGAAAGAATAATGGCCCAGCAGCGTGTTACTTAAATACAATCGTAAGACGGGTGAGTAAGCTTTGTAAATCCTGGTTGATGGAACGTACGGATGATTGAAGCTGATTCAGCATGTTAGCTCGGGTCCGTAAGTCGTCGGCCTGATACAATCCACCGGTGCCAAAGTAAAGCTGCTGTTTTTCAATCGAAGCCTTTTTTAATACGTACTCCTGCCAACGTCGGCGAATGTTATACCGCACGGACGTTTGTCCGCTGTTGCTAAACACCTTTTCATTAAGCACATACCAGATAAATGGAGAGTAAGCGACCGACTGATCTGACTGACTCCAGATATCGGCGAGTAGGTTACGTTTATGCGCAAAAGACACCGTTTTGTTTGACGAAAAGGCCGCGGCTCCTCCTAAACCCGCGCTAAGAAGCCCTCCACCAATGCCAATCGTTTTATTGGCGTTGTCAGTCTGGATAAAGGCGGTGGCTACCGTCGTGGCGGCTCCAATGATGACGGAGAACAAGGTTAGATTACGGATACGACGTTGATCTTTTTGCTCAAGATAAGTAGCCAATTGATCGGCCCGCTCACCTTCGCAATCCAACTCGGCGGCTAAGCTGGCAATTTCGGTTGATGCCAGCGCTAGTCGGCTCTGAACCTGCTGGATTTTAGTAAGCCGTTCTAACCGAGCTTCTGGAGTTGTCTTGCCCTGAGGTTGACTTAATTCCTGCAACAAAGGCAGTATCCCCGTAGCGTTGGCCATCAAAAGGTCGTGCCGGGAAAAGTGATTCGTTAAACTGGTATCGGCCGGTAAAACGGTTTGCGGTCTGAACGTATCGTTGTAGGTGTAAGTCAAAGCGGGTTCGCAGTAGCCGCCCGATGAATTTGAGAAGTAATTAGGTTTGGTAGTGCTACAGGCCGAAAGCAGCCAAACAAGTATAACAGTTTTGGCAGGAGATAATATCATTGTTCACGTGTTGCGTACGGGCTAAGTTATACCAAGCTCCCGTGGTCTTTGTTTTCTGGCTTACTGCAACAGCTCAATTCGTTTTCATTTTAGAAGCGCCATAACGGCTTCATCGCCTACCACCGCTTTAGCCGGCCGAGGGTATTGAGCGTTAAACACCTGTAGAGCAGCAGACTCTAACAACGTAGTAGAGCTTTCGTCGATCTGGTTATTTTTCAGCACCTTGTTCAGATCAAGGTTGAGGTGTTTAGCCAGAAATCGATAAGCGGCTTCCCGTTTACCAGGCCCGTAATCGTGCCCTTCGTCGGGTAGGTGTTTGTTTTCGAGCTGATCCCTCACCCCAACACTCAAACAGTCAGCAATCTACTTTTGCTTCACAAAGACCCCAGTTATAAGAAGCTACCCACCCAAAACTAGCCCCTCTGTGAAAGGCCTGTAAACAGCGACGCCGGAGCAAGCCTTTATCGGTGCTTACTCCGGCGGATCAATTAGTTTTCTGGAAGCAGTTTGAGTCATTCATGTTGAGCGAAGTTTGAAACTTCGCTCTGGTGTTATCCGGTTTATGAACAGAATCTCAAATTGCTTTGATCTAGGATGTCACCGGTCAGAGATGGCCGCGGTCACCCGGCGGATAACAGTCCGGCCAGTCCGCCGGTGCAGTAGTCCGAAAACTACGCCGAACTACCCTATACAACCTTCTCTTAATTCTTCACCTGCACCGGCAAATCTTCGAGTTGAGCATAACTTAGTTTCCAGCTGTCGTCAGCGGCTTTTTTCCAGACGAAGATGTAGTTGCCTTCGCCAAAACCACGGGGGCGGTTTGGGCCATCGGGTAAGACATCAACCGAAAACGTACCGGCCTCATAGGCGGTATGCGTATCGGCCGCCGAACTTACTACGTTCGTTTTCAGGTCGCTCAGCGTTGGAAGGGTTTCACGAACCCACTTTTGCGACACTTCCGATTTTCCTTTAAAATGAGCATTGCCCTGCAGAAAATCGACGTCTTCGTCCAGAAAAGAGATAATCTTATCCGACTCTTTATTATTCCAGGCACCAATAAATTGCTTGTTAAGGTCCTGAATAGCGGCTGAATCGCCCGATTTTGAACACGAAGAGAACAGCACTGCAATCAGTGCCAGAGGCAATATCGCTTTCATACTATTAACTAGTTAGAATGGTGAATGATGTGAACAGCTGCGTTCATCCCAACTTATAAACCATTGGAACGAACGCAGAGGGGTTGATTTTACCAGCTCTTGCGTCGATATTCTGACGTTGGGTATGGTGTGTTTTGATCGCCGTAAGAGTCGTTCGGTAAGAACAAGGCGTTTGTGGTATAAGCTGCCGAAGTCACCGGAGTGGTATACGCAGCGGTTGTCACAGTGCTGGCGGCTACAGCCGGAGCAGCTGCCCGAGCCACGGCTGGCTCAGACTTAGCGGCTACCGTAACAGGTCTGTTGGCAGCAGCAGCCGCTTCCCGGCGGGCCAGAGCAGCTTCGCGTCGAGCTTCGGCAGCTTGTCGTTCAGCAGCGGCTATGCGGGCCGCCGTTTTCCGACGGTTATCAACGCCTTTACCAATAGCGTAGCCAGCAGCCCCGCCAGCAACGCCCCCAATTATACCGCCTACTACACGGTTGCGCTTATTAATGATGGCACCAGCTGCGCCCCCAACCCCTACGCCAATGGCCGTCCCTTTAGCCTGTGGACTCCAACGTCTGCCGAACTGAGCAGTTGCCGGTTGCACAAGTACGCTGGTAATCACTAACACTAAAACGGATATACTTAGGACCTTTTTCATAGCTGTACTTTTTAATAGTGGATTACAAGTCAACATTCGTTTGACAAACGTTCCACTTGAAGGTTTATTTAACATTTATCTATCAAACAACAAATAACCGTGTCGATACATCGATTGTTTGTTTTGGCGCTCCCGTGATATTACTAACTCAAATATATTATCGTGACTCAACGACAGCTTGTTAGGCATTTGATCAACCTTTCATCATCCAGATTAAATTATGCTGCTATCCCCAAAAATAAGCCGCTTGCCCTAAACACTTCAGTTTGAAAACGAGTAATAGATTCCATTACTACCCACCAACTCATGTCGCTTCTCGTCATCGTCCGGCACGGACAATCGCAGTGGAACCTGGAAAATCGCTTCACCGGTAATGTAGACACTCCCCTTACCAAGCTAGGACGGCACGAAGCCCGCGAAGCCGGTACATTGCTGAAGGCCGACCGGTTTGCCGTTGGTTTTACGTCTGTGCTGCAACGAGCCATTGAAACAATGGACATCATCGTGCACGAAACCGGCCAGACCGACTTGCCCATTGAACGTAGTGCCGCTCTCAACGAACGTATGTACGGCGATTTACAGGGCATGAACAAGGCGGAGGCCGAAGAGCGTTTTGGTGCTGAACAGGTCTTTCGCTGGCGTCGGGGCTACGCCGACCAGCCACCCAACGGCGAGAGTTTAGCGGATACCTACAGCCGGGTCATTCCTTACTTCGAGTCAGCTATCCTGCCTCATCTGCACCTACATGAAGACGTGTTAGTTGTAGCCCACGGCAACAGCCTTCGGTCATTAATGATGCGGCTGGAGAACATAAACCCGGAAGCTATTGAAAAAGTTGAATTAGCTACGGGTATACCACGGCAGTACAGTTTCGATCCGGCGTCAGGATTGTTCCACCTGTCATCGAAGTAAGCCAGACTAGGGTGTAATGTACCCTGATCGGCGTTCCAGCGGTCGGAGTATGAGCCAATTGAATAAATAAAACAAAAAAATAGATGAAAGCCGTTGTTCTAAATGATTGGGGTGGAGTCGAAAATTTCGCCATTCAAGACGTACCTAAACCCAGTATTCAGCCAGATCAGGTTCTGGTTCAGGTAAAAGCCTTTGGCGTTAACCCTGCTGATTTCAAGACCCGCACTGGTTCAACACCTTATTCTAAAAACTACACGCACCCCATCATTCTGGGTTGGGACATTGCGGGCGAAGTTATCGAAGTCGGCACCGAGGTAACATCGTTCAAGCCCGGCGACGCGGTTTACGGGATGGTCAATTTTCCCGAACCCGGCAATGCATATGCCGAATACGTAGCATCGCCAGCCGCGCACCTGGCCCTTAAACCGGCCCAATTAACGTTTGAAGAGGCCGCAGCGGCTCCACTAGCCGTGCTTACCGCCTGGCAGGGATTAACCGAACACGGTCAGCTGAAAGCCGGAGAAAAGGTGCTGATTCAGGCGGCCTCGGGCGGTGTTGGCCATTTAGCCGTCCAGTTGGCTAAAGCGTTGGGCGCGCATGTCATTGGCACAGCTTCGGGCAAAAACGAAGCATTTGTGCGGACGCTAGGTACCGATGAGTTCATCGATTACACAACAACCAATGTAGAAACCGCCGTAATCGACGCTGACCTGGTTTTTGACACGGCTGGCGCTGACACTATATTCTCCTCAGCCAAGGTGTTGAAACCAAATGGTCGACTTATTTCAATTGCGTACAGTGCCATGGATAAAGTGCTGGCGGTTCGTTCCGACATTCACGCCGAACGTATTCTGGTGCACACAAGTGGTAATGACTTAGCCATCATAAACCAACTTATCGCCGACGGAAAATTGAAAATTGAAGTCAACGAAGTCCTACCAGCCGAGAAAATTGGCGACGCCCACCACCGCCTGGAAAGCCGCCGAACGACGGGTAAAATTGTATTGACTTTTGAATAGATTAGTCATTTTGCTACGTTTTCCGCTTCTTCTTTTTTGCTGATGGAAACAGCACATTATTCAGAATCAGGCGATACCCCGGCGAATGTGGATGTAGGTTCAGGTCGGTGGGCGTTCGAAAATTGCCGCCACGATTGCCTTCGGGGTCGTGGCCGCCGTAGAATGTCCACTGACCACGACCAATTTCACCGTAGAGATAGCGGTCAGAAGTCTTGCTTTCGCCCATGACCAGGGCACTCGGCTTCACAACCGTTTTGCGAAAAGCGGTCGTCTGGCCAAAGAATTCTTTGATAATAGACTCGTGGTTTTGAGTCAACATCGCCGGGATGACATCCCATTTGGCCGAGAAGTTGAATAGTTCAAAGAAGCCCGCTGGCTGATCGTAGCTGCGTCCGCCCGCCGAATTGATGTCGGAGAACGTCGAGAAGCCCCGATAACCATTATCACTATCAATGGTGAAGTTTTCGAACGCTACCGATTTGCTAAAGTCCAGTTTTGACTGCGCATCCGGGTCGGCCCCGTCACCATCGTAACTACTGCCTACGATGTCCACACCCTCAGCGGCTAAGGCAATGTCGAACGTTTCGGCCGCAGAACACATAGCGAATAGATACCCCCCACCCGCGCAGAATTCTTTAATGGTTTTAGCCACAGCCAGTTTCATCTGCGATACTTTGGCATAGCCATACTTATGGGCAATGTTCTCCTGCGCCTTGATATCAGCCACCGTTTGCCGGTGCAGATTACGACCATACTGCCCCGTAAAATCCTCATGGTGCAGGTGCAGCCAATCATACTTTGGCAAGTCTCCTTTCAGGATTTCTTCATCGTAAACGACTTCGAAAGGAATTTCGGCGTAGGTCAGCACCAGCAAAACGGCATCCGTATTTTCAAATTCAGCTGGACCAACCTTAATGGGCGAATACACCACAATTTTGGCCGCTTTCTGAAGCTTTACTACGTCCATGTTCAGATCAGGGTCAGCCAGTTGCTGACGGATCGAAGCAGCCCTGGCATCGGAAATCACCTCGGCAGATACGCCCCGAATACGGCACTCGTTTTCGAAAGCGGTCGTATGCTTAATCATGAAGCTGCCCCCCCTATAATTGAGTAGCCATTCGACTTCCTGGTCATCTTTCAGCACTTTGTACGCAATGCCATACGCTTTCAGATGGTTGGACTGCTGATCATCCATCGGAATGAGAATGGAATTGGCCCAGCCGGGAACGAAGCGGCCGACGACAGATAGAAATACCAGCGCAAGGGAGAGGTACCGTTTCATAAAGTGCGTTACTTTTAACCCAACATTACTAATCCAACGTGCCAAACCACTCTACACATGGTCTGGAATTTATTCAGAAGCAGTCATTACGGCGTTGTTATACTCAGTACTCTTTCACTCGTTATCATGTCCTGCAGCCACCGCTCTGCACCCGTTAGTCAACCCTCAGTAGAAACGGGAGTATCGCAGACGCTGGCTCAGTTTCGCAAGCAAACGATTCGTCAGCTTACCTATGCACTCAATTTAGATATTCCGGCGCAAAAATCACAGCCAATTCCAGCCTCCGCAACAATTACTTTTGAATGGACTGCCCCGGCCGGGGGAAAAAGCACAGCTCCGCTGCAACTCGATTTTAAGGAAGAACAGACTCATTTGCAGAATGTTTCAGTTAATGAAGCCAACATCCCTATTGTTTTCAAGAGCGAACATCTGCTGATTTCTACTGCGTATTTAAAACCAGGGCGCAACACCATAACCATTCAGTTCACGGCCGGTAATTTGTCCCTCAATCGTAACGATGATTACCTCTATACGTTGCTTGTGCCCGACCGCGCCCGAACGGTGTTTCCCTGCTTCGATCAGCCGGATTTGAAGGCGTCGTTCCAGCTATCGTTGACCGTTCCTAAAAGCTGGCAGGCCATGACCAATGCCGCCCTACAGGACTCGGTCGTAACGGGCAACCGTAAGACAATTCACTTTCAACGCTCCAACATCATACCGACTTACCTGTTCTCGTTCGTAGCGGGTAAGTTCACGCCGGTCTCGCGAACGATTAATAACCGGTTTATGACGCTGTTGCACCGCGAAACCGATTCCAGTAAGATTCGGCTTAGCCTCGACACGATCTTTACCTCACACGCCGATGCCTTACGTTTTTTGGAAGACTACACCCAGATTCCGTACCCGTTTCAGAAGTTCGACTTTGCGGCCATTCCCGATTTTCAATACGGCGGTATGGAGCACGTTGGTGCCATCGACTACCGGTTATCGAGCCTGTTTCTGGATGCCGGAGCCACCCGCGATCAGAAGCTTTCCCGTGCAACGCTGATTGCCCACGAAACGGCACATATGTGGTTTGGTGATCTGGTAACGATGCGCTGGTTCGATGATGTCTGGCTGAAAGAAGTCTTCGCCAACTTCATGGCCGATAAGGTTACCGAAACCTCATTCCCGGATAGTAATTACGACCTTCAGTTTGTGGTCGATCATTTTCCGGCGGCCTATGCCGTTGACCGCACCGAAGGGGCCAACCCCATCGGGCAGCCTTTGGCCAATTTACAGGAGGCCGGTACGCTTTACGGCGGCATTATCTACCACAAAGCGCCCATCATGATGCGCCAGTTAGAGCGGCTCATGGGCAAAGACAACCTGCGCGACGGACTGCGCGAGTATCTCAAAAAATACGCCGAAAGTAACGCCAGCTGGGTTGACCTGATCGCCATTCTGGATGCCCGCACCCCTACCGACCTCGTGGCCTGGAACCAGGTATGGGTCAACCAGACGGGCCGCCCCAAGTTCAGCTACCAGCTCGATAAGCAAGATGGCAAGATCAGTCGCTTCTCAATTGCGCAACTAGGCGAAGATGGGTCTAAGCGGATTTGGCCACAAGGCTTTGAGCTGGCGCTGATCTATGCCGACCATGTTGAGGAAGTAACGGTGGCGATGAATGAAGCTAACGTTGTGGTAACCGAAGCTGTTGGTAAGCCCGTCCCAGAGTTTGTTGTATTCAATTCATCAGGCCAGGGCTATGGTTTATTTCCGGTTGACCCGGCCATGATTCCTCAGCTCACTACGCTAAAAAATCCGGTGACGCGGGCTGCGGCTTATATCAATCTGTACGAAAATATGCTTACGGGGCAGGTCGTCAAACCGGCGCAGCTGGCGGAGACTTACCAGAAACTACTAAGTACTGAATCAGAAGAGTTGAATGTACGTCTATTGACAAGTCAATTATCAGACATCGTCTGGAATTTCACGAAGCCAGAGAGTCGATTGGCTTTGGCTACATCAGTCGAGCAGGCCGCCTGGCAGGCGATGAATCGCGAAACAGCTCCTGGCAAAAAGAAATTGCTGTTCCGGTTGTATCAAAACATCGCGTTGAGTTCGGAAGCCCGTGATCGGCTGTACACCATCTGGAACGATCAGCAAGCGCCTGCTGGCGTTACGCTCACCGAAGATGATTACACCTCATTGGCACTGGCTCTGGCCGTTCGCGACTATCCTGCCGCAACCATCTTATCCCGACAACTAACCCGCATCAAAAACCCCGACCGAAAAAAGCGACTGGAGTTCATGATGCCCGCCTTGTCGGGCAACGTAACCGAGCGCGACGCTTTTTTTGCTTCACTAGCTTCTGAAAACAATCGTGAACGCGAGGCCTGGGTAACGGCAGCTTTGGGTTATTTGCATCATCCGTTACGCGCTGGGTCATCGGCTAAATACCTGCCTAAAAGCCTGGACTTACTGGAAGAAATTCAGCGAACGGGCGATATTTTCTTTCCCGAGTCCTGGTTACGTTCGACATTAGGTGCATACCAAACGCCCGAAGTAAGCCAGCTGGTACGTCAGTTCCTAAGCAGTCGGCCGAGTTATAATTCACGTTTACGAGCCAAATTACTCCAGGCTGCCGACACGCCGTTCCGGGCCAGCAAGCTATTATATTTTTGACAGGATGAACAGGATAAAACAGGATGGATTAATTTTTTGAAATCTTGTTTTATCCTGTTCATCCTGTCAAAATAAAACCTACGCCTACCCAATCCGTTACGTTTCTACAAACATCCTTGCTCAGTAACGCTATGCATTATTTACCCAATTCAGATCGCTACAAGTCAATGCCCTATCGGCGAACCGGCCGCAGTGGGCTAAAGCTTCCAGCCATTTCGCTCGGCCTATGGCAGAACTTCGGCGATGTGAATGTCCTCGAAAACTCACGCAACATCCTGCATCTCGCCTTTGATAGTGGTATCACCCATTTCGATTTGGCCAACAACTATGGGCCGCCACCCGGGTCGGCCGAAGAGAACTTTGGCCGTATTTTACACGAGGATTTCCGTAGTTACCGCGACGAGCTTATCATCTCCTCAAAAGCGGGCTATCAGATGTGGGACGGACCGTACGGTGATGGCGGCTCTCGTAAATACCTGATCTCGAGCTTAGACCAAAGCCTGCGCCGAATGCGGTTGGAGTACGTCGATATTTTTTACCACCACCGCCCCGACGCCGAAACGCCCATTGAAGAAAGCATGATGGCCCTGAATCAAATTGTGCGTCAGGGTAAGGCTCTTTACGTCGGTTTATCGAACTATAAACCCGAGGAAGCCGCCCAGGCGATTACGATCCTTCGGGAGCTGGGGACGCCCTGCCTGATTCACCAGCCTAAATACTCGATGCTGGAGCGTTGGGTAGAAGGTGGTCTATTGGATTTACTGGAGAAAGAAGGCATCGGCTGCATTCCGTTTTCGCCACTCGCACAGGGCTTGCTGACCGATAAATACCTGAACGGCGTACCGACCGACTCCAGAGCGGCCAAGTCAAACAGTTCGCTCCGAGAAGATCAGCTGACGGACGAAAAATTAGCCACTATCCGGCAACTCAACGACATCGCCCGCCAACGCGGCCAAACGTTGGCGCAAATGGCGCTGGCCTGGCTGTTGAAAGATCAACGCGTTACGTCGGTATTGATCGGTGCCAGCAAACCAGAACAATTACAAGACTCGTTGAAGTGCCTGGATACTATCGACTTTAGCAATGACGAATTAAGCCGCATCGAGACTATCTTAGGGCAGCATTAACGGCTAGTTTTATGTCTTTACCCACCGATAGCTCATTCCCGGCAATTAATCCGGCTATGGCCCGCGAACGCTTCCTGATCCGAGACGAATCGTGGGCCAATCGGTTTAGGCCTAATTTTAACCATTTCATCATAACATCGCTCGAATACAGCCGTCCCGTCATCAAACTCCCCTTACCTCCTTCGCGCACCAGTAATCATGCGCTCATATTACTCACGACCGGCCAACTAACGACGACCGTTGGGCAGCATGCGTTTACGCTTACAGCGCAAGACTTACTGATTGTGCCAGCCATGCAGATTTTCTCATTGATTGATATCCCAGAAGATGCCCGAGGGTTTATGTGCTTCTTCAGTAAAGAGCTAGTCATTAATTCAACCAACGATACTGATTTTGACTTTCTGAAATTGACCAGCAATCCACTTGTTCCGTTGTCGGATCAACAAACACGTTTTATTGCTAACCTTCTTGATCGACTGACCATTGAATATTACGACAATGGTGCCGAAAAAACGGATTTAATTCGGCCTTATTTGTCAGCGCTGCTTACTGAAATCAATCGGGCGTATGTTAGTAAGACACCTGCGAAAACGGATGCAGGCGACCGGCTAATACAGCGCTTTATGGATTTGCTGACCGAGAACGTTCGCCAAAAACGATTGGTAAGCGAATATGCCGATCAACTGAACGTTAGTCCCAACCATCTCAATAAAGTAATCAAAGCCCATACGGGCCAGTCGCCATCGGTCTGGATCGACGAACGTATTGTTCTGGAAACGAAAGTTTTATTGTTCCAGACAGACCTGTCGGTTGCCCAAATCGCCGTAGAGATGGGGTTTGATGATCAATCAAATTTCGGTAAACTGTTCCGGAAGTACACTGGCTTTAGCCCCACGGATTTTCGCAGAATGATTGATTTGAACCAATTTTAGCTGAATCCAGCCTAACGACTTACGTTGGTAGCGGTGAACTTTGCGGCAAATACCAGCCTGCTATTCGTCAATGGTTTATCCAATTGTTTTAGTAATTCATAATGCCTTACGCTGGCTCGTATTGAGTAGCTTACTGGCTGCTCTAGTCAGTGGTTATTCAGGCTGGTTAGGGTCGCGCTCCTACCAACGAGCTGATCAGACGATACGCGTTGTGGCCACATCAATTGCGCATACACAACTGCTGATTGGTTTCTACCTTTACGCCATCAGTCCGATTGTTAGTTATTATTGGCGGTTTGGGGCCAGCGCTGAGGCTCCCGAGTTCAGGTTTTTCAGCTTAATTCACATTGGGCTGATGTTCACTTCGGTGATTATAATGACAGTTGGATCGAGTAAGGCAAAGCGGCAGAGCGACGCCCGGCAAAAGTTTAAAACCACCGCCGTTTACTTTACCATTGGCCTTATCTTGATTTTGATTGCCATACCCTGGCCCTTTTCACCCCTAGCCGCTCGACCCTGGACACGAGGTTTTTAACGATGAGCTTGCTCAAAAAATGACAAAATCAAAGCAGATTCGTTGCGCTTACGTAGCCCGGCCGGGCTACGTAAACATCAAACCCCAATTGCCGTACAATCCTCAACGGCTCGAACTTATATGACCGATACACTTTTTAATTCTCCGAAGATCCGCCTGCGGGTCGTGGGTCTGGCAGAAGGAGTTTCGTACCTCCTGCTCTTAGTTATTGGTGTTCCCCTGAAACGGCTGGCTGGGTATCCCGAAGTTGTGCAGATCATTGGTCCCATTCACGGCCTGCTATTTTTGCTTTACGTACTGACCGTTATTCAGGCGAAGACCGAATACGACTGGCCTCTGGGAAAAACGCTGTTGGCGCTACTGGCATCCATCATTCCGGGAGGCACCTTCTACGCCGATCACAAGATCTTTCGTCACCTACCGGGCCGCCCAACACACCAATGACAGTGCTGGTCTTTAAAACCAACATGGTTTGCGCCGGATGCAAGCAAACCGTTGGGAATGCCCTCAGCGGATTTGGTGAAGCCATCCGCTGGAACGCCGACCTCGATGATTGCGACAAAATCCTGCGTGTGGAAACGGCTGGCATCGCTTCCAGCGCTATTATCCGCGTAATGCACGAAGCTGGATTTATGTGTGAAGAGTTGGTATGATTATAAACAGACAAAGCCGGGCAAAACCCGGCTTTGTCTGTTCATGCAGAAGCATATTATTTTACAGCGTCGGCGGCTGCTGCGGCTTCGGCTGCTTCGATAGCGGAGCGATTGGCGTTTGCAAACTCATCGCGTTGGGCTTCGAAGTAAGCAAAAATCTCGGTGATGGCATCGACGTTTTGAGCAATCTTGCTGTGCATATCACCTAAATCAGTTTCTAGCCGCTTATCGTTCAGACCATTCATGTTATCTACTTCGATCTGACCAATTTTGGTGATCAGGGCCGTCTGGCTGTTTTGCAAATCCTCTAGCTCCCGAACAACCTTGTTCATCAATTCAAACTTCTTTGCCTTATCCATAACGTTTATCTTTTGTAGTGTTGCAGTATAAACGCGTTAATAGGCAGATAGTTTTCTTACGTTGACATTGTATAACGCTCGTACAGCGTTTCAACGCGTACTGTTTTCCAGCCATCTCGGGTGTAAAGCCGCTTTCGATTAACGACTTTAATGTAGCCCTTCCCTTCCACGGTTACAGCTTCGGGGGGCGCAAACCGAACGGTGTCTGAGGCTATTGGCTTTTGATCAGGCCGTATCTGGATTATCCTGATCGAACGATCAAAATCAAATTTTCGGGTAGCTGGCTGACGAGCATAATTCACTATCAAATTTGGGTCATAAGCTGTTGGCTCCCGAGTGCTGAAGGGAGCATGTACGTACTGCTCAGGCCATGTTTGCGTAAACAGAAAAGTACGCTCTTCAACGTGTTTTCCCTTATCAATGATATTTATCTCCAGATCTGAGCTAGTCAGATCGTCGCCTATCTCATGAATCAGATTGTTTGATGACCGTCCGTCGAAGTTCACATCAACGGGTTCGCTGGCCACTGAATTAATTGGTTTATACTTTCCGTGAAACCGTTCGTGTAACGCCGGTACGTTCTCGTTGGGAGCTACATCGGCTTGGCACCCAGCCAACCCAGCAAAGCATAGGAAGGTAAAGAAAAAACTGTTTTTCATAGACGTTCAGGAAAAGAAGCGAATATAAGGTGTCATGAATATGGTCTTTGTGCTTAGTTCGATTTTCTTTCTAACGGCTTAGCGGCACGCCAGACGGCTTCGTCTGGGGCGATCAAATTATGCGTTTGTAACCTCTGATATGGTCTTACTGATAAGCTTTTCGGGCAACTTCATAAACCGCACGCCAATGATGAGCAGCCACACCAGCCAGAGCGTGCTCCCCAGCAAGCCAGCCAGTCCCCAGCTCGGGAAATTAGGGATAACGGTGGCAAACAGGTCGCCCTGCGCCAGCAGATAAATACCCGACGCAAGGTAGCCGAGGTTACTCACCCAGCGGGGAAACAGGTTGATTTGAGCAAATGTCCGCGACAGCAGCACGGTATAAATGATTGTAAACAACTGCCCTAGATGTTCGCCCAAAACAACACCGCCGTATTGATGAATAGCCGAGAAGACAACTTCAATAGCTTGTTTGGTACCGGGATCAGTGGTATTTACATAGTGCGTAGCTAAAATCGGAACAACGAATGGCCACCGTAACAGCCCTATGATCTGCGTAATAGCTGATATGACACCCACCGTTGTAGCCCATCGAACGGCATGATTTTGCTGTTCGAGCTTCTGCCCGATCAGTACGTAGGCTTGTAGTAAAGGGAACCCACCAATGGCGAACAACCACCAGGTAAAAATCAGCGTTGCTCCACCTTCTTGGAATCGCGTTAAGACAATACCGGGGCTTTGTCGTAAAATATCGGGGTAATCGAAGATCATGGTTAAGGCCGTATAAGGCACCATAACGAAAATGACTCCGGCAATTAATAGGCGGCCGATCAGCCGATTTGAGGGCGTTGTGAGCGTTTTCATGATTTAATTTTCTTTATGCGATGAATTACCAGTGAAAAGAATAGCTGATTCCGGGCGTGGGATTCAGCTTGAGGTCTTTGCCGGGCGATGCCAATACAGCCGCGCCGATACGTACATTAAGGTCTTTCCAGATGAACCAGCGGAAGCCGACTTCGCCCACGGCACCATTGTCGGCTTCGTAGTCGCGGTCTAAGCCACGGACATACGAAGCCGACGCGTAGAATGAAGATGGGTTTTCGCGCCGACCAACGGGCAGGAACCAATACGTGAGGCCAGTCCGGACAAAAGAGGTGGTTACGTTCTTGCCCGCTCCATCCTGCGACACGATGGTTGGGTAATAGCCGGCATGAATGGAGACGTGGCTCCGGCGATACTCCAGGCCAATTGATGGATTACGAAAGGCGTTGATGCTGATTTCGTTGCGCGGAAAGCGTTGGGCAAATGTGGGGGCTGCTATCAGGAGCAGGCCAGCCAGCGTTATGTGCTTCATATCGTCGTTTTGTGATTACATTGACGATACAAAGGTGGCGGGGCAGCACCCCCCAAATCCTGGACAAATGTCTAAATCGCACGTCTTACCGGATATGTCCCCGGATGCGGCTTAGGTGGCGGGGCGTAACGCCCAGAATGGACGCCAGGTACTGAAGAGGTATTTCCTGTAGCAAATGTGGTTCTTCGGCCATTAAACGCTGGTAGCGTTCTTCGGCGGTAAGGGTCAGCAAATTATAGCGGCTCTCTTCAATGCAATTGATTTGGTCTTCCAGTATACCTACATAGAACGTTTCAAACGGGGGCAGGTCGTGGCGTAGTTGAGTGAAGGCCTGTTTCGTGATGACCCAAATGATACTATCGGTCAGAGCACGAATACTTTCGCGGGCGGGTTGCTGCTTTAGGAAGCTACCTAGCGATACCAAAAAATCGGCCGGACCAGCAGTGTAGGTCGTAATTTCGTCCCCGTTTCGGTCGCAGAAAAACTGAAAAATTCCTTTCTCCACAAACGCCAACTGGTCACAGATACGGCCAGCTTGTCCAAACAGTTCGCCTTTATGTAATTGGCGCCGGTGGAACTGCTTGATGACCGCCCGTTGCTGGTCAGTGTCAAAACCACTTTCGGCAAGAAAATCGCGTAGTCCATCCATTTTTCAACCTGGTTAGCCCAGCTAAAGTAGCCTCTTTTACGTCACTTAACCCAACAACCATTAGGCTTAATGATTAGCGGTTTACAGCCTCAATCGTTGGTTGGTGCATGATCCGCCTTCGGTGATTTTTCCCCCAGTCACCAAGGGCCACCATAACACTACCCAATGAATACCCGTAATCCGTCAAGCGGTAATCGACCGAGACGGGCATGGTGGGATACACCCGACGCTCGACCAACTCATTCTGTTCTAATTCTTTTAGCTCTTTTGATAGCATCCGGGGTGTAATGGTACCAATGGCCCGCTCAATTTCACTAAAGCGCATCGGACTTTCACTGTGCAATAGTGTCAGGATGAGCAGCTTCCACTTGCCGCCAATAAGCTCAAGGGTATCGGAGATTGAGCGAAGGTGTGCCGTGCAATACGTTTGTTTCATATTGATTATCAAAGACTATGTTGAAGTATAGTACTATACAAAAGTATAGCCATATACAATGTATAGCAACCTCGCTACACCTTTGTAACACACATTAGCTAACTGATTCGTCATGAATACCAATAAAAATCTTAAAGTCCTTGTGTATGGAGCTACTGGTTCACAGGCTAGGGCTGTTCCAGCGCACCTGCTGCAACGAGGTCATCAACCTTATGTACTAACCCGCACGGCTAACAAAGCTGCCCAACACGCCGAAGCCGGTGCCATCGTTGTGGAGGGCGACATGGCTGACGGCAACAGACTTCGACAACTGAGCGAAGGCATGGACGCGGTTTCACTATTGATTCCATTTTTTGCCAATCCAGCCGAAGTGTTCAATTATGGCAAACAGGCAATCGATGCCGCCAAGGTAGCTGGAATCAAACTCTTGGTCTGGAACACAAGCGGAGTCATACCCCCTGTTCGGACCGGCAACCCCGCTATTGACGTGCGCATTGACATCTGCGATTATCTACAGCAGAGTGGCTTACCTCATATTATTTTGCAACCCAGTGCTTATTTGGAAAACCTCCTCGGTCCGTGGACGGCTCCGTTTGTCGCGAACGAAAACCGGGTAGCGTACCCCGCGCCAAGCGATATGTCCGTTAGCTGGATTGCTTCCAACGACGTAAGTGCTCTAGTGGTGGCCGCTCTCGAACGGCCCGAACTGGCAGGAGCCAACTGGCCAATTAGTGGTTTAGAAAACCCGGATGGTCCAGCTTTAGCCCAGGCATTTTCTAAAGGTCTAGGCCGGACTTTAACATACTATGCGATGCCTCCGCAGGACTTTGGCGGTATTCTGGACCAGTTATTTGGCCCCGGCGCGGGAGCCGCTGCGGCCAGTGAGTATCAGCGGATGTGGGATTTCCCTGAGCAACGTCCTACGTTTAAAGCCAACATGCAGCCGGTATTAGAAAAATTACCAGTTAAGATGACTAGTATAAGCGAGTGGGTAGCCCAGCATAAGGCGGCTTTTTCGGTCTGAAACACATATAAAATAATAGCAACAGCCCTAATAGCCAGCGTTATTAGGGCTGTTGCTATTATTCATTATAAGTTGATACTCTGTATTTTTATAAGCTGGTAGACATATACCGGGAGCTCGTTGATTGTATGACAATTGATAGTTACTTAAGAAAACATCCGCAAGAATCGGGTTTCTCTCCGGCTGTGTTCTGGCGACCTTTGTAGAGGTCAAACAAGGGACAAACTAATGAACACGAACAGCACGTACACCTATCAGCAAATCGCCAGGGCCATCGAGCACCTGACAGCCAACTTCCGCGAACAGCCATCGCTGGCAGATCTGGCGGAACGAGTGAATCTGAGTGAATTTCATTTTCAGCGGCTTTTCACCGAATGGGCGGGTGTTAGTCCCAAGAAATTTAGTCAGTATCTGACGCTCGAACACGCCAAACAACAGCTCCGTAATGGCGTTCCGCTGGCCGAGGCCGCTTATGACGCCGGCCTGTCGGGCACGGGCCGGCTACACGATCTGTTTGTCAGCATCGAAGGTGTTACACCAGGGCAGTTTAAGCAGGCCGGTTCCGGACTTACGTTATCGTATGGCGTCTTCGACAGTCCGTTTGGTCGGTATGTGTTGGGGGCCATTAACGGCAAAATTGCGTTGCTACACTTTCTGAATGATGATGAAAACCCGGAAACAATTATTACCGCTGCTTGGCCTGAGGCTTCATTACGAAATAGTCCGTCTGAAGTACAGTTTCTGGCCGACCAGATCTTCCCGCTTGTTGGCGAGCCAGTGAGTAGTCCTGCAAAACCGCTTCCCATTCTCTTGCGGGGCTCAGCCTTTCAACTTAAAGTATGGGAAGCTCTGCTAAAGATTCCAGAGGGTCGTTTAGCCAGTTACGACCAGATTGCCGATGCCATTGGGCAACCTACAGCCTCACGGGCAGTTGGTACGGCCATTGGTAGTAATCCGGTCGGCTATCTGATTCCCTGCCACCGGGTCATTAAGAAAACCGGTTTATTTGGCGGATACCGTTGGGGGTCTGAGCGGAAGCAGGCTATGCTCGGCTGGGAAGCCGCACGAGTGAATGGATAAACCTGAGCCACAGAGATGCACCTAGACGCATGGAGATACACAAAAGGTATATTTCTCTCTGTGTATTTCCGTGCCTCCTCGTGAATCTCTACCGTACGCCGTTGCGGTGTCATAACTATGGAACAACTCATGCTTGACTGGACCACCTGCCAGAACACCCTCTCCGAAACGGGTTTCGCTGTTTTGCCTTCCCTCCTATCGCCGGACGAATGCCGGGAACTAGCCAGCTTATTCGACGCGCCAGATTTGTACCGCAAGCATATTGTGATGCAAAAACACGGATATGGCAGTGGCGAATACAAATACTTTAATTATCCATTGCCGCCTTTGGTAGACACACTTCGCCATGAGTTGTTTGCCCAGTTGGCTCCGGTGGCCAACGACTGGAACGAAAAGCTAGGCATTGACCTGCGCTACCCCAATAACCTTGATACATGGTTAATAACTTGCCATAAAGCTGGGCAAAACCGCCCAACGCCCTTGATTCTCAAGTACAGCGCTGGCGACTGGAACGCCTTACATCAGGATATGTACGGCGAACTCTACTTTCCATTTCAGGCTGTGTTGTTTCTGAATCAACCGGGTCAGGACTACGCCGGTGGTGAGTTTGTGATGCTCGAACAACGTCCCAGAATGCAATCGAAAGCAACGGTTCTGCAACCAGAGCAAGGGCAGGTTGTCATCTTCACCACAAAGTACCGACCAGCTAAAGGGTCACAGGGGTATTACCGAGTATCCATGCGGCACGGCGTAAGCGAAGTCCGCCGTGGTACGCGGGTTAATCTTGGGCTGATTTTTCATGACGGAGCATGATCCGGCATACGGCGCTGGAGAAGACCGAGCTTCACCGGCTATTCCGGACTAAGCAACTGACACTGGGCGGCAATCGAACGTTACGTATCTATGGCCGTTTAGACTGCCGGGCGGGCAAACGCATGAAAGCCGAGAATCGGGTCTTCTTCGCAGATGAAAGCGAAGCATTAATGAATGGCTATCGGCCGTGTGCGGTATGTTTGCCAGCGAGATACCGTGAGTGGCGACGCAGCCAATGAGCCGCCTTGCCCGTACCTTCGTTTTTCAATAACTTAACCGCTAAATCAGATCTTGCTATGACAAGCTTAGCTGAAAACAAACCGCGTCGTACTCAGCGACTGTCGGCTCGCAACATTCCTTCTGCGCTCATTTACGAGACGTGGGCTGGAAAACCCATTTACTATAAAGGGTACCGCGAGGTTTTAGCAGGAAAAAAAACAATTAGCGAGGTTATGTGGTGTTCTGATTTACAGGGAGTTTTGGTTTCTCTTCTAAACATCTATCTGGGTAATAGTATCAATCGCAAACAATACTTGTTAGCGACAAACGAGATGGGATACACCTGGCGTTAAATGATAACCTCGGCAATGATGTAGTCATTTTTGAGAAAGAAAAATTGGATAGACTCAAAGGAAAGTATTTTGACATTCCGCCCAAGATTGTCATCGAAGTAGACATTAAGGCCGATACGACCGCATTTGAGAACGGGGCTGACGGCTACGTTATGCAAAAAGCCCGGAAACTATTGGATTTTGGCGCCGAAAAAGTGTTGTGGATCATTACCAGTATGCAACGTGTCTACGTCATCGACCGCAACGACCCGACCTGGTACGTAGTGGACTGGTCCGAAACTATATCGGTACTGGATAACTGTTCACTGAATATTAAACAAATCCTTGAGGACGAGGAGATTGATTACTAACTCAGCACTTTTTTGAGCACTGCAACACTCTGCTCTAACTCACTTTCGATACTTGACGCAAATCCCAGCCGCGTGGCATTGAGCCGCTGGCCGGGTGGATTGTGTGACAAGCCATTCGACAGGAATAATCCTTCACGCCCAGCGCGTTCGGCCAGTTGATTCATGTCAATCGCCGGATCAAACCTGGCCCATACGGCCATGCCACCGTCCGGCTTTGTAAACTGCATAGCATCAGGCAACTCTTTGGTGAGCAAGTCGCAGAAGCAGTCGCGTCGGGCGTGGTAGGTACGTAGTGCTTTCCGAAAATGACGCTTCAAATCGCCGGTTTTAAATAATTGGCCAACCGCAAATTCAAGTATTGGGTCGCCCTGTCGGTCGATGATGCGCCGGAGACGGGCCAGCTCATCAATCAAGCCGGTTGGCGCAACCACGTAACCAACCCGAAAGGCGGGGGCTACCGATTTTGTCAACGATCCTACGTAGACGACCATACCTTGCGGATCAGCACTAGCCAGCGGTAGAATCGGACGACTCAGGTAATGAAAATCATAGTCGTAATCGTCCTCCAAAACAGCAAAGCCATATTGTTCCGCCAGTTGAAGCAAGCGAATCCGCCGGTCGGCGCGAAGCGTAACCGTGGTCGGATAATGATGGTGAGGGGTCACAAACACCATTCGAATAGCACCATGTTGCTCGCATAAATCAGCAAGCGCTTCAACGTCGAGACCATGCTGATCAACCGGCACGGTTAATAATGTAGCTCCGGCTTTCAGAAAATTCATGGTGGCTCCCGCCCAGGTCGTCTCTCCAGTCACGACAATATCCCCCGGTTGCAGCAACACCTGACTGACCAGGTGCAGCCCCATAATGCTGCCCCGTGTAATAAGCACATTGTCGGGCGTAGTACGTAGACCTCGCGTTTCGTTCAGGTGAATCGAGAGTTGTTCGCGTAGCAGCAAGTGCCCTTTTGTATCATTGTAGCCGAATTGTTTCTGCGGGTCGCCCCACCGAAAATACGACCGATACGCCCGGCTTAGTTCATCCATTGGAGCCAGTCGAATGTCGGGAAATCCATCGTCTAACCGGAGTCCCGACTGGTTTATAAGTACCGGACGTTTCAGGAACGGCATTTCGGCAAACGCATAACCCGGCTTTTCATTCGGAAGGTTATTTGCCGTTTCGGACACGAGTGCCTGCGGTGTTACGTCGGAGAAATGGACCGCTACGTATGTACCGCTTCCTGGCCGACTTTCGAGCCAGCCCTGCGCCAATCCTTCATCATAAGCCGCTACAATGGTTTGCCGGTGTACGCCAAGCCAATCAGCCAGTTGTCGGGTGCCCGGTAGCCGTTGTCCTGCCGATAAGGTTCCCGCCCGGATAAGCTGATTGATTTGTTCGCTCAACTGCACAAAAACAGGCGTTGACGCTGATTTACTAATTGTAAGTAATGATTTAAAAGGCAGCATAACCGGACTAGTGACTTTATAAAAACTGGACGGTTTCGACAGACCACCAAAGCAAGATATTTACAGCGTTAAAATCAAATACCATGCAAACTACCCGCACAACTCCCAGCCGTCTGGCCAAACGCGCCCATTACGATGAAGTAACCATTCACCCAATCCTGGACGAAGCCTTATTTTGCACCGTTAGCTACACCATCGAGAATCAACCGATGGCTATTCCGACGGCATTTGCCCGAAAAGGCGATAAGATTTATATACACGGTTCGGTCGGCAGTCATTTTATTCGCACGATTGAGAACGGCGCTCCCGTTTGCATTTCTGTTATGCTCACTGATGGATTAGTATTAGCAAAGTCAGCCTTTAGCCACTCGGTTAACTATCGTTCGGTTGTCATCTTCGCTACTGCTGAGAAAGTGACGGACGAAACCGAAAAAATGGAGGCCTTAGCCCTGATAACGGATCACCTCGTTCCAAACCGCTGGGCCGACCTTCGTCCGACTACCGATAGCGAAATGCGCAAAACGACCGTGCTGGCCTTTTCGCTCGCCGAAGCGTCGGCCAAAGTGCGTACCGGAGGACCGAACGATGATCCCGAAGACCTTACTTTACCAACGTGGTCGGGGGTGATTCCCCTGAAGACAATTCGGCTGGCTCCGGTTCCAGCAGAAATAAGCAAAGCGATTCCGTTACCCGATTATTTAGCATGAACCTCGTTGAGCTAACGGCTGAGCAATCGTTCAACTATCATCAATTTATGCTCAATGGCCTGCAAAAACATCGGAATTGCTTCCGGATTAGTGCAGCCGATCAGGTCAATGAGCCCTTCCCGACCCGTGCCACGCCCGATAGCTTCACGTTGGGGATATTGACAAACACAAACGAGCTGGCGGGTGTGGTTAGTTTTCAGCGCGAAGGGCAAACTCGCGAAAAGATCCGGCACAAAGGCTTACTCTTCCGGATGTACGTGGCCAGTGAATACGGCGGACAGGGACTGGGGCGATTGCTGCTTGAAGAAACCATACGCCGGGCGCGGTTGTTGCCCGCTATGGAACAGATCAACCTAACGGTTATCACCACCAATACCGTAGCGAAACGACAGTATGAAAAAGTAGGCTTTCGCTCGTTTGCCCTGGAACGAAACGCCATCAAAGACGGTGATACGTATTATGATGAAGAACAGATGGCGCTATTTTTAAATGACTGAAAATAATAGCCAATCCATGCGTATCCGACCATTCCAACCCACCGACAGAGAAGCGCTCATAACCGTTTTCCAAAAGAACGTACCGCGGGCGTTTCATCCGAGTGAGGTTAATGAATACGCTGATTTTCTGCGGACCTACACTGATCCATATTTCGTGGCTGAGCACAATGAGCAGGTCGTCGGCGCTTGCGGTCATTACCTGACCGAGGACGGCCAAACGGGTCACATTTGCTGGATATTCGCCGACCCCGACTAGAAGGGGCTAGGCATTGGCAGCGCTTTACTACGTTATAATCTGGACGCCCTACAACAGCAGCAGGGCGTCCGGTTGATTGTTTGTCGAACGTCGCAGGTGGCGTTCCGCTTTTTTGAAAAATTTGGTTTCCACTTACAATATACTGAGCCAGATTTCTGGGCACCGGGCCTGAATCTTTATTTCATGACGAAAGAAAACGCCTAGGCTACTTTCACTTGTTCTAAGTAAATTGGAAAGCGGACTATCGGCTCACCGTTTGCTAACACCTGCGTTCTCGGACACTTCGCCTGCAAAACCAGCCCAGTCAATATCCTTCACACCTTTGGCCACGGTAGCCGTCAACTGCTGATGCACAATCTGGCCAAACGGCATGGGTACGAGTGCTTTCTGGGCTTCGTCCAGTAACAATCGAATATCTTTCCGAATCAAAGCGGGCGTAGCGCCGACCGGCTGATAAACTTCCTCAGCCACAAGCTTTCCGTAATTTTTGTAAACGGGAGAATTGAACAGAGTGTCGGTGAAAAATGTCCAGACGGCCGTGCGGGAAATATTATTTTTCTCGGCCAGGGTAAACGCTTCGGCCATGGCTTCGATGGCGCAACCGAGCAAAAAATTACCAGATAGCTTCACAACATTGGCGGCTCCAACGTCTTCCCCAAAATCATAAACGCCCTGACCGATCAACTCTAGCAAGGGTTTGATTTTTGCTTTCCCAGCCTCATTACCCGACGTACAAAGCCAGAGCTTGGCCGCCTGAGCGGCTTCGGGCTTACCAAACACGGGGCAGGCCACGTAAACTGTGTTACGTTGCTGATGCGCTTCGGCCAACTGCCGGGACGTGTCAGGCGCAATGGTGCTGCACGAAACGTGAATCGCCCCCTCCAGCAAGGCAGGAAGGAAACCAAATTCGCCGGTTGTTACGTCCCGCAACGCACCATCGTCGCTCACCATGGTAAAGATAACTTCGGCACGTTCAACGGCTTCGGCGGGCGTTGCGGCCCACTGAGCGCCAGCCTGCAACAACGCATCGGCTTTTTCTTTTGTGCGGTTGAACACGGTCAAGACATGACCACCCTTGAGCAGGTTCTGGGCAATAGCCTCACCCATATTGCCAAGGCCAATGAAGGCAATATTCATCGTTGTTACGTTTACATGGTGTACCACCCCTCAATATAGAAGGTACCCCGATCCGTTATTTGGGCTGATGATAAACGAGTACGGGCACGGTCGATTTTTCGATTAAGCCAGTAGTGCGGTTGGGGTGTAGCAGTTTGTCGAGAAAGCCCGGTTGCGGATACAACTCCATAACGATCAAATCCGCGTGAACAGCATCTAACTTATCATCGGTCAATACACTCAGCTCCGCATCAAACGCTTCGATAAGCGAATCGGTTTGAGTCGCCACATCATTTTGCGTTGTGCGAGCCTGCATGGCATACGCAATAGTACGCACTTGTGCTGGTCGGACAGCCTCGCCATCGGGCGCTGTAGGCACAATCAGGACCGGACAAACAGCACCATCGGCTACGTCGGTGACAGCACTACCTGCCAGGCGGTCAAAGAACGTACTCAGGTCGCTACGTCCCATGATGATCAGGTCAGCCGAGTATTCCCGGGCTGCGTCCAGGATTTCGTCCTCCGTTGAGCCAATACGCCACTCCGTTTGGACAGAAAAGCCTTCGGCTTGCAGCTGATTGGCCAGCTCACTTAAGCGTTGACGGCTGATATCTTCAATTTCCAGCGAAGCCATCACCCCCAAGCCCGGATCGCCAACCGTTGGTAGTGTCGAGTCCTGCACTATGGGTTGGTACACGTGTAGCAACGTAATGGTCGCCCCCGTTTTGCGGGCAAAGAGCCGTACCCATTCGAGAGCAACGTTGGTATTGGTTGAAAAATCTGTGGGAAAAAGCAGGTTTGTCATGCGCGAGTGAAAATGGTTTTAACAATGAGAACAAATCAAAAGCCCAACGTTCCCGATAAATCAGCGGTTTTCTTGCTTACTGGTTACCTATTAACTTAAAGCAGATCGAATTAAAGCCATAGGATGAGCTATTTATGGCTACTTCTCAAAAAATTTAGCTTCACTTAAAATATTACTCGCTTTTAAGCGACTACCTCTGTGTAAGCAGCAATCAAAAGGCTTTAAAATAAAAACAGCCCATTGGCTTGCTGCTTTTAGTACATCATTAAACAAGATCATAACATGAACATTTGGCGAATAACAGGCGTAGCCCTGCTGGCTGGACTAGCCCTGTTTCTGGTAACTATTCTTTTAAAACTGCTGCTCATTGCCGCAGTAGTCGCGGTAATCCTACGGGTCGTAGGCGGGCGTTTGGCAGGCAGAATGTTTGGTCCGATGGGTCGAGGCCGTTTTGCGCACTCAAACAACATTATCTCCATTGATAATCCGTCTTACCGTTACCCAATGAACCGGGCTGGCTTTGAGCGGGTGATTCCGATTAATTAAACCGAAAATCAACAAATAGTAGTAACACGATTAACAAACACAACCATGGATTATAAACAAGCCTATCAATCGGAACATAGAAGCGGTTGCGGCCCGATGGGTCGGAGTAAATTTGGTGGTCATTGGGGCCGGGGTAAATGGGGTGGCTTCTGGGGTCGACATGCCGGTGGCATGCATCAGCCTCCCGTCAACATTGAAGAAACAGATACGGCATTCGTCATTTCGTTGTATGCGGCTGGCCTCATCAAAGAAAACGTGACGCTGACCATTAAAGACAACGTTCTGAAGATCAGCTATCCAGGCACCAGCCAGGATACTGATGCTGAACAGGCGCCGAAAGGCAACTTCACTTACCAGGAATACAATCAGGGTGGTTTTGAGCGGTCGTTCCAGCTCAACAACAAAGTGCTTACCGAGAGCATCACGGCGCAGTATGCCGATGGTGTTTTGAAGGTGACCTTACCCAAGAATCCTGAAACCAATCAGCCGGCGCAGACCATTACGGTTGCTTAAGAAAGAGTTCCTTCAGGAGCTCAGTTAAGCTATCGGCCTTTACACGCAGGCAGCTTATCATAAACCCATATTACCACGTATGATAAGCTGCCTGCGTTTTACGTTGCCTCTAATTGCAATAATCGAGGAGCGACACCAGGTTGTAGTTCGGATTGGCCCGGTACAACTCCTGGAGTACACCAACGTGCGTTTGGCCAAACATCAATAGCAACTTATTACCCTGACGTTCCCGCTGACGAGTTAGGGCGTTACTATAAATCTTGAGATTTCGATTGTAGAATAGACTGATGTACTCAGCACCGATATACCGTTTATCAATCTTGCCGACATCAACTGTATTGGTGGCTGTCTTAGAAAATTCACCATTAACCACTGTTGCGGGCAGATTGTAAAACAGGTTATGCGTGAGGGCAATCATCTCAGGCTGATTGAGCTTCCGAATGTAGTCATACACGGATAAGCTGTCTTGCTGAACTTGCCTTTTCAGCGGACGAGCAAAGCCCTGCAACTGCAGTAACGCTTGTTTGAACCCGTCAATATTGTCGCCTTCTGTTAACAAAGACTGCGACGTCGCTTCGTAATGATCCACACAATATACCCGCTGGTGCTTTAATCGCTTGGCTAGCGCAAATCCAACCTGATACGTTTCACCACGTCCTTCTTTAAGGTCCTTCAAGTCTAATTTACCCGTTGAGTAAAGTTTGTATAAACTATCAATACGTGGTTGTTCACTGGGTTCTAGTTCAACCATAATCATGTCTGGCGCATAGGTTTGCAGACACGTAATGAGTTGATTCAGTTCAGCTTGTTTTTTGGCGCTGTAGACATCGGATTTCGGCTGTTGGTTGTACAGTTGGCTCAGATGGTCGAAGCCAACAATCATAACTTGGGTAGAGGAAGCTCGATTTTGAGCAGTGGTCGCTGTAGCCGCAGCTACTAAGAATACAATTAGGTACTGATACACTTGAGCAATCATTCTACTTCTGGTTGCATTAATTTAATAGTCTAATTAAGCCGTTGGCGGGGTTATGATTCGCCCGTTGCCGTTGCCGCCACCGCCCGTGTTCATTTTCTCAACGGCCAGTAACTGACGCATCGTTTTGTCCATCCCATCAGTAGAGCCATCCAGGAAGATGACATTCCCCTGGCCGTTTTCGGCAAAGTGCTTAATGGCTTCGGTCCAGATTGAGAACAGAATCAGCGACGCATCCAGATCAGCCTCGGTCATTACTTTTGCTGATTCGGCCATACCTTTCGCCACTTCTTCTCGGAACAAGGCAACACCCTGACCACGTAGTTGCGACGCTGTTTTTTCGGCTTCTGCTGATATTTTGATAGCGTTTCCTTCAGCTTCGGCGGCTTTCGTTTTGGTAATCAATAACGCTTGGCCTTCGTTTTCGGCAGCGGCTTTCAGGTTCGAGGAGGCCACAACCTGCGCCATCGATCGCATAATAACTTCGTCGAAGGCGATGTCGTTCAATTGCAGATCCGTGAGGTGATAGCCCCAGCTTTCGAGCAGCGTATCGAGTTGGGCCTTTACGTGTTCGATGATTTCGGAGCGCAACGCCAGAATCTCCGATTGGCGTTTTGTAGCGACAAAACTACGTATTGAGCCTTCAATGGTACGAATCAGCGCCTGCATGAAGGATGCTTCGTCGATAAATTTGAAAGCGACATTTTTGATGGTTTCTTCTCCCTGATTCAGCACCGAGTAGACCAGCATGGCCTTGAAATTAACGTTGGCCTGATCAGCGGTGATGGCTTGAAACGCCAGTTCGACAGAGCGGTTCTGGATTGAAATGCGTCGGTAAATGACTTCTATAAACGGAATCTTGAAGTTTAGGCCCGGCGCCATGACCCGGGCATATTTTCCGAAAATAGTGATGACGGCTACTGTACCCTGCTGTACAATGACAATCGAGAGATAAATGATAATGGCGGCCAGGACGAGAAAGATGGCAAGTAAGCTCATGATATACGGTCGTTTAGGTCATTCAGTGTTGAGAGCTAAACTAGACAATCCATCGAATCATGCCTACAGAAACCGTATAAACGGAAGAAAAGTCTCACTTGCTGGCTTAATCTGGTTACAAAAAACGGACCCTGCCTTACCGGGCAGAATCCGTTTGTAAACCTAACAAGCCCTTAGAACTACGACTTAAGCGGCCATCTCGAAATTTACCACCTTAGGGCGTACATTGCGCTGGCGCAAGTAGACCATTGCGGCCAGTAAGAGACCAGAAAATGCCATAATAGCACCCACCCATTGGGGCGATGCATAGCCCAGTCCGGCCGCATTGGGCAGTCCTCCAAAATACGCACCCAAGGCATTACCAATGTTAAAGCCAGCCTGCGTAACCGACGACGCCAGCATTTCGGAGCCGTTGGCCGCCCGGATCATCAGAATCTGGATGGGTGCCCCGAGCGAGAACGAAATAGCCCCCGTCACGAACGTCATAACGAGCAGCGGGACCTTAAACGGTGAAACAACGTAAACGACAATCAAGCTAGCGACCATGAGCGCCAGGAACAGCATGGTTGCTTTGATTGGCGATACCTTGTCAGCAACTCGCCCCGAAATCAGATTTCCGACAGCCATACCCATGCCAGCCAGCACCAGAATCCACGTGATTTGGCCAGGTTGAAAATGAGCGACCTCCGTCAGCAGAGGAGCGATATAGCTAAACCAGGCAAACAGCCCTCCGGTGCCAATGGCCGTGATGCCCAGAATGAGCCAGGGTTCGGCAAACGTAAAGAGCTTCAAGTCTTTTCGGAGATTCGACTCCCCCTCCACCGGCATTTCTGGTAGCAGTTTGTGGATGCCGAATAGCGTAATCAGACCAACAACAGCTATCAGAATAAACGTAATGCGCCAGCTTAGCGCATGACCGATGTAGGTGCCCAGAGGCACACCAATAATGTTGGCCACCGTGAGCCCCGCAAACATCATGGATATGGCCTGGGCTTCTTTGCCACGCCCCGCCAACCGACTAGCGACCACGGCACCAACGCCAAAGAATGCCCCGTGCGGTAATCCCGACAACAGCCGGGTGATCATCATGATCTGATAGTTGGGGGCAAACGCCGAGAGCGCGTTGCAGAAGGTAAAGATAGCCATCAGGCCCAACAGAATCTTTTTAGGCGGGTAGTTTCCGGCAGCCCCCACCAACAGCGGAGCACCGAGCACCACCCCCAACGCATAAGACGAAATCAGGTGACCCGCTACCGGAATTGTAATATGTAACGACTGAGCCAGATCTGGCAGAATACCCATCATCACGAATTCGGTCATTCCGATACCGAAGCCTCCCATCGTAAGCGGCAGCAGACTTTTTTTCATACGTAGCGTATTATTTACCAGCCGTCAGCGCAACTGCACCAACGCTAGAAACGGGCCATATAAAGGCCCGTTTCTAGGATAAATGCAAAAAGTCTAAATTCGTTTCCGGGTCTACGAATGTTCTAATTAGTTAGTTCATTGGTGCAATTTTGGGTAAGTCAAGCCAAATAAGTAATGGAGACGGCCAGAAACTTATGGTTAGTAAGTTTCTGGCCGTCTCCATTACTATACGTAAAAATACAATTAATGCGCCAGCAGCCAGTTCGCGCCGACACCAATACCGGTTTCCATCTGGACGGCCATCGGGATGGCGTGCTTCATGATGTGATCAATGTTTTCGCGCAGATATTCGAGTTCTTCTTTGTGAGCGTCGAAGACCAGTTCGTCGTGTACCGTCAGGATCATCTTCGATTTTAACCGCTCGCGTTGCATGAAGTCGTGAATCTGAATCATCGCAATCTTAAGCATATCGGCCGCTGACCCCTGGATCGGTGCGTTGATGGCGTTACGCTCGGCAAACATCCGGTCGGTAACGTTACGCGAGTTGATGTCACGCAGGTAGCGACGACGACCTAAGATTGTTTCAGCATAGCCAAAACCCCGTGCTTTCTCAACGCTCTGGTCCATGTACGCTTTCACAGCCGCGAACTCCACAAAATATTCGTCAATGATTTGAGCGGCTTCTTTGCGCGGAATCTTCAGGCGCTGAGCCAGCCCGAACGACGAAATACCGTAGATGATACCAAAGTTGATGGTTTTAGCCTTCCGACGCATGTCGCCGGTTACTTCGGTGATTGGAACGTGAAAAACCTTGCTTGCCGTTTGGGTGTGAATATCGACGCCGTTGTTGAACGCGTCGAGCATCGTTTGATCACCGCTGAAAGCCGCCATAATCCGCAATTCAATTTGCGAGTAGTCGGCCGACATGATTAAGAACTCAGGGCCACGCGGCACAAACGCTTTACGTATTTCCTGCCCCCGTGGGGTGCGAATCGGGATGTTTTGCAGGTTCGGATTGGCCGATGAAAGTCGACCGGTTGAGGCCACCGCCTGATTAAACGAGGTATGAATCCGACCAGTACGTTTGCTAATCAGCAGCGGCAGGGCATCCACGTAGGTATTTTTGAGCTTAATCAGTTCGCGGTAATCCAGAATCTTGCGGGCAATTTCGTGCTCTTCTTCGAGCTTGGAAAGCACCTCTTCGCCGGTTGCGTACTGCCCGGTCTTGGTCTTTTTGGCGTTTTTATCGAGTTTGAGCTTATCGAACAAAATCTCACCCAACTGCTTTGGTGAGCCAATGTTGAAGGCGCCACCCGCAATCTCGAAAATTTCCTGCTGCACCTGCCGCATATCGGTCTCCAGCGTGGCCGAAAGTTCAGCCAGGGCGTTCGTGTCAATCGTAATGCCTTCCAGTTCGAGGTCGGTCAAGACCTGTACAAGTGGCATCTCGACCTGATCAAACAGTTTGTGCAGGTTATCTTTTTCCAGACGCGGAGCAAATGCTTCTTTCAGTTGGAGCGTAATGTCGGCGTCTTCGCCCGCGTATTCCACTACCTTCTGCACCTCCACATCCCGCATATTGAGTTGGCCCTTACCCTTCCGGCCAATCAGCGATTCAATCTCAACGGGTTGGTAGTTCAGATACGTCATGGCCATCATGTCCATGTTATGGCGCATTTCGGGCTCAATGAGGTAGTGCGCAATCATGGTATCGAATAGCTTACCCTGCACCTCTACCCCGTATTTTTTGAGCATCAGCAAGTCGTATTTGAGATTCTGACCGATCTTCTCAATGTTTGGATTCTCGAATACCGGCTTAAACTGATCAACTACGGCTTGAGCCTCGGTCCGGTCTTCGGGTACCGGAACGTAAAAGGCTTCACCAGCACGATAGGCAAACGACATACCTACTAAATCGGCCTCAACTGGGTCGAGGGCGGTTGTTTCGGAATCAAAGCAAATGCTTGGCTGAAGATTCAGGTAGTGCACCAGGCTAGCTCGCAATTCGGGCGTATCAACCAGCCGGTAATCATGCTTGACAGATAAGATGTTTTTCCGACGCTCGGGCTGGTGCTCGTCAATTTCGTAGTCCGGGAATACATCAAGATAGCCAGGGGCATCCGTCTCAGTCACTTCCTTGCCGCGCACATCATCGGTTGTAATGGTATCTGTTACGGCATTGGGCGTGGCTTCGGTACCAGAGGCCACCGGCGCTTTCACTTTGGTCCGCTTCGCTTTTTTAGCGGGTTCATCGGTTGGCTCTGACACCGTTGCTGGTGCATCATCTGACCCAAAATCAAACGGTAAATCATCAGCACCCGATGGATTCACGGCGCCCATGTTCGGAAAGGGCAGAAAGGCGGGCGTATCACCACCCGGCGAGTCGAACAAGTCCATTTGCGCCGGAGGGTTGTTTTTGAACGCCGTTGGCAGTGGTTTCTCGTCGTAGTTACTTCCCAGCAGCCGACTTTTCATCTGGCGAAATTCTAACTCATCGAGCAAGGCGGCCAGGCGTGGTTTATCGTATTCGGTATGCCGTAGCCGATCTTCGTTGAAATCTACCGGTACGTCCAGATGAATGGTAGCCAGTTGTTTAGACAACAGCCCCTGCTGCCCATAGCTAACGACGTTCTCTTTAAGTTTACCCTTCAGCTGCTCGGCGTTGGCGATCAGGTTTTCGATTGAGCCAAAATCAGCAATGAGTTTTTGAGCGGTTTTTTCACCGACACCCGGAATGCCCGGAATATTGTCGACCGAATCGCCAACCAGGCCAAGCATATCCGTTACCTGCTCGATACGTTCAATCTGCCAGCGCTCCAGTACTTCGTTGACACCCAGCTTCTCGGCGGGCTTGCCCATAAAGGCAGGCTTATAAATGTGAACGTGCTCTTCGACCAGCTGCCCATAATCCTTATCGGGCGTCATCATATAGACTTCAAAATCAGCCAGAGCCGCTTTCTTGGCAATCGTCCCGATAATGTCGTCGGCCTCGTAGCCATCCATGATCAGGATCGGGATGTGCATGGCCTCAATAATCTGCTTGATGTAGGGTGTAGCCACACTGATGTCTTCCGGCTGCTTCTGGCGCGTGGCCTTGTACATTGGAAACTGCTCGTGGCGGAAGGTCTTCTTCGAGGAGTCGAAGGCAACCCCGATATGGGTGGGTTTTTCTTTCGTCAGCACCTCAATCATGGCGTTCATGAAGCCAAAAACGGCCGAGGTATTCACCCCCCGAGAGGAAATCCGGGGCGACTTGCTGAAGGCAAAATGAGCGCGGTAAATCAGGGCCAGCGCGTCTAATAAAAACAGTTTTTTCTGTGGTTTGGCCATTCGATAAAAGTCACGAGTCAATGGGTCAAAGGTCGAAAGTCTTGCGGACAATCACGCATTTCGATTAGACAAATTGACGGTTAACGAGGGAATAATACTGTATAAACACAACAGCCCGACTGGGGTTTTGATTCCGCCTGAATGGGCCTTGATTACCGCAAAAAATATGAGCTACCCTGGGCGGAGTAGCTCATAAATTAATATTGATCTTATCAGATTTTAGGGCAGCAATACCCGGTCAATCTTATGAATAACACCGTTGGTGGCGTTGATGTCCCGGTTTTGTACCAATGCTCCGTTGGTTACCGTGTTTTGCAACACGTTCGCTGCGTTTGTTCCATTGCCCCGACTGAGCAGCGTGATTGCGTCATTAGCGCCAACTGTTGCGGTTACCGATCCTCCACCAAACGTAGTAACGGGGCCATTGACAATGGTGGGCGAATAAGCGCGGGCGGGGGCAACAACGTGATTAGTCAATATGGCTGTTAACGCAGCTACTGGAGCCGCCTGAATATCTGCTGCGGTACGATAACCAGCAGCATTGAAAGCTGCGTTGGTTGGCGCAAATACAGTGAGGGG
Source organism: Spirosoma soli (assembly GCF_042684525.1). NCBI lineage: Bacteria > Pseudomonadati > Bacteroidota > Cytophagia > Cytophagales > Cytophagaceae > Spirosoma > Spirosoma soli. The sequence goes on along the minus strand of NZ_JBHULN010000025.1, from coordinate 61,211 downwards.
CGTATTGCCACTTAACGCTCCTGTCACAGCAGTGCCTCCCAGCGTGGCAGCAGTTACCAGTAAGCTTAGGTCAGGGTCAGCTGCTACAAGCTGCAGTACGTTACCTGCGGGTGGCAGCAGCACCCGGTCAATGATATGAACAATGCCATTTGTTGCCTGCTGGTCTGCTCTTATTACCCTGGCATTGTTTACGGATATACCCGTACCAACCGAACTAGAAGTGCCAGAAGTGGATGTTGCGCGGCTTACGTAAACAGCGGCTGAGCTTAACGATGTTGGTACCGCCGTCTGCCCCGTCGTAATAGCCGTACTCGATAAAGCGGAGCCACTAATAACATGGTACGACAAGATCTGCTGAAGCGTGGCCACCGGTGCCCGGTTGATAGCTGCCGTATCAGCAAAACCAGCCGCCTGGAAGGCCGCGTCGCTTGGCGCAAATACTGTGAATGGGCCGGTTCCGTTCAGCGTTGCAGTCAGTCCGGCGCGTCGGACGGCGGCTTCGAGCAAGCCAAGCTGCCGGTTTGAAATAACGGTTGAACCAATGGTTTGCGGAGGAGGAACAATCGGATTTTCTTCGTCTTTACAAGCGACGAAACTTAACGTCATAGTAAGAAGGGTCACCCCTACCAGGCATAATTTACCCCAGGTTGTTACGTGTTGGTTAGTGTACATTGTTGGTAGAAAATAAGTAGTTTGAGAAGTAATACTATCGACTTAACGTCTTGCTGCGCTTTGGCAAAACGAATAAGGCCGAATTTTGTTTAAGCGCCAATGTAAAGAATCGGCGCTTTAGAATTCCATTAAGAGTACCGGCATCCAATTAATTCGGCATAACCTACTCAGGTGTATCTTGCCCAATTGGATACTTTATGATTACGGTAAGAGCACCCGATCAATCTTATGGATTACACCGTTCGTTGCATTGATGTTAGGCGTCGTTACGTTCGATGCGTTCGTGCCATTGCCCCGGCCGGTCACTGTTACGCCGGTTGCGCTGACACCCACTGATACCGTACCCGATTGAAAAGTTGTCAGCACAGCCCCGTTCGTGAGCGTTGGTGAGTACGCACGCACGCTAGGAATTACATGGTACGTCAGCACGCTGGTTAACCTGGCAAGATTGACGGTATCAATAACAGCGCTGGTATAACCAATAGCCCGAAAGGCCGCATTCGTCGGCGCAAAGATGGTCAATGGTGTCGTGCCTGATAGCGCCGAGACAACGGCAGTACCACCCCGTGTAGCTGCCCGTGCCAGTAAGCTAAGTGTCGTATCGCGTTGTACAACCTGAAGAATATTTCCAGAAGGTGGGGTGAGTACCCGATCGATGGCGTAAACAACGCCGTTGGTTGCTAGACCGTCTTCCTGCAACACATGCGCTTCGTTCACTGACAAAGAATTCGATGCGACTCTGGTAAGGTAAACTGAACCGGCAGTACTTACTGAAGTAGGTACGGCGAGGGCTGGTTGTCCAGTGACAACACTAGACGATGGCACTAAACTTGTCAATACATGGTATTGTAGGATTCGACGCAATGTCGTATCAGGAGCCGCATTTATGGCAGCAACATCCGCAAAGCCAGCCACCCGAAAGGCATCGTCGCTCGGAGCGAGAACCGTATAAGGTCCCGCTCCGCTTAGCGTTGTTGCTAAACCAGCCCGGTTGATAGCAGCAGTAAGCAACGTGAACCGATTATTCGATGCAATGAACTCGGCAACCGTTTGCCGGGGTGGCAAATTATCATCATTGTCAGCTGTGTTACAAGCCCAGAACGAGACAGCAAGCGCCATGAACAGAACGGATAGCAAACTTAACTGTCGCCCCCTGGGCATGCGATGTGTGAGGTGCATAGTTATAAGTTGTGGTTATAATTAAAATAAAGCAGCTTCTAGAAGCTATTCCTGTTCTGCCAACTAACACAACTTAATGTTTGTTTAACGTTGCTAAATAAAAAATTAAACAAATAACCAACTACGACTTAAATACTTTCCGAAATCCTTTTATCATTTCGGGCACGGCCAAAGCTACCGAAGCAACAGATAACAGCGAGGCTGCTTGGCAATACGCGCAGAACGCCTTGTTCTCTTGCCACTCTTCGCGGGCCAGTTGCAGGTTCGTGGCCGTATCTGTAATGGTTTTCAGTCCCATAGCGATAGGTAGCCAAGGCTGTTTTTCCGCTCGGTTTTTGCCGCCAGCCGCTGCTAACCAGGCCGTCAGACCGTATGTTACAATCATCATAACGGCGTCCGGCGTATTCAGCCGTTTATACGCATAATCGGATGCATCTACCTTATCAGAATTAACGTACGGAATCGGTGGATCGGGTAAATGCTTTATGATACCGGTTTGGTACATGGTCACTAATTGACCGGCCACAGTACCTAATAGCGATAAGCCAATGATCCAGCGTCGGTTGGTAAGGTCAGGCGATTGTCCTTCACGAAGTTCGCGACTGAGTTGAGTAGGGTTCATAACGTTCGTTTTCTTAAACCAACCCATTCGCCAAGGCATTGTTAGTGAATATCCGCATGGGTTACGGAATGGCCTTACACACACTGATCATAGACAGCAAATCCCGCTAGTGAGAAGCGGGATTTGCTGTTTATGCAGTTACTTTCTCTTCCTTCTGAGGTTGCCCAACGGGTGGGCGGTATTTTTGAAACGGAATCCTGAGCAGGCTACCCAGGTGCGAGTGTTCGTGAGGCTCGGGATGAGTGTCAACGCCATAGTGCAGGTCCCTTCCGGCCATCTCATGATACGTACCGAAGAGCCGATCCCAGTACGGAAAAATATTGCCATAGTTGGTGTTCGTTACGGGCAACACGTAGTGATGATGCACGTGATGCATGTTTGGCGTTACAATGAACAACCCAAGCAATCGATTGGCCCAACGCGGCAGCTCAATATTGGCATGATTAAATTGCGACAACATCACCGACAACGCTTGGTATAAGAACACGAGCCACATCGGCGCTCCGGTTACTAACACAGCCAGCGTCGTAAACGCAAACCGAATCACGCTCTCGCCGGGGTGATGCCGATTAGCCGTCGTTGTGTCAACATAAGTATCAGTATGGTGGATCAGGTGAAAGCGCCACAGGAATTTTACCTGATGTTCAGTCCAATGAGCAAGCCAGGCGCCAATCAGGTCAAGTGCCAACAGCCCAACGATAGCCTCTGCCCAAAGTGGCCACCGAACGTCGGCCTGGTCAATCCACGGCAACAAACCTATCTGATGGCTTACCGCCCAATCACTAGTACGCAGCAGAATAAACGCCAGCACAAAATTGACGACCACAGTTGTCAGCGTGAAAAATATGTTGATGCCCGCATGGTGCATCTTCCTATAACCAGGTTCGACCTGATTGAAGCGAAACAGCGGCACCGCACTTTCAATCAACCAAAAAATAGTGATACCGCCTACCAGGATCAGGCTCCGGTGCAGGGAGGGAATATGCTCGAAGTAATCAACAAGACGTTCCATATGCTTCACCCTATTTTTTAGTGTTATTGTACAAATATACAATGGATGTGTAACACTAATATGTATTATTATGTCGCTATAAGCTTAAATGATGCCCAAACTTTAATGTCTTGTTTGCCCATCTGAGTTTTGAGTCGTTGGTTTGCGGTATAGTCAATAGTGAGCAGCCAACAGCCATCAGTTTTCGTTATCCGTTGGGACTGTTGGCTGCTCACTGATAATTGCTAGCAGAAAAGATGCCTCAACCGAAATACGCCCGTGAGTCCATGACGGTGATGACCGAAATGGTACTTCCCAATGATACGAATACGCTCAATAATCTGATGGGCGGGCGGCTTCTACACTTCATGGACATTGCGGCAGCGATTGCCGCTCAAAAACATTCAAATCGCATTGTTGTCACGGCCTCGGTAGACAACGTATCCTTTGCCGAACCGATTCGGCTCGGCAATATCGTTACGATGAAAGCTCAGGTAACCAGAGCGTTCAGCTCATCGATGGAAGTGTTTATCGAGGTTTGGGCCGAAGATATTCCGGCGGGTGTGCGGGTTAGCACGAACAGTGCGTTCTACACCTTTGTGGCCGTCGATCAAAGTGGTCGACCCATTGAAGTGCCCGCTGTTATTCCGGAAACCGACGAAGAGAAGGACCGCTACGAAAGCGCTTTACGTCGCAGACAATTGCGCCTGGTTCTCGCCGGACGCATGAATGCCCAGGACGCAACGGAATTGAGAGAGTATTTGAAGGTGTAAGATGTCTGAACCGGGATTGAACAGATTTATGGATTTACTGGATTTTGCTTTTAGGGTAAACTTTGAACAGAATCTGCTCAATCCATAAATCTGTTCAATCCCGGTTCAGCCTTATTTCACAATCGCCTGGTACACCAGCACCTTAAATTTATCGGTTAAATCACCGTAGCTGTTGGGTACTTTCTGGGTGTATAGCAAGGCCACAATGCCTTCTTTAGGATCAGCCCAGTACGTGGTACCGAAGAACCCACCCCAGTCAAACGTCCCTTCTGACACAGGAAGCCGGGCCGCGCTCCGCTCCGAGGTGATGGCGAAGCCCAAACCGAATTTATTGAGTCCCTGATTCAGATCGCCGATTTGGTTCGTCGTGATCAGGCGCACGGTGGTCGGGCTAAGCAAACGCTTACCACCGTATTCCCCGCCGTTCAACATCATTTGCAGGAAAATAGCGTAGTCGTACAGGGTGGAGGATAAACCAGCGCCACCGGAATAATACGTTCCGGCTTGTTTCGGATAATCCTCCGAAATTCCCCCTTGTGCGGGTAGCCGCCGGAGCGCCCTGGTCGAGTCCTCGGTGTACACGCGAGTCAGCCGATTTTGCTTGCCAGCAGGTAAATAAAAATACGTATCATTCATACCGAGCGGCTCAAACAGTCGGGTTCGTAAAAACTGATCGAGCGACTGACCCGATAAGACTTCAATCAATCGACCGACTACATCAACACTCAGACCGTAGGTCCAGCGATCGCCGGGCTGGTGCATAAGGGGCAAAGCCGCCAGTCGATTCATGGCGTCTTCGAGCGTACCGCCTGGCGTACCGATGCCACTGGGAATTTTGTACTTAGCGTAAATGGCCACCGCTTCTTTAGTGCCAATGGCCGGGTAGCTTATACCCGAAGTGTGAGTTAACAACTGACGAATGGTGATTTCCCGTTTGGCGGGAACGGTGGTGAACGTCGTATCTTTTTCGTTAAACTTATCCAGCACCTTGGGGCTCTTAAACGCCGGAATATACTTCGAGATTGGATCATCGAGCAGGAATTTGCCTTCCTCGAACAGCAGCATTAAACCAATGCTGGCAATGGCTTTGGTTTGGGAAGCAATCCGAAAAATGGCATCGCGTTTGAGCGGTGTTTTCGCCTGAACATCGTCCTGACCATAGGCTTTATGATAGACGATGCGCCCATTACGCGCCACCAGCACCCCAACACCTGCCTGCCGACCGTTAGCGATATATTCGTTGATAACAGCGTCCATCCGCTGAAGCCGTTCGGTGCTCATGCCAACCGTTTCGGCCGAGCCTTCCTGCAAAACAGTTTGATTGGCAACATTGGCGTTGCGAGCCGAACGAGTGGTGGGTGTTTGGGCAGGGGCCGACAGAAAAAAACCGACCATCAGGCCGGTTAGTACAAATGATTTCATATAAACCGGAAGTTAGGAACCGGTGCGAAGGTAGCTATTTCTTCGTACCTGTAATGTCACCTCGCTTTGTCAGTGTAACCCCTAATTGAAGCGTTTCTGCGGTTGTATTGAGGGTTATTTTGTTGTCTTTCCGAACGAATTGCCCTTGAGCGGTGTATTGAGCGTCGTATGTCTTGCCACCAAAGGCAAGTGGTTCGCTTTTCTTATCAATAACTATGAAAGTTGAATCCGTAAGCTCTGCGGTCAGATTTTGTTTTGTCGTGTTATTAAACAGGAGTTCGAGATACATCTGCTTTGCGGTCTGGGCTTTTGTGACAGTGATTTGGACTATACCGGGCTCTGGATCACTGGCAGGAAGACTGTTGTTAATATACGTTGTAGACGTGTAAGAACCATCGTAAACCCCTACGTATTGATCACGCGGGTCAATGTCGGAATCGGGGCCACCAGATTTTTTACAAGCTGTTGTTAATGAGCCAACGACAAGCAGAGCAATAAGCAAATTAAGGAGCGACTGAACGGCATTACGCGTAGCCATGGTTTTGTTAAGAAGTGGGTCTAAGTTCTCGTATCTTCTATCAAACGCCGTGCCGGGTTTGTGAAGTATAAACATACAAGAAAAGGGCTGATTTGCGTAGGTTTACACGGGGTAAAGACGATATAAAGTTAAGACCCAAAGGATTAGATACAGTTTGAGTTGGCGAACTTAGTACCCCGTAGGGGTTGAACAGCATAGCGTTGGTAGCCCAGGAAAAGAAGGGGCTCTCTCAGCGTGCCGTAGGTACTGTTAGCGTACCTACGGCACGCTGGGGAGCCTACGAGACTATTGGTGCTACCAACGCTATGCTGTTCAACCCCTACGGGGCGCGAAGCAGAAACTCAAATAGCGTCTTGGCTTCTTCACACATTCTTCGGATTATACACTTAACTACATTATGGCAACCAGTGAAAATCGTCCGAATCTTTTCTCATACGCAACCAGTGAACTGTCACAGGATGCTTTCATATGCTGGCTTGCAGCCTGGGCTGATCCAAAGTGGAAGAATGCGGATACCAATTTGCATCAAACGGCCATTGAGTTTGTCGTTTCTATGATTCGCAAAGTGAAGCCAGATTATAATTTGGCAGCTATCAAAACTGTCGAGGTACGTCGGCAGGTTGAAAAGCTAGACATTTTAATAGAAGTTAATAAAAACTTACGAGAGGACAGACTAGCAATTCTAGTTGAAGATAAGACGCATACTGATCATCACTCGGGTCAGTTGCAGCGTCATTTCGACAATGCTGAGAAACATTACCCAATTGATCAAATCATTCCTATCTACTTCAAAACAGGTTATCAGTCAAAGTTCGATGTTAGTCAATATAAAACGTACTTGCGTAAAGAGTTCTTACAACTATTGCAGAAAGGTAGCCAAACCGTAAATAATGCCATATATAGTGACTTTTTAACCCATTTAGAAGGGATGGAAGCAGCTGTTAGCCAGTTCCTTTACAAACCACTAATATCAGATAATGGCGAGTCAGCATGGGGCAATAATGACCGCCGTGGCTTTTTTATGCATTTGTATAATATTTTCAGCACAACCGACAGCAAAGCAGACTGGGGTTATGTGGCAAATGCATCTGGCGGTTTTTTCGGCTTTTGGTGGGATTTTGAAGACCATGACCAGGGAGATTATTGGACTTATTTACAATTAGAAGGCGATAAACTGTGTTATAAAATTGGCTTCTCAGATAAGGCGTACAATACTGAAAATTGGAAGACCAAAGCCCAAGCGCTTAAATTAGCGTGGGCAGGTATCTTAATTAAACTTGATCATGAACTAACTGATAAGTATACAAAAATTGGTAAGACTATGACTATCGCTAGAAAGGCAGACGGAGTCAAATACCTCATTGTAAAAGCTGACGGTACGTTGGACTTAGACAACACCGTTGGAAGACTACGTAAAGCACAAGAAATTATAAAAAAAGCGCGTCAATCATTTACGATTTTCCTACAGCAATGGCCAACTGATTCCTAATTGCCTAGTATCATTTCAACAACACTTTCCCAAACGCCCGTTTATCAAAACTGAATGGATTGACCGATTCTAGAACGGCTTCGGTAAATAGCGGATGCGCTGGATTGATTAAATAATTGCTTTCCTGCTCAATAATAGCTGACGGCACCTGCATTACTAAATGCTCATTTCGCTCAATCCAGTCGTCGGTCAAGGCATGTAGTCGGCTGTTGTCCTGTCCCTGAAGTTGAGCGGACAGTTTGGGGGCGATTTTCAAAACTGAATGGTCAGGGATTTGAATAGTAGCGACAGAGAAGGCATTTTGCTTCAACGTAACCGTGTCAGGCAGATGGACCCAGTACTCCCAGGCACAAAGAGCAATGCTGCTTCCGGTATACAGCACAGCAACGCCTTCGCGGTTCCAGCGTCCGCCGTTGAGTTTTGCACCATAGCCCGATAGATCGTGAACGAACTCGTTTGTAGCAATCCGGTAAACAAGCATCCTCTTACGCCATGATGCCGTGTTCCAGACGACCTAACAGTTTGTTCACCACCTGATGACCTTCTCCGTCGCCGAGCATACTTATAGGAGTACGTTGCTGTATGGCCTGGTTTGGGGTATTCAACCACAAGCTAAAGTCCGACTCGGATGCGAACAATTTGTGGGCTTTTTCCCGCCAAAGTACACCGGTACGCTCCTCAACCAAGCTTCGCTCGCTCTGCTTAATTTCCTGAACGAATGAAAACTTCTTCAGCAGTTCGATCACGAATGGCCCTTCCTTATCCTCTACCTTTATCGTCAGCTCCATATATGTGTTAAAAGCGTAAAATACGATTATTCCACATATAATACAACAGCCAAGAAAGCTCCTTAGTTACCCAGCCTACATTTACCCTTTCAGGGTCAGCCGCTTACCAATACTTATTTAAAATTTCCCTTACATCGTTACCTGTTGCCGACTTATAGTACCTATTTTTAAGCCAGTAAACCGCGTAACGTATGCAATTCTCCCACCTCCACTGCCATACCCAATACTCCCTGCTCGACGGACAGGCCGATATTAAGAAGCTGGTTAAGAAAGCAAAAGCCGACAATATGCCCGCCGTTGCCATTACCGACCACGGCAATATGTTCGGGGTGTTTGAGTTCGTAGCCGAGGCCAGTAAACAGGGCATCAAACCCATTGTAGGCTGCGAATTCTACGTTGTGGACGACCACCACAAGAAGCAGTTTACCAAAGAACAGAAAGACATTCGGTATCACCAACTGCTGCTGGCCAAGAACCCAACGGGTTATAAAAACCTGACAAAGCTTTGCTCGCTGGGCTATATGGAGGGGCTGTATGGCAAGTACCCGCGCGTTACGAAGGAGTTGATCGACAAGTATAAAGAAGGTCTGATTGCTACGACCTGCTGCATCGGGGCCATCGTTCCAAAAACTATTCTGAAAAAGGGCGAAGAAGCCGGGGAAGCTGAATTCAAATGGTGGCTCGACCGGTTTGGTGACGATTATTACGTTGAATTACAGCGCCACGAGATTCCCGACCAGATCAAAGCTAACGAGGTGCTGGTCAAGTTTGCCAAGAAACATAACGTCAAGATCATTGCGTCGAACGATTCGCACTATGTAGATCGCGACGACTGGGTAGCTCACGATATTCTGCTGTGTGTGAACACGGGCGAAAAACAGAGTACGCCGTCGATGAAGGAGTTCAACGACGAGGAAGCCATGCCCAAAAACACGCGCTTCGCCTTCTTCAGCGATCAGTTCTATTTCAAGAACACGCAGGAGATGTCGACGCTGTTTCAGGACATGCCCCAGGCGATCGACAACACCAACGAGATCGTTGATAAGGTCGAAACCCTGAAGCTCAAGCGGGACATTCTCCTACCTAATTTCCCTATTCCGCAGGAGTTCCAGTTGCACACCGACGACGTAGCGAACCAGTGGGAATACCTGAAACACCTGACCTACGAAGGAGCCCGAAAACGTTATGGCGAAATCGAAAGTCATGTACAAGAGCGCCTTGACTTCGAGTTGTTTACCATCAAAACGATGGGCTTCGCGGGGTATTTCCTCATCGTAGCCGACTTCATCAAGGCCGGGCGTGACCTCGGTGTGATGGTGGGTCCTGGGCGCGGTTCGGCGGCCGGAAGCGCCGTGGCCTATTGCATCGGCATTACGAACATCGACCCCATTAAATACGACCTGCTGTTCGAGCGATTCCTAAACCCCGACCGGAAGTCGATGCCCGATATCGATACGGACTTCGACGATGAAGGCCGTCAGCGGGTTATCGATTACGTCGTGCAGAAGTACGGCAAACAGCAGGTTGCCGCCATTGTGACGTATGGTACAATGGCCGCCAAATCGGCCATTAAGGACGTATCGCGGGTGATGGATTTGCCGCTTAACGACGCCAACGCCCTGGCCAAGCTTGTGCCCGACAAGCCGACCTATAACATGACCCTTCGCCGAATATTCGAAGATCCGATTGACGGTCCAGGTGGCTTAGCGAACATTATTCAACCCGAAGAGGTGGATAACGTCAAAAAAATGCGGGCGCTCGAATCGGGTGATCAGAACGTGGGACGGGCCATGAAACTGATCGATACCGAGAAGGTACAGAACGTACTACAGCAGGCGCGTCGGCTGGAGGGAACCGTACGGAACACGGGCGTTCACGCGGCTGGAATCATCATTGCTCCCGACGACCTGTCGAACATCGTTCCCGTTTCAACCTCGAAAGATACGAACCTTATTATTACCCAATATGAGGGGAAAGTCATCGAGGATGCAGGCGTTATCAAGATGGACTTTCTGGGGTTACGTAACCTCACTATCATTAAAGAATGCCTGCGGCTCATCAAGCAAAATCACGGCGGGTTCTTTGTCAACGGCGTCGAAACCGACATTGACGATATTCCATTAGACGATCCTAAGGCTTACGAGCTGTTCCAACGGGGCGAAACGAACGCTATTTTTCAGTTCGAATCCGACGGCATGAAAAAGCACATGAAGGACCTCAAGCCCGACCGCTTTGAGGACCTCATTGCTATGAACGCCCTCTACCGGCCGGGGCCAATTGCCTATATCCCGAACTACATTGCCCGTAAACACGGCCGCGAAGAGGTTAAGTATGACCTTCCTGAGATGGAGGAATACCTGGCTGATACCTATGGCATTACAGTGTATCAGGAGCAGTTAATGCTGCTTTCGCAGAAGCTCGGCAACTTTACCAAAGGTGACGCCGACGTACTGCGGAAGGCAATGGGTAAGAAGCAGAAAGACGTTCTCGACAAGATGAAAGGTAAGTTCATGGACGGCTGTGCCGCCAACGGACTAAACCTGAAAATCTGCGAAAAGGTCTGGACCGACTGGGAAGCCTTCGCCAGTTACGCCTTCAACAAGTCGCACTCCACTTGCTACGCTTTCGTGGCGTACCAGACAGCCTACCTGAAGACGTATTACCCATCCGAATACATGGCGGCCGTTTTGACGAGCTGCTTAGGTAACATCGAGAAAATTACGTTCTTCCTCGAAGAGTGTAAAAATCTCGGCATTCCGGTACTCGGTCCCGACGTGAACGAATCGGAGCGCGTATTTGGCGTCAATCAAAAGGGTGAAATTCGTTTTGGGCTCGGTGGTATCAAAGGCGCAGGCGATGCGGCTGTGGAAGCCATTATTGAAGAGCGACGGGCGGGTGGTTTCTACAAAGATATTTTTGACTTTGCGATTCGGGTTAACCTGCGGACAGTCAACAAGAAAACGTGGGAATCGCTGGCCTACGCGGGTGCCTTCGACAGCATCGATGAATACCACCGGGCGCAATATTTTGAAATGGCCGATGGCGATACCTCCCCGTTCCTGGATAAGGTAATCCGATACGCCAACAACTACCATGCTGAGAAGGCCGCTGCGCAACAGTCGCTCTTTGGCGCCATGATGGGCGGTGAACCCATGATTGCGCGCCCGAAAGCGCCAACCGTGCCTGAATGGAACCAGATCGAGAAGCTTAAGCACGAAAAAGACGTGGTCGGCTTTTACATTACGGGCCATCCGCTGGACGAATTCAAGCTGGAGCTGGATGGCTTCTGCAACTGTACACTCGACAAGATTTACGAGGTAAAAACGCCCGAGATTAAAGTGGCGGGTATCGTTTCCTCGTTGCAAACAAAGGTGGCCAAGAACGGAAATCCGTTCTGTATCTTCAAGATTGAGGATTACAGCACCTCTATTGAATTGGCGTTGTTCGGCGATGATTACGTTCGGATGGGTCAGTACGTTGAAGTTGGGCGATTCCTGCACATCACGGGCAAGACGCAAAACCGCTGGAACTCCGAACAGCTTGAATTCAAACCAACCAATATCCGGTTACTATCGGAGATGCGCGAAAAGTTCTGCAAAGAGTTGCGTGTGTCGTTAACATTGGATGCCTTAAACGCTCAATTCGTCGCCAAAATTAACGAACTGGTCAACGCGCACCCCGGCACCTGTACACTGTCCTTGAACGTGGTTGACCCAAATGAGCGCATCGAAGTATTTATGCAATCGCGTACGCTGAAGATCTTCCCGGCCAACTCACTGCTACGAGCGCTCGAAGCGATGGATGGGGTAACGTGTAAGGTGGCGTAGGCGGTTATCCTGCTGCTATTTAATCAATTAAACTTTCTACAGTCCCGCAATCGAAGCGCTTCGATTGCGGGACTTTGACTTACAGATGGATAGTACCCCCATTAGCCAGTTGTATAATTGACGTTCCAGGAAACAATCTATTACATAAGCGACTCATAAACAGACAAGTACTGCCTGGCACTTTCCCGCCAGTCGAAACGTGCTGCGTTCTTAACAATAGCCTCAGCCAGCGCTGGGTTTTCATACGCTTTCATACCTCGGCTATATATCTCCTGAATGGTGTCGGGGGCGAAGTCAGGAAAGTAAAAAGCGGCCTCTCCCCCTATTTCGGGCAACGAAGTAAGCGTCGATAAGAAGACAGGCTTACCAAATTGCATGGCTTCAATTACGGGCAAGCCGAAACCTTCTGCCAGGGAAGGATGCAACAGCGCCTTGCAATGGCTTAAATACCAGCTCTTCTCTTCCTCGGAGACGGTACCCAACAAGTGTACCCGCGTTTCTACACCCAGGCTCTGCGCCCGTGTTTTCATTTGTGTTACGTATTCCGGATCGTCGTGACGGCCAATTATAATCAGTTCCAGATCGGGGTTGGCCTGTAGTAAGGGGAGCAGCACGTGAAAATTTTTTTTACTGTTCAGATACCCTACCCCTAACAGAAACTCGCGCTCAGGCTGAAAGGAGGGCGGCTCACTAACCGAGTTTGGCGCTTTGTTAGCACCATTATAAATCACATGCAGGGGTTTATTACCGACGTTGCAGTTAGCCAGTACATCTTTCCGAGTAAATTCTGAAACACAGACGATTGCGTCACTTTGATCAATCAATGACTGGGTATGGGCAAGACTTTTTTGCTGATACGCTTCGGGTTTGCCTTCATGCAGTACGTTCAAGTCGTGGATTGTCAATACGACTTTCATGTTAGGGTACCTCTTTTTGTTAGGCACAATCCGTCCGGATTGGAAAGGAGCATGCCATACTCGACAGTCGTTGAGGAATGGGGTAAACAGTTTGTGCCACCGTTGCTCGACCAGATGATAAGGTTCGGGGGGTAGTTTTAGCTTCCTCCGCGGAGGAAGGTACATTTGTAGTAAGGGTTGGTGCTCCTCAACCAGCAGCTTGTTGATAGTCTCTCCCAGATTCTGACAATAGTAATACAAACCAGAATGTGGGTATTTCATCAAGTTGCAATCCAATATTTTACGGAACATAAATCAGGATCGTGCGTGAGCCATAAGCTCTACATCACTTTTTTTCAATTAGGGCAACATTAACTTTATAGAGCAGGTATTATACATAGCTATTCGAACCCTCTGCTCCATTAATCGGTCCTTCATTTAGCATGAACAGCATGAGATGTTTCGCTAGTGGGCAAGGGACACATCTATTGAACCGTTATAAAGGTGCATTTATTTTTTGTGCGTACGCATGCGTTAAACTTTTCTTTCAGCTAAAACAACCTTGTAAGGGGGTTCTGTTATGAATCAAATCATCTTCGATTGCGAGCGAATGAAGTATGCCAACACCGGACTGTACTACTTTTGTCTCAATTTGGGGAGAGCCCTTCAGCAACGTATGGCTCAGGAACGATTAGCGGTATTTATGCCCCGTCATATTCCGTCAGCGTTTGGCTCCTCAGTACCCGTTTTCCCTCAACATTCTTTGCAGAAGTTTTTTATGCCATCAGTCAGTCGATTTCAACTATGGCATTGTACCTACCAGAACTCTAACTATGTACCACGGCGCAACAGAAAAATAAAAGTGCTGCTCACTATACATGATCTTAATTTCCTTTATGAGGATAAGCCCCAGCGAAAGAAAGAGCGATCACTGAGGCATCTACAGGAAAACATAAACCGCAGTGACGCTATTGTCTGCATTTCGGAGTTTACCAAAAACGACGTACTAACTCACTGCAACCTCGGAAATAAGCCGATTCATGTCATCTATAACGGAACGAACGGGCTGCCTCATCCGGCGCTGGAAGAAAAATCGTACCGGCCAGCGGTTCCCTTTCTGTTCAACATTGGTGCCATTGCCCGCAAAAAGAATCAGCATCGAATTTTACCTTTGCTGCAGAGTAACCCGAGTTTAGAACTGGTGCTGGCTGGCCGACATGAGGATAAAGCTTACGCCCACTTTATTAAACAGCACGCATCGGACCTGAACGTAGAGGACCGGACGCATCTGGTGAACGAAATTACGGAAAACGAGAAGTCCTGGTATTACCACAACTGTCAGGCGGTGGTGATGCCATCGCTGGCCGAAGGATTTGGCTTACCCATTACCGAAGCCATGTCTGTTGGCAAACCAGTGTTTATATCAAAGCATACCGCCATGACCGAGATAGGCAAGGACTTAGCCTTTTACTTTGATGATTTCGATACTATGCACGACGACTTTAGGATTGGAATGCAGCATTATAAAAAGGCAGGTAGCCAACTCAAAGAAGCACTGAAAGCCCACAGTGCTACGTTCAACTGGGAGGACTCTGCTAAAAAATACATTGAAGTGTACCGCTCACTGCTTTAATAATCCGGGGCGTTCAGGCCTGTTTATTAATAGCAGAGAGGGTTCTTATTTATGTTAACGTCGACGAATGAAGATTTACAGGCGATTAATGGTCTACGCCAGGCCTTATGGAAAGTTTATCATTCCATTTTTTATTTTCACTATCATTAGTGTGTTTTTCAACGTCTTTCAGTTTACGTTGATCATTCCGCTGCTTAATTTCTTATTTGATCCGATCAACACGGCCGATGCCGCAAAGTACGCGGTCACCCCAACCTTCCGGCTATCGCCCGAGTATTTTAAAGATGCGTTTTACCATCTGATTTACACCTTCAAGACCACCAATCCGGTTCACGCGCTGTACTTTTTGGCGGGTATGATTGTGGTGGCAGTAGTCCTGACGAACCTGTTCCGGTTCCTGGCGCAGCAGTGCCTCTTGGGAGCCAGAACCTTGTTGGTCAAACGCCTTCGCGAAGCCCTGTTCGAAAAGATTAACCATCTGCATCTGGGGTATTTTACCAAAGAGCACAAAGGTGACCTGCTTTCCCGGCTCAACGGCGACGTCTATGCCATAGAAAGCGTAGCGGGCAGTTCCATTGAAGTCGTGTTCAAAGAACCCTATATGCTCATTGGCTATTTTGTGGCCTTGTTCCTAATCTCCGCTAAGCTGATGTTGTTTACGCTGGTCATTATTCCGATTTCTGCCGTCGGAATAGCGGCCGTAACTAAAAAGCTCAAAAAAGAAGCGAAAGACGTACAATCATCCATGGGGCGCATGCTTACGCTGATGGACGAAACGCTGATGGGCATGCGCATCATTCGTTCCTTCAACGCGACCCCATTTGTGCTTCGGCGCTTTAGTACCGAAAATGACTTTTACCGGCGGGCCAGTCTGGAAGGCTTCAAGCGCCGGGAGCTGGCCCCTGCCTTTTCCGAAGCCTCGGGGGTGTTTGTGGTAGCCTGCATTCTGGTGTACGGAGGCAGTTTAGTGCTCAGCAACGAGAGCAACCTACAGGCGAGTTCATTTATCGCCTTTATCGCTATTTTCTCACAGGTCATTCGTCCGGCCAAAGCCATTGTAGTGGCCCTGACCAACATTCAACAAGGGCAGGCCGCCGGGGAACGTATTCTTGAACTCTTGGATAAGCCAATCGAAATTCAGGACAAGCCAAATGCGATTGTAATGAAGCCTTTCCAGCGGGATATTGTTTTTGACAATGTAAGCTTCCAGTACGGCGACAAACCCGTTCTGAAAAACATCAGCTTCCGGATGGACAAAGGCCGAAAAATCGCGTTGGTGGGCCCGTCTGGTGTTGGTAAATCGACCATTGCCGACCTCATCCCCCGCTTTTACGAACCCACGCAGGGAAGCGTCAGGATCGACGGTGTTGATGTTAGCGACTACACAATGGAGTCGCTACGTAAGCAAATGAGTTTTGTAACCCAGGAGATTATCCTATTCAACGATACGATATTCAACAACATCGCCCTGGGTCAACCAGATGCCCGGCTGGAAGACGTCATAGAAGCGGCTAAGGTGGCCAATGCTCATGCCTTTATCATGGAAACCGAAGATGGCTACAACACCAACATCGGCGACCGGGGCATACGGTTAAGTGGCGGTCAGCGCCAGCGATTGAGCATTGCCCGCGCCGTATTCAAGAAACCGTCTATCCTGATTCTGGATGAAGCCACGTCGGCGCTGGATGTCGAATCAGAAAAATCGGTCCAGGAAGCCCTCGATAACCTGATGGAAGGCCGAACTACGCTGGTGATTGCCCACCGCCTGAGTACAATTAAAGAAGCCGATGAAATTTTGATTATGGAGGGTGGCCAAATCATAGAACGAGGCAACCACTACGACTTGATCAACCGGCACGATAGCGCTTACAAACGCCTGAATATGATGCACGAAGTTGTTAGGTAGCAGCTTCTCATCCGCTATTCATTAAATAGTGCGACTACGAACGTTTCCTGCTTAGCTTGACACGTAGTCAACGGCTTTGGTAAACGTAGCCAGCACGTTGTTCCAGGTGTAATACTGGCGGACATAAGCCTGCGCATTAGCTGCCATTACCGACGAGTCCTGTTGTATGACCAGATCGACGGCCTCGGCAAAGTCAGTATAGTTGTGAAACAGGAAACCGGCTTTACTGGAATCGATATGGTCGCGGAGCACGGCACAGTCCGCGTTGGCAATAACCGGAATACCAGCGGCAAAACTTTCCAGCGTCACCATGGACAGGCTTTCGTAGGGCGACGGCATTATGAGCGCTTTTGCCCCCTTCAGTAAAGTTGCTTTCGTTGGCTCATCGACGAAGCCAACCGCCAATACGTCAGGATGCTCAGGTATAGGCATAAACGCTTGCCCAACCAACACCAGCTTCAACTCTGATGGATTCGCGTCTTTGTAGCGTATGAAATTGGCGAACAGCATATCGCAGCCCTTCGCCGTGTCGATTCGCCCGATGTACAGCAAATAATCAGCGCTAGTACCAAGTATGTCTTTAACAGACTTATCGGCTACAGCATTAGCGGGTTCAATGCCTACACCGACTACGTCATTATAGATCGTTTCATTGTGAAACAACTGATGAACAAAGCGTTGCTCGGCCGGGGTCAGGAATAAGATTGCTCGGGGCTTCTGGAATACCGGTCGGAACACCGGCAGGTAAATAGGCACTTCGTCGTGCGCCGTTGGAATAAATATGGACTTTTTAGGTGCAATGTTTAACCCGGCCGTAGTAGGATAATACAGGTACGTAATGAAGATCAGAGCGTCATACTGGTGGTGGTTCCGTTTCAGGTACGCAATAAGGTCGGGGGTATAGGGACCTTGATACATGGACCACAACCGACTGTAGCGCCGGATGCTCTTGCCTACCAGTGCACGAGCCCACATTTTGAGTCGGCCCAGTCCCTGCCACTGCTCGGGTCGGGACCATTTTTTCAGTTTATGCTCAACTCTTGACGCTTGCTTTACCTGCCGCTCGAATTGCGTGGCAAAACGGTGGACCCGCACGCCGTGTAGGGTTGTGGTCTCGGCCGGATACCAGTTGGCCCAGACAACGTATTCCAGTGCGCAACTGGTCAGCACATCAACTTCGTACGTACCGGCCAGCCGTTCGGCCATCAACCGACAGTAATATTCGGCCCCACCATTCACCTCTTCGCCGTACCGCTGAACTATAAACGCTATTTTCTTCATGTACTCAAAGCTAACGGATAAGGTAACGTACAGGTATATGCCAGGACCGTTTTGGCATAAAACGACTCACTCGAACGAATTGTATCATTAGCAAGCCTCTTCTACTGGTTAGTGGCATCCATGCAAATCAGACAAAAATATCGGTTAACCTCAGTCATTCAGCAACTCAATACGTCTTCATGGCTTTTTTCCAGTTGATGGTCTGATTTAATCTAAAGCTCCAAGCTTAGTCCTGGAAAGTTGACTATGCACTAGCTTTTATTTTTCAGTCTCATTGCCGCTATATAATCTACCACTGGTAGTTAATTAAAACGCAAATGAGCTATCTAATTGAAAGTAAGGATAGGTTCAAGCCCCGAGCAGCAGAATGGGCAAGCCAGTATAATTTCGGAACTAATCCGCTCCTATCTGGTTTATACGTCTGAAACAAGTTCAACTTAATAAACTCATTTCACCCATGGCAGCAGGATCACTTGCCGTAGAAGCGACCGACGCGAACTTCAACGAACTTATAAATTCAGATAAACCAGTATTGGTAGATTTTTGGGCCGAATGGTGTGGTCCTTGTAAGATGATTGGCCCCGTTGTTGAACAACTCGCTAATGACTACGATGGTAGAGCCATTGTTGCCAAAATGGACGTTGACCAGAACGCTCAGGTGCCCGCCAAATTCGGTATCCGTAGCATTCCAACGCTGATGGTGTTCAAGAATGGTCAATTAGTTGACAAAGTAATCGGTGCCGTTCCGCGCAACGTGTTAGAGCAGAAATTACAAGCTGCTATGGAGCCGGCTGCGTTATAATTCTACTTTACTCCTACAAAAAAACCTCCCGAGTACTCGGGAGGTTTTTTTGTGTGTCTTGGACGGCTACGTCTGGGTATGGGTAGCAAAACTATCTCACGCCCGGACGTAGCCGTCCAGGATACTAAACAAGCATACGCATTGGGTTTTCCAGCAGTTCCTTAAACGTTTGCAGGAAAGCAGCTCCGGTAGCTCCATCGACAACGCGGTGGTCGCAGGAGAGCGTTACTTTCATAACGTTCGTTGGTTTTGCAACTTCGCCCTCAAACTTAACGCTCGGCTTGATAGCGCCAATCGCCATGATACAGGCATCAGGTGGATTGATGATAGCCGTAAATTCGTCGATGCCAAACATACCGAGGTTCGAGATCGAGAACGTGCTGCCTTCCCAATCCTTCGGTTGCAGCTTCTTCTCCTTCGCCTTACCCGCCATTTCCTTTACTTCCGCAGCAATCGTCGATAGCGTTTTCTGATCAGCGTTACGTACAACCGGCACAAGTAAGCCCTCATCAACCGCAACCGCTACGCCGATGTTGACGTATTTATACCGCCGGATTTTGTCGCCCAACCACGACGAATTGACATTCGGGTGTTGCTTGAGTGCTACAGCAGCGGCTTTAAGCACAAAGTCATTGAACGAAATCTTCACCGGGCTGATGCCGTTGACCGTACCACGTAGCTCCATGGCCTTGTCCATGTTGATTTCCATGGTCAGGTAGAAGTGCGGAGCGGTAAACATACTTTCGCTCAGTCGACGGGCAATTGTCTTCCGCATCTGGCTAACGGGCACATCCTCAAAGTCGCCCTGGGCAACAGGGGCTGGGGAGGGCTGAGGAGTAGCCGAAGCCTGGGTCGGTGGGGCGGCTGGTTGTGCTGGAGCACCAGCCGGTTTTTGCTGAGGTGTAGCTGGTACGTATGACTCAACATCACTTTTCACGATGCGGCCTTCGGGTCCAGTACCTTTCACCTGATTCAGGCTAATGCCTTTTTCCTCGGCAATACGTTTAGCTAATGGTGAAGCCTTTACACGGCCATTTGATTCGGTTTCCTGCTCGCCTTTTTCTCCGCTATAGGAAAGGTCGGTGGCGGCATTGGCGGGTTGGTCGGCCTGAGGATTCTGCTGAGCCGTTGCGTTACCACTCGGTCCTGTTGCCGCTGGAACTCGACCGGTTTCTGCATCGCTACCGGTTGTCTGTGCTGGAGCAGCGGCTGCTCCGGCACCACCGCTAATCAATACTTTAAAATTAGCACCTTTTTCGCCGACAACCGCAATGATATCGTCTACGGCTACTGATGATCCTTCTTTTACGCCGACGTACAGCAACGTACCTTCTTCGTAAGCTTCAAGATCCATCGTTGCTTTGTCGGTTTCGACTTCAGCCAGAATATCACCCGATTTAACCGTATCGCCTTCTTTCTTGTGCCAGGTAACAATGGTGCCCTCGGTCATGGTGTCGCTCATCTTCGGCATCCGAATGACTGAGGCATTGACATTCTCGGCGGGAGCCGCTGAAACCGCTTCTTTATCGGGCAGGTTTGTGGCTACCTCGTCTTTCTTGGCGTTACCACTCGGCGCGGGTGCCCCACCGGATGGTGCCCCACCGGATGGCGCAGCCCCGTTAGAAGATGGTGCTGACTGAGGAGCTTCAGCCGCGGGTGCTGCCTCCTGGCTACCTCCGCTCGACCCATTGAGCAACGCTTTGTAATCTTCACCATCGGCGCCGATTACTGCCAGCACTCCATCGACTGGTACTGACGAACCCTTCTCAACACCAATATAGAGCAACGTACCTTCCTCGTAGGCTTCGAGGTCCATTGTTGCTTTATCGGTTTCGACTTCGGCTAGTACATCGCCACTTTTCACCTTATCGCCCACCTTTTTGTGCCACTCTGCAATGACGCCTTCGGTCATGGTGTCACTCATCTTGGGCATTCTAATTAATTCAGCCATATTCAGCTATGTATGTATCGGGTTATACAAAGAGACAGATTGGAGGTACTGATTTCTCCAGCGGCACAATATCATCAGATGAATTGGGCAAACAACCGGCCAAAATTAACGGAAAGCGGCCAAGGTTGTATCGTTAGAGATTGTTTTCTCTATCAACAAGCAATGTGGGTGTTCGGTTAATTGATTATCTCCAACCAGGGGCACAAACAGAAACTTCTTTTGTGCAACGTCACCCGCCCCTATTCAACCCAGAGGACCAGACCTTTGAGATACCCCCCCTCTGGATGAAATAAGCTGACAGGATGATCTGCCGGCTGACTTAGGTGATGCAAGACCCGTACTTGCCGTCCGGCTTCAATGGCGGCCGCCACAATGGTGTTATAAAACAGCTCACGGTCAACTACCTGCGAGCAGGAGAACGTAAATAAAATACCTCCTTTAGCCACCCGACGCATTCCTTCGGCGTTTAGTCGTTTATATCCCTGTACCGCCCGGTGCCGTGCTGATAAGCTTTTAGCATAGGCTGGCGGATCAAGGACAACAACGTCATACTGATGATCATGAGCTTTTAAGTACTGCATTACGTCTTGGGCGAAGGCTTCATGATTACCGCCATCAGTCCCAAAGTTGGCGGCAATGTTCTGATTGGTAAGATCAATGGCCTTTTGCGACACATCTACTGAGTGCACCTGGCTAGCTCCGGCTTTAAGCGCATACACCGAAAAACCACCTGAATAACAGAAAGCATTTAAAACCTTTTTCCCTTTGGCATACTGAGCCAGCAGTGCCCGGTTATCGCGCTGATCGAGAAAGAACCCCGTTTTTTGGCCGGTGATCCAATCAATCAAAAACGTATTGCCGTTTTCCTGAACAGGATGAGGCACGGGAGTTCGCCCAAACAGGTATCCATTCGTTACGGTAGCTCCGTATTCGTCGGGCAACGTATCGGCACTTTTATCATAAACGGCCTTTAATTCTTCGCCAAAAACCGCTTTGAGGGCTTCGGTGATCACTTGCCGCTCGCGATGCATGCCAATTGAATGAGCCTGAAAAACAGCAACGCCATTATACATGTCCACAATCAGGCCGGTACAGCCGTCGCCTTCGCCATGAACGAGCCGATAGCAGTTTGTATCGCCAGTGACAATGGCCTGACGTATGCTCCGAATGTGCGTTAGTTTTTGCGTCCAGTACGGCAAATCAGGGGTAACGGGTCCGCCAGCGGTGGCTCCAAACGAGAAGATACGAACCGCAATGCTACCGTCGTGATAGTGGCCCGTGGCTAGATATTTTTTCTTACTGTCAAATACCTCAACTACGTCGCCGTCATTTAAGTCGCCCTCATAGCGGCCAATGGCCCGTGAGAATACCCAGGGATGAAAGCGTCGAACTGCTTCATCGCGACCGGCTTGTAGAAATAATTTAGAAAATGTCATTCGTATTAATGAAAGCAACAAAGATACGTCGGTGGCTACGGTTTGTCATGCACGGTTTCGCACAAGCAACTTGAAACAAAAAAGAAGTCGTCTATTACGTAGAAGCGGCCCATCTTTGCGTTTTAGTGTAGCAAACCTTTTACATCATGCAACGACGCAGTTTTCTAAAACAATCTGGCCTGCTCACGGCCGGCGCTTTTACCCTTAGCCAAACCGGTTTATTAGCCAACGCCCCTGCGAAAACAATCGACCCATTTGGGGTCCAACTGTACAGCGTACGTGACGTGCTGCCCAAAGACCCTAAAGGCATTATGACCCAGTTAGCTCAGATGGGCTACAAACAATTTGAAAGCTACAGCGGTCAGCAGGGCTTTTTGTGGGGCATGGAACCTAAAGAAATCAAATCGTTCCTGGGCGATTTAGGCGTAAAGATGATCAGTACGCACTTCAACTATGGCGGGCAGGCCGGAAAACCAGCCGAGCTACAGAAAAGCATTGATATGGCCAGCGAAGCCGGACTGACGTATCTGCTTTGCCCTTACATCGGTGCTCAGAAGTCGTTTGACGACTGGAAACGTATTGCCGATGGCTTTAATACGACGGGCGAAATGGCTCGCAAAAGCGGATTGAAATTTGGTTACCACAACCACGATTACTCGTTTAAACCACTTGATGGTAAAATCCCGCAGGAGTATCTGTTAGCGAACACCGATCCTCAGAACGTAATGTTTGAGTTAGACCTGTGTTGGATTGATGTAGCCGGTCAGGATACGATTGCTCATCTGCAGAAATACGGCAAGCGTTACGAACTGTGCCACATTAAGGATTACAAGAAGGAGAATGGCAAACCTGTCCAGAATGACCTGGGCAAAGGAGACGTCGATTTCAAAAAGACGTTACGTGCTGCCATGGACAATGGCATGAAGTATTTCATTGTCGAACAGGAAGAATACCCGCAGGCCGTCATGACCAGCATGAAGAACGATGCGGAGTATATGAAGACGTTCAGCGTCTAAACAAGTCAGAACCGGGATTTAGCTGATTTTGCTAATCGTTGCTGTAAAAAGCAAAATCAGATTAATCCTAAAATCAGCTAAATCCCGGTTCAGAATTCCTCCCTCGCCGAGAACAGGCGCTTTAGCCAGCTTTTCTTTTCCTCGGCTTCCTCTTTTTGCTCCTGCTCAGTGAGTTGGTATTTGGCTAAGGCCCTCAAGTCAGGCTGGCCAGCATCGACCCAGCAAGTGTACCAGAAGTCGCCAACCATTTTTACCGACGCCCGCATCTGGCGTTCAACCTGTCCGCGTAGCTGTTCATGGTACTGCCGCGAAAAATCGGCGGAATATACCTTGGTGGTAATACCGTTACGCTCTTCAAACCCGTACTTACGGGTTTCGCCCACCTTTTCGGTAAGTTGACGCTCAAAGCGAAGCACCGAATCTAACGCCGTGTGTGCATTAAACACCGCTCGCCAGGCGGCTTTCTGCGGTGAATACACGTATTCCGCTTGCCCCGTCAGGAAGTCATAATCAGCGCTGAACAACTCCGGCAAGCGAGATTCCCAAAATCCGTGAATTCCCTGTTGGTTCGTCAACTGACCATTGTAATTACGCGTGGTGTGAAGCGGCACATTTGCATCGGCAATGTAATGACCTAAATCAGCCGCTACGCGCAGAATCCGCCGAACATCGCGCTGCTTAAATGCTTCTGTCAACTGGTATTTTGTAAACTGAATATGCCACGGCACGAGCCCATGCAAGGCTAACGTATCTTCCCCGTAGCGGTCAGCGGCATCTTTATAGTAACGGGGCAGTGTTGCGGCTGACGTATCGGCGTAAGCATCCAGATCAATAAAGTGACGAGGAGCCTCCCCTACTACTGCATATCGGCGCCGGTCAGGGTTAACAGCATTATCGGTTAAGAAACCAATATGCTTCTTAAAAAACGGCATCATCTCGGCAGGTAAGGTGAAAACCGCCAGCCGATTTATCTGCTGATGCGCATAGAATCCCCAGACAGGACGCTGCTTCTGAACTCGATCGCGAGCAGGCCATTCGGCATAAGCGCACGTACCGATCAGTAAACTTCCACAAAAAATAATACAGAAAACAAACTGCCAAATAAATCTGTTGTACATTTGACAAATCATGGTACTTTATAAGCAATAAATTTAACTATTCAAATTAAAGTGCCACGTAAATAAAATAAAATTTGGTTTAATAAATAAAACGCAAATAATCATGAATGGTAAGTCACGGGGCTATGCCTTAATTGTTGTGCTGATGTGTGCTTTCGCTTTAACAATATACGGTGCGTATTCACCCGCAAGAAAAGCCCAAAAACAGCAAATTGTATGCATAAAATTCAAAAATGGGGTTGAAAGTGCAGCAGTTGAACAGCATATGAACGGTTTTGCAGCCCTAAAACACGAAATTCCACAGATCGTAGGTTATACGTCGGGCAAGACAATTTTGCCAAATCAGGCCGTTGCCAGCTACGATGTTGTGCATTATTTAACGTTCCAGAGCGAAGCTGATATCAAACTATTTGAGCAAAGCAAAGCCTACAAAGAGTTTGTAGCTCAGAATAACGGTGTTTGGGAAAAGACGTTGATTGTCAACGCCGATATTCGGCCGTAAAGGGTAAAACTTAAGAGAATTTCGGGGGGAACTATTGGTTGTTTCATCCGAAATTCTTATTTTTGCGCCCTCTTATCGCGACAACGATTTCATTTTACATACCGATGGCAAACCATAAGTCAGCAAAGAAAGCAATCCGGTCGAGTGCCAAGAAGCGGCTGTTGAACCGCTACCAGCACGTAACGACCCGGAACATGGTGAAAAAACTACGTACTACAACCGACCACGCAATGGCCGTTGAACTGTTCAAATCTGTATCGTCAGCTCTGGACAAGCTTGCTAAGCGTAACATTATTCACAAAAATAAGGCTGCTAACAACAAGTCGAAACTGGCTCGTTTGGTGAATAGCCTCAAGCCAGCAGCCGCTTAGTACAACTACTTCGGCTCACAGCAATCAGGAAACCTTACCTTTTTCAGGGTGAGGTTTTTTTATGCCCTAAAATATCAGATATTGCCTTGTTTGATCTTAAAACACAGAAGCACTGGGACACTGGGCATATCCATTTTACGAGCTCTGAGGGTTCTGTGTCTCTGTGGTTAACTTTTATAATTTCCCCCGTAATGACCTACGAAACTTCTGGAAACATTCAAAGCTGGGCCGAAGAAGATCGCCCCCGCGAAAAACTCATGCTCAAAGGCAAAGCAGCCCTGTCGGAAGCTGAGCTTATTGCTATTCTGATTAACTCGGGCACTGTCGATCTGACCGCCGTCGACGTGGCCAAAATCATTCTTAAGAGCGTTGGCAACAACCTCAATGAACTGGCCCGACTCAGCATTAAAGACTTGTCAAAATTTCGGGGTATCGGTGAAGCCAAAGCCATTAGTATCGTGGCAGCCCTCGAACTAGGCCGCCGACGAAAGGAGCAGGATCGCCCGCAACGTGCTCGCATCACCTGCTCTCGAGACGCCTACAACGAGATGATTCCGCACCTGATTGACAAACCGCACGAAGAGTTCTGGATTTTACTCATGAATCGCGCCAACGAGGTGCTACGACCGGTGCAAATCAGTGCCGGGGGCGTATCGGGTACAGTAGCCGACCCTAAGATTATTTTTAAGCAGGCTATTGAGCATCTGGCTTCGTCAATGATCTTGCTGCACAATCATCCGTCAGGAAATCTCACGCCTTCGCAGGCTGACAAAGACTTAACCCGCAAGCTTAAAGATGCCGGCCGTCTGCTGGACATTCCCGTCCTCGATCACCTTATTTTCACGGATAAGGCATACTACAGTTTCGCCGACGAAGGAATATTGTAATAACGGGCGAGACGCACGTTATTACAACTTCAATCCCTGCATAACTTCTGCCCAGCTCAGTTCACGGACCTCACCAGCTATCATGCCTTCGGCGGTGAAATCTTCAATAGCCCAGCGCACAAGCCGGAGCGTCGGAAAGCCTACTGCCGCCGTCATTTTGCGAACCTGACGGTTTTTTCCTTCGTGCAGCGAGATAGATAACCAGGATGTTGGAATAGTAGCCCGATAGCGAATCGGTGGATTACGCTCTGGCAATGTTGGTTCCTCAATGGGCTGTGCATTGGCGGGCAATGTATGGTAGGATTTACCGTCTACCGATATACTGACGCCCTCCGAAAGCTGACGACATGCTTGCGGAGTCAGTGCTCCATCTACCTGCACATAATATGTCCGGTTGTGGCGAAACTTAGGATTGAGCAATCGGTGGTTGAGTTGCTTATCGTTGGTGAGTAACAGCAAACCCTCACTGTCGGCATCGAGCCGGCCAACTGGATACACATCACTGGAAAATGTATAGTCCAGATCCGCTAGTGTTGGTTTCTCGCCCTCCTTGGAGAACTGCGAGAGCATCAGGTAGGGTTTGTAGATCAGGAAATAGCAGGAAGTGCTCAATCGTTCAATTTTTGGTTAAAACTGAGTACTCTTCCTCAAATACTTCTTCCCAGGTTAGCGTGGTTAGGTTGGTACGGCATTGCGTTTCTTCTTCTGCCTTACGAATAGCCTGTTGTACTGTTTTATCCCAAATTTCTTCTATAAAACGTCGGTTGAGGCTTGGCTTTTCCTGGATGATTTCTTCGATGTTTTCACGGGCATCTAAAATTGACACAGCCCAACTACCTGACCGCTTTGCGGGCTGAATTTTCCATTTGATCACATGCATCATCAAGCGAGACAATTGGCTACGTAATGCCCGCTTCAATTCCTGCGACATACTATCTAGTAACGTTTGTAAGCCCTCCGAAACTTGCTCATAGTCGTTTTCGGCTAGGGTACTTTGCAGTTCAGCCACTGTATCGATATAAGAGGTTGCCGTTAATTCTTCCCAATCCCGTTTCATAGCAAGGGGTATTTAGTAAGCTAAGATACGTTAAAAAACGGGTTGCTTTTTTATGTTCAACGTCAGCCAGACCGGACAGTGGTCGGCGTGGACGGCGTCGGGAAGCATCCGACAGTCTATAATCTGATCGCGGAGGTTATCGGTTACCGATGCGTAATCAATCCGCCATCCTTTATTCCCGCTGCGGGCACCAGCGCGGTAACTCCACCAGCTATAGGCTACTTCTCCAGGGTGTTTGAAGCGGAAGCCGTCCGTCATACCTGATGCAAACCAGCGATCCATCCAGGCTCGTTCGTCGGGCAAAAAACCCGTGGTATTCTTGTTACGCACGGGATCGTGAATGTCAATGGCATTGTGAGCAATGTTGTAGTCACCCACGACGATCAACTTGGGTCGGGTTTGGCGGAGGTTCTGAACGTAATCGTAAAAATCGCTCAGAAACTCCATCTTGACGCCCTGACGCACTTCGCCAGTCGTTCCAGACGGAAAGTAGCAGTTAAGCAGCGTTACGTCGTCGAAGTCAGTACGAAGAATTCGTCCTTCACAGTCATACGCCTGAATACCGCAGCCGAGTACGACATTGGTAGGCATAATTTTAGAGAATGTAGCCACGCCCGAATAGCCTTTCTTTTCGGCAGCATGCCAGTGGTATTGATAGCCAAGAGCCTCAAACGGCTTCAGATCCACTACGTCTGTGGTGGCTTTAACCTCCTGAAAGCAGAGAACATCAAATGAGTGTTGCGCCAGCCAGTCAATCAACCCGTTCCTCATGGCAGCCCGGATACCGTTTATATTGTAAGAGATAAGTTGCATTAAAATGAAGCTCAATCTAGTGAGTTGCCCTGCTTTTTAACCTCCTCAATGATTTCATCAATCATAACAATGTCATTCAGATCTTTTGTGCGACGAGCTAGGACTTTAGTCTCACGCAGATCATTGATGTGTAGGAAGTAAATGGTTTGACCGCCAGGCATTACAAAAGCTTTTGCCCGTTTACGACATTCCATGTAGTTCAACCGGAAATGTATTCTTGTTAAAATATCAACGCCTTCCTCTAAGCGAACAATTTGAGGTTGTGTAAAGTCAGCTGATTCAAGAGGTTCTAATTCTTCACTGGTAAACCCCAGCTCTCGTAGCGTATCCAACAACCGGCCACGATTTTCGTTAGAAGGCTCCATCCATACATCAGCTTCTTCTGTATATAGAAGCCACCATTCAGAATTAAAGCCATCCCCCCAATCAGCACGTAATCGAGTTTATTATGGTCGGCGGCCGTAACAAACCTAACGAATCCATCATCGTCTATATCCATGTTGGCGTTTCTATCGAAATTCGTCTGGCGATTTTTTTAGCAGGACCGAACAAACTGTAGTGACGCCGTTTCATACGCAAAAACACCTGCCACCGTTCTTCAGGAGTCATTGCAACCTGCTCGCGAACCTGATCTTCATGCGGTCCATTCAGATCCGTGTAGAAAGTGATGCGTCGTTTACCGTTCATAGTTGACGAACAAAATTAAAAGCAAGCGAAGTCCTATATAAAGTAGCCTATATTTTGCTTTTTCAGCCTCTTCAATTACAGCGGCCCCGTCACCAATTCATCCTGGGCTGGAACTAACTTTTTCTTATCCGTAAACAGCAAGACGAACACAATGAGTACAGCAGCAGCAATACCAGCCGGCACCAACCAAACTGACAGCCAGTCTTTGGTACCGTCGGGACGAGTGTACATGTCCAGCACAATCCCCGACAGCTTCGAGCCAATCCCCATGCCAATACCGTATGTCGCCAGAGTAATCAGCCCCTGTGCCGACGATTTAATTTTCTCACCGGCTTTGTTGTCGGTGTAAATCTGCCCCGTCACAAAGAAGAAGTCGTAACAAACGCCGTGCAACACAATGGCTAGGTAGAGCATCCACTCGGTAGACGCGTTTCCGTAACCAAAGCAGATAAAACGTACAATCCAGGCCACCAGACCAACAATCAGCATTTTTTTAACCCCCAACCGTGTGTAGGCTAAGGGAATCAACAGCATGAAGATTACTTCCGATGCCTGGCCTAACGACATTTTGTTCTCTACGTTCTGCATACCCCCATCGGTGAGCGAGGGGTTCGCCATGGCGTAATAAAATGACAGCGGAATGCAGATCAGCACCGACGACAAGAAGAAAATGGCGAATGAACGATCCTTAAACAGTTTGAAGGCATCGAGCCCCAAAATCTGCGAGAATGATGTAGATGTGGTGGCTTTGGGTGGCGTATCGGGCAAAAAGAAAGCAAAAATGCCTAACACAATCGCTGAATACATCGATAACTGGAAAATCGTTACCTTATCACCGAAGCCATAGTAACCGACGATGTTCGTCACTATGATCCACGCTACCGTGCCCAACACCCGAATAGCCGGAAACTCTTTTTCGGGACTGTTCATTTGCTGCATGGCGATTGAGGTGGTCAGCGCCAGCGTTGGCGCGAACGTAATGCAGTACCCGAGAATCAGATAAAAAAAGTTATCAGGGTCGGTGTTCTGCGTAATTAGATAAAGCACTCCTGCGCCGAGCAAATTTAGTACACCCAGCACTTTCTGAGCGGCAAAATAACGATCGGCAATCATGCCAACGAAGAACGGCGCAATGATCATGGCCAGGGAGAATGCCGCGTAGGCATTACCGACCTGATCGCCAGTGGCATTAAGCTGGGTTAGCAAGTATTTACTCATCTGTCCGTACCACGCGCCCCACACAAAGAATTGCAGGAACATCATGGCGGAAAGTTTGACACGAGTGGTAGTCAACATCGTAGAGTGGGAATATTAAGATTTGAGTGGATGAAGGTATAAAACGCTTGTCAGGCTTGCAAGCCGACAAATGTGTAAAGCTTACCGATCGTGTAGAGTTTATACTACTGATTCAGCTTTTATGCCGAACCTTACACGAGTTTACCGGACCAATTCATTATCTTTGATCTAGTTTCTGACTAACTTTTCCATGAAAAAACAACTCATCAATCTTGTTGCCTTGTTGGCAATTCCGGCCTTTACGTTTGCTCAGACGGCAAACGATATCCTCGACAAGAACATTGCCGCCATCGGTGGCGCCGATAAAATTGATGCCATCAAAACGGTTCAGTACGACCAGAATATGAGCATTATGGGCATGGACATGACGGGAAAATCATCTGTTGTGGTTGGCCAGTCGGCCCGTACGGATATTTCAGCAATGGGTCAGCAGATTACCAACGTAGTCGACGGCGACAAAGGCTGGTCAATCAACCCCATGGCCGGTGGGTCTGGGGCACAGGCCTTGCCCGAAGACCAGGTAAAACAGCAGAAAGGAAACGCGTATGTAATTGGTACTGAGCTGGCTACGGCAAAATCCAAGAAATATCCCGTTGAGCTGGTAGGTAAAGAAAAACTCAATGACAAAGATGTTTTCAATCTGAAAGTGACCCGCCCCGAGGGTGTCATCAACTACTTCGTTGATGCAGCTACGTATCAGTTGGCAGGCGCTAAAGCCACTGTCAGTATGCAGGGGCAGTCAGGAGAGATTTCTACCCGATACGCGAATTATAAAGATACTCAAGGTTTGCAACTTCCGTCAACAGTTGAAATCAGTAGCCCGGCTATGCCCGGCCCGATTACGTTGACCGTTTCAAATGTTGTATTCAATGGTAAAATAGACCCGGCCATTTTCGAAATGCCTAAACAAGGAGCAGCTAAACAATAAGAAGACTTTATTGAACATAAAAAAGAAGACCCGGCTGGCTGGGTCTTCTTTTTTATTTATACTCCTCTCAGTTAGGCTTTTACGCACGAATTGCTGACATTTAGTAGGCATATAACCTGAACTTTATGACGAACAGCTCCGTACGTATCCCCCTCTTTTGTTGCCTGGCGCTATTGACTTCCTCCCTTACCGCTCAGACACTAACCGGTTTCACACCCGCCCGGCAAGCGAACCAGCTTAAACTTGAAACGGAGTTTAAGACAAAACAATCGTCGGCCGCTTTCAAACAGCACCTCGAAAAGTTAAGCAGCGTGCCACACATTACGGGAACGCCCGAGAACGAGCGCGTTCGCGATTATATCGCCGAGACGATGCGTAAAGCGGGCTGGCAGGTTGACATTTACCCGCATGACGTACTCCTCCCCAAAGGACCGGGTGAGATTGCCGTTGAGCTGGTTGAGCCAATCCGGCAGCCGCTCAACATTCGGGAATTCATTTTCAAAGAAGACAAATACAGCAGCGACCCGCGTCTTACGCCGGGCTACAACGCCTGGTCGGGTTCTGGTGATGTGACGGCGGAGGTCGTATACGCCAATTACGGCCGAAAAGAAGATTTTGAGCAACTGAAGGCAATGGGCATTTCAGTGGCCGGTAAGATTGTGCTGGCTCGCTACGGTGGTAATTTTCGGGGATACAAAGCCCAGTTTGCCCAGGCGGCCGGTGCCGTCGGTGTCATCATATTCACCGACCCGGCCGACTCGGGTTATATGCGCGGCTTCACCTTTCCCGAAGGACCGTACTATAGTGAGAGTATCATTCAGCGTGGGTCGTTGCTCACGACGCCCTACACCGGTGATCCGCTCACACCGGGCGAGGCAGCCTTACCGCTGGATGCTAAAAATACTCCGAAACGGCTGGCGGAAAAAGACGTAGCGCTGCACAAAATTCCAGTTACGCCCCTGCCCTATGGCTCAGCGGTTGATATATTAAAACGCATGACGGGTGTGAAGTCCGTACCAGCGGGTTGGCAGGGCGGTTTACCCTTCACATATCGACTAGAAGGAGGATCAGCTCTAAAAGTACGCTTGATGGTGAAGCAGGAAAAAGCAATTCAACGCATTTATCAGGTGGTCGGCACACTAACCGGCAGTGAGTTTCCGGACGAATGGATTATTGCCGGGTGTCATTACGATGCCTGGTCGTACGGGGCTACCGACCCCAACTCAGGAACGGCCATGTTATTGAGCATGACGGAGTCACTGGGCAAACTAGCCAAAGCGGGTCAGAAACCACGGCGCACGATTAAAGTATGCCACTGGGATGCCGAAGAGCCAGGGGTAATTGGCTCTGCCGAGTGGTCAGAACAGTTTCGTGACGAACTAACGCAGAAAGCCGTAGCCTACATGAACTACGATGCCGCCGTCTCGGGGCGGATATTTGGGGCATCGGCTTCGCCATCCATGAAGAGGCTGATTATTGAAGCCACTCAGGCCGTGCAGTATCCGGACTCAAACAAAACGGTGTATCAGCACTGGATGAGCCACACCGCAGCAGGCAATCCGACCCGCGTGACGGGCTCTTCAGCGCCGGCTGTTGCTGCGGGAGAGCCTACGATTGGTAATCTTGGCGGTGGCTCCGACCATATCGGGCCGTATATGCACGTTGGCATCCCGTCGCTGAGTGCTGGCATGGAAGGCCCAACGCTGTACCATTCTCAATACGACGACCTTTATTTCTACGATAAGTTTGCCGATCCGACTTATAAAATGGGGCCTATGATGGAGCAGGTCGTAGGCACAATGACGCTTCGGCTGGCCAACGCTGACTTAGTCCCTTACGACGTTGCCCGTTACCCAGCTGACCTAGCGGTTCACCTGAAAGCGGCCGAAAAAGCGATACAATCCTATGCCCCAACATATTCAATCCAGCCGCTACTCAATGCCGTCGCTGATCTGAAAAAGAACGCTGACGCCTGCGAAACGGCTCGTCAGGCTTATCTGCAAACTGGCCGTACGGATAAACTGGTGGAGTTAAATAAGGAACTGCGTTTACTGGAACGGGCATTCATTGATCCTAAGGGCAATGCGTTTGGGTCATGGTACCGGTCACTTTACGCATCATCAGACCCGAACAGCGGTTACGCATCCTGGATGTTGCCCGGCCTGCTTTACGAAGCCTCGCTGAAATCTACCGCCAATTTGCCCGACCTCGAAGCCCGGTACAAAAAAGCGATTAACACACTCAGCGACAAATTGCTGGCCTTATCTCAAGGAATGAGTATGTCATTACCTGCGGCAGTGAGTGGTAGTAAAAAGTAAACTGACTAACGCCGAAAAGGGCTCCGCTTTCTAGCAGAGCCCTTTTCGTGTTGTTTAATAGTAGCCAGATTTCTAGGTAGATGTCTTAGTCTTGGCATGTTCAGGCTTCAGCACGACCACATCACGTACCGTCCCTCCGCCGTTAATCTTGTCGACCATTTTATCCAGCAAGGGTGTCGCCCAGTTGGGGATGTATTTGTCGGTTGTTTCTACGAACACCTTAGGAAAGTCGTAAAGCGCCCGTCCCAGGCCGAATTGCACAGCACACCGCTTCATAGCGTCGCTGATACCACCTTTTACGGGCTCAATACCGGTGCGGCTGGCTCCATCCGTTTTCCTGACAATTTCGCCCCCTGGCAGTACGGCTGTGATTGTGCACAAGAAACCTCCTTCGATTTCCTTGATTTCATTCTGCCAGCCTGCCCAACCGAACTGTTCGTCGAAGCGCTGCATGACACAGCGGTTGGTGATATAGGGCACGACAATAATTTTCTGACCGTCTTTGGTCTGGCTCTGCACCCGCCACTCAATTTCCTGTGCTGTCAGCGGGGCGGTTAATACGTTCAATTCCATTATTTGTTGTTTACTTATTCGTTTCACAAAGTAAGGCTGTGCTTACAAATACAACTTGTTTCCATAAAGCACATTCTCAACGCCAATTATGTCGCCACTATCATCCCAGAAGACATTGAATGCGCTTAACGTATAGTTTTGTCGTTGTGTTAATGATGCATGTTGGAGTCGTTCCGACCAAGTCAATGGAATACTAATTTCACGTCCATCACTCAGTCCAAACCACACCCGCTCTTCGTCTACTCGAACGGTCGTAAATGTGGCACATCTTCTAGAGCAGGCCGTTGCCGAAAAGGCTTATACACCTACCAAACGTTGTATTGGAATATTCAAACCCTTACTTAAGCGCTTAATCATAGGCAGCGTTAAATCTCGTTTATGATTTAACACCTTTGATACTTGAGTCTTATCTCCAATGAAAGGCACCAGATCTGACTGATGTAGGCCTAGTTGTTGCATTTTGTTCTTAAGGTATCTGACTGGGTCCGATGCTGTCATTGGATAGTGTACAGCTTCGTACGCTTCTACAAGCGTAACCAGTAAATCCAATTCATCGCCTTCAGGTGTATTAAGTGCTGGATGCAATTGCAGCAGTTCGTAAACTCGTTCAAGAGCATCATCATACTGCGCTTCGGTACGAATTACTTTAATCATTTTCGTTTAAATTCAATGGTTCGGGCATTCACCTTATCATACTGTTTATGCGTACCTATCCAAAGAATAAATACCATTCCAAACAGGTAATCTATATGCGTAATCAAGCGATAATCATTGCCCTTGATGTTAAAAATAACCCGATTAGATTCTATGATGCTGGCGCTGCCATATGTTTGCTTCACGTCGTTAGGCGAACGCCAGTCCTGCAGCACAGCTACATCGTACCAGTCCAGCAGAGGTTGCTCAGCATCTGGATGTTCCTCCCAAAATTCCCGTAAAGTACGCTTAGCAATAATCCGCATAGAAGACATTGCAATAACGCCAGAAGTTGCCATTTTGACAACTTCTTCATGATCACTCCGCCAACTTCAGCAACTCATTCAACTTCAGCAACGCTTCAATTGGCGTCAGGCGATTTACATCAATGGCGCGGAGTTTGTCTTTGATCATTTCGGCTTTAGGATCACCCGCTTCAAAGATCTTCAGCGCCAGCTCAGGCTGGGCCGGTGCTGCTTCCCGAATCTTCTCGCGGTTGGCTTCTCTTCCGTGCGATGACTCTAACTGCTTTAAGATTTCACCAGCCCGCGTAACGATCTGAGCGGGCATCCCGGCCATTTGTGCGACGTGAATACCGAAACTATGCTCCGAACCACCTTCTTTCAACTTCCGCAGGAAAATGACCTTGTTGCCCATTTCCTTCACCGCCACGTTAAAATTTTTGATCCGGGGGTTGTCGGTTGCCAAATCATTCAATTCGTGGTAGTGCGTGGCAAACAGCGTCTTGGGGCGGCAATCCGTTTTGTTGTGCAGATATTCCGTAATCGACCAGGCAATCGACACACCGTCGTAAGTGCTCGTTCCCCGCCCGATTTCATCCATCAAGACAAGACTCCGTTCGCTGAGGTTGTTCAGGATGCTGGCGGTTTCGGTCATCTCGACCATGAACGTACTTTCGCCCCGCGAGAGGTTATCCGACGCCCCTACCCGCGTAAAGATCTTGTCGACCAGGCCAACTTCCGCCGATGATGCCGGTACAAAACTACCCGACTGTGCCATGAGCACAATTAAGGCCGTTTGGCGCAACAACGCTGATTTACCAGCCATGTTTGGCCCGGTAATGATGATAATCTGTTGCGTTTCGTCGTCCAGATAGATATCGTTCGGGATGTACGGCTCCCCCGGTGGCAACTGTTGCTCAATTACGGGGTGGCGGCCGTCCTTAATGTTCAGCACCTTGCTTTCGTTGATCTGTGGTCGAACGTATTTGTTCTTCACCGCCACACGGGCAAACGACGCCAGGACATCCAGCACGGATAAGACGCGAGCGTTCTGCTGAATAGCTCCGACGTATTCACCAGCGGCAATGACCATATCGTTGAACATCCGGGCTTCGATCTGGAAAATCTGTTCCTCGGCGTTCAGGATTTTTTCTTCGTATTCTTTGAGTTCTGGCGTGATGTAGCGTTCGGCGTTCACGAGGGTCTGCTTCCGAATCCAGTCCTCGGGCACGCGATTCTTATGGGCATGTGTCACTTCAAGATAGTAGCCGAAAACTTTATTGTAGGCCACTTTAAGCGAACTTATGCCCGTCCGTTGCACTTCGCGTTCCTGCAACTGAAGCAGGTAGTCCTTACCCGAATAGGCAATAGAAGTTAGTTCGTCCAGCTCAGGATTGATCCCCGGTTTAATCATGCCGCCCTGGTTCGAGAGCGTCGGCGGGTCTTCGCGCAGTTCGGCTTCAATACGGTCGAGCAGAAACGCCACCGGGTTAAGCTGGTCGGCGTATTTCTTCAGCGACGGCGCTTCGTTCTGTGCCAAAGCTGTAATTAGCATCTCTTTAATCGGCAGCACGTGCTGGAGCGACCGTTTGAGTTGCAGCAACTCGCGCGGGTTGATGCGCCGAACGGCTACTTTTGATACCAGTCGTTCGAGATCACCGATTTGCCGGAGGTGATTGACCATGGTATCGGCCAGATCAATGTCGTCTACCAGCAATTCGACCATGTTCAGACGCTCGTCGATCAAGGCTTTTTCCTTAAGCGGCAGGCTTAACCATTTGCGTAGTAAGCGGGCCCCCATCGGCGTAACGGTTTGATCCAGAATCTGAATCAAGGGGACGCCACCTTCCTGCTGCGCGGCCGTCAATTCAAGGTTACGGATCGTAAAGCGGTCAAGCCATACATACCGGTCTTCTTCAAGTCGCGTTACCCGCGTTATGTGCTGAAGGTCTTTGTGCTCCGTCTCGTTCAGGTAATGCAGGATTACTCCAGCGGCAATGATGCCATCGGGCAAGCCTTCAATACCAAACCCTTTGAGCGACGTAGTCTGAAAATGCTGCTTCAGAAAGTTGTAGCCAAAGTCATACGTAAACGCCCAGTCTTCGAGCGTGTAGGTATGAAATTTATCGCCAAACAACGCGCCGAACTCCTGCCGATTGCGCTTGCAGTACAGCACCTCCGACGGGTTGAAACTTTGCAGTAGTTTATCAACATAAGCCGCATTTCCCTGCGATGCTAAAAACTCACCGGTTGAAATGTCCAGAAACGAGACGCCAAATTCATCTGAGCCTTTGCCAAAATGCACAGCCGCGAGGTAGTTGTTGCGTCGGGTGTCAAGCACATTATCGTTAAACGAAACGCCGGGTGTCACCAGCTCGGTAACGCCCCGCCGGACAATACCCTTGGCCACAGCCGGATCTTCTAACTGATCGCAAATGGCGACACGTTCGCCCGCCCGAACGAGTTTGGGTAAGTGCGTATCCAACGAGTGATGCGGAAAACCGGCGAGTTCTTCATTCGACCCGCCGTTGTTACGTTTGGTCAGCGTAATGCCCAGTATTTTACTGGCCTTAACCGCATCTTCGCCGAAGGTTTCGTAAAAATCGCCAACGCGAAAGAGCAGCAACGCGCCGGGGTACTTCGCTTTAATCTGATTATATTGGCGGTTGAGGGGCGTTTCGTTAGTCTTCTTCTGAGGCTTTACTGCAGTGGCTGGTTTCACTAATCGGAGGCTATTATTTTAAACAAAAATACCAAATTTTACCGAGAAAGTGGCTATTTTTTGCCCTGTATCTAAGCCTGGCCTCATCCCTAAATTCTCTGCTTGTGATGACTCATTCCGAACCTTCTCTCCCGTTTAAAGCTCAGTTTAACCCGATCATCAGAACGTATCTGCTGCTGTATACAGCGGCTATTCTGGTGGCGACCGTGTTTGGTATCGTATTACTTCCGTTCTGGTTACTGGGCGTTGGGCAGTGGTGGAGCCGACATTATTTTCACAAACTCGATTGTGAGTTGACGGAACGTTCGTTACGCTTTCAAAAAGGCATCATTGTGCAGGTCGAGAAGACCATTCCGCTCGAAAACATTCAGGATGTTACGTTTGTGGCAGGACCACTATTACGTTACTTTGATCTGTGCATCCTGAAGTTTGAAACGGCTGGCCAAAGCCCCAATCAGGCGCACAACATGGAGTTAATCGGTATCATTGATGCGCAAAACTTTCGTACACAGATTCTCGAGCAACGGCAAAAACTCATTAATGCCCGAACTGGCCAACAGCCAATAGACAGCGATCAGGCCCTGCTTATTGACATCCGCGATGCCTTACACGACATTCGTCAGTTGTTACGGGATACCCTCAGGCAAACAGTTTAAGAGCGAATTTTTGATTAGCACAGAGATTCGTTCAGAAGCGGCTGACTTTTTAACTGCTCATATTCGGGCATTTTAAATAAGGTTGCCAACGCTTTCAGATCGGTAGGGCGATGCAAATCGCTTCCCAAAAAATCGACCCATCCTTTCTTTAGTAAAAAGCGGGCCTGAGCCTGCACACGTTCTCCATAACGTCCCGTTAGCGATCCCCAATTGAGTTGAAACAGATAGCCGTTCTCGTGCAAATGCGCCAGCGCTGAGGGGTTATCATGATAATACGTATATCGCTCAGGGTGAGCCAGTATAGGCGTATAGCCTTTTGCGCGTAGGCGAAATAGCAGATCGTCCAGATATAACGGAGCAGCGGCCCAGCCAAGTTCAACCAGCACGTAACGCGCCGGGCCAAAGGTCAACAAGGCATCAGTATTCAGCAATTCCGGGAAAAACTCATCAAGGAGATACTCTGCCGCCACTTCAACCTGTAAATCAAGACCATTCTCATTGGCTAATGCCTGCAACATCGCCTGACTGGCCTTCAACTGAGTCGATTCATTGGGGTACCAATCGCCACTGACGTGGGGCGTTGTAATTACTTTGCGGATGCCCCAGGAGGCCAGCTGCTTTAAACACGCAACCGTCTGCTCCAGATTACTAACGCCATCGTCGACGCCCGGTAATAAATGAGAGTGCATATCGACTCGCCAGAAACAAGGGTCTATAACCTCCTCTTCGTGTTGGAACGAGCGAGAAGCAATAACTCTGCGAATCGTTTCCAAAATGTCCATAGTCCGTTACTAATAATTCACGTAGCAGGCGCATT
The DNA here is from genome assembly GCF_042684525.1 of Spirosoma soli. Taxonomy (NCBI): domain Bacteria; kingdom Pseudomonadati; phylum Bacteroidota; class Cytophagia; order Cytophagales; family Cytophagaceae; genus Spirosoma; species Spirosoma soli. The sequence goes on along the minus strand of NZ_JBHULN010000025.1, from coordinate 22,309 downwards.
CACTGCCAGATGCCATACCTGGCAGATAGACAATTATAAGGCCAGAAGCGTGCTTACTACAATCTATTTTTGGCTATCAAGTCACATACCTTCAGTAGATTAGCCATTATCTGCATCACTAAACGCCTACTGAATCCTGCCCAGATTAACGTATCTTCTGTTGGTAACCGCTTACTTTTGCGTAAAAATTATCTGGTCACCCCACGCGATGCCTGTTCGAAAACTTTCCCTCGACGAACTAAACCGTCTATCTGTCTCCGATTTTAAAGATGCTCCTAAGTTTCCCTATTGTCTGATTCTGGACGATATACGTAGCCTGAATAACGTAGGATCTGTGTTTCGAACGGCTGACGCTTTCCGGGCAGAGAAACTGTATCTTGGTGGTATTACCGGTACTCCTCCCCACCGCGACATTACGAAAACAGCCCTTGGTGCTACTGAATCTGTCACTTGGGAGCACATACCTGACCTAGTGTCGCTGGTGAAAGATTTACAAAAAAATGGGTGGATCGTAGCCGCTGTAGAACAGGCTGATGGCAGTGTATCACTAAGCGATTTTGCCCCTGTCCTGAACAAACCCTATGCATTCGTGTTGGGTAACGAGGTGACCGGCGTACGGGATGAACTCATCAGTTTGGCAGACCTGGTCCTCGAAATTCCTCAGTTTGGCACTAAGCATTCATTAAATATCGCGGTGACAGCCGGCATTGTCTGCTGGGACTTCTTCCAAAAAGTAATAAAAACTTAACATTGGATTTTTGATTGTCACAGAAAAAGCGTATTTATTTGTAAATTTTTTCTTTCAAACCAATGGCAAATAAGACAAAAAAAACAAAGCAGAAATCACTGGCCACAGACATAGTGAGTTCAATTGAAGCCAAGCTAAGCGAAGCTGGCGAGGCCTCGAAAAAAATGAAAAAGTCCATCGAGAAGTCAGCCGAGAAGCTGGCGAAGAAACTGGCCAAATTGATGGACAAAGATGAAAAGCAGAAAAGTAAACCAGCCAAGCTAGCCGAGAAGCAGGCGAAAAAGTCTAAGAAGGACGAAGCTAAAGCGAAGAAGAACGCGTCGAAGAGCGAAAAGAATGCTAAACGCAAGGCTAACCTAAAAGCAAGCGAAGCTGGTGCCATTACAGCTTCTGAGCCTACTACATTAGCTCCCCGCGCTACGACAGCTCGCCCTAAAGCGACGCCTGCTAAGCCCGTTGCAGCCCCCAAGCCTAAGGCACCACGGCCAGCTGCCCCCACAACGAGTACCCCAGCCAGCAGTGACACTCAGCCAGATACGTTGTAAATCTGCAAATTAAGTATACTACTTTTATGAGCCCGCCTTAGGCGGGCTTTTTTTGTTACTAACTGTTGCAGATGTAACGATTTTTTTCTGACATTTACATAAATATTTAGTCCACTAACTGAGTAGATAGTAAACATCTTTTTAGTAAAACCTACCGTATATAATGAACTTGACTCTTTTTACCAACTTGACTTTATGACCCAACGTTCTACTTTCCCATTCCTTACTGTAGCGCTTTTACTTTCTACACTCACAGGCGGGCTGATCTACTGGAATTGGTCTGTATTGTCAGAAGGCGTGCTTATAGTGCCACCAAGCTTACGCTGGCTGGCTCTCTTCCTGATGGCGTTAGCTTCTCAGGTATTGCTGGGTTATGCTTTGTGGCGGTTACTTCACCGTCGGCAACGTTCTATGGTGCAAACCGAAGTGTTGCATTCATTAGTGCATGAATTTCAGACGCCGATAACCGCCATTCGGATGGCCGCTGACATTCTCGATTCACCCATCGCGCGGAACCAACCGGAACGTACGGATAAATACATCCGTATCATCCGGGAAGAGACCGAACGGCTCCAGCACCAGGTCGAAACCATGCTCACCCTGGCTCGGGCCGACCGCAATACGTTGACGTTAAATCCCGAGCCCGTTCAATTGCACCAACTCTTACGCTCTGTGGCCGAACGGCATGGCGATTACCTACGTTTATGCCTGCTAGGGACCGATTTGCAGCTTTTGGCCGACCGATTACACCTGACCAACGTATTACATAACCTGGTTGACAATGCAGTAAAATACAGTACTAACCAGCCCGAAATCACGTTACATACCGAAATAAACGCCAATGGCCTGTTGATTGCCGTATGCGACCGGGGTGTAGGCATTCCTCCGCAGTTCATCAACCAGATTTTTCAGCCTTTCTTCCGGGTTCACGATAACAATCAACCCAGCGTAAAAGGGTTCGGCTTAGGGTTAAGCTACGTTCAGCGCATTATTCATGCGCATAACTGGAGAATAGATGTGAAGAGCCAGCCTGGGGAAGGCAGCGAATTTATGATTTGGGTGCCCAACAAAGCCTTACTTCCCTCCCGCACAGATAACGTATCCATTCGAGAGGCCGCTTAAATACCCCATTCATCTTAACCTAAACACGTTCAAAATAAAAGCGTCGTCGGTCCATCCTAAAAGATGTTTACCGACGACGCTTCTGTTTACCAGCAAGCTGTTAACCACCTTATTTGCTGAGGGTTGCCTGCGGACTGCTTACTACCTTCATGATTCCGTTCATGATGCGCCAGTGACCAGGGAAGGTACAGACGAACGGGTAGTCGCCGGGTTGGGCGGGCGCTGTAAACTTCAGCCGATATGTCTGATCCGGATTGACCAGGGGCGAAGCGGCAATGATCTGCGGAATACTCGGTACGTAGCTTTTGTCGGCACCGTCTTTGGCCGTAATCATCTTATCGGCAGCCGCGCCGATGATGTCCATGCTTTTTGGCTTACCAATCACTATGTTATGTTGCATAGCGTCCGGATTCTCCAGCACGAGTTCAACTTGCTTACCCGCCGTAACGGTGAATGTCTTCTTATCGTACCGCATTTCTTCCCGCACCGTTTTCAGACGTACAACCTCGACGTTAGGATCAACAGGTTCGGCTTTGTTGATGCCCCAGGCTTCGTAAAGGCGATTTAAACGTTCGCGGTTATCAGACGAAACTGAGCTGGTCAAGCTGGCCAGAAAAGTTTTGTCGGCCTCGTTCACATTTGCCTTTTGCTTCAGGTTCCAGCCTTCCGATACGCCTTTGACTATGGCCTCACTCTGAGCAACATCGAGCTTCTGGGCTTGCCGAAGCAACATAACAACAGAGTCGACAGGTGCCGTAGATGCGTAGCTGCGCGTTGCTCGTTCCAGTACATAAGCACTTAAGCTTTGCGGAGCACGATACGTAAGCGTGTGTGTGACGTTGTTGTTCTGTTCGTTACCTTCTGCAATCGTGTTATCCCGGTCGAGCATTACGGTGATGGCGTACTTCCCAGCGCGGTCGAACTGCATCATGAAGTCAGTACTCCAGGGACCATTGTTGCCTTTGCTAATGGTTACCGTTTCGCCGGGTTTGATACCCGTGTTATGAACAACGCTCACGTAGTCAATCTTGGCAGCATCGGCTACGCCAGTTGGCCCTTCAATTCGGATGGATAATGGGATGGGCGTACCAGCCGGAATAGCTATTCCCCCCTGGTTCTTTACGTCGACGAACACTTGTGCTCGCTCCCGAACCGCGGGCGACTCGGGCGTGGTGCGGATGGCAGCTATGACCAGATCCGGTGCGTTCTCGCTACCCGGATGCATCTTGGTATGATCGTGTACAACATCCGGGGCGCTGGGGCCTCCGCTCTGCTTCATTCCAGACTGACTAGATCGTTGTGGTGCATCCGGCGACGAAGGAGTTACCGTTGAACGGGTTGGCGCATTGGCAGATACCTGCTTCAGGTAGGCCTTCATGAGCTGGCCATTGTTGTTGTTCAACACGGCGGCAAACGCATCGGGCATCCAGCGATCATCGACTTCATTGGCTTTATCGAGACGCGCCAAGATTGCTTTCTGAATGGGTGCCGTTTGAGGCATTTCGGAGAATGCCAAGAGGGCGTTTAGCACCACCAACGGCTCCTTATCGTTTAGTACATCCGCTTGTAATAACGCATTGGCCGATTCCTGGTTGCGGGGCATCACCTGTACGGCCGTTTTACGAACACCAGCGCAAGTATGCTTGAGTGCCGCTGTCGTTACTGACTGATCTGAACCATCCAACGCTCCTAAGCCTTTCAACGTCCACAGAGCGTGTATAGCGGCCGGATTGATACCGATTTCGTCTACCGACTGATCTTTCACTAGTTCAATCAGTTGGGGCACCACGTCCTTGTTGTTACGTTCGATTAAAAGCCGTTGGGCCGTTGTCCGCCAGAACATGTTTGTGTTTTTCAACGCGGCTACCAATTCAGCCGGGCGATCTTTGCTCAGCGCCATGGGTGTATAAGCCGGTGCTTTACCGTAGCCGACGCGATAAATGCGGCCGTGGGTGAAATCGCGCAGTGGGGTTTCGTAGGCATTACCCGACCCATTGCTAGCACCTTTAGGCGTCGGATTGTGCTGGATAATAAAGCTGTACCAGTCAACCACCCACACGGCGCCATCCGGGCCAACCTCAGCAAATACGGGCGCAAACCACTCATCGGCGCCCGCCATTAAATTGAACCCTTCAGCGTCTTCGTAGTCGGTACCTTGCTTCTGCATCACGTTCTGGTGCACAATGTGTCCGGTCGGCTCCGAAACGAAAGCGACCTTGTTCCAATATTTCTTCGGAAAGGCGCGGGCGGTATACAGATTATGCCCCGCTGCCGCCGTAAATCCGCCGAACACGTCAACCTGACGAACGCGGGGCGTAATGGGTTTCATATCCTTGTGAGTATCGGTACTACGACTACCGTTCTCGCGTAAGTGTGCTCCACCATGAAAATACCGGCTCGGAATAGCCATGTACCAGCCGTGCGAGTTATTGGCCGTACTACCGAAAACGTCTCCCGTTTCGTTGAAGGCCATCCCCCAAGTGTTGTTGGACGTGCTCGTCACGTATTCAAGCTGAGTACCATCAGGTTTAAAGCGGAAAAAACCCTGGCTAAATTTTACACTATCGGCCCCTACTTTACCCTTAAAACCAGCATAACCAACGCTGCCCCAGATCCAGTTATCGAAGCCATAGTGCAAGTTGCTCGGTCCGGCATGAGTGTCGTAAGTACCGAATCCGGTGAAAACAATCTTTTTGACATCGGCTTTATCATCACCGTTGGTATCCTGCAAAAACAGCATGTGTGGAGCCTGTGATACGTACAAACCGCCATTGCCAAATGCCATTCCGGTCGGAATACTCAGTCCCTCAGCGAAGTTCGTAAACTTATCTGCTTTGCCGTCCTTGTCAGTGTCTTCGCAGATAACGATGTAATCAGAGCCTCCTTCGGGTTTGCGTTCGTTTGGATAATCCTTCGTAATGAGGGCATACAGTCGTCCGCGTTCATCCCAGGCCAGGGCAATCGGGTGCATGACGTTTGGCTCATGGGCGAACAGATCCAGCGTGAAACCAGCCGGAATCTGAATGTGCTTCATGGATTCTTCGGGAGAGAGCGGTTTCTGTTGCAGCTGTGCACCGGGCCGTTTTTCGTAGTTAGGAAGATTGGCTTCCTGATAGGCAAACGGCTGTGGGTTCAGCGCATCATGTAGCTTCTTAACATTGTCGCCGACGGCCCATAAAATGCCGCGCTCCAGCAGTTGCTGAAATCCGGGCTGGCTCCAGGTGCGTTCATCGTGGCCATACGCCGTATAGAACACCCGACCTTTACCGTATTGGCGCGTCCAGGTGTACGGTTCCTCGGCTACGTTAGGCTTATCTTTCGCCTGGTCGGGCTTAATTGGACGCACAGCCAATACGTTGTTGTCAGCCTGCAAATGCGTGTGCAGATACGTTTCGTCGTAGGCCTTGAACGATGGCAATCCTGCCGTAAGAGGACTGTTCGGTTGCGTGAAGCGCGTTTGAATGGTGTCCATGCGGTGCCGCCAAAACTGCCCGCCCACCACTTTGTCGACGTATTCGGGCGAATTGCGGAAGCAGTATGACGCGCAATGCACTGGAATCAGCCCTTTCCCCGACGCTACGTAATCAAGCAAGGCTTTTTCCTGCACTTTAGGAATACTGTCCCAGTTGGCGTAGATCAGCAGCCCATCGTACTTGGCTAAATTCTCCGGGTTAATGTCTTCCAGCTTGTCGGTATAGGTAATGTTGATTCCTTTGTTACCTAATGCTGCCATCAGCTGAGGCACCCGCTCGATGGGTTTGTGGTGACCGTTATCGCCCAGAAACAGGATTTCGGTCCGGCGTGGGTGCAGACCTCCGGACTTATTAGCTTCGGCCGACAAATCACGTGTGCCATTTGACGGTCGACGGGCGCATTGGGTAAGTGCCGTGATAAGCGCCACAGCCAACACTATTTTCATTTGCTTAATTAACATAAGGGTAGTCGTTTCATATACTGCTTCCTATTAATTGCCATCGGTAGCGACACTTTTGTCGTTCGCCGTCCTGGTACATATCAATGTACTCTGGTATATCAACAATTTCGACCAATTCCGCACCGACGCGTTCACAGGTTCGTCGTGAAGGCCAGTTATCAGGATCACAGGTGATCCACAGCGTCGTAAACCGATGCTCAATCGCAATTGACTTCAATTCCAGGCAGGCATAAGCTGCGTAATGTTGGCCTCGAAAGGCTTCGTCTATATTATAACCGATATGCCCAGCATAGAACAGAATGTCCTCCTGATCGCTCAGACGAAGCCGAATAGCGCCTACATTGGTGTTTGACTTCTTTTCAACAATTATGTAATGTTCGGCTGGAACATGTCCGGTTTGCGGGTTACCCGGCACCGTTTTTTCCAGCCGTAACATCACGGGCGATTCATTCATGCCTTCGCAAAATCTGGCAACTTCATAATCTCGCCACCTCGCAGGGCCGACTCGTGGGCCAGAATACCAACGCTTGTCCAATTGGCCGACTGGGCTGCGTTTGGAAACGGCTCGCGGTCTTCGACAATCGCGCTAACAAACTCATGCACCATGTGCGGGTGCGATCCGCCATGACCACCGCCCTGCGTAAACGACAAATGCTGCTGCTCGTCGGCATCGTACACGCCCTTGGTTGTGAAGCGCTGGATTGGCTCTGGCAGCAAATGAGCGTAATCGGGCACCGTCACTTTCTCGGGAATTTCAGGCTCCGGCTTCTTGGCCGTATGGATGACGGGCTGCTCGTCTTCAATCAACTGCCATTCAAACGACTTCTTATCGCCATAGACTTCAAAACTCTCGCGGTACTGCCGCGCTACGTCGAACAGCGACCGATACACATAGGCCGATAGATCGCTGTCCTTGAACTTGATATGTGCCGACTCCACAGCAAACGGTGAGTTGTGAATTTTGGCCAGCTCTTCCCGAATCGTGCCCGACCCGAAACAAGATACGTAGTCGGCCTGAAGTTTCAATAGACCCGCTACCGGGCCAACGCAGTGCGTGGCATAGTGCATGGGCGGCAAACCAGGCCAGTAGTCGGGCCAGCCATCCATATCCTGCTGGTGACTTGCCTTCAGGAACTGAACTTTACCTAATTCCCCTTTTTCGTATAATTCTTTAACGAACAGAAATTCACGGCTGTATACCACCGTTTCCATCATCATGTACTTCTTGCCACTCTCCTTACAAGCTTTCACAATCTCCAGGCACTCCTCTACCGTTGTAGCCATCGGCACTGTGCAGGCAACGTGTTTACCAGCCCGCAAGGCTTTCAGGCTTTGCTCGGCATGGTTCGGAATTGGCGAGTTGATATGTACGGCATCTACAGCGGGGTCGGCCAGCACATCATCATAATTATTGTATCGGGTGGCAATGCCGTAGGCATCACCAATTTCATTGAGCTTTTGAACATTACGTTGGCAAATTGCGTACATATTCGCCTGCGGATGCCGCTGGTAGATTGGAATAAATTCGGCCCCAAAGCCAAGGCCAACAATAGCAATGTTAAGTTTCATAAAGAGTAAGAGAGTGAATGAGTGAAAGAGCGGTCAACAGCGAAATTAGCGAGTGAGTCACGCAAAAGCACTCTTTCGCTCTTTCACTAGTTCGCTCTTTAAAAATGCTAATCCATCGGCAGCCAGTTGCTCCGGCGAGTCGAACATAGGCCGGAAAATATGGGCGGCAGATGCCAGTGCTGCTGGCTTTACGCCAAAGGCTTCAATGGCAATTGGGCCTTCATATCCTATCTCGTTTAAGGTACTAAACACCTCATCGAAGTTAACGTGGCCTTTTCCCGGCGTTGAGCGGTCGTTCTCCGAGATCTGCACATGCACCAGGTGGGGCGCGATGGTTCGTAGGGCTTCTGCGATACTTTTCTCCTCAATGTTGGCATGAAACGTATCAAAAGCGGCCCGGCAATTCGGGTGGTTTACTTCGTCAATGTACCGCGCCAGATCGTCGGCGCAGGTGAGCAGATACGTTTCAAACCGATTCAAGTACTCCATCGCCAGCACAACGCCCTGCCTTTGAGCATGTTCGGCTACTTGGCGCATACCCGTCACCGACCAGTCCCATTCCTGCTGGGTGGCGGGCTGCCCGGTGAACAATTTAAAACCGGCGTAGAACGGGCCCATCAGAATCGTTGCACCAGCGGCTGCTGTGCAGTCAACTACACGTTTCAGGTAATCAATGGCGTTGCGACGAATGCGCTCGTCAGCACTGATCAGACTTTGCTCCGGCCCACAAAGTGTACAGGCTTGCACATCCAGCTCCAGTTCGCGAAGTTGGTTACCAATACGCTGCCATTTTTGGACGTAGTTTGGGCTTTCGCCGGACTCATTGATGGGTATTTCAACAAAGTCGAAGCCGCTTTCTTTCAGAAACAAGAACGTCCCCGACAAGTCTTCATCCATTGTCATTGTCCAGGCAAACAAGTTCATTCCCAGCTTATTCATATCGAGTCAAAAAATAATTAAACAAATGTATCTAATTCGGCCCCAGTCTACTCTGCGTTTTTTGCCTATTATTGACTCTATATTTGCATAAAATCAGAAAATACAGTGTTTCTTCAGTTAAAATAAACAGACTAGCTATGAAACAAGCGCTTCGTAAGGACCTTGAGCCAGTCGGAGCTTCGTTTACGGTAAAAGAACTGGTTGAACCTCATTTTGACCCAAACTGGCATTTCCATCCGCACTACCAGTTATTCCTGGTGGAAGAAGGAACGGGTACACGATTCATTGGGGATTCTATCAAGCCGTTCGGCCCTGGAGATCTAGTTTTCCTAGGCCCTAACCTGCCGCATCTCTGGCGTAGCGACCAAGCTTATTTCGACAAGCGGACTGACCGTGCCACCGCCTTAGTAGCGCGGGGCATTGTCGTCTATTTTTCGGAAGACTTCTTAGGAAGAGAGTTCTTTACTAAGCAGGAAATGGCGTCGCTACGCCAGCTGTTAGATCATGCCCGGCGTGGTCTCGAATGGAATAGCACCACGCGTAATCAGACCGAAGCCAGCCTTCGGAATCTAACTACTCAACCAGCGGGTTTTGGCCGTGTGCTTCGTTTACTGACCTTGCTGGACGATCTTTCGCACGCTACTGACTACCGTTTTTTGACCAGTCCCGGTTATACAAATACGGTAAAACCAGCCGAAACGGATGGGGCGGCCTACCGTCGTATGCAACAAGTGCACGATTACGTACTAGAGCATTTCCCCGACGATCTTAGCTTAGACACCGTCGCTGATTTGGCAGGCATGACGCCCCCGGCTTTCTGCCGTTACTTTAAGGCACGGGCCAACAAGACCTTCTCCGAGTTTGTGTCAGAAGTACGTATTGGCCATGCCTGCAAACTGCTCATGGGCGGTAAACTCAACATTACGCAGATCAGTCTTGAAAGCGGGTTCCGAACGTTATCGAACTTTAACCGACAGTTCAAAGACATTACTGGTCAGACTCCATCGAGCTACGTAAAAACATATCGTCAGCTTTACTGAAACAGAAAACGGCCTGCTCTCAGAAAGAAAACAGGCCGTTTCATAACAGATTAAATTTAATAAATCGTCGTCGTACCGGCCGATTGCCCAGCGGGTATACCTTCTTTCACAAAGGCTATCAGGTCTTGATTCAGCCGATCGCGTTCGGTGTAGAACAACCCGTGCGGAGCGCCATCATACACAATGTAATGTGCATTCGGCAAGGCATCGGCGGTTCGTTCGCCCGACGCTTCAATGGGCACCGTCTTATCGGCATCCCCGTGAATAATGAGCGTCGGCACATTGATCTGCGTTAGATCATTGCGAAAATCGGTTGTAGAGAAAGACGTAGCGCAATCGATGGTTGCTTTGGGCGATGCCAGGTATGCCCGCACAAAATCACCTTCAAGATGCGCCTGACTCACCGGATGACTCACCAGGTTGACACCGTAGAACTGCTTGGCAAAGGTTTGGAGGAAGTCAGCGCGGTCTTTTTTCATACTGCTCAACATGTCGTCGAACACACTTTGGTCAACTCCATCCGGATTGTCGTCCGTTTTCAGCATATAAGGCGTTACAGCTCCTACCAGCGCTACGCGGGCTACCCGCGCCCCACCGTAGCGGCTCATGTAGCGGGCTACTTCGCCCCCACCCATCGAGAAGCCGACGAGGGTTACGTTTTGCAGATCAAGCGCATCCAGAACAGCTTTCAAATCGGCGGTCAAGGTATCGTAGTCGTAGCCGTCCCAGGGCTTCGACGATTTGCCGAAGCCCCGCCGGTCATAGGCGATAACCCGTAGGCCATGTTGCGGCAGCTCAGTCATCTGATAATCCCACATTTCGTGGCTCAACGGCCAGCCGTGTATCAACACAACGGGGCTACCCGTACCCCAATCCTGGTAGAATAGATTAACATCGTTGCCAGAAGCATCGACGCCAGCTTTGATGTAACTCATAACGCAAGTATTTTTTTAGTGATGGTTTAGTTAACCAGTAAGTTAACTAGAGTTACGTAAAATGGTTCTTAACAAGTTGCGGGGTTGATTCGTTGATTGCTTGACTATGAAACAATCCCTTCTTAATCGACTAGCGGGGCAGCCTGACGCCCTTACTCACCTGCTGTATGGCCTTTCGGAGGAGCAGATTTACCAAAGACTTTCAAATGACAAGTGGTCTATTTTTGAAAACCTAGCGCATCTGGGTCGATACCAGGAAGTTTTCCTGGATCGTATGCAGCACATCAATGCCGATGAGGCCCCTACATTCAGTCGTTACGTTGCCGACGATGACCCTGGATTTCCGGATTGGACCCGGTTGTCGTTTGAAGAGCTGACGGAGCGGATGCGGGGAGAACGGGCAGCCCTGAATGCATTTATCAGCATCATGCACGAGGAACAGCTCATGCGGATTGGACTCCATCCGGTTTATGGACCAATGACGCTCCTGGGCTGGACGGAGTTTTTTCTGCTCCACGAAGCGCATCACTTCCTTACGATTCTTAAGTTGGGTGGTTCGCTGCGAACGGCTGACCGGCCCATGGGCCTACCGGCTATTCAGCCACTGTGAGGGAGAAACCGTTGTTTCATCACCTGAGATAAGATCGCGATACCGTACTGTTAACTCTGTTTTCGAGTTCGTTATCTGCGTTATGCTTACTGTCCGAACGCCATCTCGAGGGTTTGGTTCGCCACCAGCAGGCCCATCGGCGCGATTCATAACAAAATCATGGTCGGGATTACCATCGCCCGCTGACTGGTGAAACGCGAAAAGTTCAGCGGCCGTATAGCTGGGATGTTGACGCAAAAAATCAGCGAGCCAACTTTTCCGTAGCTCGGCGGTAGGCATGGTGTAAAGCGTCACTGACGACCAGATATGCGGTTGATTATTTGATATAGGCCGGAGATAAACCTGGTGCCCATTCCAACGCAGCTCGTAAATTGTCAACGAACCCGGTATGTTCTCAACGACCAATAACGTAAACGGCTCAATGCTGCTAAAGTCGTATCGATCAGCAAACTGCCGGGGAGTTGCATAGCCAAAATAATCCAGCACGACCAGCCCCCGGCTTTTCCGGGGGCCGCCTTTAAATACTAGTTCATTGGGTTGGTCTAAAAAAGCACCGTTCAGCAGGCACACGGTTGTCGGTCCGGACGTAGCCAGCCACGTCCCACCACCTTGTGGATCTTTAGGGAAAATAACTAGTTGGTGATTAACTTGATAAGTCTGGGGCTGGGTAGCTCGCGGACGGCTGATGTGCTCGTCACGGTTGGAGGTAAGCACAAAGCCCCCTGGAAGCGGCAATAGGGTTACGACGCACATAGTCAATCAATTACATAAGTACGCCCTGAAACACCTCGTCTAACCGCGAGACAGGTTTGATGTTAATCTTGAATCCTTTCGTATCCAGACCTTTCATGTTGTATTTGGAAATAAACATCTGCTTAAAGCCCAGCTTCTCGGCTTCAGCAATGCGCGACTCAATTCGGCTGACGGCCCGAACTTCGCCCCCTAACCCGACTTCGGCCGCAAAGGCTACCGATGGCGGAATCGCAATGTCTTCGTAGCTCGACACGACGGCCGCGCATACAGCCAGATCAATCGCCGGATCTTCGACACGTAACCCGCCGGCTATATTCAAGAATACGTCCTGCTGCCCTAACCGGAAACCACCGCGTTTTTCGAGCACCGCCAGTAGCATGTTTAACCGCTTGGCATCAAAACCGGTGCTACTCCGCTGGGGCGTACCATAGGTAGCCACGCTCACTAAAGCCTGCGTTTCAATCATTAAGGGTCGGTTACCTTCCAGCATTGACCCGATTGTTACGCCACTCAATGCCTCGTCGCGTTGCGAGATCAGGATTTCCGAAGGGTTCGTTACTTGCCGAAGCCCCGAGCCCAACATTTCGTAGATGCCCAGCTCGTCGGTACTACCAAACCGGTTTTTGGTTGTGCGCAGAATCCGGTATGTTGTATGCCGGTCGCCCTCGAAGGTCAACACCGTATCGACCATATGCTCCAGCACTTTGGGGCCGGCCAGTGACCCTTCTTTAGTGATATGCCCGATCATGAATACGGGTACGCCACTTTCTTTGGCGAATTTCATGAACTCAGCGGTACACTCCCGCACCTGCGAAACGCTACCAGCGCCCGACTCTACCAACGACGACTGCATGGTCTGGATAGAGTCGATGATTAAGATCTCTGGCTCGAAGTGCTCAACCACCCGAAAAATGTTCTGCGTCGACGTTTCGGTCATGACATGGCAGTCGCTGGTGGGTGCGTCGAGTCGCTCGGCCCGCATCTTGATCTGCTGTTCGCTTTCTTCGCCTGATACGTACAAGACGCGCATACCGGCTAAACTGAGCGCGATTTGCAATAGTAATGTCGATTTACCGATACCGGGCTCGCCACCGATAAGCACCAATGACCCTTGCACAATGCCGCCCCCCAGCACTCGATTTAACTCAGCGTCGGTTGTGTGCACGCGGGGTTGCTCTTCGTAGTTGATCGCATGAAGAGCTTTGGGCTTGGCGGCTACTTTTATCCCACCGGGTCCGGCTGATGGACTCCGCCACCCCCCTTTTTCGGGTTCGTCTTTCTGAACAACTTCTTCAACGTAGGTATTCCACTCGCCACAAGACGGGCAGCGGCCTAACCATTTGGCCGACTGCTGGCCGCAATTTTGACAAAAATAGGTAGTTTTTAACTTGGCCATATGAATCGGTGAGCAACTAACAATGAACAGCCGTTAATAAAAAAATGACAGCGTTAAACCTGTAGGCTTTTCGAACATCCAACGATCAAATCAAGGTGCTGCTGGCTGTTAACTGTTCGTTATAAGAACGCCGTTTCCTCGAAATAAGTTGATTTTTACACCGGTTCCCGCTGATTTGCGTTTAATCAAAAGTCACGTTCATTTACACAAAAATTATGAAAAGAACCCTGCTTTTCGCGTCGTTTGTTATTTTACCCGCTCTCTCGTTTGCTCAGGGCGGTTTTCAAATTGGTATCAAGGGAGGGGTTAACCTATCCCGGCTTAGCTTTGGAAATTTCATATCAGCCGACGCTAACCCCAACGGCTCGCCTAATGTGAACATTGATGGTCAAACGTTTCGCAATAGCATCAATGACAGTTTTGCCAGCCGAACCGGTACGTCGTTTGGCATTTACACACGTTTTGGAAAGAATCTGTTTTTACAGCCCGAATTATTGTATTCGACCCGCAGTGGTTCGTTTGAGGTCGTTCGCAATGGCCAGGCGCAGCAGGTAACGGTTAAGACCACTAGTTTCGACATTCCAATTCTGCTTGGCCTCAAAGGAGGCCCTCTGCGGGTAATGGCTGGCCCGGTTGTATCGTTACGCGTTGATGATAACCAGCGGTTGGGCGAAGCGGTACGTCAGTACACGAATGGTACCCTCAACGATGCCTGGTCGAAGGCGTATTACGGGTATCAGGTAGGTGGCGGTCTGGATATTGGCTCATTTGGCCTCGACGTCCGTTACGAAGGTAACATTTCTGAAGTGGCTCAGATAAACGGAGATTCTGGCCGGTTTAGTCAGCGCTTTAGGTCATGGCAGGTCACGTTGGCCTACCAATTGTTCTGACCCATTGCTTGATAGAGAATAAAAAGGAGACAATAATTACTTGTCTCCTTTTTTATTGGATGAACTTTTAAAAAACAAACCGTTGCGATCCACCCCCTCTCGAGTTTGTAGCAACGGTTGTCTGTCAAATTAACCCACTAAATATATTTGATAGCTCAAGCTAGTTAAGCAACCGTTGCCAGTACTGAGTAAGTTGCACTGATATATCTTTCATGCGACGACGCGAAATAGCAACCTCACGCCCGTCGGCCAGCCGCACCTGGCGTTCCTTATTGAATACGCTTTGCTGCACGTAACCCAGGTTAACAATGTATGACTTATGGATACGCAGAAACATCGACCCGTCGAGCATTTTTTCAAATTCTTTGAGTGTCTTCGATACCAGATAGCGCTTTCGATCACGTGTATAGAGAAACGTATAGTTACCCTCGCCCTGTAAGCATAACACGTCATCCACAGAGATGAAAATGGTACGGTTCAAATACGGCAAAGCAATACGCTGCATACCCCGCTGATAAGAAGCTGGAAAATGAGGAGCAACGGCAACGGGTTGTAGGGATGAGAAAAGAGGAGCTTCCATGGTTAGAAATAGTTTTGTTTCAGTGTGTTAGCATCTGATTGATGAAACAAAACTACCCTACTGGTATTACTGGCAAAAAAACGGCCTGATCAACAAACGTCAGCATTATAAGCCAACCAATTGTTAATCAAGCCGTTATGCATTAAATATAAACTCTCTTTGAGTGGATTTACTCAACCTTTTACGTAGTTTTACGTATGCGGGGCGTATACTTACTCCTGACGCAATCCAAGGAATTTCCTCACTAGATTTAGCTAGCTAAGAGCTACAGGCTGAAACTCCCGAATACGATCCATGAACATTTGAGCCCGGCGACGCGAAATCTTAACCTGCTGTCCATCTGTCAATTCCAGCTCACCTTCCTTTTTAACAAAGAACTTACGCACGAACCCAAGATTAACGATGCAGGACTTATGAACCCGAACAAAGGCCTGTCCGTCGAGTAAAGTTTCGTACTCTTTCAGCGTGCGGGATACCAGCATTTTGGTACCGTCTTTAAGAAAGAAATTTGTATAATTTCCCGAACCTTCTAATCGTACAATTTCATCAACAGAGACTGTGCGTTTGCGATCATAAAACGGAATGAGCAGCTTTTGCAAACAAGTAGAATCGGTAATTTTTTCCACACTTTTGTGGAATGGCATAGACATAGGATCGAAAATCGAGTCGTTAGCAAATGCTTTCATAGTCGTTTTGAGTGATGATTGATTATAATGAGTTCGAGGCTGACATTCAGAAACTTATACTATCGATCTACCTACTGCGACCGCTGTTTTAAACGCATTCTCTTGCCCACTTACTCGCAAGAATCAGACCTAGTTACCCATTTGTACATATATCCGTTGCACTTATTATGTAACTATCTATTTATCAATCAGGTTCTGCCGCTTACTCAACGATGTTTTTTGCACATTTTCGCTGAACCCACTGTCTAAATTTTCCCCACTTTTGGGTAAAAAAGGCCACAATCCTTTCGTACGACGACAAGTCCTTTTCCAAGCTCTCCAAGGTTTTACGTACCTTTGCCTAAGTTAGAAAAGAGAAAGCGTAGCATATGCTGGACAAGGTAAAAGATATATATCAAGAAATTGAACAATACGACGTTCGGTCTGAAGAGCAGTTAGAACAGTTTCGGTTACGATTTATAAGCCGTAAGGGCATTATTACGGAGTTATTTGAAGGCCTGAAAACCATTCCGCAAGCAGATCGGAGAGCGGTAGGTCAGGAGCTGAACGGCCTGAAGAATTTCGCTCAGGAGCGGTTCGAGTCATTCAGCGGGTTGGTTGATGAGCAGCGGTCGGCGGCTAACAATGCCCCGCCTGTTGATCTGACCCTTCCGACCGTGCCGAATATGACGGGTACTCAGCATCCGCTGACACTAGTTCGGCAGCGGATCATCCAGATATTTGAGCGGATCGGCTTCAACGTCGCCGATGGACCCGAGATCGAGTCCGACTGGTATAACTTTGGGGCGCTCAACTTCCCTGACAACCACCCCGCCCGCGATATGCAGGACACGTTCTTTGTGGAGAAGAATGGCGAAAACTCGTCTGAAGACGTACTGCTACGTACGCACACCTCTAATGTGCAGATTCGATTGATGGAACACCAGAAACCGCCAATTCGATCAATTATGCCGGGCCGGGTGTATCGCAACGAGACCATATCAGCACGGGCCCACTGCATGTTTCATCAGGTTGAGGGTATATACATCGACCGGAACGTTGGGTTCAAAGATTTGAAAGATACTCTGTACCACTTCGTTAAAGAGATGTTTGAGCCAGGAACGCAGATTCGGTTTCGGCCGTCTTACTTTCCATTTACCGAACCCAGCGCAGAAATCGACATCTCCTGCCAGATCTGTGGGGGCACTGGCTGTAACATCTGTAAACATTCGGGCTGGGTTGAAATTGCCGGATCTGGTATGGTCGACCCACAGGTGATTGCGAATTGCGGTATCGATCCCGAAGCGTATACCGGCTTTGCCTTTGGTATGGGCATCGAACGTATTACCCAGCTGAAATACGTGGTGAACGACCTGCGCCTGTACACCGAAAACGATGTGCGGTTCCTGCGTCAATTTGAAGGGCTATAATTAATGAGTGAAAGAGCGGACCGCCAAAGCGGTGAAAGAGCGAATAAAACAGCTACTAAACTTTCACCGCTTCGGCGGCCCGCTCTTTCACTCTTTCACTCTTTATCGATGTCTCCCATTCGTCTTTCCGATTTAGCCTTTACACTCGAAGCCGTCATTGACGATGCCTTTGGGCAGAAAGCCGTTTGGGTAGTGGCCGAAACCAGCGACATAAAAAACTACCCTGACCGCGGCTACTGTTTTCTAACGCTGGTGGAACGGGAAAACGGCCCAACGGGACGGCATGAAACTTTGGCTAAATTAGACGCCTGCATCTGGCGGAAAAACTACCATACCATTCGTGATTTTGAGCAGGCAACGGGCGTAGCGTTTGCGCGCAATATTCAGCTGCTGCTGCTCGTGTCGGTAGGGTTCAGCCCGGTCTATGGACTTCGGCTGGAAATCCTGAAGATTGATCCGTCCTACACGCTCGGCAACATTGAACGCGAGCGACAGGCGGTCCTGGACGCGCTTGTACAAAACTACCCAGATCTGGTCTGGCAAGAAGCTGGCCAGTACATTACGGCGAACCAACTCCTCCCACGTCCAACCGTCATCCAACGCCTGGCGCTCATTGCCTCGCCGGGTTCCGATGGCTGGCGTGACTTTCGGCACGAACTGAAACAGAATTCATTTAGCTATGACTTCGTTGTGGATGAGTTTTTAACTCAGGTACAGGGGCAGGGAGCCGATCGAGCCATTTGCGGCCAGCTGGAACGAATTCGTTCTAGCGGAGTAGCTTACGATGCCGTCGTTATTGTGCGGGGTGGTGGCTCGCAGCTCGACTTTGGCTCATTCGACACCCTGTTGATGGGGCATACCGTAGCGGGCTTTACCATTCCTATTCTGGCAGGTATCGGTCACGAGCGGAACGTCAGCATCACCGACCTGCTTTGCCACGAAAGTGTGAAAACGCCAACCAAAGCGGCTGCGTTTTTAATCGACCACAATCGGTTGTTTGAAGAGGGTTGCCTTCAGCTCCGTGACCGATTAAGCGTGGCAGCGCGCGACGCCTTGCAAACGGCTCGGGAGCAGATTGACGTGGAAACCGAACGGCTGCGGTTTGTGACGTACACCTATTTCCGTGATCGCCACACTGAGCTGACCGAAAAAGCCGTAACATTACGTCACCTCGATCCAGCCAATGTGTTGCGCCGGGGATATGGATTACTGCTTCGAAACGGACGTATTCTGACACAAACGACCGACATACAATCGGGCGAAACGCTTCAGATACAAATGCACGACGGCACCATTACTACTAAAGTTGTTGAGTTGTAGAGTCATGAAGTTATAGCGTTGTTTATATGCACCAGTTCACTGTTTTGCCAGCTACAACTTAAATCTCTACAACTGTATTACTTTACAACCTTATAACTACACAACTTAAAAAATGACCTACCAGGATGCGTACGATCAACTAACGACGCTGGTGTATGAAATTGAAAACGAACAGGTCACTCTGGACGAGCTTCCCGGCAAAATAAGGCTGGCGACTGAACTCATCACATACTGCCAGGAGCGACTGCGAGCGGTTGAAACAGAGTACCAGGAAGTCATCGAGCGATTACCTAAGCGATAGAAATGGGAATTTTATCATTCAGTCTTATGTGACGTTTGATAAACCTTACCTAATTTTATCCCCGGGGTAGATGCCTCCGGGGTGCCCCCGTGCTGTTTTGGTCGGTATTCCGACCGGTTGTGTTGTAAGCTAAAGCACCCACTGCTACCTGATTGAGCCCATTCTATATGAATTTGTTTGCCACTATACATGAAGTACTAAATTCGGACGTTCTGTCGCGCATTGCTGCCTACATTGACGAACCTACCGAAAAAACTAATAAAGCCGTTGATGGACTGATTTACACGATTATTGGTGGGTTGATGAAACGAACAACCACCGAAATTGGTGTTAACCAGCTTTATAACCATATCCAGAAAGGGCGTTATGACGGTTCGCTGACGGAAAACCTGGCCAACGTGCTGCGCGACCCAACCCATACGAACACACTGATTACGCAGGGTAACGATGTGATCAGCCACCTCCTGCCGGCCATGAAGAGCTCCATTGGCAGCATGATCTCGAGCTATGCTGGTATCCGTAACTCTTCGGCCATTTCGTTGTTGGGCCTTACAACAACGATTGTGCTGCACGTATTAGGGAAACGCGCCAAAGAGCAAAAAATAGACGCCGACGGGTTAGCCGCATCGCTATTTTCCGAACGGGAAGCCTTCGTCAATGCGGTTCCGGAGGAGTTCATGCCCCGACTGGTCGAAAAAGTGGGGTTGCAGCAAGTTGTAGCGGGAATAGCTGCGCCCGCCCGACGCACCACGGTTGAATCACCGATTCGCCCAGTTGCCACTACCTCGAGTACGGCATCCCGCGCTACAGTTACGACCAC
Organism: Spirosoma soli; assembly: GCF_042684525.1. Lineage (NCBI taxonomy): Bacteria > Pseudomonadati > Bacteroidota > Cytophagia > Cytophagales > Cytophagaceae > Spirosoma > Spirosoma soli. The sequence continues at coordinate 2,712 of NZ_JBHULN010000025.1, read as the reverse complement.
TCGCCCGTCTGTTAGCTACGACCCGGTCGATGATTCGAATAACGACAACAATTCACTGGCGAAATGGGGGGTAGGTGCTCTGCTAGCGTTAGCCATTGGTATTGGTGGGTATTATGTTTACCAGAACACGCAGAAATACGCCAACAACGGCGAGGCTGTAAGCGAAATATCAACGATTGAGGGCGATACAGTACAAGCCGATACGGTTGCCCGTTCACTGGCAGTTCCTAAGGATAGCACCACTAAAACGCCCCCCAGATCCACCTCGGCCGTACCAAGCGCAACTACCGCAACCACGGGCCTTCCGACTAGTAACACACCGGGTAATCTGACTCAGGTAATGGCCCCTTACATTGGCAATGCCGCTTTACCTAAAGGTCGGGTGTTTCCTCTGACGGGCGTAACCTTTCAGCCAGGGTCGCTCTCAATGACGCCTGGATCGCTGGCGGCTGTGGGCGAATTGGCAACGTTACTCAAAACGTATCCCCAATTACAGGTTCAACTGATTGGCTACGCCAACGATGCGCAAGGGGCTCTTACTAACAAAAGTTTGTCGTTCAAGCGCGTCAATCAGATCAAGCAACAATTGATGTCGTCGGGCATCGATTACCTCCGCATTGACGCCATCGGGCGGGGTAGCGGGGTGAGCCTGCGCGATACGTCGGGGGCTCCCAAACCGACCTTACGCAAGATTGACGTGAAAGTCGTAGTAAAATAAGTGAAGAGAGTGGAGTAGGTAAAGAACAGCCGCCAGGGTTTGCGGCTACTCCACTCATTCCTATTTTAACAAACAACTTCGCCGTCGATGGGTTGAGTGAAAGATAACCCAATTAATTTACTCAACTACTATGACAACAGAAGTTGGAAAAACTGCCCTTATCACGGGAGCATCGAGCGGTATTGGTCGCGAGTTAGCGACATTGTTTGCCAAAGATGGCTACAACCTCGTATTGGTAGCTCGCAGCGAAGACAAGCTGCAGGACATTGCCGACAAATTCAAGCAGCAGTTTGGTACCTCGTCCATTACTGTGATTGAAAAAGACCTTTCCGACCCACAGGCTCCTCAAGAAATTTATGACGAAGTAACCCGGCAAAATGTTACGGTTAACACGTTGGTCAACAATGCTGGTTTTGGCGAGTATGGCAAGTTTGCCACTGAAACCGATTTGCAGAAGGAGCTAAACGTAATTCAGGTTAACCTGACAGCGCTCGTTCACCTGACGAAGCTGTTCCTGAAAGATATGGTGCAGCGGAATGAAGGTAAAATTTTGATGCTTGGTTCGATTGCTTCCATTATGCCAAATCCGTTGATGGCCGTGTATGGAGCGACGAAATCATTTATCTACTCGTTCTCAGAAGCCCTGCGCAATGAGGTCAAAGACACCAACATCGCCATCACGGTGTTGATGCCCCCCGCAACCGATACTGATTTCTTCAACAAGGCCGGCGCCAGCAATACGGTAGCCCAGGAGCAGGCCCGCTCGATGAGCCCCGCCGACGTAGCCAAAGAAGGCTACAACGCCCTGATGAAAGGGAAAGATAAGGCCATCGCAGGGTTTTCGACCAAGATGCAGGCGGCCGCCTTCCGCGTACTTCCCGACTCGGTAGTAAGCCAGGCCGCCCGGGCACAGATGAAAGATCGGAATGAAGCCGAAGAAGAAAAAGAATCGTCAGCATTAGCCCTGGGCATTGGTATTGCAGCCGTGGCTATAGCAGGCCTTGTGATTGCGGCTCAGTACCGAAACGCCAATGCCTACGATCGGTTGCTGTATCGCTATAAAGCAGGCAAAGCGCTCAGCTCGGCCAAAAACGCCGTTAAATCAGTGGCCGATTCGGTTAATGGTTCGGTCTTAAAAGGTAAAGCTAGCGTAGAACAAGCGCTGGTTTAGTATAGGTACTCTCTCAACCGCTCACCTGAAGCGGTTAACCGAACTGACCTATAAACGAAAAATAGACGCTCGTTAAAGCGTCTATTTTTCGTTTATATCTTCCCCAGTGGTCTTTTAGTTAATAAAACGTTGTAATCGGAAGAATGTGTCGCGTTGCTCATCATACTGCTATCCGATTCAGCTGGGTCATTGTCGACTCACAACAGGCCTGTGCTTTAGTTAGCTGGTACTGATAGTTAGCAATGATTCGTTGGTAATGGCTAATAAGTCTGAACCTCCTAACGCCGGGCGATATGCGTTCTTTGGTTTCCTCAAGTAGTCTTTCAAGCCTGTCAATAGTCAGGATACAATTATCTATCCTGGTCTTGTGCTGGCGGATACGCTGGTGAGTCAACAATATAAGCTCATGATCAGTACGTTGCTTAACAGGATTCGCTAAAGCCTCCTGCCATTGCTCCCTTAATTGTTGAATGGGCTCGATAAACGAGCTTCCATCAAATACTTCGACTGGCAAATCCATGTGCCCATCACCATCAATAACATGAGCTTTAATAATTACGTCTCCTTGAGATGTAATAGAGCTTATCACCTGAAAACCATCCTCAATAAGATTGAGCTGGCAAGAAAACTCCCGAAACTGAGTATACTTATCTATTGCTGTGAAGAAAAGCATCATAACGTAGCCTGATTTATTACTTAATCTAAGTTGTATGTCATAAGCTTGTTTCGAGGGCATAGGCCAACAGAAACAAGACAAGCTTAATCAGAAAACCCGCTTCCGTAACGGCATGAATCTTCTTGGGAAAGCGCATCGTGATCTGAC